>NZ_DAOKYX010000001.1:0-56086 GCF_035325945.1 Parvibaculum sp.
TCTGCCATCTTCAATAGTCATCGGACAAGGAGAATACAGCCATCCGATTTCATAAAATAATCATGGCAGAAGTCGAAATGAAGATTCCACCACCCCACAATCAGTGCACAGAGGCCCCCTTTATGTAATGGCGTTCCTCGCCAAGAAGATCGCTCCGGGGCCCTTTCTTTGGCCTCTTCAGACATATCGGACTGCGACCTATCTGCGCTGGAACTGGCCCCTCGGCCTCGCGCATAATGCGCGCCGGGAACCGACGGATCGGGACAGCTATGTTTCTTAGAGATATCTGGTATTTCGCCATGCCCGGGGAGGCGCTGAAGAGCGGCGGCCTGGCGAACAAGGTGCTTCTCGGCGAGCCGCTCGTTTTCGGCCGCACACGACAGGGCGAGCCTTTTGCACTGCGGGACATCTGCCCGCATCGCGGCGTGCCGCTCTCGGCGGGGCATCTCTATGACGCCGGATCGAGCGGATGCGGCGAGGCCGCCATCGAATGCCCCTATCACGGGTGGAAATTCAACACCTCCGGTGTCTGCACCGAAATCCCCTCGCTCGTTCCCGGCCAGGACATCGACGTTTCCCGCATTCGCGTGCGCCGCTACCCGGTACGGGAGGTGAACGGAAATATCTGGGTCTATATGACCGACGAGAAGCGCGCCGACCTCGCCCCGACCCATGAGCCGCCCGCCATTCCGGGTTTTGACGGCAAATCCGCCAATATCCGCGAAAGCATGACCTTCTCATGCCATGTGGATCATGCGGTGATCGGCCTCATGGACCCGGCACACGGCCCCTTCGTGCACCGGTCATGGTACTGGCGGACGAAGGCCTCGATCCACGAAAAGGCCAAGAATTTCGCGCCCTCGGAAATGGGCTTCGCCATGGTCGAGCACACGCCCTCGAGCAATTCCTTCGCCTACAGGATTCTGGGCGGGAAGCCGACCACCGAAATTTCCTTCCGCCTGCCCGGCATCCGCCTCGAGCGCATCCATGCCGGGCGGCACCGGGTCGTCGGCCTCACCGCGGTGACGCCGATCGACGAGACCTCGACGGAAATCACACAATCGTTTTATTGGACATTGCCACTTCTTTCCGTCGCGAAGCCCGTTCTGCGGCGTTTCATGCGCGCCTTTCTCGGTCAGGACCGGGACATGGTGAACCTTCAGCAGCAGGGACTGCGCTTCGAGCCCCGGCTCATGCTCATCAACGATTCCGATGTGCAGGCGAAGTGGTACCACCGGCTGAAGAACGAGTGGGACGAGGCGACCGCGCAAGGCCGGCCCTTCCAGAACCCGGTGAAGCCGGTGACGCTGCGCTGGCGGAGCTAGCCCCGGGGTGCCCGGCACAACTTCCGTATACTGATATATTTTTGTTGTCGCCGCCGGCGCCCTCGCGCCCGTCCGGGTTCGGGACGCCCTGCCCGCCACGATTGGCCGGGCTCTGTCGTTTCGCGTCCGTTTCGCAATGCGACACCTGCCCCCTCTCGGTCATATCGCGTGTGCGAACGGGTTCGGTGGACACATATTCCCTGCTTTGCTTCGCCCCTCGCCGGGGGCTATCATCCGGCCGCGTCCGGACCTGGGGACGAGGCCGGCCTTCGTCGCCGGTTGCGGCAATGATGGAGTGACGCCCCGCGCGCCCTGCGCAGGGCAAGGCAGAAATCGGATAGCGATGCGACAAGGACTTACCGGATCAGCGAGAACGGCGAGCGGGGGCGAGAGGTCGTGAACACTCCCGGCATCGGCGCCGCGAAGAACTCCGGCGAGGCAGCGCATCAGCGGATTTTCGGTTCCGAGGGCAAACCCCTCTTCGTCGTCGTTCCCGCCGAGGAATATGAAACCCTGATGAGCCTGAAGCAGGCGGCGCAGGATCTCGACCGCACGCGCGCGGCGCTCGCCGACCGGCTCGGCGAGGGAACCGGCGTCCCTGCGAATGTGGCGCATAGAATTGCCGATGGCGAGAATCCGGTGCGCGTCTGGCGGCAGGCGCGCGGGCTGAAGGCGGTGGCGCTGGCGCGCGCCGCGGGCATCAGCCCCGCCTATCTGTCCGAAATCGAAACCGGCAAGAAGGATGGCACGTTCCGCACCATGGCGGCGATCGCCCGTGTGCTGAGCGTTTCTCTCGACGATCTCGCGCCGCCCGCCGACGATGACAGGCGTCGCGCGCGCGAACGCTCCGCGCTCGTCGATGGTCTGCGCGCGCAGGTGCGGACGCTGGTCGAACTCGTGACGGGACATGTCGACTTCAACACCGCCGCCGTGCGCCGCACGGTGACGACGCTCGCGGCCGATGCCGTCGCCCTCAAGGCGCAGGCCAGCAAGCCGGAAGGCTGGCTCGACGATGTGCTGGCGGGCGCGCGGGCCGTACTCGATCTCGTCGACAAGGCGGAAAGCGACATCATCGAAACCGCGCAGAAGGCGCAGCGCGCGCTCGAGGAAATCGTGAGGCAGCCGACTTTCCTGCCGCCGCCCGACGCCCTGCCCGCCGCCATCGCCCGCGAGCCGCAAGAGGCATCCTCCGCGACGGCGGCCGAATAGCTATTCCTCGGCCGGCAGCGGAAACTGGGCCTCGCCCGAGATCGACCAGTCCCACAAATGCAGTACGAGATCCGCGCGGTCTGTTGAGATCGCGTCGAACACGGCCGTTATGCGCTCTATATCGGATTTCGCCGGCACGTAGCCGCTTCGCAGCTCCGCGACCGCGACGATGAGATCGCCGAATTCCTGCCGCGAAAGGCCCAGCGCCTTGGCAAGAACCGCCAGAGGCTCACCGCCGAAATCGCTGACGATGCGCAAGGCGGTTTCCGGCCTGAGCCGCGCCTCGCGCGCAAGTTCCATCACGAATTCCTCGCGCTGCCCGAGCGTGGCGAGGTTGACGAGGCGCGTGAGCTGAGGTTTCGCGATCGTCGCTGGCGGATGGACAAGCGACAGCGCGACCCGCAAAGCTTCATCCGCTCCCGATGCGGCGAGGCCCCCTTCGAGCACATCCGCGATGGCGATATGCATCATGCGCCGCTCGACGGCATGGCGGTTCAGGATTTCGACGCGCAGCGTCCCCGATGACACCCACCAGAACATGAGCAGGGCGAGACGCTGATTGAGTTCGGGCCTTTCGAGGAGCGGCGCGTGAAGCTCCGGCTCGCTGGCGCTGCGGCGCACGAGAACTTCCATGGAACGGCTCGAAATTTCGATGCTGCGGTTTTCGAGCATGCGGCGCAGGACATCGGTGTTTCCATACTCGATCAGGGCGTCGATGGCGGCGGGTGGAAGGATCTTGCGGCTGGCGACGGCGAGACGATGATCCATGCTCGTCACACGAACGATCTCGACGAGATCGCTGCCCTGAATGTTCGCGGCCTCGGCGAGCACGGGTGCGGCCACCTCGATCGTGTCGCGGGCAAGGGCGAGCGTCAGTTCGCGCGGGCCTTCCGGCAGTTGCGCCACGCGCTCGGCGATGCGGCAGCGCTGCGCCACATCGAGCCGCGAGACGGCCGTCGCCATGACCATATCGACCAGCGCCCGCTCCTGCGGGGTGACGCGGCCCGGCGGCAGCACGGCGAGATCGGCGAGCCTTCTCAGCAACAGGTCGCGCTCATGCAGCGAAGGCACTGCCTCCGCGCTCACGCCCTGCTCGCCCATCAGTCCAATCGATGCCATCGCCGCCACAACCCCACGAGGGAGCCCGCCCCTTTCCACGCTCCCCCATCTGAGCATCGGCTGAATTAAAACCCCGTAAACTATAAGCGGGCGGGTTGCGGCTGCGGGTCACTCGGCTATGCTCGCCGCGGTTCGCCGCGCCACCAAGGAGCCGCAATATGGCAAAAAATCTCCCGAAGCCCGTTCTTGCCGCGGCGATCCTCGGATTGGCCATGACGCTTTCGGCCTGCGGAACGATGTTCGGCGAGGATTATTCCGAGAAGCCGGAATACAAGGCCGGCTATTCGGCCGGCTGCGGCACCGGCACGGGCTATGTGCCCGGAAATTCCGCCACCGTCATTCGCGATCCCGAACTCTGGAACACGAACAAGGCCTATCGCGCGGGCTGGAAGGCGGGGTTCAATTCCTGCCGCGCCAGCACCACGAACGCGCCCGGCGCTGGCGAGGATATGGGCCGCGGGAGGCGCAACGGCCCCAGCGGATATTGAGGACGCGGCGCCCGCCCGGCAGCGCCAGCCGCTGCGCATGAACTGAAGGAGGTTTCAGGTGAGAATCATCCTTGGACTGATCGCGCTCATCGTCGCCGCGCTGGTGATCTGGCCGCTTGCGACCTATGGCACGCTCGATCCCTGCCGCATGCTCGCCAAGGACATGGCGCGCGAAGCTTATTCGAAGATGGCCGAGGCCATGGGCGCCGAACCGGGCAAGACGCCCGAAGCGGCCGAGCGCCTGGCGCTCATGGCGACGAGCCAGTATTCGGAACGCGAATGCCTCACGCAGCTCAAGGATCGCTGGCTCGGCATCAGGAAACCCGCGCAATAAGGGTCAGGGCGCGTCCGCAAGCGCAACCGGATCGGGCGCGAACGTTTCCTCCGCGTCGGCTATTTCCCGCCACGTCACACCCTCTATTCCTTCAACGAGCGCCGCGCCTGCCGCCTCCGAGGGCAGGCGGAAGCCGGGCATCCCCGCCCCTTCGACAAGGCGCTGCGCGATGAGGAACGCCGCATCCGCGCTAAAAACCGGCGCCGCCGGCGTTTCGAGGCGAGCCCGCCTCACCCTGCCATCGGGCGTGCGCGCCTCGCCCCAGACGACGGCGCGGGCGCGCTGAAGCTCGGCGTCGGGGGTGCCCTCCCGGCCATGCGCGAGACGCCGCTCGAGACTTGCCGCCCGCCAGCCGCGCCGGAACAGGAAATGCGCCAGGGTGCCGCGCCTCATCAGACGGGCGAGCGGCGCGGGCAAGACCTCGAATGTCTCGATCGACGAATATGGCAGGCGGCGGCGGCAGGCGACCGCCTCGCCGCGCCAGGGCGCCAGCGCCGCCCGCTCCGGCCCCTTTCCGAAATCGACATCGACCATGCGCGCGGCAGGCATGGCCCGGACGAGTTGCCCGTTCTTCGCGACCTCGCCCGGCCGGCGCAATGCGGCGACGAGTTCCCTCGCTTCGGCTCGCGATAGGTTGGCGCGTTTGGCCGCAAGGGTGAGCGCGCGCGCCATCGGCAGAAGTGTCGCCAGTCGCGCCGCCACGGCTTCGGCCGCGGCGAAATCGAAGGAAACGCCGGATAGAAGAGTGACGCCTGCCGCCACGGCATCGGCATCTCGCGCCATGACGGATGCGAGGTGAGGCGTTGAACTCCCGAGGTCGAGATAATGTGTGCCGGTGGCAAGCGCGGCGGCGATGAGCGGCGCGGCGGTTTCGCCGAAGGGCGTCGCGCAATTGATCAGCACGGCCACGTCATCGAGCTGGGACGCGATGCGCGAGACATCGCCAAGGCCGAAGACGCGCGGCTCCACCGGATGCTCCTTGCCGGAGAGCGTGGCATTGGCATGCGTCGCGACACACGCGATGTCCCGGCCCGCGCCGATATGGGAAATGCCGCGGGCCGCGGCGCGCCGCGACATCAGCGCGCCCTGATATTCATCGACGCCATAAATGGCGAGCCGCGTCTTCATGCCTCCCCTCCGGCAACCGGCCCCTTTACTTCCCGCGATCGCGACCCCACCTCGATAGTCTCCACCCGGGTGATATACTGCCGCCGCACGGGGAGGTCCCGCAATGAACCGATCATGGATACCCGCAGCGCTTCTGCTCGGGCTTGCCGCATTCATCATGCTCCCGGCACGGGAGGCGGCCGCCCGCAGCCATATTTCTACCGGCCAAGAGCTTTACGAAGCGTGCAAGGTGCTGGCGGAATATTCGCTGAACCCGCAGGGGCGCACGCCCTCGCCGGGCCTGCGCTGCCGCCAGTTCATCGAGGGGTATTTCCGCTCGGCCAAATATGTCCGTGAAAGCGACACCGACAAGCAGGCGCTCGGCCTGCCCCTCGCCCCCACCGATTGCGCGCCCGTCGCGGACACGAATTCCTATGACCAGCTCGCCGGCAAGGTCGTGCGAAATGGCGAGTGGCACCCGGAGCTTCTGGATCAGCCCGCGGTCTATCTCGCCAGGGCGGCGTTCGGTTCGAAGCCGCCCTGCTGAGGTTCATGGACAGGCGCTAGGCGGCCTTGTCGTCCGGCCAGTCACCGATATAGCGCGACTGCGGACGAATGAGGCGGCCGACGCGCTCCTGCTCGATCACATGCGCCGTCCAGCCGACGACGCGCGACATGCCGAAGACGGCGGTGACGGCAGAACGCGGTATGCCGAGCGCCTCCAGAAGCACGGCGGTGTAATATTCCATGTTCGTGTCGAGCCGCCGGTCAGGCTTGGCGGCCTTGAGCGCCGCCAGCGCCGCGCGCTCGACATCGCGGGCGAAGAGCACGCGCTCATTGCCGTTCGTGAGCAGCGTCACCGCCTTGTTGAAGACGTCGGCACGCGGATCGCGGACGCGATAGACGCGATGGCCGAAGCCCATCAGGCGCTCGCCCTTCGCGATCTCGCGCTTCAGCCAGGGCTCGATATTCTCGCGCGTGCCGATATCGTCCAGCATGTCGAGGACGGGGCCAGGCGCGCCGCCATGCAGCGGGCCCTTGAGCGCGCAGAGCGCGCCGACAATGGCGGAAATCGTGCCTGCCCGCGTCGAGGCGATGACGCGCGCGGTGAAGGTCGAGGCGTTCATGCCATGATCCGTCACCGTGACGAGATAGGCATTGAGCGCCTTCGCCTCGGCATCGCTCGGCATTTCACCCTTCAGCATGCGGAGAAAATCCGCGGCATGGCCTAGCCCCGCATCGGGCGCGATGGCGGCCGCGCCAGCCTCGCGGCGGCAGAGCGCGGCGATGAAGACCGGCGCCGCGCCGACCGCGCGGATATGGGCGGGAAGCGCGCCCTCGTCAGAGAGCATCGAGAAACCGGTCCTGAGCCCTTCGGTCACGCTCAACCCTTCCGTGGCGGCAAGAAGCTTCGGCACCAGCGCGAAGGCCTCGACCCGGGCGCGGGCAAGACCAGCCGCCACCGCCTCGCGCGAGGGGGCGGGATCGAGCCCGGCCACGCGCCAGAGGAGCGCCGCCGCGCCCTCGAAATCATGCGTGGCGACCAGAGTTTCGAGGTCATGGCCGGCGATGATGAGGCGGCCCGCCTCGCCATCCACATGGCTCAGGGCCGTTTCGGCCGCGACCACATTGTCGAGGCCCGCCGCCGTCGCGCGGCCGCCTGCTCCCATGATGACATTCTCGGACATGACGCTCTCCTTTCACTTGTCGAAGCGGAAGCCGCGACAACGGCCCCTTTTCCAGACAAGGTGGTCAGGCCTTGCAATAGCGTCAATCTTGATTAAGCTGATCAATACTATAAAAAGTGAGAAGCCATGCCGCGCCAGACCGCAACCGAGGCCACGGAAAAGCTCTACCTCTCCGCCAAGGAAGCCGCGGCGGAGCTGGGCATCAGCCTCGCCACGCTCTACGCCTATGTGAGCCGGGACATGATCCGCTCCGAGCCCGTGCCGGACAGCAGGGCGCGGCGCTACCGGGCGGAGGATGTGCGCCTTCTGAAGCAGCGGCGCTCGAGCGCGCCGGGCGGCGCGGCGCAGCCGGGAAGCGCGAACGGGATCGCGAGTTTCGGCGGCGTGCCGGTGCTCGATTCCGCCATCACGCTCATCGCCGACGGAAAGCTCTACTATCGCGGCTCGGACGCGACGGCACTCGCCCGCAATTCGAGCCTCGAACAGGTGGCGGCGCTGCTCTGGGGCTGCCGGGACGTGCAGCCCTTCACGCGCGAGGCGATTCCGGCAATGTCGCCAACGGTCGAAAGGCTCGCCTCGGAGCTTGCCGCGAGCGGCCGCATTGAACGCGCGCTCGCCCTTCTGCCGCTCGCCGCGCAGGACGACCCCTCGATCTACAACATGACGGATCGCGGCCTTGCCACGACCGGAGCGCGGCTCCTGCGCTTCGTCGCCGCCATCATTTGCGGTACCGCGCCCTCGGGCGAGCCCGTGCATGAGGCGCTGGCTCGCGCGCTCACCTTCGGCGACAGGCGCGCCGCCGATCTCATCCGCGCGACGCTCGTTCTTTGCGCCGATCACGAGCTCAACGCTTCCGCCTTCACGGTGCGCTGCGTCGCGGGCACGGGTGCGACGCTCTATGCCGCGATCGAGGCGGGCATCTGCGCCGCGCAAGGCCCGCGCCATGGCGGTTTCACCAATCGCGTCGAGGGCTTTCTCACCGACATGGCGCATCGTCAGGATCTCGAGGACGCCGTGCTCCACCGGCTGCGGAACGGCGATCCCGTTCCCGGCTTCGGCCATCCGCTTTATCCCGACGGCGACCCGCGCGCGGCCGCCCTCATCGGCATGATGAAGGAAAGCCATGGCGACGATCCGGCCTTCCTCCGCTCGCTCCGCATCGTCGATGTGATGGAGGATGCGGGCGGGCTCAGGCCGAGCATCGACTTCGCCATAGGCGCGCTCGGCGCTACGTTGCGGATGCTGCCCGGCGCGGGGCTCGCCGTTTTCGTGCTCGGCCGCACGGCGGGCTGGATCGCGCATGCGATCGAACAATATCGCTCGGGCCAGATGATCCGGCCGCGGGCGCGCTATACGGGGGAGATACCGCGATGACGGGAAAGACGGCGCTCATTGCTGGCGCGACCGGGCTTGTCGGAGGGTTCGTGCTGAAACGGCTTCTTGCCTCGCCCGATTATGGCGCGGTCATCGCCGTGACAAGGCGCAGCCTCGGCATCAGCCATCCGAAGCTCACAGAGATCGTCACCGATTTCGAGCATGTCGAGGACGCGATCGCCCGTAAGGGCACAAGGGTGGACGATGCCTTCTGCGCGCTCGGCACGACGATCAGGAAAGCCGGAAGCCAGTCCGCCTTCGCGCGCATCGACCTCGACTATGTGGCGGCTTTCGCGCGGGCGGCAAGAGCGGCGGGCGCCACGCGCTTTCTTCTCGTCTCGGCCATCGGCGCTTCGCCGGATTCGCGCGTCTTCTATTCGCGCATCAAGGGCGAAGCGGAACAGGCGGTCGCTTCAATCGGCTTCGGCGCGACGCATATTTTCCGGCCGGGCCTCATTTTCGGCGAGCGCAACGAGAGGCGGCCCGCCGAGGCCGCCATGATGGCGGCGATGCCTGCGCTCAACCTCCTCCTTGTCGGCTCGCTCGACATCTATCGCGGCATTCCGGCCGACACGATCGCCGCCGCCATGGTTGCGGCTGCGTTGCGCAGCGGCACGGGGCGGCATGTGCTGACCTATCGGGAGATGATGGCGCTGGCGCGGTGATGCTCGGCAGCAAGTTCTGGGTACGTGGCTCCTGGACCCCAGGACAAGCCCGGGGTGACAAATGAAAACCAGGTGACGCTGCAACAGATTGCGCTTGTGCGGCGGCGGCGAGATGGTGCTGCATGCCGATCAGATATTCGTGCCGGAGCCGTGGCCCGCGGAACCGCAGGGGGTCAATATCTGCTGGTGCGTGGACGACTTCACGGAGGCGAACGGCGCAACGCGCGTGGCGCCGGGATTTTCGCCTGGTACACGAGGCCGATCTACCGCACGCAGGAAAACTGGTTTCTGGCGCTCGATCCGTCCGTCAGGCAATTCGCCTCCGACACGATGCTTGAACTGCTGGGCTACAGGACGGCGGGGCTTGGGCTGGTGAACGGCGCGTCACCCGCCTGAGGCATTTTCACGCCGCGTCGATGCTCGCGCGCCGGAGGATGCGGCCAGCGGGGAGCGAGACGCGGACGCATGTGCCGCGACCGAGTTCGCTTTCCAGCGTCAGCGTCCCGCCATGCACTTCGACCATGGCCCTGGTCAGCGGCAGACCAAGGCCGGTGCCTGCGCGGGTGCGCGTGAAGGAATTCTCCACCTGCTCGAAAGGTTCAAGCACCTTGTCGAGCTTGTCGGGGGGAATGCCGATGCCGGTGTCGGTCACGGTCATTTCAAGGCATCCGTCGGCGCGCTCATGGGCGGATAAGGTGATGCTGCCGCCTGCAGGGGTGAACTTGATCGCGTTCGACAGAAGGTTCACCAGCACGCGGCGTACCTGCTGCTCGTCAGCACGGATGAGAGGCAAGGCCGCGGGAAGGCGCACATCGAGTTTGACGCGGGCCGTTTCCACCGACTGGCGCAGCATGCGCAGGACTTCGGCGCCGATGTAGCGCAGGTCGATCTCGTCCTCATGGAGATCGAAACGGCCCGCCTCGATCTTAGCCATGTCGAGAAGCTCGTTGATCATGTGCAGCAGGTGGACGCCGCTGTCGTAGATGTCCTCGACATATTCGAGATAGCGCGGCGGATCGACGGGGCCGAAAAGCTGCATGCGGATCAGATCGGCAAAGCCGATGATGGCGTTCAGGGGTGTGCGAAGTTCGTGGCTCATGCCGGCCAGAAACTGGGTCTTGCTTTCATTGGCGGCTTCAGCGCGGCGGCGCTGGCGCTCAAGCTCCTCGGCGCGACGCATGACGATGTCGCCGGTGATGCGCATGAGCATGGCGGCGGAGCCGAGGCCGAGATAGCGCCCGCCCTCCTCGACGATGAAACCTTGCAGAGCAAAGCTTTCCGGGGTCGAGAGGAGCCGTGTGTTGATGTCTTCGCAATTCATCTCCGCATCGACGATGACCGGATTGCTGTTCATAAGCGCGGTGATGGGCTGGCGCCCGTAAATCTCGCGGCCATACATGCGCACATAGACGAGCAGGAAATCCTGACGGCTGACGAGGCCAACCGGATGCTCGCCGTCGACGACGGGAATGTTGAGAAGGTCGCCCTCCTTGAGCAGGCGATCGAATACATCGGCGCAGGACATTTCAGGCGAGAGGGGCGCAACCGGCGCGGCGAGGTCACGGGCTGTCGGTGTGGTCATCCTGCACTCGGACACTGATGCATGCGAAGACATGCGGAAACTTCTGCGCTCCTTATCGCCGCCCTTCGCTTAACGGAGACTGAAATCGGACCTTCTTCCGCTCGATGTCAGAAAAAATTCACATAAGGGTTCGCGAGTGGGGTTGCGGCGCGCCCAGATGCTATAGTTTGCGGGAACGATAATGGCGAAATGCCAGCGAATCGAGTGAGGATCAGATGACTGTGCCGGGGGAGCAGGCAATCGATGCCGGGATGACGGATGCCACAACGCGGTCACAGCGTCTGCGCCTCTATCTCGGCGGTCAGGCGAGCTGGTATATCAGCCTCGGCATTCAGTTCGTCATCTTTCCGTTTCTGGTGACGCAGGTGCTGCATGAACCGGCGGCGCGGCTCGGCATCGCGCAGATGTCGCTGATGGCGCCGTCGCTGCTTTTCATGCTGCTTGGCGGCACCGTGGCCGATCATGGCGACGTGCGGCGCATATTGGTGCGCATGCACTGGTTGGCGGCCATCCCCCCGCTGGTGCTGGCCGTCGTCTTCATCAGTGGATATTTGAGCTACCCGTTCCTGATCGCCTATGCGCTGGCCATGGGCACGCTTGGCGCCTTCGCCATGCCCGCGCGCGATTCAGCGCTGACGCGCATCGCCGAAACGGACATTCAGCAGGCGGTGACGCTGACCATGGGCACGCAGATGGGCGGACAGCTTGCCGGCATGCTCATCGTCGCCTTTGCCGCCATTATCGGCGCGCCGGCGCTGCTCATCTTTCAGGCCGCGCTGCTGATCGCCGGCGGCTGGGCGACGACGAAGCTGCAACCCCTGCCGCCGACACAGGTGGACACGGGCGAAGGCCGGCTCGCGCAGATACTGGACGGCATCGCCACCGCGCGGGCGCACAGCATTGTCTTCGCGGTGATCGGCGTCAATTTCGCGGTCGGGCTTTTCTATGTCGGCAGCTTCATGGTGGTGCTGCCGCTGATGGTGCGCGACATCTATCACAGCACCGTCACGGAATTCGCGATCCGTTTTGCGCTCATCAACATCTGCTTCTGGGGCGGCACGATCTTTGCCACCATGGCGCTGCTGAAGATCGGTCATATCGCAAGGCGCGGCCGCGTGATGATGGGCGCGATTACGAGCGGCCTCGCCATTCTGGCGCTTCTTTCGCTGACCATCCCCTTTGCGGTGCTCTGCATACTCTGCTTCCTCTGGGGTATCGGCGCGGGCACGACGATGACGATGGGGCGCACCATCGTCCAGCTCGCGGCGCCCGAGAGCCACAGGGCGCGCGTGCTCGCCTTCTATCAGCTCGGATTTTCGGGCGGCGCCCCCATCGGCTCCCTGCTCATGGGCTTTCTTGTCGGCGGGCTCGGCATTCACCAGGCCGTGCTGGTGCCCGCCTTCGTGATGGTCGGCGTCGTCGGCGCGCTCTTCCTGTCGCCGCTCTGGCGCTACCACGCCCAGGAAGCCTGAGCGTGGGACCGGACGACAGCATGACGAGCGAAACGCAGCCATCCGATCTTGCCTGGTATATGAGCGGCATCTGGCTCTATTTCATTTCAACGGGCATTCAGGGCGTGATCTTTCCCTGGATCATCGCCATCGTGCTCAACGAGAGTTCGGACCGCGTCGGCATCGCGCAGATGATGATGATGCTGCCGATGCTGATGTTCACGCTTTTCGGCGGCGCGCTCGCCGACCGTCTCGAGCTGCGCAATCATTTGCGGCGGCTCCAGACCATACAGATGATACCGCCGCTCGCCCTCGCGGCGCTCATCTATGCGGGCTATCTCACCTATGAGCTGATCCTCGGCTTCGGCGTCATCCTCGGCATTCTCGGCGCCTATGTCATGCCGGCGCGCGACGCCATGCTCACCCGCGTCGCCATCACGAGCCTCAAGGGCAATATTCAGCGCGGCGTCGCGCTTTCCATGAGCGGCCAGTTCCTCGGGCAGGTCGCGGGCTTCCTCATCGGCGGCACGGCGATGCTCGCCGGCGCGCCCGCGCTCTTCGTCCTCCAGAGCGCGCTCCTCGCGGGCGCCTCCTTCACCACGTCGCGGCTCACCCCCGCGCCGCCCGCCGCCACGGCCGGGCCGCGCCGCTCCCAGTTATCGGAGATCAAGGAGGGGCTCGTCGTCCTTTGGCGGAGCGAGCGGCTTCGCCCCGTGGTGCTGATGATGTTCATGTCGGGCATTCTCTTCATGGGCGTCTTCATGGTGCTCTTCCCGATCATGGTGCGCGACGTCTATCACGGCAGTTCGCCCGAACTCGCGCTCATCAACATGTGCTTCTTCGGCGGCATCGGCCTTTCCTCCTTCACGCTGAGCCGCCTTCGCCCCATCCGCCGGCAGGGGCGCGCGATGATGCTCGCCATGTGCACGGGATCCTGCGTCATGGTGATCATGCATTTCGGCTTTTCGATCTATGTGGTCGATCTGCTGGCGCTTGGCTGGGGACTGGCGGCCGGCGTTTCGATGACCCAGTCGCGCGCCATCGTTCAGGAAACGGCAAGCCCGCATATGCGCGCGCGGCTTATCTCGGCCTTCCAGCTCGGCTCCATGGGCGGCGGTCCGATCGGCGCGCTCTTCATGGGCTATATCATCAGCTGGCTGGGCCCGCTCGATGCCGTGCTCTTGCCGGTGGGGCTGATGATCGTGCTCTGGCTCTCGATCTTCTTCTTCACATCGCTCTGGGATCTCGAAGCGCCGGCGCGCGGTCACGCGCCGGCTGCTTCGGCCCATGGCGATTAGCTGTATTTGCGCTCGTCCCACCAGGGGAAGAAGGACGGCATATCCGTCGAGACCCGGTTGGGATAATTCGCCGGGCGCTTCTCGAGGAAGGACATGACGCCTTCCTTCGCGTCGGCGGCGGCGCCGCGCGCATAGATGGCGCGGCTGTCGATCTTGTGCGCTTCCATCGGATGGTCGGCCGCGCCGATACGCCAGAGCATCTGGCGCGTGAGCGCGACGGAGACGGGCGCGGTATTGTCGGCGATCTCGCGGGCGAGCGCGCGGGCGGCGGGCAGAAGCTCGTCGGGCTTGTAGAGCTTCTTGACGAGACCGCCTTCGAGCGCTTCCTGCGCGCCGAAGACGCGGCCCGTATAGGTCCATTCGAGCGCCTGGCTGATGCCGACGACGCGCGGCAGGAACCAGCTCGAACAGGCTTCGGGCACGATGCCGCGGCGGGCGAAGACGAAGCCGAACTTCGCGTCTTCCGACGCAAGGCGGATATCCATCGGAAGCTGCATGGTGACGCCGACGCCGACGGCGGGCCCGTTCACGGCCGCGATCACGGGCTTCAGGCTCTCGAAGATGCGCAGCGAAACGCGGCCGCCGCCATCGCGCACCGATTCATGGCTCCAGTCGATCTCGCCATTGGGCTTCACGGGCGTCCCGGATTTTTCGGGGCGATCCTCGCGGGCCGCATAGTCGAAGGTCTTGGCGCCCGCCGAGAGGTCGGCACCCGCGCAGAAGGCGCGGCCCGCGCCGGTGACGATGATGGCGCGCACATTGTCGTCGGCATCCGCCTTGTCGAAGGCGTCGATGATGTCGAACATCATCTGACCGGTGAAGGCGTTGAGCTTGTCGGGGCGGTTGAGAGTGATCGTCAGAATCTGATCCTCAACCTCGTATTTGATCGTCTCATAGGCCATGTTTTCGCTCCCTGTTGCGGCTTGATGCCTGATCCGTCGCGGCGGGGCCGCCCTTCCGTTGCGTCAACATGCGCGAGTTGACGCGGCGCTCGTCTTGCGCTCCCTTTCACGCAAAATGGGGCCCGCAGATCGGTCCGGCCCTGATATAACAACGGACCCGCAAAAAAGCGAAGTCCGGCCATTGCCTCTCCGGGAGACGAGTTGATGCACCCTTATATCCACGCTCAGAAGACGCCCACGAAACCCGCCTATATCATGGCAGCGACGGGCGAAACGGTGACCTACAAGGAACTCGACGAACGCTCGAACCAGACGGCGCATCTCTTCCGTGCAGCCGGCCTCAAGCCGGGCGACGCCATCGCCATCTTCATGGAGAACGACGCACGCTACTTCGAGATCTGCTGGGGCGCGCAGCGCGCGGGCCTCTACTTCACCTGCATCTCGTCGCGGCTGACGGCCGGCGAGATCGCCTATGTCGCCGCCGATTGCGGCGCGCGGATGTTCTTCGTCTCCCAGTCGCTCGAGACTGTGGCGCGCGAACTCATCGACGGCAATCATCTGCCGAAGGTCGAGCGGCTCTTCTCCGTGGGCGGCGCGATCGCCGGCTACGAATCCTACGAGGATGCGCGGGCGAAGCTTCCCGTGACACCCATCGCCGATCAGACGGCGGGCACCGACATGCTCTACTCGTCGGGCACGACGGGGCGGCCGAAGGGCGTCAAGCACCCGCTCACGGGCGGCGCCATCGACGAGCCGACGGGTCTCACCACGCTTGGCGCGCTCCTTTATGCGATGGACGAGAACTCGATCTACCTCTCGCCCGCGCCCCTCTATCACGCCGCGCCCCTGCGCTGGTGCATGACCGTGCAGCGCCTCGGCGGCACTGTCATCGTCATGGAGCATTTCGACGCGGAAGGCGCTCTCCAGCTCATCGAGAAGTACAAGGCCACTCACAGCCAGTGGGTGCCGACCATGTTCATCCGCATGCTGAAGCTTCCGGAGGAAGTGCGCCTGAAATACGACGTATCCTCGCTCAAGGTCGCGATCCACGCCGCCGCCCCCTGCCCCATCCCCGTCAAGGAGCAGATGATCGAATGGTGGGGCCCCGTCATCTATGAATATTACGCGGGCTCGGAGGGCAACGGCTTCTGCGCGCTCAACTCGGAAGAGTGGCTGCAGCACAAGGGCTCGGTCGGCAGGGCGCTCAACGCCATCATTCATATCTGCGACGAAGAGGGCAACGAGCTTCCCGTCGGCGAGGCGGGCGTCATCTATTTCGAGAGCGAGGCCCAGTTCGAGTATCACAACGACCCGAAGAAGACGGCGGAGTCGCGCCACCCGAAGGGCTGGACCACGCTTGGCGACATCGGCCGGGTTGACGAGGAAGGCTATCTCTACCTTACCGACCGCAAGGCCTTCATGATCATCTCCGGCGGCGTCAACATCTACCCGCAGGAGGCGGAGAACCTTCTCGTCCTGCATCCGAAGGTCGCGGACGTCGCGGTGATTGGCGTGCCCAACGAGGATTTCGGCGAAGAGGTGAAGGCGGTCGTTCAGCCCGTGGACTGGAAGGATGCCGGCCCCGCGCTCGAGGCCGAGCTTCTGGAGTTCTGCCGGAGCCAGCTTTCGGCAATCAAATGTCCGCGCTCGATCGACTTCGAGGAGCAGCTGCCGCGTCATGCGACCGGCAAGCTCTACAAGCGCCTCATCCGCGACCGCTACTGGGGCAACAAGGACTCCAAGATCGTCTGACGCACGGCGGCGGCCGGCGCGCGACTTGTGCTATTATGGAACCTGCGAATCTCGCGGGGGCTCATATGAAAATCGCACGTCTCGCGCTGGCCGCCACCGGCCTTGCAGCTGCATCCTTGTTCCTGGTGGCCGACTACACCCAGATGGCGCAAGCCGCGGAAGTCTCGACCTATGGCGGGCGGTGCCGCAACAATCCGGGCGCCGGCCGCGCCTTCACGCAGGACTACTACGTCTACTTCGATACCAATTCGAGCCGCATCAGGCCGGACGGGCATGAGCGCATCTCCTATGTGCACGGGCTCGCCAAGGGCAAGCAGGCCGGCCAGCTCTGCCTCTTCGGCAAGTCGAGCAAGACCGGCAATGCGGCGGCGAATGTCCGGCTGTCGCGCAAGCGCGCCGAAAATGTGGCTCACGCCTTCGAGGCGCTGGGCTGGCCGAGCAGCAAGATCGTGATCGTGACGGAAGGCGAAGCCTGGGGCTGGCTCGAAGAGGCGCTGACATCCGATTCAGAGGATGACCGCCGGGTCCGCATGAGGCTGTCCTTCTGAGCGCGGCAAGGCGCGCGCCGCGATCGGCGATCCCGATTACGGGTTGGCGCTCCCCTGCCCCACGGGCTAGTTTAACCGTCAAAGGCCCCTTGCCGGGCCTCCAGACTTCATCACTCCCAAAGCACGACGGAGACTTGCGGATGCGCACTTTCAACACGGTTGCCGAATATATTGCCGAAAAGGGCAAGGAAATCGGCGTCAGCGACTGGGTCCAGATCGATCAGGACCGGATCAACAAGTTTGCCGATGCGACGGGCGACCACCAGTGGATCCATATCGATCCGGAGCGGACGCAGAAGGAACTCGGCATGCCGACCATCGCGCATGGCTATCTCACGCTTTCGCTCCTGCCCTTCCTCATGGGCAAGGTGAGCACGATCAAGAGCGTGACGCGCGGCATCAATTACGGCTCGAACCAGGTGCGCTTCACCAATATGGTGCCCGTCGGCTCCAAGGTCCGCGCGCGCGTGAAGCTGAAGGACGCCCAGCCGAAGTCGGGCGGCTATCAGCTCACCAATGAAGTGACGATGGAAATCGAAGGCCAGGAGCGGCCGGCCATGGTTGCCGAGACGCTGAGCCTCGTTTTCGAATAAGACGGCTTTTCCCCGCGCCTTCATCGCGGAGGCGCGGGGCTTCACCACAGGAGGCGGCTCATGTCCGAAACATCGCGCCCGAAGATTGTCAAAAGCGATGCGGAATGGCGCGCCGAACTGACGCCCGAGCAATACAGGGTCACGCGCCAGTGCGGAACTGAGCGTGCCTTTACCGGGCCTTGGCTCGACGAGCATCGCAAGGGAACCTTCCATTGCGTCGCCTGCGGCGCCCCGCTCTTCCGCTCCGAAACCAAGTATGAAAGCGGTTCCGGCTGGCCGAGCTTCTTCGCGCCGATCGAGGCCGGTCTGATCGAGGAGCGCGAGGACGTCTCGCATGGCATGCGCCGCGTCGAGGCGCTCTGCGCCACCTGCGAGGCGCATCTCGGTCACGTCTTTCCCGACGGACCGCGCCCGACGGGCCTGCGCTTCTGCATGAACGGCACCGCACTCGATTTCCGCCCGGACGACGAGCCGGAAGCTCCGTGACACCCGATCCATGAAACTGACACCTCCGGCGCAGGCGCCGAAAGCCGACGCCCGCCCGCAATCCGACACGCATCACGGCATCACGCGAACGGACGATTATGCCTGGCTTCGCGATCCCGACTGGCGCGAGGTGATGCGCGCGCCCGAAAAGCTGGCGCCCGACATCCGCTCCTATATCGAGGCAGAGAACGCCTATACGGACGAGGCGCTGGCTCCGCTCGCCGCGCTGCGCGAGACGCTCTTTGCCGAGATGAAGGGACGCATCAAGGAAGAGGACAGCTCCGTTCCCGCGCCCGATGGCGCCTATGCCTATTTCACGCGCTACCGGGAAGGCGCGCAGCAGCCGGTCTTCGCGCGGAGGCAGCCGGACGGCACGGAGGAAACGCTTCTCGACTGCAACGCCGAAGCTGAGGGCGAAGCCTATTTCCGCATCGGCGATGCCGATCATTCGCCCGATCATCGCCTCCTCGCATGGTCGGCCGACCGCAAGGGTTCGGAATATTTCAGCCTGCGCCTGCGCGATCTTTCGACGGGCAAGGACCTCGCCGACGAGGTGCCCGACACATCGCCCGGCATTGCCTGGGACGCGGCGGGCAAGAGCTTTCTCTATGTGCATGTGGACGAGGAGCACCGGCCGCTCAAGGTCTTCCGCCACATCGTCGGCACGCCCGCAGCCGAAGACCAGCTCGTCTATGAGGAAAGCGATATCGGCTTTTATGTCGGCGTCGGCAAGACGCAGAGCGGGCGCTATCTCGTCATCGACACGCATGACCACCAGACGAGCGAGCTTCGCCTCATCCCGGCCGATGCGCCCGACACGCCGCCTCGGCTCGTCAGCGCGCGGGAGCATGGTGTCGAATACGACATCGAGCATGACGAGGCACGCGGGCGCTTTCTCATTCTCACCAATGCCAATGGCGCGGAGGACTTCAAGCTCGTCGAAGCGCCCGTAGCGGCGCCGGAGCGGGCGAACTGGCGCGATGTGGTGCCGCATCGCCCCGGAACGCTCATCCTCTCGCATGTCGCCTATCGCGACCACCATGCGCGCATGGAACGGCGCGACGGGCTTCAGCGCATCGTCATCCGGCGCCTCGCCGATGGAAGCGAGCACGAGATCGCCTTCGACGAGGAAGCCTACGATCTCAATCTCGCGCCCGGCTATGAATACGACACGGCGACGACGCGCTTTTCCTACAACTCCATGACGACGCCGTCCGAAGTCTATGACTACGACATGGAGACGCGGGCGCGCGTGCTGCGGAAGCGGCAGGAAGTGCCTTCCGGCCACAACCCCGCCGACTATGTGACGCGGCGCATCTTCGCCACGGCGGCGGATGGCGAGCGGGTGCCGATCTCGCTTCTCTACGCCCGGACGACGAAGCTCGACGGCAGCGCGCCATGCCTTCTCTACGGCTATGGCTCCTACGGCATCAGCATTCCCTCATCCTTCTCGGTCACCGCGCTCTCGCTCGTCGATCGCGGCTTCGTCTATGCGATCGCGCATATTCGCGGCGGGATGGAAAAGGGCTATCGCTGGTACACGGACGGAAAGCTGCTGAAGAAGCGCAACACCTTCGCCGACTTCATCGCCGCGGGCGAGCATCTCGCGAAGGAAGGCTTCACCGCGCGCGGCAGGATCGTCGGCCATGGCGGCAGCGCGGGCGGCATGCTCATGGGCGCGGTCGCCAATATGGCGCCCGATCTCTTCAACGGCATCATCGCGGAAGTGCCCTTCGTCGATGTGCTGGCGACGATGCTGGATGCCTCGCTGCCGCTCACGCCGCCCGAATGGCACGAATGGGGCAACCCCATCGAGAATGAGGAAGCCTATCGCTACATGGCCTCCTACAGCCCCTATGACAATGTGCGGGCGCAAGCCTATCCGCACATTTTCGCGCTTGGCGGCCTCACCGATCCGCGCGTCACCTATTGGGAGCCCGCCAAATGGGCGGCGAAGCTCCGCGCGTTGCGCACCGATGCGCGGCTCACACTACTCCGCATCAACATGGAAGCGGGACATGGCGGCGCATCGGGCCGTTTTGAAAGGCTGAAGGAAGTCGCGCTCGTCTATGCCTTCGCGTTGGGCATTTCCGAGCGCGCCTGATCGCGCCGCTCGTCCGCGCTCACCCCTCGAAGGGCGCGCATGTCGCCTTCTTCCGCACTTCGTCGAGCGCGGGAAAAGCCTCAGGGCTTTCCACGACGCGGCGGACGAGGACGAGCCCGTTCTCCGTCGGCGCCTCGATCACTTCGACACCGGCGGGCACGGAGGCGGGCTTCGCCGCGCCCGGCGCGACGACGATGGCATCGAGATCCCTGCCTTCGAGTTCGCGGTCGTTGCGGACGAAGTAATTGTCGGTCGCGGATGAATAGAACGCCACCGACGTGTAGGGCGCCGTCAGCGGCACATGCACGCGCACCGGCGTCTTCTGAAGGTCGAGCACACAGATCGAATATGCGAGATCGGGGCTCGGACGCACGACCGCCCGCGCGGTTGCGTCGGAAAGCGGCGGCTCGAGCATGAGGTTCGCTTGCGCATTGCCCGCTATTTTCGTCATGGCCTTCGACATGATGAAGCGCGGCAGTTCCCAGACTGTGGCCACATGGACAGCCGCCGCAACCGCGAGGGTCGCGAGCACGAAGATCGATAGACGCTTCATTTGCAGCTCTCCTTCACGATGCGCGGCAGCTCGGCGGCGGCGGGATTGGCGTAGACGGAGGCTTCCGGATTGTAGAAGCGCGCGGTGAGATCGAATTTCTCGCCCGCCTTCACGGGGAGCCAGTTGCCCTCCTGCTTCTCCGGCGAAACGCGGATGATGTAGCTTCCGTCCGCTTCGCGCTTCACCGTCGTCTGTGCATAGGAATAGATGTTCGCCTCATTGGGAATGAGGAAACTGTCCGGCCCATAGGCGGTGATGCTCCACCAGCGCGTGGCGAGATCCTTGCCCTCGACGCGGTAGGTGCAGCTCCCCGAAAGCTCGCCACCGTCGCTGTCGTGCAGCGCGGTGTAGTACATCGTCTCCTTCTTATCGAGCGCGAGGAGGCCGAAGAGCGCGACGCGGGCGCGCGTGTACATATCGGCCTCGGCGCTGCCGAAGCTCGTGCCCGTGCCCCAGGGCCCGACAGCGACGTTTCCGCTGAGCGCGCCATTTTTCAGTGTGTAGAAGGCGGAGCCGACGCCGAGCACGAGGCCCAGAGCCAGAACGCCGCCCCAGAAGGCGATGGCTTTCATGTTCAACATTCTCCCCGGACGCGGCCGGATAGCGATCAACCTGCCGTATTTCCATGCCGTACATCCGGCAGAATCGGCACCTGCCGCAAACCTAGCGCCACCTGCCGCAGAGGCAGATCGAAACTTTAGGAAATTCCGCGATACGGAATTAGACTTCCGCTGACACCGGGAGGAAAGACAGAATGAATAACAGCGCGACGGACAAGGCGCCCATCGAACCCGTGATCCGGGCGCTGCGGCTTCTCGAAGCGCTGAACGGGGAAACGGTGATGCCGCTCGGCAGGCTCCATGAAGAAACGGGCCTGCCGAAGCCGACGCTCGTGCGTCTGCTCGATACGCTGATCGCGGCCGGCTATGTGCGCCGTGTGTCGCGGCGGGCGGGCTACAGCCTCGCCGAGCGCGTGCTGCGCCTTTCGGGCGGTTTCCGCCACACCGACAGGGTGGTGGAGGCGGCGCGCCCCTTCCTCTATGCGCTCACCGCGAGGCACAAATGGCCGGTCGCACTCGCCACGTTCGATGGCGACGCCATGATCGTGCGCGCGGGCACGCGGCATGCGAGCCCCTTCAGCACCGATCCCGACTATCTCGACACGAGGCTTCCCATGCTCGTCTCGGCGCTGGGGCGGGCCTATCTCGCCTTCTGCCCCGACGAGGAGCGGGAGACGATCCTCGCCATGCTGCGCGCCTCCCCTGCCCGCGCCGACCGGACGGCGCGGGACGAGCGCGCGGTCATGCGCCTCCTTGCAACCATCCGTGCGCGCGGCTTCGCATCGACGGCGCCACTGCGCGGCGATCCCGCCACGGGGCTCGCGGTTCCCGTCATGCAGGGGCCGAATGTCGTCGCCTGCATGACCATGCGCTATTTCGGCTCCGCCATGAGCGAGGAGGAAGCGGCACGGCGCTACCTCGGCTCGATGCGCGACGCGGCGGCCGCCATCGCCTCGACGCTCGACGAAAAACCCGCCTAGAGCCGCGTGATCGTGATCCCGACCTTGCCCGGCACGTCGGCATGGACAAGCACGGACTGGTTCTCATCCCGGCGCGTGACGTCGCCGCCTTCGACCTCGATCGCAAAACCGTTCGGATATTGCAGCTTCGGCACGAAGATTTCCGTCTCGCCCTCGCCCGTCGCCTCATAGACGAAGCGGAAGGCGCCTGTCTCGCGCTTGAACTTCATCTTGAGCGGGCGGCCGGCAATGGCGCGGGCATAGGGGCGCACGAAGCCTTCGAGCGCGCGGCCGCCGCTGTTGATGTCGTTCGAGTTGCCGCGCTGGTCGACCGAGTAGATGGAGAGATCCTCCTGGTTCCAGCCATCGCCGACCGCCTGATCGTTGCGGTTCGACGCCGTGTAGTTCCACTGCGTCGAGGAGATGAGCAGCGTGTCGAGCGCGTTGTACATGAGATCGAGCGCGATGACATGGCGCTCCCAGGGCTTCGGGCCATGATCGCCGGCAGCCCACGCCTTGTAGGCTGCGGCGTGATCGAGATCGAAGGGGATGCCGAATTCGCCGATGAGCGTCGGCGCGCCGGTGCCGTCATTGAGCGTCTTCGCCGTTTCCTTGATGAAGCCGAGCTGGCGCGTATAGGCGCCCTCGATCGCTTCAGCACCCTCGAGCGTGCGGCCCGAATAGGGGTTCACCCAGACCGGAAAATTGAACTCCTTCGTCGAGAGGGTGACGACGTCGTACCAGTGGCTCGCATTGACGGTGCCGCGCGGCGCGTCCGCCGGAAAGCCGTGGCCGACACGCGCCGCGTCGAGTTCCGCAAAGAGCAGCCAGTCGGGATCGATGGCGCGGATGCGCTCGGCGACGCGGTGGAAGAAGGGCGACATGAAATCATGCTCCATATCGACCTTGCGCCCGTTCCGCATGACGAAGAATTCCTCGTCCACGGCCTCGATGCTGTCGCCCGAGAGCCTGTAGGCGCCCGCGCGCTCGAAGGGGCACTCACTGCCATCGAGCCAGATCGGCACGCGCCCTCCATTCACCCGCACATCGCCCGCGGGCACGACCTTCCCCTGCTGCCTGTCGACCTTGAGATCGGGAATGTCGCGCGTAAGGCCGCGCGCGACGGCGAGCCCGTCGAGCGCCGACCAGGCAAGGCCGGGGCGCGGCGGAAAGCGGTTGAACTCGCTCGGCGCGACATGGCGGTAGCTCAGGCGCTGTTCGACATAGCCCGAGCCCGGCTCGTTGAGGGAGTCGAAGCCCATGACATTGCTCATCCCCTTCAGGCGATGGGCCACGGCCTCCATGGCGCCGAGATAGTGCTCCTGGAGGAAGTCCTGCACGTTCCGCCCCTCGACCATGAAGTCGGGGCAGAAGGTCCGGCCGGCGAAGAAGAAGGTCCACATCAGCGCGTTGGCCGGGTAGCGGTAGTTCTGCGACCAGGTCATGGTCGGATAGCGCTCTTCCTGCCTGCCGCCCCGTGCGAAATCATATTTGTACTGCATCACATGGGCGGCGCCCGCCGCATGGAACTTCGTGAAGTCGAGGCCCACCGCCTCGAAAAGCCAGCCCGGCGCGCCGTCGCCGCCCGTCATCCGGCTCCAGACGTCCTGATGGAAATCGACGAAGACGAACATTCCATGGTCGTCGGCCATTCGGCAGAGCGTAGCGAAATAATCGAGATAGGCCTCGTCATATTGTACGGGCCCGGCATGTTCCACGGCTTCCCAGGTGGTGAGCAGGCGCAGGCAGTTGAAGCCCCAGGCTTTCAGCCGGGCGAAGTGCTCCGCCGCCTCGTCGAGCGGAAACGGGCGGCCGATGAAGGAAACCGTGCGGTGGTCGGAGAAGTCCGTGGGGAGATTGGTGTGGCCGTTCGGCGTGAAAGGCACCTTGCAGTCGCCGCCCAGATTGACCCCGCGCAGGATATGCGTCCGGCGATCCTCGCCTACGAACCATTCCCCGTCGATCTGCAATCTCGGCAACGTCATGTGATCCCTCCCCGGTTATCTCCGTTCAGGATAACCTCATGGGCCGTCAGCACAACGGGCGGCCGCGATGCCTGTCGGCCATGCCCGGGGCGAAACTTATCCACAGGCGCGGCGGTGCGTCGATTCGGCCACCAACGGCAAAAATGTGCCGCAACGGTTCGACCTGGCGGGACGGCTGCACTAGACTGCGCCCCTCACCAATTTACGAGAGCGTATGAGCAGTCTTCCGCCGCTTCCGGCGCAGCCTTCGGGCACACCCTGGCCCACGGACGAATGGCCCATCGGCGATCTCCACGCGAGCGCCGACCAGGCGAAACTCGCCCGGCTCGTCGATCACGCCTTTGCCGCCACGCCCCCTGAGGATCTCGGCGAAACGCAGGCGCTCGTCGTTATCCAGCACGGAAGGCTCGTTCTGGAGCGCTACGGGGCCGGATACGGGCCCGATGTCACCTGCCATTCCTGGTCGATGGCCAAGAGCATCACGCAGGCGCTGGTGGGCTTTCTCGTCGACGAGGGTAAACTCGACATCATGCAACCTGCGGATGTGCGGGAATGGCGCGAACGGGCCGGCGATCCGCGCCGTGCCATCACGCTCGACCTTTTGCTGCGCATGTCGAGCGGCCTTGCCTTTGTCGAGGATTATGCGCCGGACCACCCCTCGGACGTGATCGAGATGCTCTGGGGCAAGGGCAAGGACGATGTGGCCCATTTCGCCTCTTCCTTCCCGCTCGCTCATGCGCCGGGGAGCTTTTTTTCCTATTCCAGCGGGACGACGAACATAGTCAGCCGCTGCGCCTCGCAGGCTGCCGACGCTTTCGGGCCGGATTTCGAGGCTTTCATGCGCCGGCGGCTCCTCGACCCCCTCGGAATGAGGTCCGCGAGGCCCAAATTCGACAAGGCGGGCACTTTTATCGGCTCTTCCTTCTGTTTTGCGACCCCCCGGGACTTCGCCCGCTTCGGCCTTCTCTACCTCAGAGGCGGGGTTTGGGAGGGAAAAAGGTTGCTTCCCGGCCGCTGGATCGACTATGCACGAACGCCCACCTGGCAGCAGCCGACTGAGGATGGGCCCTACGGTGCGCATTGGTGGCTCGGCCTGGCGGGTCCGGGTTCCTTCTCCGCGCAAGGCTACGACGGGCAATACATCGTCCTCGTGCCGCAACTCGACATGGTCCTCGTGCGTAACGGCAAGACACCCGCCGCGATGAAGAACAATGTCAAACGCTGGCTTGCCGACATCGCTGATTGTTTCCGAAACTGAACAAGTGAAATTGAATGATGGCAGAGAGTGAGTTTGAACGCGCATTGCAACGGCTGGACGAAGCGGCGCGCCATGTGGAAATTTCTCCCGATACGATGGAGCGGCTCCGACTGCCGCGCGAGCTGTTGCAGGCTCGCCTCACCATCCGCATGGATGACGGCTCGCTGAAATCGTTCGAAGCCTGGCGCTGCCGCTACGACGATTCCTGCGGCCCGACCAAGGGCGGCATTCGCTTTCATCATCTCTCCACGGCCGACGAGGTCGAGGCGCTGGCCTTCTGGATGACCGTCAAATGCGCCGTGGCCGGACTTCCCTATGGCGGCGGCAAGGGCGCCGTCCGGGTCGATCCGCGCGATCTTTCGGTGACGGAACTCGAGCGCCTGTCTCGCGCCTATATCCGCGCCTTCGCCCGCTTCATCGGGCCGGACCGCGACATTCCGGCGCCGGACGTGGCGACGAATGCCACGATCATGGGCTGGATGGCCGATGAATATAACCAGATCGTCGGCCAGGTCGTGCCCGGCGTCATCACTGGCAAGCCGCTCGCGCTGGGCGGCTCGCTCGGCCGCGACGACGCGACGGCCCGCGGCGGCTTCAACCTTCTGGAGCATCTTTGCGGCCGTCTCGACCTCGACAACGGTCCGCGCCGCGCGGTGATCCAGGGCTTCGGCAATGCCGGCGCGCACATGGCGCGGCTTCTCGTCGACAGCGGCTGGACCATCGTCGCCGCCAGCGATTCGGGCGGCGCGATCTTCAATCCGCAGGGCCTCGATGTCGCGGCGCTGGAGAAGCTCAAGGCGTCCGGCATGTCGGTCCGCAACGGCGCGACCGGCGCGACGCGCCAGATCGACCCCGACGAGATGCTGAGCGTCGATTGCGAGCTGCTGGTGCCCGCAGCCTTCCAGGACCTCATCCATGAGGGCAATGCCGAACGCATCCGCGCCAAGGTCGTTCTCGAACTCGCCAACGGCCCGGTCACGCCGGAAGCCGACGCGCTTCTGCACAAGGCGGGCGTCACCGTCATTCCGGACATTCTCGCCAATTCCGGCGGCGTCACCGTTTCCTATTTCGAGTGGGTGCAGAACCGCCAGGGCGAACGCTGGACGCTGGAGCGCGTGCACCGCGAACTCGAAAACCGGATGAACGCCCAGGGCGACATCGTCTGGAAGGTGGCGGAGACGCGCAAGGTGCCGCTCCGCACGGCCGCCTATATCGTCGGCCTCGGCCGCCTGACCTCCGCCATCGAAGCGACGACGGCGGTGATCTCGCCGGTCGCCGAGACGGCGGGCCGCCGGGCTGCCGTCTGAATGGCTTCGGCCGGGGAGATGTGAGGTTGGACAACGTCCTCCCCTTCCCGGCCGATCTCGTGACCGGACACGACCGCCGCAGGCTCATGGCCGCGGCGGACGGCTCTCCCCTCGATCTCGAATTTCGCCATGACGCGGCGCATGGGTTCAGCGTGCTTGTGCTGCGTTGCGGGCAGTTCGA
The DNA here is from genome assembly GCF_035325945.1 of Parvibaculum sp. Lineage (GTDB taxonomy): Bacteria > Pseudomonadota > Alphaproteobacteria > Parvibaculales > Parvibaculaceae > Parvibaculum. Next base: position 26,829 of record NZ_DAOKYX010000001.1, read on the forward strand.
TCCTTGCTACCGGCTGAAAAAGACTGGCGAGGGCTGGGAAGCGATCGACCTTGCCCCCGACGCGGGCGAGGCAGTTGCCTTCGAGGCAAGGCGGCCGGACGATCTCTTCCGCCTCATCGCCCTGAGCCGATAGCGCGGCCTCCTTCCGGGGCCGGCAATTCCCGCAGGCGGTTTTTCCAAATCCGCCCTATGCTTTCTCCACCATATGCGGAGGAGGAATGCCGATGAACGTCGCTGCGAAGATCGCCCGGCCGGAAGATGTGGGACTGAGTTCCGCACGCCTTGCCGCCATTCCCGACTATTTCGGCTCCTATGTTGCGAAGGGAAAAGTCGCGGGCATCTCGACGCTCGTCGCGCGTCATGGCGAGATCGCGCATTTCGAAACGATCGGGCAGCGGGACAGCGAAAGCGGGCTGCCGCTCGAACGCGACTCGATCTTCCGCATCTATTCGATGACGAAGCCGATCACGAGCCTCGCGCTGATGATGCTCTATGAGGAGGGGCATTTTCAGCTCAACCATGCCGTCTCGCGCTACATCCCCGAATTCAAGGGCCTGCGCGTCTGGGCGGGCGGCACGCATGAGAAATACGAGACGAAGCCCGCCGCGCGCGAAATGACGATCCGCGATCTCCTCACCCACACATCGGGCCTCACCTATGGCTTCATGCCCGGGCATCCGGTGGCGAAGCTCTATCGCCAGCGCGGCATCGACGGCGCCGCGACCGGCGACATCACGCTCAAGGAAATGGTGGCGCGGCTTGCCGAATTGCCGCTTCTCTTCTCGCCCGGCGAACAGTGGAACTATTCCGTCTCGACCGATGTCTGCGGCTATCTCGTCGAAGTGCTCTCCGGCCGCCCACTCGACGAATTCCTTGCGAGCCGCATTTTCGCGCCGCTCGGCATGAACGATACGGGCTTTCACGTGCCGAAGGAAAAGCTCGGCCGCTTCACCACCAATTACGAAAAGGACTTCAGGACGCGCGCCGTCCGCGCCATCGACCGCGGCGACGAGACGAGCGTCTATGCGCGTCCGCGCAAGTTCCTCTCCGGCGGCGGCGGCCTCGTCTCGACGATGACGGATTATTGGCGCTTCTGTCAGATGATCCTCGATGGTGGCGTCTTCGAGGGCACGCGGCTCGTCTCGCCCAAGACCATCGAATTCATGTCGCTCAACCACCTGCCCGGCGGCAAGACCATGAAGGAGATGTCGACGGCGGCCTTCAGCGAGCTTGCGGGCGACGGCGCGGGCTTCGGGCTCGGATTTCAGGTGATCCTCGATCCGGCCGAGGCACAGGCCGTGGGCTCAGTCGGCAATCTTTCATGGGGCGGCGCCGCCTCCACCTATTTCTGGATCGACCCGGAAGAGGATCTCGTCGCCATTCTGATGACGCAGCTCATGCCGTCGAGCACCTATCCGCTGCGGCCGCAGCTTCAGCAGCTCGTCTATGCGGCGATAGAGGAGTGACGGCGCATCGCTCGTCCCAATCTCTTGCCGTCACCCCGGACTTGCCTGTCCCGGCGCAGGCCGGGATTCCGGGGTCCATGGCGGCAAGGTCGGCGCTAGGTGGCCCCTGGATGCCGGGACGAGCCCGGCATGACAAATAGGGACGAAGCGCTCGACCACGGGCTGACAATGAAAGAAATTCGTTTTCCCTGAATCTCACCCCGAACCTTCCACTCATGCCGCTCTGGATACCGCTTACCATCGCCGCCGCCTTCCTGCAGAACATGCGCTCGACGCTGCAGAAGCAACTCACGGGCGAGCTTTCCGCCGTCGCCGCGACCTATGTGCGCTTCGCCTTCGGGCTCCCTATCGCGGTTGTCTATCTCTGGAGCCTTGTGGCAATCACGGGGCATGAGCTACCCGCGCCCAACTGGACCTTCCTCTTCTATTGCATCGTGGGCGGGCTCGGGCAGATCTGGGGCACGGCGCTTCTCGTCGGGCTTTTCGCCTATCGCAATTTCGCCGTCGGCACGACCTACTCGAAAACAGAGACGGTGCAGGCAGCGCTTTTCGGCGTCATCGTGCTCGGCGACCGGCCGAGCCTCGGCGCCACCGCGGCGATCCTTGTGAGCCTTGCCGGCGTCATCGCCATCTCGATGGCGAAGTCGCATCTCACGCTTGCGAATTTCCTGCGCACCCTCAGCGACCGCGCGACGCTGATGGGCATCGGCTCGGGCGCGGGCTTCGGCATCGCCGCCGTCGCCTATCGCGCGGCGTCGCTCTCGCTCGGGCGCTCCGATTTCCTGATACCGGCCGGCTTCACGCTCGTCACCGTGCTCGTCATCCAGACCATCGTCATGACGATCTGGCTCGGCTGGCGCGAGCCCGCGCAACTCGCCGGCACGATGAGGAACTGGAAGGTCAGTTCCGGCGTCGGCATCGCGGGCTCGCTCGCGTCGATCGGATGGTTCACGGCGATGACGATCGAGAACGCCGCCTATGTGCGCGCGCTCGGCCAGATCGAGCTCGTCTTCACCTTCGCCTCCTCGCATTTTCTCTTTCGCGAAAAGACGGCGCGCCTCGAACTTGCGGGCATAGCGCTGGTGATCGGCGGGCTGCTGCTGTTGCTCTTCCTGCGCTGAACGCCGCCCGGTCAGACCGGCCGCTCGCCTGCAACCGTCGTGCGGTGCATGACGCGCAGATGGCCGTCATAGCCGCCATCGGCGTAATGAAGCGTGCAGCGATTGTCCCACATGGTGAGCATGTTCTCATGCCACTTGTGGCGATAGACGAATTCGTCCTTCGTCATATGCGTGTAGAGGTAGCCGAGAATGGCGGCGGATTCCTCCCGCTTCATGCCCTCGATGCCCAGCGTATAGACAGGGCTCACGAAGAGCGCCTTGCGGCCCGTCACCGGATGGGTGCGCACCAGCGGATGCGGAAAGGTTTTCTCCGCCTCCTTGCTCACGACGATCTCCATCGTGCGCTTTTCCTTTTCATGCGCGAAAATGCCATCGGTGCCATAGGGCAGCGCCGCCGAATGGATCGCCGTGAGCGTGCCGAGCACGCGCTTCATCTCGTCCGAAAGCGCGTCATAGGCGCGGTAGCAGTCGGCATAGAGCGTATCACCACCGACAGGAGGCACGACCTTGGAATGGAGGATGGTCGCGGCGGGCGGCGTTTCCTGGAAGCTCCAGTCCGAATGCCAGCCGGCGCCGAAATTGCGCGCCTTCTCGTCGGGCTCGCGGCGCAGTTCCAGAATATGCGGGCGCCCTTCCATCGGCTTGATGAAAGGATCGACGCCGAACGGCCCGATCTGAAGCGTGAACGCCTCAAGCTCGTCATGAGTAAGCGGCTGGTCCGGAAACCAGACGACGGAATGGCGCGCCCAGGCATCCTTCACCTCGGTGAGCACATTCGGGGCCAAGGGCTTCGAGAGATCGAGGCCCGTGATCGCCGCGCCAAAGCCGTTCTCGTTCGGCGTGACCGTGATCGCCGCTTTGCCAGCCATCGCTGCCGTCATGACGTCCTCCCTCATGGCCCTTCCTTGCGGGCTTTTGCTGTTGCGAGGCAGTCTGCCATGTACGGACGCGAAGGCAAGCCTGTGAAAGCTCAGCCGAGCGGCACGCCGCCGATGGTGATGCGGTGCAGAAGCCTTCTGCTGCCGTGATAGTCGTTCGCGGCGTAATGCCATGTCGCCCGATTGTCCCAGAAGGCGACCGAGCCCTCGCGCCACTGGAAGCGGCAGGTGAATTCCGGGCGGACCGCATGGGCGTAGAGGAAATCGAGAAGCGGCCTGCTTTCGAGCGGCGTCCAGCCCTCGAAATGCGTCGTGAAGGCCGGGTTCACGTAAAGCGCCTTACGCCCGCTCAGAGGATGGGTGATGATGACGGGATGCACCGCCTGGCCGATGAGGTTCTCGCCCTTGAAGCCGGCGCTCTGGTCGCTGTTCTTGTAGAAGCCGGCCGCGCCGAAGGCCATCGCATTGGAGTGCACGGCCTTGAGGCTTGAAAGCGTCTCTTTCAACCCGTCCGACAGCGCCTCATAGGCGGCATACATGTTGGAGAAGAGCGTGTCGCCGCCCTCCTTCGGCAGTACGCGCGCGACGAGGATCGAGCCCATGGCGGGCGAAGGATCGTAGGAAAGATCCCTGTGCCAACCACCGCCGATATTCGTTTTCTTCTCCTTCTCCTTCCCTACCTCCGCGATTTCCGGATACTCGCCATTGGCCGGGAAGAACTTGTTGATGTCGATCTCGCCCCAGCGACGCGCAAAGGCGATGTGATCCTCCGGCGTGAGCTGCTGATCGCGGAAGAAGATGACGCCGTAATCGCGATAGGCGTCGCGGATGATTTCCATATCGCTGTTGCTCGGCTTTCTGAGGTCGACCCCCAGCACCTCCGCGCCACAGCCCGCACTGAGCTTCCTTACCGTCGGCGTCTGGAATGACATCTTCCCGTCTCCTCCCGAATGTGACTCTAGCCGGCTTGAGGTTAGCCCCGAAGCGGGTGAAGATTGTCACTCTGGTAACATTCTGGATTTGTCATGCCCCGGGCAGGAAACCCGCAAGACCGCATTGCCGCCTCGCTCGCCCGCAATGGCTGGTTCCGCCGCCGGCCGGCCGAGCTTCGCCGCCGGCTCATCGAGCATATGCAGGTCTCGAACGTCGAGACGGGACGCTGGCTTTACGACACGGGCGATGAAGCGCACGGGCTTTACGGCGTGCTCAGCGGCTCGGTGACCACCTATGTCTGGCTCGACAATGGCGAGAATGTTCCCGTCAATATTTCGGGCCCGGGCAGCATTTTCGGCTATGCCGCGCAGGTTCTGGGCGGTCGGCGCGTGACCACGGCGGTGGCGCGGGAGCGCTCGGAAATTCTCTTCATCCCCCAGCAGGCGCTGGCCGCCATCGCCCGCGAGCTGCCCTCGCTCTGGCTTCACTTCGCGGAGCTTGCCACGGAGCAGCTCACAGCGGCCGTCAGGATCAACGCGGAGCGCGCGCGCCTTTCGCCTCAGGCGCGGCTCGCATCGAGACTTCATGCCTATGCGACGGTATGGGGCGATGGCGGCATGGCGGTGCTGCCGCTGCGGCAGGACGAGCTTGCCGAACTCACCGGGCTCTCGCGCAAGACCGTCAACGGCATCCTGCGCGATTTCGAGAAGCGCGGCATCGTCGCGCTCGGCTACAGGGAGATCACCGTTCGCGATGCGGACGGCCTCGCCCGCGTGGTGAAGATGGATGCCGGATCAGGTCCGGCATGACAGACAGGATGAATGCCGTTCCGCAAACTCTGCTGTCACCCCGGACGTGATCCCGGTTCCAAACTCGGCGTTCGTGCTTACTCGGCCGCGCGGGCGATGGAGATGCCCGCCATGCGGTTGAGCCTCGAAGCGATGATCTGCTCCGCCTCGGCGACGATGCGCGTGACGAGGTCCTTCACAGTCGGAATGTCGTGGATGAGACCCTGCACCATGCCGGCCGACCAGATGCCGTATTCGGGATCGCCCTGCTCATAGACGACGCGGCCGCGCGCGCCCGCGACGAGATGCGCGACGTCCTCGATCTTGGCGCCGCCCTTCTTCTCGATGGCGACGACTTCCTGGCTGACCACGTTCTTCGCGACGCGCGCCGTATTGTGCAGCGTACGGAAGATAAGGTCGGTCGAGCGTTCGTCATTGGCCACGATCTGCTCCTTCACCTTCTGGTGAATGGGGCTCTCGACCGTGCACATGAAGCGCGTGCCCATGTTGATGCCTTCGGCACCGAGCGCCAGCGCCGCCACCAGGCCGCGCGCATCGCCGAAGCCGCCCGAGGCGATCATCGGGATCTTCACCTTGTCGGCAGCAGCCGGAATGAGGATGAGGCCCGGAATGTCGTCCTCGCCGGGATGACCCGCGCACTCGAAGCCGTCGATCGAGATCGCGTCGACGCCCATGCGCTCGGCCGAAAGCGCATGACGGACCGCCGTGCACTTGTGGATGACCTTGATGCCGTGCTTCTTGAAGTCGTCGACATGCTCCTGCGGCTTGTAGCCCGCCGTCTCGACGATCTTGACGCCCGACTCGATGATCGCGGCGCGATATTCGGCATAGGGCGGCGGCTTCAGCGCCGGAAGGATGGTCAGGTTCACGCCGAACGTCTTGTCGGTCATCTCGCGGCAGCGCTTGATCTCCTTCGCCAGATCCTCGGGCGTCGGCTGCGTCAGCGCGGTGATGAAGCCGAGCGCGCCCGCATTAGCGACCGCCGCGACGAGTTCGGCGCGGCCGACCCACTGCATGCCGCCCTGCACGATCGGATGTTCGACGCCGAACAGTTCCGTAAATCTTGTCTTGAGCACGTTGTTTCTCCCTCAGATGGCCCGATGGCCCAATGATTTAGATGGCTCCCTTTCTAGCAGAATGGCGGATCGAACGGCACCCTGCATTCGCAGGCGCGCCCGCCCCTTCCCATTCCCCAGCGTCAGTGCGGGATTGCTTGAAATCCCCGGCGGACGGGTTCATCTTTCCGCGCAAACAGACAACGGGATGTTCAGCGATGAACAAAGACGGGGCCTTTGCGGGCGGCTGGGACGCCTATCGCATCTTTCTCGCAGTCGCAGAGACGCAGAGCCTTTCCGGCGCCGGCCGCAAGCTGAGGCTCAGCCATGCGACGGTGGGCCGCCACGTCGCCGCGCTCGAAAAGGAGCTTGGCACCAAGCTCTTCGTGCGCGAGCCGGCCGGCTATGCGCTGACGGCGGCGGGCGAGAGGCTGCGCGCCGAGGTCGAGCCCATGGCAATGGCCGCCGAACGCGCCGTCCGCGCCGCCACCGCGGATGACGGCGAGCCGCGCGGCACGGTTCGCATCTCCACCGCCCCTGGCATCGCAGGGCATTGGCTGGTGCCGCATCTGCCCGCCTTCCGCTCGCAATATCCGGGCATCGAACTCGAATTCGTGACCGAGTCCTGGCCTGCGAGCGTGCGCCGCCGCGAGGCCGATATCGTCATCAGGCTCTATGGGCCGGGCGAGGAAAACCTCGTCGGCCGCAAGATCGGGCGGCTCGGCGTCGCCTTCTACGCATCGAAGGATTATGCGGAGAAGCATGGCCTGCCCGCGCGGCGCGAAGAATGGGCCGATCACGTCATCCTCGGCTTCGCGGGATCGGCCGCGAACCAGGAGCTTGCCCGCTGGAGCCAGCATGTGACGCGCAACGCGCCGACGCATCTGCGCTTTTCCTCGCAACTCGACACGGCCTATGCGGCGCTGGCGGGCGTCGGCATCTCGGCGCTCACCTGCCTCACCGGCGACAGCTTTCCGCAACTCGTCCGCATCTCGCCGGAAAAGCTCTACAGCGCGACGGACATCTGGCTGTTGACGCATCCCGATCTCAAGGACACGCCGCCCGTGCGGGCGGCGGTCGATTTCATCGCCGCGAGAGCCAAGGCCGACAGGGCGCTTCTCGCCGGGCGATGATCATATGTGAACAGGCGCCTCGACATTTCTTGTGCGGACAGGCCGGGCGGCGCTGCCTAGTCTCTTGTCATCATTTTTACCAGGGATGAGGACTTCCCATGTCGCTGCCATCGCTTCTCAAGGACCGGCTGGAGCTTCCGGTGATCGGCTCGCCGCTCTTCATCGTCTCCGGTCCCGAACTTGTCATCGCCCAGTGCAAGGCGGGCATCGTCGGCTCGTTCCCGGCGCTCAATGCGCGACCCGCGCATGTGCTGGAAGAATGGATCAAGCGGATCAAGGGCGAGCTTGGCGAGTATCAGGCGAAGCACCCCGAGAAGAAGGTCGCGCCCTTCGCCGTCAACCAGATCTGCCATGCCTCGAACGACCGCCTCGCGCATGACGTCGAGGTCTGCACCAAGCTCGAAGTGCCGATCATCATCACCTCGCTCCGCCCGCCGGCGGAAGTCGTCGAGGCGGCGCATTCCTATGGCGGCCTCGTCTTCCACGACGTCATCAATGTGAAGCACGCGCGCAAGGCGGCCGAACAGGGCGTCGACGGGCTCATCCTCGTTTGCGCGGGCGCGGGCGGTCACGCGGGCACACTGTCGCCCTTCGCGCTGGTGCGCGAGGTGAAGCAGTGGTTCAAGGGAACGGTGCTCGTCTCGGGCTCGATCTCCGATGGATGGGGCATCGCCTCCGCCCTCGCGCTCGGCGCCGACCTCGCCTATATGGGCACCCGTTTCATCGCCACGCAGGAAGCCAATGCCGACGCCGCCTACAAGGAGGCGCTGATCGCGCATACGGCCGAGGACATCGTCTATTCCAACCTCTTCACCGGCGTGCATGGCAACTATCTCGCGCCGTCGATCGCGGCCGCCGGCCTCGATCCGCACGATCTACCCGCCGCCGACAAGTCGAAGATGAATTTCGGCTCGGGCGGCAACATGAAGTCGAAGGCGTGGAAGGATATCTGGGGCTCGGGTCAGGGCATCGGCCAGATCTCGGACGCGCCGCCCGTGGGCGAACTCGTTGCGCGCATGAAGAACGAATATGTGCAGGCGTGCCGCGAATTCGCCGAGCGCATGCCGCGCGAGGCGCTTGCGGGGCTCAAGGCCGCGGCGGAATAATCCCCGCACACAGGGCCACATGCGAAGGCGGCGGGAGCGATCCCGCCGCCTTTCATATGCGCTTGCCAAGCCGCCTCTCCCGTCGATCAATAGAACCATGACAGGCGCTCCCACCGTTTCGGCCCTTCGCATCTCGCGCGAGGAGATGTCGATCCTCATCCGGGGAGCGACCATCGACGTCGCGCCGCATCACCATCATGCGCTTCAGATCGCCGTGGCGCTCCGCACGCCATTCCATCTCTCTTGCGCGGGCGACGACCTCGCACTCGAAGGCGCGATCGTCGCGCCCGGCACGCCGCACCGGCTCGACAGTCGCGGCGGCGAGGTGGCCGTGCTGCTCGTCGAACCGGAACTCGCCGCCGCGCGCGAGGCAATGGCGCGATTGCTCGGCGGCAAAGCCTTCGCGCCCTTGCCGATGGAAGAGATGCGGCAGCTCCGCGCGGTCTGCCTCGGGGACGGGACGCCATCGCACGCGCATATGCTCGGCCTTCTCGCGCCCGGCACGCGAGACATGCCGGAACGCGACCCGCGCATCGCCGCGTTGCAGGAGCGGCTGCGCGCGCTTCCAGAAAAACGCGCCTCACTTGGCGCCATCGCGGCCGAAATGGGGCTCTCCGAAAGCCGCCTCACCCATCTCTTCAAGGAAGAAACGGGCGTTTCCTTCCGCCGCTATCTGCTCTGGCTCCGCCTCGGCGATGCGATGGCTCGCGCGCTGGCGGGCGCATCGCTCACGGATGCGGCCCATGCCACGGGTTTTGCGGACTCGGCGCATCTGAGCCGCACCTGCCGGGAAATGTTCGGCATCAATCCGCTCTCCGTCGCGCGCAATAGCCGGTTCGTTCAAGCGGGAAAGCGGGACGTCTCCTAGATTGCCTTCCGAAACGCAGAAGGAGACGCCCCATGCACAGCGAATTGCGCGCGGCCTATGACGCCGAGATGACCATCGCCAAGGCGCTCTACCGGGAACGGGATTACGAGCGCTGCCTCGCGCATCTCGAGCGCGCCCATATTCTCGGCCAGCGCAACTACATCCCCCATGTCGTCAATCACTACTGGATGCTGAAGGCTGGCTGGCAGAGGCGTGACATGCAAGAAGTGCTGGGCCAGATCGTCCGCATCATCGGCTCGGCCGGATCGCTTGTCGGCGCCGTGCCCATCGGCAATACCGGACGGGCGAATGTCAGCGCCATCAAGCCGATGCCGATCCCGGCAGATCTCGCCCGCCATTTCGAACGCATCAGACGAGATGGTGTTGCGCCGTCTCCTGCGGAAAATCGAGCGCATGGATCGTGAGCGCGGCGCTGGCCGTGAACATCGCGACATAGGTCACGATGACGGACATGACGAGCGCGACCATGATGCGCTCGGCGCGATGACGGATGACAAGCGGCATTTTCATCAGAGCCTCCCTTGAAGGCGCGGGGCGGAAAGGCCCGCTGCGCGCGGCTGGACATCGAGACAACCAAGACCTTTGAGCGTGACGCGCAGCGCCTGTTCGGCGGGCGTGTGGGGTTCCTCGCCGAGAAAGGCGACGAGCTTTCCGTTATCGAGCCGGAGGGGGTGCTTCCAGAGATAGCGCATCTCCAGAACCTCGCGGAACATCTCGACGAAGGGCGAAGCGAGCCAGACCGCGATCCAGGGAAAGCCGCGGATCGGGGCATCGGGAACGCCCGCCGCGCGGCGCGCCGCCTCGGCGATCTCGACGCCCCGCTCGAACCAGTGGCCGCCGAAATGGAAGACCTCGAAACCGCCGAGATCCTCCTCGCGCTCGACAAGGCGCACGATGGTTTCGGCAAGATCGGGAAGAAACGCCCAGGCGTGACCCACCTCGGGCCGGCCCGGATAGGTGATCGAACGGAGCGGCTTTCCCGCCTTCACGAGCCCCTGCCCGAACCAGTTATTGCCGCCACGCGGTCCGAAGAAATCTCCGGCACGAACGATCAGCACACGGAGCCCATGGGCGGAGGCTTCCCTGAGCCGCGCTTCCATTGCCACACGGATGGCGCCCTTGCACGTCTTCGGGCGCTGCGGTGCGCGCTCGTCCACGAGAGGGAAAGTCTCGGGGCCAAAATTGTAGACCGAACCGGGAAAGACGATCCGCGCATTCGCCTCCATCGCGGCGGCGATGGAGCTTTCGAGCATGGGGAGCGCCGTTCTGTTCCAGTTGCGATAGCCGGGCGGGTTGGCGCCATGGACGAGGAGGCTCACGCCCCGGGCGGCGGCGACCACATCGGCCGCGTTCATCGCATCGCCCTTCACCCATTCGACCGGACCGAGCCAGGCAAAATCGCGGGCGGCTTTTTCGGGATTGCGGTTGAGGGCGCGGATGCGCCAGCCCCGCGCGGCGAGGGCAAGGGCCGTTTCGCTGCCTATGCCGCCGGTGGCGCCGATGATGAGAGCTGTTCGGGTCATGTCCGATCTCCGGTTGAATTCGACAACCGGACGATCTCTCATTCATATTTGAATATGAATTGCCTTTTATCGACGAACAGATATACGTTTTCGTATGACAAAATCACAACCCGGCTGGGAGCTTTACCGGACCTTTCTCGCCGTCATGCGGGAGGGCAGCCTTTCCGGGGCGGCCCGGGCGCTGAACCTCACCCAGCCCACTGTCGGGCGCCATGTGGACGCGCTGGAAGAGGCGCTGGGGCTCGCGCTCTTCACCCGCTCGCAGACGGGTCTCAACGCCACGGAGGGCGCGCTTGCGCTCGTCCCGCATGCCGAGGCGATGGCGAGCGCGGCCGAGGCGCTCCAGCGCGCTGCGTCCGGCGAAGCCGAGGAGGATCGCGGCACCATCCGCGTCACGGCGAGCGAAATCGTCGGCACGGAGGTGCTGCCACCCATCCTTGCCGCCTTCCGCGAGGCGCATCCGCGCATCGCCATCGAACTCCTGCTCTCGAACCGCGCGGAAGACCTGCTGCGGCGCGAGGCCGACATCGCCATCCGCATGGTGCGGCCGACGCAGAGCGCGCTCGTCGCGCGCAAGATCGGCACCATTCACCTCGGGCTTCACGCGCATCCGCGCTATGTGGAGGCGCATGGCAAGCCAGCGACGCTGGAGGAAATCGAGGCCCATCCGATCATCGGCTTCGACCGCGAACCCTCGCTGCGCCGCCTCGAGGGGCTCGGCTTCACGCCCTCGCGCGAACTCTTCGCCTTTCGCTGCGACAGCGACGTCGCGCAATATGCGGCGCTTCGCGCCGGCTTCGGGCTCGGCATCTGCCAGAACGCGCTCGCCCGGCGCGACGGGCTCCTCCCCATCCTCCCCGGGACCATCGGCTTCAAGCTCGAGGTCTGGGTCGTGATGCATGAGGACCTGAAGACGAGCCGGCGCGCCCGGCTCATGTTCGACCATCTGGCGGAACATCTGGCTGCCCACATCGCCTCGGAAGGACATTGATCCTACGCATACTGAGGGTCGCCAGGCCAAATGGCTTCTGCTATATGAGCCCAAACCCCAGGATTACGCGAGGTCAAGTTGCATGTCTGAAACGAGTACCAAGCCGGCCGCCGGCGCCAATCCACAGCTCCCTTCCTTCAACTGGCAGGACCCCCTGCTCATCGAGGAGCAGCTCACCGAGGAAGAGCGGATGGTGCGCGACGCCGCCCGCGCCTTTGCCGAGGAGCGGCTCTTCACGCGCGTGAAGGAAGCCAACCGGCACGAGATCTTCCACCGCGAGATCATGAACGAGATGGGCGCACAGGGGCTTCTCGGCTCCACCCTGCCGGAGAAATATGGCTGCGCGGGCCTCTCCTATGTCTGCTACGGCCTCGCCGCGCGCGAGATCGAGCGCGTGGACAGCGGCTATCGCTCGGCAATGAGCGTGCAGTCCTCGCTGGTGATGCACCCCATCAACGCCTATGGCACGGAGGCGCAGCGCGAGAAATATCTGCCTAAGCTCGCAACCGGCGAATGGGTCGGCTGCTTCGGCCTGACGGAGCCCGACCATGGCAGCGATCCGGGATCGATGAAGACGCGCGCGAAGAAGGTCGATGGCGGCTACATCCTCAACGGCGCCAAGATGTGGATCACCAATGCGCCCATCGCCGATCTCGCCGTCGTCTGGGCGAAGACGGATGATGACGTCATTCGCGGCTTCATCGTCGAGCGCAGCTTCAAGGGCTTCTCGACGCCCAAGATCGAGGGCAAGTTCTCGCTGCGCGCCTCGGTGACGGGCGAAATCTCGTTGCAGGACGTCTTCGTGCCGGACGAGAACCTGCTGCCGAATGTGCGCGGCCTTGCCGGCCCCTTCGGCTGCCTCAACCGCGCGCGCTACGGCATTGCCTGGGGCGCGATCGGCGCCGCCGAGTTCTGCTGGCATGCCGCCCGCCAGTACACGCTCGACCGCAAGCAGTTCGGCCGGCCGCTGGCGGCGAACCAGCTCATCCAGAAGAAACTCGCCGACATGCAGACCGAGATCACGCTCGGGCTTCAGGGCTGCCTCCAGCTCGGCCGCCTCTTCGATGCCGGCAAGGCCGCGCCTGCCGCCATTTCGCTGATGAAGCGCAATAATTGCGGCAAGGCTCTTGATATCGCCCGCACGGCGCGCGACATGCATGGCGGCAATGGCGTCTCCGACGAGTATCACGTCATCCGCCACGTCATGAACCTCGAGGCCGTCAACACCTATGAAGGGACGCATGACGTGCATGCCCTTATCCTCGGGCGCGAGATCACGGGCATTCAGGCCTTCTCCTGAGGCGCGGAGCCGCAACGGAAAGATGTCGTTGCGGCAAGGTGCGCTCCGGATTTTTCGAGACAGGGCATGAGTTGATCTGGAAAGTCGCTCCTTTCCGGCTCATGCTCCGGGAGCCATGCGCTCCAGGGAGAGCATCTTGACCGAGACGACATCCTCCGCTTCCGCCCCTTCGGCGACGAACACGACTTTCACCGTGCTTGCGGCCATCAGCTTCTGCCATCTGCTCAATGACATGATGCAATCGCTGCTGCCCGCGATTTACCCGATGCTGAAGGAAAATTACGGTCTCGATTTCGGTCAGGTGGGTCTGATCACCCTCACCTATCAGCTCACCGCCTCGCTCCTCCAGCCACTTGTCGGCTATTACACCGACAGGCGCTCGAGCCCGTGGTCGCTCGCCATCGGCATGGGCTTCACGCTGGTGGGACTGCTGCTTCTGTCGTCGGCCGCGCATTTTCTGCTGCTGCTACTCGCCGCCGCGCTCATCGGCACGGGCTCGTCCGTCTTTCATCCGGAATCCTCGCGCGTCGCGCGCATGGCATCGGGCGGGCGACACGGACTTGCGCAATCGCTCTTTCAGGTGGGCGGCAATGCGGGCTCCGCCATCGGCCCGCTCGTCGCCGCCTTCATCGTCATCCAGAGGGGCCAGGGCAGCGTCGCCTGGTTCTCCATCGCGGCGATGATCGGCATCGTGCTCCTGTGGCATGTCGGCATCTGGTACAAGCGCAACGCGATGCCGCCCGTGACGGGAGCCGCAAGATCCGGCGCCATTCGCACAAGCGCCGTTTCGCCCGAACGCGCGCGCATGGCCATCGCCATTCTGCTGGTGCTGATCTTCTCCAAATATTTCTATCTCGCCAGCATCACGAGCTATTACACCTTCTATCTCATCGACAAATTCCATGTGTCGATCGAGAGCGCGCAGGTGCATCTCTTCATCTTCCTTGGCGCGGTCGCGGCCGGCACGATCATCGGCGGCCCGCTCGGCGACCGCTTCGGGCGCAAATATGTGATCTGGGCCTCGATCCTCGGCGTGCTTCCCTTCACGCTCATCCTGCCTCATGTCGGCCTTTTCTGGACGAGCCTCCTCAGCATTCCGATCGGCCTCATTCTCGCCTCGGCCTTCCCTGCGATCATCGTCTATGCGCAGGAGCTGATGCCGGGCCGCGTCGGAACGGTCGCGGGCCTCTTCTTCGGCTTTGCATTCGGAATGGGCGGCATCGGCGCCGCGGTGCTGGGCGAGCTTGCCGACTTCACGAGCATCGAGTTCGTGTATCGGGTCTGCGCCTTCCTGCCGCTGCTCGGCCTGTTCACGGGCTTCCTGCCGAATATCGAGCGGGCAGCCGCGTCTGCCCGCTGAGAAGCGGGCAACGCAAATTCAGGCGGGCCTCACGCCTCGTGCTTTGGCCCCCATTGGCGAACGCGGCCGACATCGACATGCACGAAATCCGATGCCGGATAGTAGCCGACGCCGCCGCGCCGGAGCGACAGCGCCGCCTTGTGCACGCGGGAAAGATCACGCCCCGGCACGCGAATGTCGATCGCCTCGCCAACCATGTGGAGACTGCGCTTGGCGACGCCGTGGCTCGCCCGGGCGAGAAGACTGTTCGTCTTCGGTGAGCGATAGCCGGAAATGACGTGATAGGGCTCATGCGTGTCGAGCTTGTGGCACAGCTCGGACAGAAGATCGAGCAGGCGCACGTCGATGTGATGCTCGTCGCCCGAGCGATGATCGCGAAGAAGTTTCTTCACGTCGCGCAACGCGTCGGGAATGTAGACGCCATCGGCCCAATAGGTCGTGGAAAGGCTTTCGCCCGTATGCGTGTTATAGAATTTGAGCATGCGCGGCGTCGCCACCGACGCGATGGAAGGCCGCGGCAGAATGACGGAAGCTGCCGCAGTCGCGCCGAGAGCCAATACGCCTCTGCGTGTGATCACCGACCTCACATCCACCTCTTGAGTTCGACGTGAAGCCCACCCGCCCGATCCCCGTATAGGGTTTCGGACCCGATGCGTCAAACGCAATGACGCGATTGCCGTTATGGAAAACGCGCGTCGCGCCTCACGCGCCGCAGCTTTTCGCGGCGGCAGCGGGCTCTCCCGATTGCGCAAAACGGTGCTGCCTGAGCGCATCGAGCAGCCTTTCGTCGCGGCCATATATGTCGTCGCGAAACTCGACCGTTCCATCCTCATCGACGAAGCTCGTCCAGTAGACGATGACGATCGGCACTTCATCCGTGAGCGGAATACGCTGCGTCTTTCCATCTGCGATCACGCCTTCGATGCGTTCGCGCGGCCAGCCGGTATCGTTGCCAAGCAGATGCTCGGCAAGCGCGAGCGGCTTTTCGAGGCGGACACAGCCATGGCTTCGCGCGCGATCGTCACGCGCGAAGAGGCGGCGCGCGGGCGTGTCGTGCAAATAGACATCGAAGGAACTCGACAGCTCGAACTTGATGCGGCCGAGAGAATTCCTTTCACCTGGCGCCTGCACGATCTGATTGTCGCGCCAGTACATGTCGTTCTTCTCGAGATAGTCGGGCTCGCGCGTCAGCGCCGGCAGGATCTCCTTGCGCATGATCGACGACGGGACGACCCAGGGCGGGTTGACGACGATGGAACTTATGACGCTGCGCAGGATCGGTGTCGGCGTTTTCTTCTTGCCGACCACCGCACGCATCTCGAGCACGGGGGCGCCACCGACGATGAGCTTCGCGGTCGCGGCGGCCGCGTTGACCTCGACACGCGTCGGCGAGATCGCGCCCGACAGCATGCGCCAGCGCTCGAGATTGACGGCGATCTGCGCGGCGCGGTCTGCCGCCGCGACGTTGAGCGCTTCGAGCGTCTTTCGGCCGACAACGCCATCGGCGCTCAGACCGTGGCGGTCCTGAAATCGCTTGAGCGCCGCGACGAGCGCGCCATCTAGACGGCTGCCGGTGGCGGAAGCATCCGCCGCATCGAGATCGCCCTCGGCCGCGAGCCTCCGGCGCAGGGTGGGCACAAGCGGGCTCGCCTCCCCCGACTTCACCGCCTTTGCGGGCGCATCAAGCATCGCCCATCCGCCCTTTGCCGCCATGTCGGCATAGCGCGCATAGGCGACGACGAGGCGCGCATATTCCGGCTGGGATGGCGGCAGCGAAGCAAGCCAGGCCGCGAGCGAATGTGTGGCGAAGGCATCGCGCAGCCCCGCGACGGGGTCGGTGACGGGCCGGGGAAAGTCGATATCGCTCTCGATGCTTTCGAGTTCGAGGCGGCCGTTCCGCATATCGCGTGCATATCGGAGGGCGGCGTCCGTCAGCAGGAGATCGCGGGCGCGCGCATCCCTGATGGCGTCGCTGCCCTTCAGTTCGGCAAGATGAAAGTCGCGCGGGTCGAGCCCCTGCTCCCCGACAGCGGTGAGCGCCTTAATGAGCGTGGCTGCATCCGCCGCCGACCAGACGCAGACACCGCCCGATCCGCCATAGAAGCGGCGCAGCGAATTGAAATCGAGCGTCGCGCTTACGGAGCCGGGCAACGCCGCAATCGCTGACAATGGATCGGAACAGGCTGCGGCTTGCGCGGAAGGCGCGCCCGCGATGCAGGAAAACGCAATCGCCATGGCGCCGGCGAACATTCGGAAATGATGCCAGGCGGCGAAGGAGTACCCCTGCGAACGGGGCTTCGGATTGGAACGCAACACCTGAACGAAACCCTGCTTTCAATATCGAGCCGCCCGATTGCGCCGTAAGTGACAGGATACACCGAAACGGGTCGCCCTTGTGGGCCGATCGCCGGGACCAGGCGTCGCGTGGATAGCTTGCGTCCGGGCACGGCCGGCTTTCGCTTTCGAGGCTGACGGCGAGCGGCACTTCGATCATCATCGCCCTGCCGCACCGGCATGGCCGGATTGCCACCGAGACAGAAAGACGAGAGATCGAGAATGACGACGCCCCTGCCAGACGGAATCTGGATTTCAAACGAGAACCCGGAACGGCGCGAGGGCGCGGCCGCGCTCTTCCTCGATCGCGATGGCGTCATCGTGCGGGAGGTCGATTATCTCTTCCGCCCCGAGGATGTCGTTCTCGAGCGCGGGGCGGCGAAGCTCATCGGCTGGGCGCATGCGCAGGGGCTTGCGGTTGCCGCCGTCACCAATCAGGCGGGCATCGCGCGGGGGCGTTTCGGCTGGCCGGACTTCGAGGCGGTGGAGGCGGAGATCGCGCGCCAGCTCCGGGCCGCCGGAGTCGCGCTCGATCTCATCGTCGCCTGCGCCTATCACCCCGACCACACGGATGGCTATGACGACGCCCATGCGCGCTGGCGCAAGCCCGGCCCGGCCATGATCGATCTTGCCGCCGAAAAGCTCGGCATCGACCGCAGCCGGAGCTTCATGATCGGCGACAAGGCAAGCGATGTGGAAGCGGCGAGAAACGCGGGCCTTGCCGGCGCCATTCATGTGCTCACCGGCCATGGGCCCGAGGAGCGCGGGGCGGCCATGACGCTGGCGCGGCCAGGCTTCGAGGTCATCGCCGCCGCCGATCCGGAGGAAGCGCTTGC
The DNA here is from genome assembly GCF_035325945.1 of Parvibaculum sp. Lineage (GTDB taxonomy): Bacteria > Pseudomonadota > Alphaproteobacteria > Parvibaculales > Parvibaculaceae > Parvibaculum. The sequence goes on from NZ_DAOKYX010000001.1 coordinate 44,563, forward strand.
GCTTCTCAGCGCCCGGCGCTTCGGTGCCGCCCGATAGGCAGCGCCGCCCCTTGCGCGCAAGGCAGTGGGCCTGTTCAATGGCCGCACGATTCCACCGCTGCCCCGGACATCATCCCATGAGCGTTCCCTATTACGAGCCCACTCTCGCTGGCCGCGAGAGAGAATATCTGGACGAAGTCCTGTCGGCAAAGCAGCTAGCGGGGGACGGGAAGTTCACCAAGGCTTGCCACGCATGGCTCGAGGAGAAGACGGGCGCTGCGCGCGCGCTCCTCACCCATTCGGGCACCGGCGCGCTCGACATGATCGGCCTGCTGCTCGAAATCGAGCCGGGCGACGAAGTCATCATGCCATCCTACACTTTCGTCAGCACGGCCAATGCAATCGCGCTGCGAGGCGGCGTCCCCGTCTTCGTCGACATTCGCGCCGACACGCTCAACATCGATGAAAATCTGATCGAACAGGCCATCACGCCGAAAACGCGGGCCATCATGCCGGTGCACTACGCGGGCGTCGGCTGCGAGATGGATACGATCATGGCGCTCGCGGCGAAGCACGGGCTCGCCGTCGCCGAAGATGCGGCGCAGGGTTTCGGCGCCTTCTATCGGGGCAAGGCGCTCGGCACTTTCGGCGCGCTCTCCGCGCTGAGCTTCCATGCGAGCAAGAATGTGGTGGCGGGCGAAGGCGGCGCGCTGCTTGTCAACGATCCCGCATACCGGCTGCGCGCCGAGATCGTGCGCGAGAAAGGCACGAACCGCAGCCAGTTCTTTCGCGGCGAGGTGGACAAATATACCTGGGTCGATCTCGGCTCGTCCTTCCTGCCGAGCGAGATCACGGCGGCGCTGCTGCTCGCCCAGCTCGAACAGGCCGAGGCGATCAACCAGCGCCGCGTCGCGCTATGGGGGCGCTATCACGAGGCGCTTCGCCCGCTCGAAGCCCGCGGCCTCGCGCGACGCGCGGAGATACCACAGCATTGCGCGCATAACGGCCATATTTATTGGCTCGTCTTCGAGACCGGCGACCTGCGCGCAAGGGCGCGCGAACTTCTCGTCGCTCAGGGCATCATGGCCTCGGCGCATTACGCGCCGCTGCACAGCTCTCCCGCCGGTCAACGCCTCGGTCGCGCGGCAAGTGCGATGAAGGTTGCCGATCATGTCGGCGAAGGGCTGCTGCGCATGCCGCTCTATGCGCATATGCCGGACGACGTGATCGAGCGCGCGGCCGCCGCGCTCGCCACGCTCTGAGGACTGGCGCCTTCCGCGTCAGGCGGTCTGCACGATCCGCGTTCCGTCCGGGAGCACGAACCGCGCCTCGATGCCGAGACGCCGTACGATCGCTTGCGTCTCATCGAGCGGCATCAGCGAAAAGGCGGTCGAAAGCGCATCCGCCCTCGTCGCGCTCGGCGCCAACACCGAAACGCCGAGATAGCGCCTCGCCGTCAGCCCCGTTCGCGGATCGAAGATGTGGTTGCTGCGCCCCGCCGGATCGAAGACCGTGCCATAGCCGCCCGACGTCGCAATGGCGAGATTGGCGAGTTCGACCGTTTCGGCGATGCGATCCGGCTTTCGCGGATCCTCGATGCCGACGCGCCACGGTTCGCCGGAAGGGTTCTCGCCCAGCGCGCGGATTTCACCCATGTCGACCAGCGCACGCTCGATCCCCGAGGCCAGCAGAAGCTCCGTCACGCGGTCGGTCATGTAGCCTTGCGCGATGCCGTTGAAGGTGAGCCCCATGCCGGGACGCATGAATTCCACCCGCGAGGCATCGAAGGCGACGGAATCATGGCCGACCGATGCGAGGGCGCGCGCACGCTCATGCGCCGATGGGCCGTCCTTGTCCGCGCCGGGTTTCGAGAAGTGCTCGGCATAGAGGCGCCAGAGCGGCTGCACAGTGATGTCGAAAGCGCCGCCCGTCATGCGGGCATAGTCTTCGCTTTCGCTCAGAAGCCGCAGAAAATCCGCAGGCGGTTCCGTTATGCGGCCCTGTCGGTTGAGAAGCGAGATCGCGGTGTCGGGCGCATAGAGACTGAAGATCCGCTCCAGACGCCGCACTTCGGCGATGGAGCGCTCGATCAGGCGATCCGCCACCTTCGGGTCGGGATGGTTGATGCGGAGCATGGCATCGGCGCCAAGCGCTACGCCGCGCCAGCTTCTGAGGTTCGCCTGTCCGCCCTGCGCCGCCGCACCCGGCATGCGCGGCATGAGAGAAAATCCTGCGGCCGCCGCCGTGATGGTGATGAATCGCCTGCGCGTCACGCTCATCTCCGATCCTCCTTGTCCGTGGCGTCAGCAGATGAGGGCTCCGCGCCGGGGAAGACGTAATCGTCGGGCATGTCATTGAAACCGACCACCCTGCCGCCTGCCTTGCCCACGAAATCCTCCGCCTGCTGCTGTTCGCCGAAGGGAATGGCCTCATCCGCCTCCATGCCGCCACGCCGGCTGCTGCCGATCACGTACCAGGCCTTGCGCGCGTCGATCCATGTTCCGGGCTCGGGCTGGTTCCAGTTCTTCGCCTTGCCCATGTCGTTGACATAGATCGCGGTGACGTTCTTCGGCTCCTCCGCCAGACGCATGAAGGCGAAAAGCTGCCGCACGGACGAAAACCAGTATGGGTCCGCCCTGCCCGCGACGAAAATCTGCGCCTTGGGGCCCGCATGTTCGGGAAGCGTCATCCCGCAGAAATGTCCGACGGCGACGTCGGACACTTCCGCAGGCGGCGGCGCCTTCGCCTGCTCCGGCTGGTCGCAACCGGACAGCGCGAGGACGAGAGCACAAACCGCAAAACTCCTCACAAGCGCATTCACAACTGTTTCCTCGCAAAAAGGAAGGTCGCAAGTCCGAGCGGCGCCAGAACCCATCCAACGAGCGTTGCGATCAGTACCGATGGCGCAAGATTGGCCTGCGATGCGATCCCCGCCATGCCAGAAAAGCGCGAGACATTCGCAAATCCCGTCAGATTGAGCAGGCGGTAGGCATCGGCCGGATTGAGCATGAGCAGAAGGTTGAGCCGCTCCGCCGTCAGTATGCGCCCCTGATCCGCCACCAGAATGCCGAGGATCGCCATGTCGTAGATCAGCACGAAGACGAGCCAGACGCCTATGGCGATGCCGCCCGCCGTGCCGCGATCGCGCACGGCCGCGCTGATGAGATAGCCGATCGAAACGAAAGCCGCGCCGAGCAGCACGCTTGTCCCGATCATGGCGGCGAACGCCTGCCAGGCGTCCGTATCGCCCTCGCCGTTCACCGCTTCGAGCGCGACGCCGGCAATGCCGTAACCGATCAGCGTGGCAACGGCGAGAATAGCGACATGGCCCGCGAATTTGCCGAGCATGACTTCCCAGCGCGAGACGGGATAGGTGAGAAGCAGGGCCATGGTGCCCCGATCCACCTCGCCGACCACGGCATCATAGGCAAGCAGCAGCGCGATCAGCGGGATCAGAAAGATCGTGAGGCTCGAAAGGCTGACGATGGTGACGGCGAGCGCGCCGACCCGCACTTCACCCGTGGGCGCGCTGCCGAGGAAGGCGAGCGTCAACGCCAGCGCCGCCAGCAGGCATGTGGTCGCCACGACCCACCTGTTCCGCAAGCCATCGCGGAATTCCTTGCCGGCAATGATCGCGACCGATCTCATGCGTCCTCGCGTGTCAGAAAATGCGCATACATGTCATCGAGGCCGGGCTGGTGAAGCTCGATGTCCTCGACGGAACAGGGAAGCTCCGACAGCGCCCGAATGGCGGCGATCTTCTCCTTCTCCGTGCAGCGAAGTTCGTATCGCGCCTCGCCGATGCGGCTCCAGCCGGCGGGGAGCCGCGCAGCCCCGGCCCTCTCGCTCAGCCGAAGCTCGATACGTATGGGCAGGCCAGCCGCCCGTCGCAGATCCGACATCGTGCCGTCGGCGACCTTCCGTCCGCGGTTCATGATGACGACACGATCGACCCTGCCTTCGAGTTCGGCCAGCGCGTGAGACGAAAGAAGGATGCAGGCGCCCTCCTCGCGCAGTTCGCGAAGGATGTCATAGAAGCTCTGCCGCAAGGCCGGATCGAGGCCGGTGGTGGGCTCGTCGAGGAAAAGCACCCTGGGGCGCCCGAGCAGCGCCTGCGCGAGGCCGAGGCGCTGGCGCATGCCCTTGGAATAGGTGACGACCCGCCTTCTCGCCGCCTGCGAAATGCCGACACGCTCGAGCAGCCTCGCATTGCCCGCGAGCGGCTGGCGCTTCAGCCGCGCATAAAAGGCGAGCGTCTCGACGCCCGTCATCGCCGGATGAAAGGCGATGTTCTCCGGCAGATAGCCGATATCCATGCGCACTTGCGCCGCCGCGCGGCTGGCCGGGTCCTCGCCAAGCACGCGAACATGGCCCGCATCCGGGCGAATGAGCCCAAGCATCAGCTTGATGAGCGTGCTCTTGCCCGCGCCATTATGCCCCGCAAGCGCAACGCACTCGCCCGGCCGCAACACGAGATCCACGCTTTCGACGGCGGCAACGCCGTCATAGGTCTTCGTCACGCCGGAAAGCTCGACCGATACATCACTCACGGCTTCACCTCCAGCCGGCTTGCCGCCGCGACATGCGGCGGGCTCATCAACGGCGCGCTGTCGATCACGCCGCCAGGATGAATGGCGGGGAACTGCGACTGCGCCCAGCGCACGACTTCCGTCGCCGGGCTGTTGAGCAGAAGCTTCGCCGCTGGCGCGCGCCAGAGCACCTGATCGAGGATTCCATTCGGGCGATAGGCCGTGTCGGCGACACCGTCGCCATCGAGATCGAAAGCGGCATTGTCGCTCCAGTAATTGCCACGCCCCTCCACCTGCCAGTCGAGCGCGCGGGTGCCGACATACATGACCTGCGTCTGATTGCCGATGAAGGCATTCTCCGAAATCCGGTTGCGCTCCGATCCCGCCGTGAAGTGCACGCCGATCCGGCAGCCCTCGAAGAGATTGTCCTCGAAGCGGTTCTTGTTGGCGTTGTAGATGAAGACGCATTTCTCGCTGCCGCGCACGACATTGCCGCTGATCTCGGAGCCATTGGCGAAATTGAAGAGCAGCCCGTGCTCGCGGTCGCCATCCGAGACATTGTCGCTGATGACAAGCCGGTCGGAATACATGATGGCGTAGCCGACATCGTTGCCGATGGAGAGATTACCGCTTACCTCGCTGTCATTCGTGTACATGTAGTGAACCGCGAAGCGGACATCGCGAAACCTGTTTCCGCGGAAGATGTTGTTGCGGCTCGTCGTGGTAAAGATGCCATCGCGGCCGGCGCTTATGTCATTGCCGATGACGATCGAGCCCGGCGTGTTCCAGAGCTGAACGCCATTGCCTCTTTCGCTGCGGCGCAAATCGTGCCGGCCGACGATCCGGTTCTCGCGCACCGTCGCATCGCGCGGACCCCAGAGATAGACACCGATTAGATTGTCGAGAATGTCGTTATGCTCGACCAGAACGCGATCGGCCGTTTTGTCGGCGAAGATCGCGGCGTCCATGTCGAACAGGCTGAGGCCGGAACCCTTGACCGTCAGATTGCGGATCGTGACATCCGGCGCCTCGATCCAGATCGCGCGGCCATCGCCCAGCCCCTCGACGATGGCGGAACGATCATCCGGCCCTTCTATGGTGAGCGGCCGCGTGACGACGACATTGCCCGCGTAACGCCCCGGAGCGAGGCGGAGCACATCGCCCGGCCTCGCGCGGGCGGCGGCCTCCTGAAGACTGTCGCCCGGCTGAAGCTCGATGGTGGCGGCGAGGCCCGGAAGGATCGACACGAGATTGAGGACGGCGATTGCCGCAACCGCCGCCCTCACTCTCCCGAACCATGACGGGCTCCACCGCACCGGATCAGGCCGGTTTCGGATGAACGAGCATCCGACCAGACATTTCCATGTGGAGCGCATGGCAGAACCACTGGCAATACCACCAATGCACGCCCGGCCGGTCCGCCTTGAAGGTGACGGAGGCCGTTGCCTGCGGCCCGATCTCCATCGCGATGCCATAGCGCACCAGCGTGAAGCCATGCGTCAGATCCTCGACCTCGTCCATATTGCTGACGACGATGGTCACCTCGTCGCCCTCATTGACCTCGAATTGCTCAAGGCTGAAGGTCGGCGCGGTCGAATACATATAGACGCGCACCTTGTTGCCGTCGCGAATGACATCCGCCGCCTCGTCGAGATCGACGCCATCCTTGGCGGCCATCTTCCGCACATCTTCCCATGTCGGATCGTCGCGCTTCCAGATGCTTACGGGGTTCACCTTGGAGCGGTGGACGATGCAGATGTCATGCGGCTCGGCGAAGCTCGGCCCGTCATGCACGAGCCTCATCTTGTCGCCCGATATGTCGATGAGCTGATCGTTCTCGGGCTTCAGAACGCCGGTATTGAGGAAGCGGTCCTTGGAAAACTTGTTGAGCGAAATGAGCCACTTTCCATCCGCTTCCTTCGTCTCGCCCATTGAAGTGTGGTTGTGGCCCGGCTGATAGTGAACGTCGAGCTTCTCGATGATCGGATCGACCTTCTTTCCCTGGAAGGCCTGTTTCGCCTTTTCGATGTTCCACTTCACCATCTGGCTGTCGATGAAGACGGTGGTGAAGGCGTTGCCCTTTCCGTCGAAGGCGGTGTGAAGCGGCCCGAGGCCCAGTTGCGGCTCGGCGACGACGCAATCGCGCGGCTTGATCTTGTCGTCGAAGAGATCGTCGAGCTTGCGCACGTCGATCACAGTCACGGTCGGAGACAGCTTGCCGTTGAAGACGACATGGATGCCATCCGGCGCCGTGTTGCAGCCATGAGGCGAGTTCGGTACGGGAATGTAGCGCGTGTATTTGGACCCGTGGCGGCCATCGACCACCGGCACGCCGCCGATCTTCTTGTAGTCGCCCTTCTTCACCGCCTCTTCGATGCGCTTGATGTTGAAGACCACCGCCCAGTCCTGCTCGGCCGAGGTCATTTCAGCAACCGTCACGCCCTTCTCGGAGTTGTAGCAGGTCGAGAAGGCGTATTTGCCCTGATAGTCGGCATCGCAATTGTCGAGATTGCCATCGACAAGCACCTGCCAGGCGACTTCCATCTTGTCGCCGTCGATGGCGGTGAAGACCGACCAGTAATTCTTCTTCGGATCGTCCAGCACCTTGCCATCATTCGGGATCGGAATGATGTGCTCGCTATTGGCGAAGACATAGCCGGTGCGAGGAAATTTCTGCGGCCGCAGGCCGTGAATGTCGGATGCGTTCGGCACCTCGATGATCTTGTCGGTCTTCATCACATCGCAGCGGATGCGCGCGACGCGGCAATTCGCCTTGTCGTTGATGAAGATATAGCGTCCGTCATAAGTGCCGTCCGTGAAGGACATATGCGGGTGATGCGCGTCGCCATTCATGAAGACGCCACCGCGCGTCTTCAGGAATTCCTTCGTCCGCTCGGTCAGCCCTTCCGTCAGGATCTTCAGGCTCTCATTGGTCTGGCCCCAGCCGGTGGCGCTGCACCTGTTGAAGACGGGGATGCGCATCAGCTCGCGCATGGAGGGGATGCCGATGATGCGCACCTCGCCGGTCTGGCCGCTGGACGAGAAGCCGTAATATTCGTCGAGATCGCCGGGGAGAACCTCGGAACTGAGCCCCTTCGCCTTCTTCTTTTCCGCCGCCTGCGCGCCGGCGATCAAATCGGATGCCGCGAGGCCGCCCGTCGCCCCGACGAGCCCCGCCACGCCCGCGACCGTCGCGGTGCCACTCAAAAGGCCGCGGCGGCTCACTCCTTTTTCGCTCTCATTGGCCATGATCGGCTCCTCTTTATACGGAGCGAAACGCTCCAGGGTTCATTTTCCCGCTGACGAGGGAGCCGGCGCTTCCGCGCGCGCGGCCCTCCCCTTCGACGTCGTCACGACAAGCCTTCTTTCCTCTTTGAGCCTCTTCTGGATCATCACCGGGCATTTCTGGTCGTGGTGGTAGAGCATCTGGCAGTGCAGGCACTGGATGCATTCGTTGGGATTGATCACGCCGTCGGGATGGATCGCCTGCACCGGGCACTCATTGGCGCAGCGCTGGCAGGGATTGCCGCAGGCGCGATAACGGCGCAGCCAGTCGAACATGCGGATGCGCGCCGGAATGGCGAGCGCGGCGCCCAGCGGGCAGAGGTAGCGGCAGAAGAAGCGCTCGATGAAGAGATTGGCGACAAGCAGCGCGACGGCGAAGGCGACGAACGGCCAGCTACGGATGAACCTCAGCACGATCGCCGTCTTGAAAGGCTCGACCTCGGACATGCGCTCGGCCAGCGCGAGATCGTAGAGGGCGAGGCCGAACAGGACGAGGAAGATGATGTATTTCAGCGCCCAGAGCCGCTGATGCAGGCCGAACGGCACCTCGATCTGGCGGATGCCGAGCAGGCGTCCTGCCTTGTTGGTGAGTTCCTGAAGCGCGCCGAATGGGCAGAGCCAGCCGCAGAAGGCGCCGCGATTCCAGAACAGGATCGAGGCGACGACCGCGAACCAGAGAATGAAGATCAGCGGGTCCATCAGGAAATATTCCCAATGGAAATCGGTTCTGAGCGCGTTGGAGAAGGTCAGCACATTGACGACGGAGAGCTGCGCCTGCGCGTACCAGCCGAGCCATACGAGCGTGAAGACGAGAAAACCGATGCGGAACCGCTCATAAAAGACGGGACGGCGCACGAGCCAATCCTGAAAGAAAAAGACCGCCGTCAGGATCAGAAGCGCCACCAGCAGCACCGCGATCTGGATGAGCTTGGTTCGCCATATCTTCTGCCAGAGCGGTTCTTCGCCCGGAGCGCCGGGCAAGACGCTCGCCGTTTGCGCCGATCCGATCTCGCCTGCGAGTGCCGAGGAAGAGGTCGCCGCTGGCGGCGCCGCGATTGCGGCGGGCCGTTGCGCAACCCGCGTATATTTTCCGGGCAGGGTGTAGCCGAGATCGAAGGTCAGGAAGGCCTTGTCGCGCGCGCCATAAGCGCGCTGGACGAGAAGTTGCAGACGCCATGGCGCGGCCGGATCGAAGGCCATGCCGCGCGGAACGGTGAAAAGGCCGATCTCCGGCAGTTCCGGCGCGCCTTCCGCCTCGATATCGCCGATCCGCTGGTGGTTCCTGTCGCGGAAACGGATGCTGTTTTCATCCTGCAGCAGCTCGATCCGGTCGAAGATGCCGCCGCGCACATAGCCCGATCCCTTGAACGAATAGTTCCCCTCCCCGCCAATGAGGAGCGCCTGCTGGCCGGGCTCGAGGCGCGCCCTCAGCCGCTCCCATCCCTCCTCGCCGAGAAGGCTCCTCCCGATCGACGGCACGCTGACAAGCGCCACATAAAGGTCGATGAAGGTATCGTCCGCATCGCCGGCCTCGGGATGGCGGATGGCGCCCCGGTTGCCCGTCCGCTCGAACGCCTTGTTGATCTCGCCGACCGTGAGATGCAGCCGCCGCACCGAGCCGTCGCCGATCAGTGTCTGCCAGTCCTCGACGGAAGATTTCTGCTCATCGATGACGCGCGTTTCCTGCGGCGCGGGCCGACCGCCCGCCTGCCCCGGCCCCTCGAGCCCCGTGGCACGCGCAATCGCAATCGCCGAGCGCGTGATGCTGTCGCCTATCACCATCATGCTGACGGTGGCGCCGCTGACGATATCCACGGGCGGACCGTTGCGCGTTACGGACGGAATGTCCCTGTAGTTCAGTCCGACATAGCCCTGGATGAAATGTTCGACCTTGGATTGCGGAATCCCGATCAGAACGATCGGCTCATGATGCTCGACGAGCTTTGCGCCGACGATGACGCCGGCATCGGAAAGACCGATGACGATGTTGATCGGCTTGCCCGAATAGCCGACCGAGTTCACGACGTCGCTGTTGAGATAGACGTAGCCGAGATGCCTGTTTCCCGCGAAGGCGGCCGCCACGGGCGGCGTGCCCTCGACGGCGCCGAATCTGTCAGCGCCCGGAAAAACGTCGGAAGGCATCAATTTCTGCAGAAATTCGGGCAGCCGGCTCGCAGCCATGGCCGGACGCGGCAGCAATGCAACAAGAGCTAACGGAATAAGCAGAAACGCAACAATTCGAATGACGAATCGGCTGCTGAACAAGGGCCCTCCCCACCGGCGCCGGGCGGCGCGGTCGTATTTTGTGGTGGCCCTGCGGCTCACAAGGCCGTCGGCAATTCGCATTCAACGCTCACGGAAGAGGGTAACATAGATGATCGTCCGGGCAACCATCGCCAATCCTGCGTGAGCGGTCTTTGATCGATCGCAATGACCGGAAAGATTTTTCGGTTAAACTTCAAGACAAATGCACCATCGGACGACAGGAGGGAGTCGGGTCTTGGTCGCATCGAAAAGTTTGCCGCCGCCCATATGCTCGCCTCACCAGCTCATGGCGATGGCGTATGCAATGGAGCGAGAATCGGCGCGGTGGTATGGAGAGCTTGCCGCCCGCATGAGGCTGCGCGGCGAAATGGCGCTGGCCTCGCTTTTCGATTTTTTCGCTTCCATCGAGGAGAAGCACGCGGTCCATATCACGACGCTTACGCAGGATGCGCTCGACCAGAGCATCGACCTTGCGCAAGCGTCGTGGGAGGTGCCCGAGAATTTCGACGAGGAGGCGGGAAGCTCGCACACGCTCACGCCCTATCTCGCGCTCGCCATCGCGGTTCGCAACGAGGAGCGCGCATTCGCCTTCTATACATATGTGGCCGCCGAAGCCCCGGACGAGCGCACACGGACGATTGCCGAGGATCTCGCCAGAGAAGAGCTCGACCATGCGGCCCTTCTTCGCGCGGAGCGCAGGCGCGCCTATCGCGCCGAGGACGGAACGAGGCGGGCACGCGCGGCCATTCCGGCTTCCACCGACGAGTTCTGGACGATCAGTCTTCGCGAGGAGTGGCGCGCCGCGCGCTACCACCGCGCACTCGGGCGCGTGCTCACCGATCTCGGCAGGGATGCCGCGCCCTTCATCGCCGCCGCCAGCGATGAGGAGAGCTGCGCCAATGAGGCGGCAGCCCTAACCGGCCAGGCCGTACCGGAGATCGCGCCGGAAGACCGGCCGACCGTCGAAGGCGGCCTTCGCCTGCTCGAAGAAGCCTTCGAGCGCTATTCCGACATTGCCGAGCGGACCGGCGATGAAGAAGTCATGCGCGTCTCCATGGATATGGCGACCCGGGCCCTCCGCCGCCTGAGCCTGGCGCTCGGCTCCCTGCCCGCAGCGAGATGATCGTCACTGGACGTGACGCTGTCGGTGCCGTCATGGCTCGACGCTGAACGAGGCATGCGTCGCTCGGATACCCCTGCCCGCCCGCCGCCCCCGAACCCGTCATCCACTTGCTTCCGCAGGACGGCAATCGGTAGCCCTGAAAATCTGGACGTCTTCCCGGTCTTTCCTCGTCAGTCCGGCCTCGGACCTATGAGAAAATTCCTACTTCGAATGGCCAGTTTGCGGGGAGCACAGGTCACCAACAGCCATTCACGCTCACGCCCGACATAGCTCCATCGGAAATTGTTACTTCCTCGGATATCCGAAATATGTGCCGGGAACGCCACGCGGCTGCCATGTGAAA
>NZ_DAOKYX010000001.1:56186-120065 GCF_035325945.1 Parvibaculum sp.
CCCAAATAGTGAGTATGCGCCTCCCGTACCCTCGTTTCCGCCTTTTGCATCCCTGGTCTGACCTGACCTATCCAAGGGCATCTGGATCCGAAAACTAAAGCTATCGGCCATTGTTGCCCCCCTCGTCACGACCTTCGTCCAAAATCTGGCGAGGCTGAAAGGGCCACGAGTATCCAGATCTCTTCTTGGCAGGCAGAAATTATGTCCTTCCACTGTATATAAAACGGGACTATCACACCCGCTCAGGACAATAATCCCTGTACAGAATATGTACCTGCAAAAGATTCTTGTCATTTTCCGCATGAAGCACACTTGTCGCAGATACATTTCGGTACGTTGCCCCCTAAATGCGCCGCACCCACACCATGCTGGCTAAAGATATCAATATGAAATGCATCGATCGCACGCTCTGAAGGCCAAACAGGTTGCCGGGCCGTGCCTCCTGCATTTCCTAATTGCGCCACACAGGATCGCTTAATTTGGACTCGGATTTGTTCCATCTCCATATTGATGAAACCTTGAGTAGAACGCGATGGAAAGATTGGTTCCTTAGCCACAGCGCCCCCTTTTAAAATGGCATCTGCGGTTCGCTCGAGAAAGCTTCCGTTTCCCCCTGCAACGTCAAGCGCATGGCACTCATACTCATCCTTGGCACCGCGCGAAGCATGAAGCGATTTCCAATCTCCCTCGTTGGACGCCGCATGCGCCCCTTCATTGAACAGATATCCGAATGTGACGGCAATAGATCCGTACCCGAATTTCCTGCCACCAAGCCGCGAGGCGATGCCACCTATAGTCGCATGGGCGAGAAGCTTGCCGCCGAAATCATCGCGAACGCCCGACGGATGTTCGGCCCCGCAAACTCACTGACGCCCGCGGCAAGGAAACCCGATCCAAAATTGCCGCCATTGGCAGCGCTTGATGCGTCGCCCACGACACCGTGCATCAGGGCGCCCTCAAGGCGCGTAGCATTCCCCACGCGGCCTTACGATCTTCAACACCGGCGAATGCCATGGCGGTTCCAGCGCCTATGCGCGCGCCCGTGGCAGTCCCGGCATTGCGTAGCCTGCCACAGGCAAGCACGGCTGAATCGGGTGTGAGGATTGTTTGGCTGGGGCGGGAGGATTCGAACCTCCGCATGACGGAATCAAAATCCGTTGCCTTACCACTTGGCGACGCCCCAGCAGGGGGCCATGAGGTGCCTAGCCGACCCGCGAAAACGGGCCGGAACATAGCCGCATCGGGGGGTGGGCGCAACCGGCCTGCCGCGCGACGGCGCGGGCTTTTGCCCCCTTGCGAGGGCCAGATGGGGGAGCTATAACGCGCGGCAGCTTGGATACGGAGTGTAGCGCAGCCTGGTAGCGCACCTCGTTCGGGACGAGGGGGTCGGAGGTTCAAATCCTCTCACTCCGACCAAGTTTTCAGCGGCTTACCAGGAGCCGTTGCCGAAGCCGGACCCTTCCGGCCCCGGAAATCCGCCGCTTCCCCGCCCTCATATCCAGCCGGCCTTGCGGAACCTGTAGAAAAGGTAGCCGCACACGCCCGCGATGGTGCTGAGCACCGTGAAGTAGCCATAGTGCCATTTAAGCTCCGGCATGTTCTCGAAGTTCATGCCGTAGACGCCGGCAATGGCCGTGGGAAAGGCGAGAATCGCCGCCCAGCCCGCAAGCCGCTTCATCACCTCGTTCTGGCGCGCCGCCGAGATCATCATCGCCGCCTCATAGGCCGAGGCCAGCGCGTCGCGCAGGCTGTCGATCGATTCGTTCACCTGCATGACGTGGTCCTGCACGTCGCGGTAATAGGGATGCACTTCGGGATCGATCATGGGCAGTTCGAGGCGCTCCAACCGCCTGCATACTTCCAGCATGGGCGACACGCGGCGACGAAACACATTGAGCTCGCGCCGCAACTGATAGAGCCGGTCGATCTCCTGGCCCGTGAAGCAGTGATCGACGATATGGCTCTCGATCTCGCTCACCTCATCGACGATCGAATCGATCACCGGGAAGTAATGATCGGCAACGAAATCGAGCAGCGCATAAAGAATGTAGTCCTCGCCATGCCTGAGCATGCGCGGATCGCTCTCGCAGCGCCGCCGCACCTCGCCATAGGAACTCGACGGGCCGTGGCGCACGGTGATGACGTAGCCCTTGCCGACAAAGACATGTGTCTCGCCATAGACGATGCCGGGATGCGAAAGCTGCGCCGTCCTCACGACCAGGAAAATGGCGTCGTCATATACATCGAGCTTCGCGCGCTGATGCGCCTTGTGCGCATCCTCGATGGCGAGCGGGTGCAGCCCGAATTCGTTGCGCACACGCTCGAGCACGGCCTCGGAGGGCTCGTGCAGGCCGATCCAGAAGAAGGCGCCGTCGCGCGCCGCCTCGTACCGCACCTCTTCGAGCTTCAGATCGGCGACACGCGCCCCGTTCCTGTAAAGCGCGGAGGCGACGACCATGGGCAGGCCGTATTCGTTTTTCAGGGATTCGAAATCCATCGGCAAGACACCCCCTCGGAACCCCGGGCCCGGTCATGCGGGGCCGGAACAACGACAAGCCTAGCGCGATCCACGGATGTGTCAGCGCTTCTCTGAGCGGATTTGGGGAAAAACGGCGGCTGCCGGATCGTCGGAGGCAATGGTGGGCGTGACAGGGATTGAACCTGTGACCCCTACGATGTCAACGTAGTGCTCTCCCGCTGAGCTACACGCCCATTGCCAGTGCGGAAGGCCGGAAATCCATGGGATGCAGACCCCCTCGATCCCGGCCAGAGGCAGTCCGTATATCGAGGTTATTCCTCAAAGACAAGATGGCAAAGCGCGGGCCGGACAGACAATCGGAAATGCCGGGCTGAAGCGCCCCAAAGACCGCTTGAGGAGACTGCTCGAAAAGCCTCGATGCTGATTGTCATGGCCCGGTTCGCTCGGGCCATCCACGTCTTCTCAAGCCAACTCTCAGGCGGCCATCATCCGCTCGACCTCCGCCACGAGGTCGCGCAGGTGGAAGGGCTTCGAGAGGACCTTCGCATCCTTGGGCGCGTCGCTTTCGGGGCTGAGCGCGACGGCGGCAAAGCCGGTGATGAACATGATCTTCATTGTCGGGTCGAGCTCCGCCGCGCGGCGGGCAAGCTCGATACCGTCCATTTCCGGCATCACGATGTCGGTGAGGAGGATGTCGAAGACGTCGTTCCCGAGCTTCTTATGGGCCTCGACGCCATTTCCATAGGAAACGACCTCATGCCCCGCATTTTCCAGCGCTTTCGCCAGAAATTTGCGCATGGATTCGTCATCTTCCGCGAGCAGAATGCGCGCCATCGCTCAAGCCCATCTCTTCAGTTAAGCAGCCCGGTTTTGCGCCCATGCGGCAAGGTTTTGCCGCCGGGACGGTGATGTCTCACTTTAGGTCTGGACCCGTAAACAGGACATGAAAGGCGGCCTTATCCCATGCTCGAATTGGGGACAAAGACCGCCGAAATGCCGGAGTGTTTCGCGCACCCGGCGCGGGCGTGCTAGCCTTGGCGATGTCGGCGCGAGGGCTCGACCTTGCGGCGGCACCCTTGAAATCGCCCAGGCCTTCCGAATATCTGATCTCCATGGCCATCACTCCCCGACAGCGTATCGACGACAAGGACGAGGCAGGCGCCACGGGCGACGAGGACGACCTCTTCGCGCACCCGGTCGCCATCGAACGGCCCGATCGCATCCGTTTTCCCTTCGTTTTCTCGTCGCCTCACAGCGGCCGCGTCTATCCGCGATCCTTCGTGACCGCGTCGAATCTCGATCCGGTGACGCTGCGCCGGTCGGAGGACAGTTTCGTCGAGGAGATCTTCGGCGGCGTGAAGGGTCTCGGCGCACCGCTCATCCATGCGCGCTTTCCCCGCGCCTATCTCGACGCGAATCGCGAGCCCTATGAACTCGATCCCGGCATGTTCGCCGATCCGCTGCCGCCCCATGTGAACACGCGCTCGCTGCGCGTCGCGGGCGGCCTCGGCACCATCGCGCGGGTCGTCGCCGATTCGACCGAAATCTATCGCGGGCCCCTCCCCTATGCGGAAGCGGAACGGCGCATCCGCCAGCTCTACATGCCCTTCCATGAGGCTCTGCGCGGGCTTCTGGAGGAGGCACACACGAGTTTCGGCTGGTCCGTCCTAATCGACTGCCATTCCATGCCCTCGGTCGGAGGACCGGCGGATGACGACCGGGGCGCGGACCGGCCCGACATCGTGCTCGGCGACCGTTATGGAACCTCCTGCGCCAGCGAGCTGACGTCCGAGGTAGAGAACAAGCTCAGAAAGCTCGGCTACAGTGTCGCCCGCAACAATCCTTATGCCGGGGGCTTCAACACCGAGCATTACGGGCGGCCGCATCGGGGCCTTCACGCCCTCCAGATCGAGATCAACCGGGCGCTCTATATGGATGAAGCGCGCCTCGAGCGCGGGGCCGGCCTGGGGCGGCTCAAGGCCGACATGACGGCGCTCGCCGCCCATCTCGCCAAGCTCGATCTCGCCAGCCTCGAGAGCAGCGCCAGAGGGGCCGCATTCTAGGCCACGCCTGCCCTCTTATTCCCACAGCACAAAAGAAAGGGGCCCTGGCGAACCAGGGCCCAAGTTTAGGGAGGAAACGCCCAGGAAGGGCTTGCGTCGCCGGGAGAAAGTCTCAACCGATGACGCAATGCACAATATACATTGCGCCGCACAACAAACAAGCGGAAACGTCAGCTTTCCTTGCGGCTATTTGACCTACGCACTCCCCCCTAAACCACTACTTTGAAACGTGTTTTTTCCTATGGGGCGGAGCTGATGTGCGGCGCAACAAAACGTCGCGGTCCGCTGCGTCATCCGGCCATCAAAGCTTCCTTAACGCCCCGCCCCGACAATGAGCTGCCCGGAAGAGGTCTTCCGGGCGAATTCGGGACACATGCGCGAGGCGCCGCCCTTTCGGGCCAAGGCTCGCGCTGACGGGGCACAATCGATGCGCACAGGGTTTCGCTCGCGGTCACGAGCCGCCGCCGGGAATGGCCGCCATATGGGCGGCTCCGGGCTGGCGCTCGCGGCGATGCTCGCTCTGTCGCCCTTCGTCATCCCCGATGCCGCGCTGGCCGGGACCGCCAGACTGCAGACACAGATCGAAGCGGAGGCCGCAACCCCCTGGAGCTATTGCGAGCGCGCCGCCATCGCCATCGAGCAGACGCAAAAGCTCCCCCGCGCCCTGCTCTTCTCGGTGGCCACGGCGGAATCTGGCCGCTACGAGCGGGAGAGCGGCAAGGCGCGCGCCTGGCCCTGGACCATCAACGCGGAAGGCCAGTCCTATTATTTCGACACGAAGAAGGAGGCCGTCGCGGCGACGCGCCAGCTCCTCAACTCAGGTGTCCGCAGCATCGATGTCGGCTGCATGCAGGTCAATCTGCGCTATCACCCGGACGCCTTCGCCAACCTCAACGAAGCCTTCGACCCGCTCACCAACGCGGCCTATGCGGCCAGCTTCCTGAAGCGGCTCCACAAGCAGACGGGCTCATGGCCCAAGGCCGTCGCGCAATATCATTCGGAATCGCCGTCGCGGAACGAACCCTATTTCGCCCGCGTGATCCGCATCTGGGCGAATGAGCGCGACCGCGTCGCCGTTCTGACCCGCATGCTGAAGGAGGAAGCGGCCGAAGTGACGAAGTCGCTTCGCGGCACCACGGAAGCGGCGCCCGCGCCCGGCGGCTCGCAAGCCCCGGCTCAGGCGATGGCCGCCGCGTCGCGCCCGGCACCGAAAGTTCTCAGCTCGGATGAGACACGTGACGTGCGCGAGGGCGCCGTCGCCATGGTGGGTTTGCGCCTCTCGATCGCGGAGGATGGCGGCGCCTCGTCACCAGCCGCGGCACGGCCGGCACCGCGCGTCATCGACACGCCGACCATTCTCGCCGACGCTTCGCACGGTCCCGCGCTCTAAGCACGCTCCCCCACCGCCAGCCAGCCGCTCCGCCTACATGCGGGGAAACGGTGCCGTCATGCCTTGCTCCGTACCGGGAATAGCCGAGCGCCTCCATCCGTCATCGAAACGTCATTCGATTGTCACGAAATCTTGCATGCCTGCCGGGAATATGGCGACCGCCAGCAAGGTTTAGCTGGCGGAACCGACAGGGACATGATGCTGCGCGACACCAGATGGACACGCCTCTCCTCGGCCCTGCCCTTCCGGACGGCAGGCCGCGTTCATCCCGCAGCCGCAGACCCCGGAAACAAGCGACCGCCCCGCAAACGCGACCAGAACCGCAATGCCACGAGGCGCCGGGGCGGGCTCGATGAAAGACTGACCGGCCCCCGGCCCAAACATCGCAGAAAGCACCGCACTCTCTTTCTCTCCGACATCCATCTCGGTACCCCCGGCTGCAAGGCGGATCTTCTTCTCGATTTTCTGCGCCACAACGACGCCGAAACGATCTACCTCGTCGGCGACATCATCGATGGCTGGCGGTTGAAGCGTTCCTGGTATTGGACTGCCGCGCATAATGCGGTCGTGCAGGAGCTTCTGCGCAAGGCGCGCAAGGGCGCGGCCATCATCTACATTCCCGGCAATCACGACGAGGCGCTGCGCGACTATACGGGCCTCAATTTCGGCGGCGCCGACATCATGGGCGAGGCGATCCACGAAACCGCCGATGGCAGGCGATTTCTCGTCATTCACGGCGACCAGTTCGACAGCGTCGTCAAATATGCCAAATGGCTCGCCCATCTCGGCGACCGGGCCTATGGCGCCGCGCTCGCGCTCAACAACTGGCTGCACGAAGTCCGCCGCCTGTTCGGCCTGCCCTACTGGTCGCTCTCGTCCTATCTGAAGCACAGGGTCAAGAACGCGGTCGAATATATTTCGAGCTATGAGACCGCTGTGGCACGCTCGGCGCGCGAGCGTGGCGTCGATGGCGTCATCTGCGGCCATA
The DNA here is from genome assembly GCF_035325945.1 of Parvibaculum sp. Taxonomy (GTDB): domain Bacteria; phylum Pseudomonadota; class Alphaproteobacteria; order Parvibaculales; family Parvibaculaceae; genus Parvibaculum. The sequence goes on from NZ_DAOKYX010000001.1 coordinate 63,107, forward strand.
TCCACCACGCCGAGATACGCGCCATGGATGGCGTGCTCTACTGCAATGACGGCGACTGGGTGGAAAGCTGCACTGCGCTTGCGGAGGATGAGGAAGGCACGCTCAGCATCATCACCTGGCATCGCTTCTCCTGGGAGGCCGGCCTGGCCAGTACCGACGCCCCGGAGAGCGAGGGCCGGCATGTGCTGAACGCCGCCTGATGCTGCACCAGACCGCACAGACGGCGCGATGGCGGCGGGCCCACCCCCTTCCGCCCTTTCATGCCTGCCCGCGCTCGCTCGGCCGCGAGGCTGCCCGCCTTCGCATCGTCATCGTTTCGGATGCCGCGCCGCCCCAGGTGAACGGCGTCGTCCGCACGCTTGCCGAACTCACGCGAAGCCTCGAGCGGATGGGGCATGAGGTCATCGCGATCACGCCCGACCTCTTCAGAACCATGCCTCTGCCCGGCTACCGCGAAATCCGCCTCGCGCTCTTTCCGGGGCGCAGGCTTGCGCGGATGATCGCCGAAGCCGATCCGCATGCCATCCACATCGCCACGGAGGGGCCGCTCGGCCTTGCGGCGCGAGCCTATTGCGTACGGCAGGGGCTTCCATTCACCACATCCTTTCACACGCGCTTTGCGGAATATCTCCATGCGCGTATCGGCCTGCCCGAGTGTCTCAGCTACGCGGCGCTGCGCTGGTTTCACAGCCGCGCCTCGACCGTGATGGTCGCGACTTCCTCCTTGCAGGCGGAACTCGCCGCGCGCGGTTTCGGCAGAACGGCGCTCTGGTCGCGTGGCGTCGATACGGCACTCTTTCATCCGCAGCCGGAGCTTCTCGGACGGCATTATCTCGGGCTTGAACGCCCCGTCTGGCTTCATGTCGGACGGGTCGCGGTGGAAAAAAATATCGAAGCGTTCCTGGATCTCGATCTTCCCGGCTCGAAAATGGTGGTCGGCGACGGCCCGCGCCTCGAACATCTCCGCAGGCGCTATCCGGACTCGCATTTCACCGGCGCGCTCTTCGGCGAGGAACTTGCGCAAAGCTATGCGGCCGCCGATTGCCTCGTCTTTCCAAGCCGGACGGACACGTTCGGCCTTGTGATGATCGAGGCTCTCGCCTGCGGCACGCCGGTCGCGGCCTTTCCGGTGCAAGGCCCGCTCGATGTCTTTGAAGCAGGAAACACGCGAGACGCGGCTGGCACCGGGGCGCTCGACGAAGACCTTCGCGCCGCCTGCCTCAAGGCCATCGAAATTCCGCGCGAGGCATGTCGCGACTACGCGCTCGGGTTTTCGTGGGATGCCTGCATGCGCCAATTCCTCGTCAATCTCGCGCTGGAGCCTGCGCTGCACGGCCCCGCCTGATCCCTCCGCTTGTGCCGGGGCGGAAACTGGCCTCAAATCCTTCTTCCGCAGCTTCCAGGAGGCATCCCTTCATGAAACATCTCGCCCTCGCATTTCTTGCTGTCATCGCGCTTTCCATGCCCGCGCACGCCGATGAGTATGAGATCGATGCGTCCCATACTCATGTCGGCTTCCAGATCAGCCATATGGGCTTTTCGGAAACCTATGGCGTCTTCAAGAATGTTTCCGGCTCGCTCACGCTCGATGAGGCAAAGCCCGAGACGAGCAGGGTCGATGTGACCATCGACGTGGCGAGCATCGACACCGCCAGCGAAGCGCGCGACGAGCACCTGAAAGGAGCGGATTTCTTCGACGTCAAAACCTTCCCCACCATGACGTTCAAATCGACCAAGGTGGAACTGACCGGCAAGGACACCGCCAATGTCACCGGCGATCTCACGCTCCACGGGGTGACGAAGCCGGTGGGCCTCGTCGTCAAGCTCAACAAGGCCGGCGAGAGCCCGACGAAGAAGGGCCGCTATGTCGCGGGCTTCTCGGCCCTCGGGAAGCTCAAGCGCTCCGATTTCGGCATCAAGACCTATCTGCCGATGATCGGGGACGAGGTCACGATCGCCATTTCGAGCGAATTCATTCGCAAATAAGGCCATTGCCGGCCCGGCGGGCCCCTCCCCCGGGCCGGTGCCCCTTCCCGGACTTGTGGAAAACCCCCTTGCCGCGATATAAGGCGGCCCAGATTTGGTGGCTCCCGCGCGCGATCCTCCCGCGCGGCCGGGCCTCCCAAGGCCCCGGCGGTACCCATGTCACTTCGTAATATCGCGATCATCGCCCATGTCGATCATGGGAAGACGACACTCGTTGACCAGCTTCTTCGCCAATCCGGCACATTTCGGGAAAACCAGCAGGTTGCCGAACGGGTGATGGATTCGGGCGACCTGGAACGCGAGCGCGGAATTACCATTCTGGCGAAGCCGACCAGCGTCGACTGGGTCGACGATGAAGGGGTTCACACCCGCATCAACATCATCGACACGCCTGGCCACGCCGATTTCGGCGGCGAGGTGGAGCGCATCCTCTCCATGGTCGATGGCGTCGTCCTGCTCGTCGACGCCGCCGAGGGACCGCTGCCGCAGACCAAGTTCGTGACCTCGAAGGCTCTGGCGCTGGGGCTGAAGCCCATCGTGCTCATCAACAAGGTCGACCGCTCCGACGCGCGGCCCGACGAAGTGCATGTCGAAGCGTTCGATCTTTTCGCCGCCCTTGGCGCCACCGACGAACAGCTCGACTTCCCTTGCATCTTCGCTTCCGCCCGCCAGGGCTGGGCCACGGAAGACCTCTCCGCGCCCGACGCCAGGGAGCACGGGCTGAAGCCGCTCTTCAAAAAGATCATCTCGCATTTTCCGCCGCCGGAGGCGCTCGAGGACGGCTCGGCGGACGAGCCCTTCGCCCTGCTGGTGACGACGATCGAAAGCGACCCCTATCTGGGCCGCATTCTCACCGGCAAGATCGAGAAGGGCGTCGCCAGAACGAACATGGCCGTGCAGGTTCTCCGCAAGGATGCGGGCGTCGTCGAGCGCGGACGCATCAGCCGCGTGCTCGCCTTCCGCGGCATCCAGCGCGTGCCTGTCGATGAGGCGCGCGCCGGCGACATCATCTCCGTTGCGGGCCTCGAGGAAGGCACGGTGGCCGACACGATCTGCGACCCGCTCGTCGCCGAGCCGCTGGAGGCGCTGCCGATCGACCCGCCGACGCTCTCCGTCACCGTCTCGATCAATGACAGCCCGCTTGCAGGCCGCGAAGGCACGAAGGTGCAGTCGCGCGTCATTCGCGAGCGGCTCTGGCGCGAGGCGGAATCGAACGTCGCCATCCGCGTGTCCGACACGGAAGGCGGCGACGCCTTCGAGGTCGCGGGCCGCGGCGAATTGCAGCTTGGCGTGCTCGTCGAACAGATGCGCCGCGAAGGCTTCGAGCTCGGCATCTCGCGTCCGCGCGTGCTCTATCGCGAGGGCGCGGATGGCGAGCGCCTCGAACCCGTCGAGGAAGTGACGGTGGATGTCGATGACGAATTCACCGGCGTCGTCATCGAAAAGGTCTCGCAGCGCAAGGGCGAACTTGTCGACATGCGGCCGACGGGCGCGGGCAAGACGCGCATCATCTTCCATTGCCCGTCGCGCGGCCTCATCGGCTATCACGGCGAATTTCTTACCGACACGCGCGGTACGGGCGTGATGAACCGCATCTTCAAGGCTTACGAGCCCTATCGCGGCGAGGTCGAGGGACGGCGCAATGGCGTTCTCATCTCCACCGGCGATGGCGAGGCGGTCGCCTATGCGCTCTGGTACATCGAGGAGCGCGGCTCGCTCTTCATCACGCCGGGCACGAAGGTCTATCGCGGCATGATCATCGGCGAGAACGCGCGCCCCGACGATCTCGACGTGAACCCGCTCAAGGCCAAGCAGCTCACCAATATCCGCACCACCTCGAAGGACGAGGCCGTGCGGCTCACGCCGCCCCGGCCGCTGACGCTCGAACAGGCCATCGCCTATATCGAGCCGGACGAGCTTGTCGAGGTGACGCCGAAGTCGATCCGCCTGCGCAAGCGCTGGCTCGACCCGAACGACCGCAAGAAATACGCAAAGGCCGGCTGATCGCGCCGGGCGTTGCCCCCTTCCCTTCCGGATGCCACTCTCTCGGAAACGAATCCGGAGGGAGACAAACATGGCAACGAATGAGGAATGGCTCGGCAAGGTGCGCGAGGAGATCGTCGAGCCCGATCTGCCGATCATCGACCCGCACCACCATCTCTGGGACTATCCCGAAAGCCGCTACATGCTCGACGAGCTCAATGCGGATACGGGCTCGGGCCACAATATCCGCGCGACCGTCTTCGTCGAATGCAAGTCCATGTATCGCGCCGAAGGGCCGGAACATCTGCGGCCCGTCGGCGAAACCGAATTCGTGAACGGCATCGCCGCCCAGTCCGCGAGCGGCATCTATGGCGAGATGCGCGCCTGCAAGGGCATTGTCGGCTTTGCCAACCTGCTGCTCGACGAGGCGGTGGACGAGGTGCTCGAGGCGCATATCGCGGCCGCGCCCCAGCGCTTCCGCGGCATCCGGCATGCCAATGCCTATGACGACAGTCCCGAGGTTCGGCCGACGCACACCAATCCGCCGAAGGGGCTTTTCGGTCTGCCGAAATTCCGCGAAGGCTTCGCGCGCCTTGCGAAGTTCAATCTCACTTTCGATGCCTGGCTTTATCACCATCAGATCCCGGAACTCACGGCACTCGCCCGCGCCCATCCCGAGGTCACGATCATCTTCGACCATTTCGGCGGCCCCATCGGCATCGGTCCTTATGAAGGCAGGCGCGAGGAGATTTTCGCGCAGTGGATGAAGGATGTGGTCGAGCTTTCCGAATGTCCGAATGTGGTGGCGAAGCTCGGCGGCATCAACATGGCGGTCAACGGCTTCGGCTGGCACAAGCGCGCGCTGCCGCCGACCTCGGACGAACTCGTGGCCGCAACGCAGGATTACTACCTGCATGCGATCGACGCCTTCGGCCCCGAGCGCTGCATGTTCGAGAGCAACTTCCCGGTGGACAAGCTCTCCTGCTCCTATGCGGTGGTCTGGAACGCCTTCAAGAAGATGGCGAAGGGTGCGAGCGCCGATGAAAAAGCAGCGCTCTTCCACGATACGGCGAAGCGCGTCTACCGGCTGGACTAGCCATCGGGCGGGCCCCATTATGCGGGCTCGTTCCACCATGAGGCCCGGACATGCTTTCGCCCAAGGATATCGACGAACTCTCGACTTTCGCCCTGCGGCTCGCCGATGCCGCGAGCGCGGTCACGCTGCCGCATTTCCGCTCGGGCCTTGCCGTGGACAACAAGCGGGGCGAATACACGTTCGATCCCGTCACCGCCGCCGACCGCGACGCGGAAGCGGCGATCCGTGAACTGATCAAGAGCCACTATCCTTCCCACGGGATTTTCGGCGAGGAACACGGACGGGAAGAAGGCGAGAGCCCGCTCACATGGGTCATCGACCCCATCGACGGTACGCGCTCCTTCATCAGCGGCGTTCCTCTCTGGGGCACGCTCATCGCGCTCAATGACGGCACGCGCCCCGTCATCGGCCTCATGGACCAGCCCTATATCGGCGAGCGCTTTCTCGGCCGTCCCGGCGGCTCGGAACTCATCGGCAAGCATGGCCGGCGCATTCTCCGCACGAGCCAGTGCACGAAGCTCGAGGACGCGCTGCTCGGCAATACCGATCCCGGCATGTTCAAGGAAGAGCGCGCGCGCGCGGCTTTCCGCGAGATCAGTTCGCGCGTGCGCCTGCGGCGCTTCGGCGGCGACTGCTATTTCTATTGCCTGCTCGCGGCGGGCTGCATCGACCTCGTGATCGAGGCAAGCCTCCAGCCTTATGACATTCAGGCGCTGATGCCCGTCATCGAGCACGCGGGCGGCATCGTCACCACATGGACGGGCGACGATCCGCAAATGGGCGGCTCGGTCGTGGCGGCGGCAACGCCGGAGCTTCACGCCGCCGCGCTCGAGATCCTGTCGAAGGCTGCCTGAGCGTACGGCCCTGGATCCCGGGACAAGCCCGGGATGACGATTGCGGTGGCAGGCGTCTGATCTCCCCGACATGGCCCGGACGAGCCGGGCCATCCACACACCTTCAGGGGATCGGGTTCTCCCGCCGCGCGCCACCAAGCGCACGGTTCGCCTCCTTCACGGCTGCGACTTCCTCCTCGACATAGATCTCGCCGCCCGAATTGCGGAACTTGTCCGACATTTCGGCCATGCCGCTTTCGGCATAGTCGCGCACATCCTGCGTGATCTTCATCGAACAGAATTTCGGCCCGCACATGGAGCAGAAATGCGCCGTCTTGTGCGCGTCCTTGGGGAGCGTCTGGTCATGGAAGTCGCGCGCGCGCTCGGGGTCGAGCGCGAGATTGAACTGGTCCTCCCAGCGGAACTCGAAACGCGCGCGGGAAAGCGCATCGTCCCGAAGCTGCGCCGCCGGATGCCCCTTGGCGAGATCGGCCGCATGCGCCGCGATCTTGTAGGTGATGACGCCTTCCTTGACGTCGGCGCGGTTCGGCAACCCCAGATGCTCTTTCGGCGTCACATAGCAAAGCATGGCGCAGCCGAACCAGCCGATCATCGCCGCGCCGATACCGCTCGTGATGTGGTCGTAGCCCGGCGCGATGTCGGTCGTCAGCGGCCCGAGCGTATAGAAAGGCGCGCCGCCGCAATGCTTGAGCTGCTTGTCCATATTGACCTTGATCTTGTGCATCGGCACGTGACCCGGCCCTTCGATCATCACCTGACAGCCCTTCTTCCAGGCGATCTGCGTCAGCTCGCCCAGCGTTTCGAGCTCCGCGAACTGCGCCTCGTCATTCGCATCCGCGATCGAGCCCGGGCGCAATCCGTCGCCAAGCGAGAAGGAAACGTCATAGGCGCGCATGATATCGCAGATTTCCTCGAAGTGCTCGTAGAGGAAGCTTTCCTTGTGATGCGCGAGGCACCACTTCGCCATGATCGAACCGCCGCGCGAGACGATGCCGGTGACGCGCTTCGCGGTGAGCGGCACATAGGCGAGCCGCACGCCCGCATGGATGGTGAAGTAATCGACGCCCTGCTCGGCCTGTTCGATGAGCGTGTCGCGGAAGACCTCCCAGGTCAGATTTTCAGCGATGCCATCGACCTTTTCGAGCGCCTGATAGATCGGCACCGTGCCGATGGGCACGGGCGAATTGCGGATGATCCATTCGCGCGTGTTGTGAATGTTGCGTCCCGTCGAAAGGTCCATCACCGTGTCGGCGCCCCAGCGGATCGCCCACACCATCTTGTCCACCTCTTCCGCGACGGAAGAGGCAATGGCCGAATTGCCGATATTGGCGTTGATCTTCACAAGGAAGTTGCGGCCGATGATCATCGGCTCGATTTCCGGGTGGTTGATATTCGCCGGAATGATGGCGCGCCCCTCGGCAACCTCGCGGCGCACGAATTCCGGCGTGATGAATTCGGGAATATCGGCACCGAAGCTCTCGCCCTCGGCGATCCTGTGCGCGGCGCTCTCCAGTGCCTGCTTGCGGCCCATATTCTCGCGCTCCGCGATATAGGCCATCTCCGCCGTCACGATACCAGCGCGCGCATATTCGAGTTGCGTCAGCGGCTGGCCCGCAAACCCGCGGCGCGGCGCATGCGCGATCGGAAAACTCCGCGCGAGATGCGTATCGCTCACATTGCCATTGTCTTCGGGCTTCAGCGCGCGGCCCTCATAACGCTCCGTGCCGCCGCGCGCCTCGATCCAGGCTTCGCGCATGCGCGGCAGCCCCTTCTCGACATCGATCACCGCATCGGGATCGGTGTAGGGACCCGACGTGTCATAGACGCGAACCGGCGGCTCCTTCGCGCTCGGATGCAGCGCGATTTCGCGGAAAGGCACGTTGAGTTCCGGAAAGGCAGCGGGCGACGTGTAGACCTTGCGCGAAGCGGGCAAGGGGCCAGTCGTAACGCTCGGCTTTGCGTGAATGTTCATGAGGATCTCCGTCCAATCGAGGTTTCGGAAATCCGGGATAGCGTGGGTGCGGTCTTTCCCGTCCCTTCGCCGGCATGACCCGGATCAGGTTCTAAGAGTTCGGCCTTTCGCCATCTCAGCCCGGGACGGATTTCAATCTTTCGCCCGGACACCCCTCGGAATGTCTGCCAGTGTGCCCCTTATGAGGAGTAAGGTAAAGGGACAGCAAAACACGCCGGAGAGATCGAAAATGCAGGCTCAGCAACGACTGACGGAACTTCTCGGCATCGACCAGCCGATCATTCAGGCGCCCATGGCGGGCAGCGCGACGCCCGAACTCGCCGCCGCGGTCGCCAATGCAGGCGGGCTCGGCTCGCTCGGCGTGGCGATGATGAAGCCGCAGGAATTGCGCGACGCGGTGGGCCAGCTCCGTAAGCTCACGAACAAGCCGTTCAATCTCAATTTCTTCGTGCATGAGGAGCCCAATCTCGCGAGCTACGACGCCAGGCCGATGCAGCAGGCGCTCGCGCCGCTTTACAGCGAGTTCGGCCTTGGCGCCGTGCCGGAACCCGCATCGCCCGCGCCCGCCTTCAGCGACGAACAGCTCGCCCTGCTCCTCGAAATCGCGCCGCGCGTCGTCAGCTTCCATTTCGGTCTTCCGCGCGGCGACGCCATGGCGAAGCTCCATGCGGCCGGCATAAAGGTCATCGGCTGCGCGACGACCGTGGCGGAGGCGCGCGCTCTCGAGGCCGGAGGCGCCGACGCGATCATCGCGCAGGGGCACGAGGCGGGCGGCCATCGCGGCACTTTCCTCGGCGGCCTCGATCGCGGCACGGTCGGCACCATGGCGCTCGTGCCGCAAGTGGTCGATGCGGTGAAGGTGCCGGTGATCGCGGCGGGCGGCATAGCGGATGCGCGCGGCATCGCCGCCGCCTTCATGCTCGGCGCGTCCGGCGTGCAGCTCGGCACGGCCTTTCTCGTCTGCCCGGAGGCGAAGGTTCACCCCGTTCACCGCAAGGCGCTCGCCGAAACAGCCGATGACGCGACGACCGTGACAAAGCTCTTTTCGGGACGCCCCGCCCGCGCCATCCGCAACCGCATGACGGAGGAACTGGCCGCCTTCGAGAGTCGCACCGCCCCCTTCCCCACCCAGCGCGGAATGGCGGCCCCGCTCGCTGCCGCCAGCGCGCGGGAGAACAAGCCGGAATTCCTGTCTCTCTGGTCCGGTCAGGCGGCAAGGCTGTCGCCGCCCGAGCCTGCGGGCGAAAAGGTCGCCCGGCTCATGCAGGGCGCGAGAGAGCTTCTCGGGCGCTGAAATCCCTCCGGATACGCCCTACTCCACTGGCGCGGCAAGGCGGCTCCGCACTAACCTTGCCGAGGGCGGCCGATTCGGGCTGCCCGCAAGTCAGGGGAGAAAGAGGCAATGACGATCGAACTTTGGGCGCTGGTCTGGAGTGGCCTGCTGCTTCTCGTGCTGATCCTTGCGTCGGCCGTGGGCAACGTCAATGCGATGGGCCAGGAATGGGGCATCGGCAATCGCGAAGTGCCCGCCAAGGGAGAGGGATGGGCCGGACGCGCACGCCGCGCCTATCTGAACCTGATGGAAAATCTGGTCGTGTTCGGCGCCGCCGTCATACCTGCGCATATCGCGGGCACGCATACGGGGCTTACCGTGCTCGGCGCGCAGATTTTCCTCATTGCACGGATCATCCACGCCGTCGTCTATCTGGGCGGTTGGACGTTCCTCGCAATTAGGACGCTCGCCTATTTCGCGGGCGTCATCGGCACGGTGCTGATCTATTACGCGCTGATCACCGGCTGAAACCGGCGGACGGGCGCTTCCTTGCGAGGCGCCCGCCTGCCCGTTCCTCAATCCGCGAACGGATCCTTCATCAGGATCGTGTCGTCGCGCTCGGGCGAGGTCGAGAGCAGCGTCACCGGCGCCTCGATCAGCTCCTCGACATGGCGGACATATTTGATTGCCTGCGCGGGAAGCGCACCCCAGCTCCGCGCGCCGAAGGTCGTTTCCTTCCAGCCCTCGAGCGTCTCATAGACCGGCTCGACGCGGGCCTGCAGCGCCGCCGAAGCGGGCAGATAGTCGATCTCCTTGCCGTCGAGCTTGTAGGCGACGCAGATCTTCACCTCGTCGAAGCCATCGAGCACGTCGAGCTTCGTCAGCGCGATATCGGTGATGCCGCTCGTCTTGATCGCCTGGCGCACAAGCACCGCATCGAACCAGCCGCAGCGGCGCTTGCGCCCCGTCACGGTACCGAACTCGCGGCCGCGCTCGCCCAGCCGCTGGCCGATCTCGTCATGAAGCTCGGACGGGAAAGGCCCCTCGCCCACGCGCGTCGTATAGGCCTTGGTGATGCCGAGCACGGTGTGGATCGAGGACGGGCCGATGCCCGCGCCAGTCGCGGCCTGCGCCGAGACCGTGTTCGATGACGTCACATAAGGATAGGTGCCGTGGTCGATGTCGAGCAGCGTGCCCTGCGCGCCCTCGAAGAGAATGCGATTGCCGCGGCGGCGTATCCCGTCGAGCAGGCGCCAGACAGTATCCATGTAGGGCAGGATTTTCGGCGCCACATCCTTGAGCTGCGCGGTGAGCGCCTTGCAGTCGATGAGGTCCTTGCCGAGACCCTTCCGCAGCGCGTTGTGATGCGCGAGGAGCTTTTCCACCTTGTCCTCGAGCGCGTCGAGATCGACGAGATCCATCACGCGCAGAGCGCGGCGGCCGACCTTGTCCTCATAGGCCGGGCCGATGCCGCGCTTCGTCGTGCCGATGCGCGTGCCCGTATTCGACGTCTCGCGGATTTCATCGAGTTCGCGGTGAAGCGGCAGAATGAGCACCGCGTTTTCGGCGATGCGGAGATTGTCGGGGCTCACTTCCACGCCCTGCTCGCGCAGGCGGGCGATCTCGTCGCAGAGCGCCCAGGGATCGACCACGACGCCATTGCCGATGACCGAGAGCTTGCCCGGCCGGACGACGCCCGAAGGCAGGAGCGAGAGCTTATAGGTCTTGCCGTCGATGACGAGCGTATGGCCGGCATTGTGCCCGCCCTGAAAGCGCACCACCACATCGGCGCGCTCGGAGAGCCAGTCCACGATCTTGCCTTTGCCCTCGTCGCCCCACTGGGAGCCGACAACAACCACATTTGCCATATCGATCAATACCTTAGGAGATGAACGCAAGGCGTCTGAACAAGCCAAAAGCCCCCGGGCCTTTCGGCGGGGGGCTTTGAGAGGTTGTAGCCGAGGGGGACCCCGAAGGAAAGCGCTTTAGGAAGAATTCCGCCCGTCGCGTCCGTTGCGCGAGGCTTCGGCGCCGGTTTCGCCGCCGCCGGCGATTGCCTATTCTTGTTTCTCTCCGAGCTGGACAAGGGAGGATGATCATGAGCTGGCTACCCTCGAGTGAACCCGAGCCCGGCGACAGAAAGTCCTGCGACGCGCTCGAAATGGTCGTCGTGCCACGCATGCGCGATGTCGGGGCGCTGGCCGTCCGCCGCGCCCTTCCCTATGTGAAGCGCCGCATGGTGGGACCTTTCGTCTTTCTCGATCAGATGGGCCCGGCCGAGATGACACCGGGCACCGGTATGGATGTACGGCCGCACCCGCATATCGGACTCGCGACCGTCACCTATCTCTTCGAGGGAGCGATCCTCCATCGCGACAGCAAGGGCAATGTGCAGGAGATTCTTCCCGGCGCCATGAACCTGATGACGGCGGGGCGCGGCATCGCCCATTCGGAACGCTCGCCCGACCTGCAAAGGCGCGAGGGGCAGCGCCTCTTCGGCATTCAGAGCTGGGTCGCACTCCCCGAGAAGCACGAAGAAACGGCACCGAGCTTCCAGCATTTCAGCGCCGGGAGCCTGCCTGTCATCGAGGATGGCGGCGTGCGCGCGCGGGTGATCGCAGGGCACGCCTTCGGAGCCGCGTCGCCCGTCGCCACTTTTTCCGACTGGTTCTATGCCGATGCCGAGCTTGCCGCGGGTGCCAGCGCGCCGCTCGATCCCGATTACGAGGAACGCGCGGCCTACATTGCCGAGGGCGAGGTCGAAATCGCGGGCGAACGCTTCGAGGCGCCGCGGCTACTCGTCTTCAAGCCCGGCGAGCGCATCACCATCAAGGCGACGCGCGGGGCCCGGCTCATGTTTCTCGGCGGCGCGCCGCTCGAAGGCCCGCGTCACATCTGGTGGAATTTCGTCTCCTCGCGCAAAGAGCGCATCGAGCAGGCGAAAGAGGACTGGAAGAACGGCCGCTTCGAGAAGGTCATCGGCGAAACGGAATTCATTCCGCTGCCCGAAAGCTGAAACGGCGCCCCTGGCGGGACGCCGTTTCGTTTTCATGCATCGAAATCTGATCGGACCGGCGCAAGCCGGACGAAATCAGAAGCTCAGCGCCTTGACCTGCACCACATGCGGCAGCGCCTGGATTTCGTTCAGCACCTCGGCGGGCACCGGGCCGTCGACCTCGACGAGACAGATGGCAGCGCCGCCCGTTTCCTGTCGGCCGAGATTGAAGTTGGCGATATTGATATTCGACTTGCCGAGGATCGAGCCCAGAGCGCCGATGAAGCCCGGCTTGTCCTGGTTCGTCACATAGATCATGTGCGCGCCGAGAGCGGCATCCATGTTGACGCCCTTGATCTGGATGAGACGCGGACGGCCATCGGAGAAGACCGTGCCCGCGACCGAGCGCTCCTGACGATCCGTCTTCACGGTCAGGCGGATATAGGTTTCATAGGCGCCGCGCTGCTCGCGCTTCACCTCGGAGACCTGAATGCCGCGCTCCTTGGCAATGACGGGCGCGGAGACCGTGTTCACATCGGCGAGCTGCGGCTTGAGAAGGCCGGTCAGCGCTGCATTGGTGAGAACGCGGGTGTTCATCCCGGCGACGGTGCCTTCATATTCGATCGTCACCTCATGGATGCCCGTCTCGGTGAGCTGGCCCGCGAAGGAGCCGAGAAGCTGCGCAAGCTCCACGAAGGGCGTGAGCTTCGGCGCTTCTTCCGCCGAGATCGACGGCACGTTGACCGAATTGGTAATCGCGCCGGAGAGCAGATAGTCGGCCATCTGCTCGGCGACCTGAAGCGCCACATTTTCCTGCGCTTCATTGGTCGAGGCGCCGAGATGAGGCGTCGCGACGATCTGCTCCATGCCGAAGAGGATGTTCGTCTTGGCAGGCTCTTCCTCGAAGACGTCAAGCGCCGCGCCTGCGACATGGCCCGCTTCGATCGCGGCCTTGAGATCGGCCTCGACGACAAGTCCGCCGCGTGCGCAGTTGATGATGCGAACGCCCTTCTTCGTCTTGGCAAGGCTGTCCTTGTTGAGGATGTTGCGCGTCTTGTCCGTCAGCGGCGTGTGCAGCGTGATGAAGTCGGAACGCTTCAGCAGCTCGTCGAGATCGACCTTCTCCACGCCAAGATCGGCAGCGCGCTCCTGCGTCAGGAACGGATCGAAGGCGATGACTTTCATCTTGAGGCCGAGGGCGCGGTCGGCGACGATCGAACCGATATTGCCGCAGCCGATGATGCCGAGCGTCTTCGCCGTCAGCTCGACGCCCATGAATTTCGACTTTTCCCACTTGCCCGCGTGAGTCGATTCGTTCGCCTGCGGAATGTCGCGCGCCAGCGCGAACATCATGGCAATGGCGTGCTCGGCCGTGGTGATCGAATTGCCGAAGGGCGTGTTCATCACGATGATGCCCTTCGCGGTCGCAGCCGGAAGATCGACATTGTCGACGCCGATGCCTGCGCGGCCGATGACCTTGAGATTCGCCGCCGCCGCTATCACGGGGGGCGTGACCTTGGTGTTAGAGCGAATGGCGAGACCGTCATAATCGCCGATGATCTTCATGAGTTCATCGCGATCGAGGCCGGTCTTCACATCGACCTCGATGCCGCGATCCTGGAAGATCTTCACGGCGGCAGGCGACAGTTTGTCGGAAATCAGAACCTTGGGCATCAAAGCCTCCGTCTGTTTTGGCTCGTCATGCCCGAACCTCGTCCGGGCTTCCAGAGGGTCGTTGAAACCCCCGGTTCTGGATCGCCGGGCCACGGCGCTTGCGCGCCGGCCCGGCAATGACGAGAGGATTACAAAATCGAAAAACGTCAGGCGTCCGCGAGAGCGGCGCGCGCCTCGGCGAAAGCCCAGTCGAGCCACGGCATGAGTGCGCGCATGTCGTCAACTTCGACGGTCGCGCCCGCCCAGATGCGAAGGCCGGGCGGCGCATCGCGATAGGCTCCGATGTCGTTGGCGACGCCTTCCTTGTCGAGCATGTCCGCGATCTTCTTGGCGAAGGCGGCCTGCTCGTCATCGCTCAGCGCGGCCACTTTCGGATCGACGATCCGCAGACAGACGGATGTGTTCGAGCGCGTGGTCACGTCTTCCGCAAGGAAGGCGGCCCATGGCGTGCGCTCGATCCATTCGGCGATTACCGCGGCATTCGCATTGGCGCGCGCCATCAGGGACTTGAGTCCGCCGATCGATTCCGCCCAGTTGAGCGCATCGAGATAATCCTCGACGCAGATCATGGACGGCGTGTTGATCGTCTCGCCCTTGAAGATGCCTTCGATGAGCTTTCCGCCCTTGGTCATGCGGAAAATCTTGGGCATGGGCCAGGCGGGGGTGTAGCTCTCCAGACGCTCGACGGCGCGGGGGCTCAGAATGAGCATGCCATGCGCGGCCTCGCCGCCCAGCACCTTCTGCCAGGAGAAGGTGACGACATCGAGCTTCGGCCACGCAAGGTCCTGCGCGAAGGCTGCCGAAGTCGCGTCGCAGATGGTCAGCCCCTCGCGATCGGCGGGGATCCAGTCGCCATTCGGCACGCGCACGCCCGAGGTCGTGCCGTTCCAGGTGAAGACGACGTCGTTCTTGAAATTCACGTCGGCGAGATCGGGAAGCTTGCCATAGGGCGCCTTCAGCGTGCGCGTATCCTTGAGCTTGAGCTGCTTCACGACGTCCGTGACCCAGCCTTCGCCGAAGCTTTCCCAGGCGAGGAGGTCCACGCCGCGCGCGCCGAGCAGCGACCAGAGCGCCATTTCGACCGCGCCAGTATCGGAGGCGGGCACGATGCCGATTCTGTAGTCGGCCGGAACGCCGAGAATGGTACGGGTTTTCTCGATGGCTTCGACGAGGCGCGCCTTGCCCGGCTTGGAGCGATGGCTGCGGCCGACGAGTGCCTTTTCGAGATTTTTGAGGGACCAGCCCGGGCGCTTGGCGCAGGGACCGGAGGAGAAGTGGGGATTGGCCGGACGTGCGGCCGGACGCTCTGTGGCGGTCATATGTAACCTACCCCTCCCAATAAATGCCTCCCCGTGGGGGGGGGGGGGCCCCCCCCCCTATAAAAACCGGGCGAAACGGAGTCAAATGGCGATTTTGCCACCCGGCCCCGCCGCCATCGTCAGACCACGATCTCTCCCTTGAGATAATCCGCGCAGCGCCCCCGCAGGATCACGCGCGCGCCTGCATCCGTGCACCAGAGCGTGCCGCCGCGCCGCGAGATCTGCCGCGCGACGAGGTCCTTCTTGCCGAGCTTCCTCGCCCAATAGGGCACGCTGCTGCAATGGGCCGAGCCCGTCACCGGGTCCTCGTCGATGCCATGCGCGGGCGCGAAGAAGCGCGAGACGAAATCGAAGCCCGACCCCGCCTCGCCTTCCGCCATGCAGATGAGGCCCGGACCGCCGAGCGAGACGAGCAGCCGCTTCAACGCCGCCATGTCGGGATCGAGCGCCGCGACCGCGCCCACGCTGCCGAACAGCGCGAGAATATGCGATGTCTTCAGCGTGAGAACGGGCTTCGCGCCGATCGCCGCGGCAAGCCCCTCGGGCTCGGGGAAAGGCTTGGCCTCCGCGGCCGGGAAATCCATGGCGAGAAGATCGCCCTCGCGCTTCACCGTGAGCCGTCCACTCAACGTCTCGAACTGGACCTGTGGCGCCTTATGCCCCAGATGGGCAAAGAGCACATGCGCGCTTGCAAGCGTGGCATGGCCGCATAGCGGCACCTCGATGGCGGGCGTGAACCAGCGCAGACGGAAGCCTTCGCCTTCAGGCACGAAGAAAGCCGTCTCGGCGAGATTGTTCTCAGCCGCGACCGCCTGCATGAGCGCGTCGTCCGGCCAGCTTTCGAGCGGAACGACGGCCGCGGGATTGCCCTCGAAGGGCCTGTCTGCAAAGGCATCAACCTGAAAAATCGTGGCTCTCATGATCGCATCCGGCAAGCATCTGTCGAAGCGCGTAACCTGAGGCCATTTCGCCGGTTTGGATAGAGCGCCCGCGCCACAGCGGCGAAGCGAATCGTCGGAGGCGCGCATCCGTGCTATGCTTGCAGCGCATGGAGGTGGAGATGGGATCGTCCGCTCGTCCCTCGACGGCCATATTCGTTCGGCCCGCCTGGTCCGACGAAGGCCCCGCACTGTCCGCACTCGCCATGGAAGCAAAGGCCCATTGGGGCTATGACGACGAATTCCTCGAGCAGTGCCGCTCCGAACTCACCATCACCTACGGCAAGATCGGCCGCCAGCGCGTTCGCGTTGCCGAGGTGGCGGGCGAGATCGCAGGCTTCTCCGCGCTGAGGGTCGATGAAGGCAGCGCCTCGCTCGAATATCTCTTCATCCACCCGCGTTACATCGGCATGGGGCTTGGCCATCGCCTCGTCGGCGAATTGCTCGAATATGCGCGCCGCCACGGCCTGCCGCTCGTGCGCGTTGAGGCCGATCCCAATTCGACGGGCTTCTATGAGAAGGAGGGCTTCTGCCGCCGCGGCGAGGTTGCCTCGGGCTCGGTGCCCGGCCGGACGATACCGCTGATGGAACTGCGCTTCTGATCGCTCCTATGCGCGCGGGCAAGGAGAAGAGAGGCCCCCCTACTCTTCCTCGTCTTCGAGCGCCTGCACCGTCCAGCCGTGATTGAGCGGCCCATGGCCCTTGCCAAAGCCCGGCGCGGTGAGGATCGCCATATGCACATAGTCACGCGCGGCTTCCACCGCCTCGCGCAGCTCCGCCCCCTGAGCGAGAAAGGCGGCGATCGCGGAGGCGAGCGTGCATCCTGTGCCATGCGTGTGAGGCGTGTCGATGCGCGGGCTCGACATCACTTCGATCGTCTCTTCCGTCGCCAGCACATCGAAGATGGTGTCGCCCGGAATATGACCGCCCTTGATGAGCACGGCCTCGCAGCCGAGGCCGATCAGCGCGTCGGCCGCCGCCTTCTGGTCTTCCAGCGTCTCGACCCTGCGGCCGGTCAGCGCCGACGCCTCGGGCGCGTTGGGCGTGATGATCGTCGCCAGCGGAATGAGCACGCTCTTCAACGCCTCCACCGCCTCGTTCTTGAGAAGCGCCGCACCGCCCTTCGCCACCATCACCGGATCGACGACGAGCGCGGCATCGGGCGCGAGGCGGGAAATTTCTTCAGCCGCCGCCTCGATGATCTCCGCCGAATGGAGCATGCCGGTCTTGACGGCGTCGGCGCCGATATCCGCGAGCGTGACCGCGATCTGCGCGCGCACGATGTCGACAGGGATCTCATGGATGCCGTGAACGCCGAGCGTGTCCTGCACGGTGATCGCCGTCACCGCCGTCATGGCGTAGCCGCCGAGCGCCGTCACCGTCTTGATGTCAGCCTGAATGCCCGCACCGCCGCCCGAATCCGAACCCGCGATGATGAGGACGCGCCCCTGAAATTCGTCGCTCACGCTGCATGTCTTTCGATTGCGGAAACGATGTCGTTGACCACCGCCTTGACGAGCGCGGCGTCGTCGCCCTCGCCCATCACACGGATGAGTGGCTCTGTCCCCGATTTGCGGATGACGAGACGGCCGCTCGCGCCAAGCCTCTCCTCGCCCTCGCGGATCGCCTGCATCACTTCCTTTTCGGAGAGGGGCTCCCCCTTGCGGAAGCGCACATTCTTCAGAAGCTGCGGCAGCGGATCGAAGAGATGGCAGAGCTCCGACACGGGAATGTTGCCCGCCTTGAGCACGGCGAGCACCTGAAGCGCGGCGATGAGGCCGTCGCCCGTCGTCGAGAAATCCGTCAGCACGATGTGGCCGGACTGCTCGCCGCCGACATTGTAGCCGTGCTGGCGCATGCAATCGACGACGTACCGGTCGCCGACCTGCGTACGGACGAGTTCGACCCCGAGCCCGCCGAGAAAGCGCTCGAGGCCGAGATTGGACATGACCGTCGCGACGATGCCGGGCGCGGAGAGCTTGCCCGCTTCCTGCCATGAGCGCGCGACCAGCGCCATGATCTGATCGCCGTCGATGATGTGCCCGTTCTCGTCGCAAATGATGACGCGGTCGGCATCGCCATCGAGCGCGATGCCGATATCCGCGCGCCGCTCGCGCACCGTCGCGCACATGCGCTGCGGCGCCGTGGAGCCGCAATCGGCATTGATGTTGAAACCGTCAGGCTCCGTGCCTACGGCGACGACATCGGCACCAAGTTCCCAGAGAACCGCCGGCGCCACCTTGTAGGCAGCGCCATTCGCGCAATCGATGACGATGCGCAGACCTTCCAGCGTGAAATCCTTCGGGAATGTGTGCTTCACATGCTCGATATAGCGCGCCTGCGCATCGTCGATGCGCTTCGCGCGGCCGAGATCGCGCGCGCCCGCGAGATTGTCGGCAAGGCCGTTGTCCATATGGTGCTCGATCTCGAGCTCCACTTCGTCGGAGAGCTTGAAGCCATCGGGCCCGAAAAGCTTGATGCCATTGTCCTCGAAGGAATTGTGCGAGGCTGAAATCATGACGCCGAGATCGGCGCGAAGCGAGCGCGTGAGCATCGCAACGGCGGGCGTCGGCAGCGGACCGAAGAGAAAGACGTCCATGCCCATCGAGGTGAAGCCGGCGGTGAGCGCGGGCTCGAGCATGTAGCCGGAAAGGCGCGTGTCCTTGCCGATCACGACGCGATGGCGATGCTCGCCGCGGCGAAAGACGCGGCCTGCCGCCATGCCGACGCGCAGCGCGGTTTCCGCCGTCATTGCGCCCTGATTGGCGGTTCCCCTGATGCCATCGGTGCCGAAATACTTACGCGACATGAAAGATCGAACCCCGGTCTGTTTCAAAAATGGCCAATGCCGTTTGCGCGGGCCTCCCCGTTTCCGCGCTGCAAATATAAGGCCTGTTCGTGTTTTCGCAGTTAACGATTTCTTGCGATATCTTTCACATTGGCCCAGACCGCAAGCGCATCCCTGAGCGGGGCCGCCTCATGTGTACGGATATAGTCGGCGCCGTTCACCGCGGCGATGAGTTCCGCCGCAAGCGTCGCCGCGCCCGCTTCGCCGGCGCCCCGGCCCGTCACCGCGCGGAGGAATGATTTCCGCGAAACGGAGATGAGCACCGGCAGGCCGAAACGGCCCTTGAGCTCGCCGAGACGCGCCAGCACGCTGAACGAGGTTTCCGGGGCCGCGCCGAGAAAGAACCCCATGCCCGGATCAAGCACGATGCGCGAGCGCGCGATGCCCGCCGCCTCCAGCGTGGCGAGCCGCGCCTCGAAGAAGCGGCATATATGGCCCATGATGTCGCCATCGGGCGCCGCGCGCCTGTCGGCCTGCCCCTCCTGCACCGAATGCATGAGGATGAGGCCGCAATCCGCCTCGGCGATGGCGGGATGAAGCCCCGCATGCGGAAAGCCCTTGATGTCGTTCAGCCAGGCGACGCCGCGCTTCAGCGCATAGGCCTGCGTCTCGGGCCGGTAGCTGTCGACCGAAACCTCGATGCCCTCGGCAAGCAGCCGGTCGAGAACCGGCGCGAGGCGCGCGATCTCCTTCTCGGCGGAAACGGGCGCCGCATCCGGATTGCTCGACGCAGGGCCGAGATCGACGATATCCGCGCCCTCGCGGGTGAGCTTCAGCGCCTGCGCGATCGCGGCGTCGGGCGCGAGAAACCGGCCCCCGTCGGAAAAGGAATCCGACGTGATGTTGACGATGCCAAGAATTCTGGGAGCGGCGCTGTTCATGCGGCGGTTCTAGCACGCCAGCGAAACGGGCAT
This sequence comes from Parvibaculum sp., assembly GCF_035325945.1. GTDB lineage: Bacteria > Pseudomonadota > Alphaproteobacteria > Parvibaculales > Parvibaculaceae > Parvibaculum. Next base: position 82,959 of record NZ_DAOKYX010000001.1, read on the forward strand.
CATGTGAAATTTATCTCAGCTCAGATCTGCAACCGCATCATGGAAATCGTTTTCATGAGCAATCACCAGTGAAAAGCCTTCCTTGCGCAATTGAACGGCCTTTTCGACCTTCCGACCATAACACGCATATGCCCAGCAAGGGTTTCCTTCCGCGCCGATAATCAGATAGTCGACTTTTCGGGATACCGATAATGCAACCTCCCCACCAAGCCGCCTTACGGTCTCCTCAAGTTCACCTCGCGAATATTTATAGGAGGCACCCGTAAAGCAAAATATTGAATCCTCGAATTGAATTTCCGGGCACACGGCGCAAACGCCGGTGAGAGATGCCCCTTCAAATACCAACGGTTGTCCAATCACTCTGTCATCAAGAACTGACACAAATCCTGAAAAGAAATTTTTCAGGAGCCTGTGCTCCTCCTCATCAATTTTTCCATCTATGAGAACGGATGTGACCAGACTGGCCACTTCGTCGTAGGGCCAAAGCGTTTTCAGATGCTCGTGCTCTGATAGCCAATTCGACAGACCTCTCAATTCAGGCTCTGTAACTACGCCATCTGCAATGATACCCCCAAGCACCGCATGCAGTTTCTGCATGTCGGCTGCCACAGCTTCAAAGTATCCCGTACCGCAAAGTCTTTCTCCGAGCCACAAGATGTCATTCTTCTCGTCATCATTGATGACACCTTCCCGAATGACATTTCGGATCACTGGGATAAATTCGTTAAACGGATGATTTATTTCAACAAATTTGTGATCGTCAATCCACATATGAAGGAAATCCAGCTCCCTTCCATTTATCATCTCGTCGATCGCGATCCCTTCGACAAGCCCCATCAATGAGTTGACGGACTTCTCAATTCGCAGGCGGCCTGTGAACCTGAAATACGTGCGATGGTCGCTGTGCATGGCTCCCTCTCCTGAGAACTGACGCCAAAAACAGAAATTTCCACGGCAATGAAATACTATCAATGCATGTATTTGAGGTCTAAGACAAAAAAGTCCGCACACAGATCCGAAGTCCGGCCAGAAAACCCACCCCGGATCATCGGTCAACGCAACTGCTATTGAGGCACTGAATTCAAGTTTACCTGACGGCGTCAAAGATGTTTCGCAGGCCGATCAACCTCATGCCATTTCTGCGTGTCAGTCTTCGCTGCCGAGCCAGTTATAGACGAGCCCCGCCAGCACCGCGCCGATAATGGGCGCGACCCAGAAGAGCCAGAGCTGCTCGATGGCCCAGCCGCCGACAAAAAGCGCCGGCCCCGTGCTCCGCGCCGGATTGACCGAAGTGTTGGTGACGGGAATGCTGACGAGATGGATGAGCGTCAGCGCAAGGCCGATGGGGATGCCCGCGAAGCCTGATGGCGCGGCTCTGGACGTTGCCCCCAATATCACGACCAGAAACCCGAAGGTCATGACGATCTCGCTGGCGGCGCCGGCCCGGAGACTGTAGCCACCGGGCGAATGCTCGCCATAGCCGTTCGCTGCAAGCCCGTTGACGGCGATATCGTAGCCCGCCTTTCCCGTCGCGATGAAATAGAGCACGGCGGCTGCGGCAATCGCCCCCAGAACCTGCGCGATCACATAGGGGATCAGGTCCCTCGACGCAAATCGTCCGCCTACTGTCAATCCGACCGTCACCGCCGGATTGAAATGGCCGCCGGAGATGTGGCCGAGCGCATAGACCATGGTCAGCACCGTGAGGCCGAAGGCAAGCGCCACGCCCGCGAAACCGATGCCGAGTTCGGGGAATGCGGCAGCGAGCACGGCGCTGCCGCAGCCGCCCAGTACGAGCCAGAACGTGCCGATGAACTCCGCAGAAATGCGTTTCGTCAGTGTCATGCAAGGTTCTCCCTGGCAGATGGTCGCTTCAGGATCGAACGCGCAAACTCGACTGAACGAAAGGCTAGGCAAGAGACGCATGATGCGCCAGCGGAACAATGAAAAAGGGAGGCCGCGAGGCCTCCCTTTTCGTTGTCTGCAATGGCGGTTTCAACCGCCATGGGGCATCCGGTCAGGCGCCGTGCGGCTCCGGCGAGACACCCGGCCCGGACTCGGCGGGGCGTCCGGCCTTCGGCACGGACGAGACGGGGCCCGTCTCCGCGGCCACCGGCTCGCCCATGTTGCGCACGGGCGGCTCGCCCTTGAGAAGCCCCTTGATCTCGTCGCCCGAGAGCGTCTCGTATTCGAGAAGCCCCTTGGCGATGACATGCAACTGGTCGAGATGATCGGTGATGATCTTCCTGGCCGTCGCATAGCCTTCCTCGACGATGCGGCGCACCTCGCCGTCGATCGCGCGCTGCGTCTCCTCGGACATGTTCTGCTGGCGCGACACGGAGTGGCCGAGGAAGACTTCCTCCTCGTTCTCGTGATAGGCGAGCGGCCCGAGCTTGTCGCTCATGCCCCAGCGCGTGACCATGGCCTTGGCCATCTTTGTCGCCATGGCGATGTCCGACGAGGCGCCGGAGGTCACCTTCTCATGGCCGAAGATGACTTCTTCGGCGATGCGTCCACCCATGGCGACCGCGAGATCGGCCTGCAGCTTTTCGCGCGTGACGGAGATCTGATCGCGCTCCGGCAGGCGCATGACCATGCCGAGCGCGCGTCCGCGCGGAATGATCGTCGCCTTGTGAACGGGATCGGAGGCCGGCATGTTGAGCGCGACGAGCGCATGGCCGCCCTCGTGATAGGCGGTGAGGCGCTTTTCCTCTTCCGTCATGACCATGGAGCGCCGCTCCGCGCCCATCATGACCTTGTCCTTGGCGTCCTCGAACTCCGACATGGTGACGAGGCGCTTGCCGCGGCGCGCGGCCATGAGCGCGGCCTCGTTGACGAGGTTCGCAAGATCGGCGCCCGAGAAGCCCGGCGTGCCGCGCGCCAGCGTGCGCGGGTCGACATCGGGCGCAAGCGGCACCTTCTTCATGTGAACCTTCAGGATCTTCTCGCGGCCAACGACGTCCGGGTTCGGCACCACGACCTGGCGGTCGAAGCGGCCGGGACGCAGCAGCGCAGGGTCGAGCACGTCGGGCCGGTTCGTCGCCGCGATGAGGATGATGCCCTCATTCGGCTCGAAGCCGTCCATCTCGACGAGTAGCTGGTTCAGCGTCTGCTCGCGCTCGTCATTGCCGCCGCCGAGGCCCGCGCCGCGATGACGGCCGACCGCGTCGATTTCGTCGATGAAGATGATGCAGGGCGCGTTCTTCTTCGCCTGCTCGAACATGTCGCGCACGCGGCTTGCGCCGACGCCGACGAACATCTCGACGAAGTCGGAACCGGAGATGGTGAAGAAGGGCACATTCGCCTCGCCCGCGATGGCGCGCGCGAGCAGCGTCTTGCCCGTGCCGGGAGGGCCGACGAGCAGCACGCCCTTGGGGATGCGGCCGCCAAGGCGCTGGAACTTCGCCGGGTCGCGCAGGAATTCGACGATCTCGGTCAGATCGTCCTTGGCCTCGTCGATGCCGGCGACGTCATCGAAGGTAACGCGGCCATGGCGCTCGGTCAGGAGCTTGGCCTTCGACTTGCCGAAGCCCATCGCCTTGCCGCCGCCGCCCTGCATCTGGCGCATGAAGAAGATCCAGACGGCGATGAGCAGCAGCATCGGGAACCAGGAGACGAGCACGCCGACGATCGACGGCACGTTCTCGTCCGAAGGCTTCGCCGTGATCTGCACGCCCTTCTCATAGAGGCGGTTCACGAGGCTCGGATCGGATGGCGCGTAGGTGCGGAAGGGTCGGCCATCCGTGTAATGACCGGTGATGTTTTCGCCAGCAATGGTCACATCGCGCACATTCCCGCCATCGACCTCGGAGAGAAGGCGCGAGAAATTGATTTCGCTGGACGCGGCTTGCTGGACTGGGCTCTGAAACAGGTTGAACAGCGCCACGAGCAGCAGCGCGATGATCACCCACAGAGCGAAATTCTTGAAATTGGACAACGGCTTGACCTTCTGTCACCTGGTGAGCATCCGTCCCTTGTCTAGCACGGGGCGTGCCAGATCGGGGCCGATCATCCTCTTGAGTGCTTCTAATTCGAGAAGATAGGGTCGTTCCAAGGGTTTACCAAGCCCCGTTTCCCCGAAACACGAAAGTGAAGTGTCGCAGCAGGGCGTAAGTTTCCCGTTACGGCGAATCGAGAAGCCGCCCCTTGAGAAGCCGGGCCTCCGCCCTGACGCCCTTGCCGGGGAAGCCGATATGGGGCGCGCCGAGGAGCGTACCCTCCTTCCATAATGCGGGCAGCGCGAGGAGCGCGGCACGCGGCGCCTCGGGCATGGGCAGACCAGATTTCTTCAGCCGCACCAGCCCTTCAGCGCCGAGCGCGCCGAGCCGAATGGCTCCGGCGGGTCCCGCGGCGAGTTTCACAACGAAACGCCCGTCCCATGCCCTCTCCTGCCCGCGCCTCAGCTCGATCGCGGGGGCGGCCAGTGCGGCGGCAGGCTCTCGAACGGCCACGACGAGCCCCCGGTCGAGCGACAGCTTGCAGCCATGCAGCGTACGCCCATGCCCGAGTTTTCCGGCCTTGAGCGCATCGAAGAGCGTTCTCAGCGCCTCGAAGCGGGGCGGATAGTCGCTGCCGCTCACGGCCTTGAGGATTTCAGCGAGGGCACGCAAGGCGATCTCGTCAGCCGCAAGCCCGAAACTTTCCGGAGCAATGGCAATGAAGCCCTCCGGCGCCATGCGCGCATGGGCGGCGAGAAAGGCGCGCGTATCGGCTTCCAGAGCGGTGCGCACCCGCGCCATATGGGCGGCCGTGTCGGCGAGGCGGTGCGCATCGAGGCCGAGCGTGCCCAGTTCGCCGAGAAGCCGCCGCGCCTTCACACGGTCGAAACGCTCGTTCTCGTTGCTCGGATCGTGGATGGCTTCGAGCCCGGCCTTCTCAAGCGTTGCCACAAGGCGGGCGCGAGGAAAATCGAGGAGCGGCCGCAGCAATCTCAGAGGCGTACTCAAAGGCGGGACCACCTCGAGCCAGCGCGAGGGCGCCATGGCGGCGAGCCCGTCGACGCCGCTCCCCCGCGCAAGGCGCAGGAGGAAGGTTTCCGCCTGATCGTCGAGATGGTGCGCGACGAGCAGGTCCCCCACTCCCTCCTTTCGGCAGGCTTCGGCGAGGAGCCGGTAGCGGGCGGCCCGCGCCGCCGCCTGGATGCCGGATTTGGGCTTTTCGCCCTTCCATTTGAGGATCCGATGGGGAACGCCAAGCGCCGCCGCCATGCGTGCGGCGAGCCGCGCTTCGGACGCAGAGCCGGGCCGAAGCCCATGATCCACCGTCAGGGCGATGAGGCGGACGCGCTTTCGCGCTCTCGCCCAGCGGGCGGCGAGAAAGAGAAGCGCAAGCGAATCGGGGCCACCGGAAAAGGCGACGGCGAGGCGCGGCGCGGGCGTCAGCGCGCCCAGCGCGTGGGCGAATTCCGCAGCGCCGACAGGGCCCGTCGATTGGCGTGATGTGGTCATGCGGCGATCATTGCCTCCGGCGCGCGCCAAAGCCACCGGAAGAACGGCCGCCGGAAGAAGGGTTGGAAGATTGGCGGCTCAGCAACCGGCCTTCTGGCGCTCGAGCTTGGCGCGGGCAACGATAGCGGGCGACGCCTGCGGGAACTGCTGCTTGAGCTGGCCATAGGTGGCGCAGGCCGCGTCCTTCTGGCCGAGCTGCGACAAGGTCATGCCGAGCTTCAGCAGGCTGTCGGGTGCCTTGGAGCTTTTGGAATAGGTCGTATAGCCCTTGAGAAAGGAGTCGGCCGCGTCCTTGTACTGGCCTTGCACGTAATAGGTTTCGCCGAGCCAATACTGTGCGTTGCCCGCGAGCGGATCCTTCGGATGCTGGGCGAGGAACTGCTTCAGCGCGTCGCGGGCCTGCGGAAACTGGCCGCGCTTCAGAAGGTCGATCGCGAAATCATACTGAACCTGCGCCGTGCCATTGGGGAGCGTCACGGTCGGCTTGGCCTCGGCCTGCTTTGCAGGCGCGGACGCCGGCGCGGATGCGGGCTGCGCGGCCGCGTTGCCCGCCCCTTGCGCTGGCGCGATCTGCTGGGGCGCACCGCCAGCGGAAGGCGCGGCGCCTGCGCCTTGATGCAGATCCTGGAAGCGCAGATCGACATCGCTCTTGAAGTTCTGGAGGTCCTGATTCGTCTGCTCGATGCGGTGCGAGAGTTCTTCCACGCGGCCCGTCAGCACACGCACCTGGTCTTCCATTTCGCTGAGGCGCGCCTGGGTGTCGGCCGAAAGGCCGCCGCCACCGCCGCCGCCCGAATCGGGGCTGTAGGAGCCGGGGGACGAGGAATAGGCGCCGCTCTGAATGTCAGTGACCGTGCGTTCGAGGCGATCGAGGCGGTTGTTGACGGCGCGCAAGTCCGAATCAGCTGCGAAGGCGCCGAATGGAAGTAGCGCCGGAAGCGTGATCAGCGCGGCGCCCCCTGCCGCAACGAGGAATTTCGCTTTTATCACTTGCTCCGCCCCAACAGAGATTCACGTCGCCGCGTATGTATGCGTGCCAGCGCCGCGCATGGCAATGAAACACATGGCGATGAAAAAAGAGAACTGCGACCAAATTGGGGCACGAAAGCCGCCCCCGCCGCAATACGGGCTTCACGCTGCGCCAGAAACACAGAAGCGCTCTCCCGCATCAGCGGAAGAGCGCTCCCGATCGATGGCTCAACGTCAGCCGATTAGCTGCCGGCGCCCTCGGCAACCACCGTCACAGCGCGGCGGTTCTGGGCCCAGCACTCCTCGTTCGACTCGAGGCACACCGGACGCTCCTTGCCGTAGGAGATCGTCTTGATGCGGGCGGAGTCGACGCCGAGGCTGACGAGGTAATCTTTCGCGGCATTGGCGCGGCGAGCGCCGAGCGCGAGGTTGTACTCACGCGTGCCGCGCTCGTCGGCATGGCCTTCGAGCGTGAACGTGAGGTTCGGATACAGCTTCATCCAGGCAGCCTGGCGCTGGAGCGTGGCCTTGCCTTCGTCCTTCAGGACCGACTTGTCCAGATCGAAGAACACGCGATCACCAACATTGGTGACGAGGTCCTGCTGGGTGCCGGGCTGAATGGCGGAGGAAGACGAGGACGGGGTGGTCGAGGCAGCGCCAGTCTCGGAGCTCGAGCTGCACGCGGCGACCATCAGGAAGGCTGCGGCCACGGCGGCGAACCGCAGGCCTGCATACGGGGACTTCATTCGGGTGCTCTCCTTTTAATCTCAAGCGGCCTAACGTGCCTCAGCGTTCCCTTATTACCGATGCATGCCAAACATCCAAGCAAAAAGGTGTCCCTTTCTACCTGGAAGTCGAGGCTCTACAAAGTGGCCCGAAGTTCATCCGAACCATGACACGCCGCCCGCAATTGGCCGACGCTGGGGTTGCCGTACCGCAACAAAATACTAGCCACGACATTGTGGGGTGGCAAGAACATTGGGAAGTCTGCGACTTTTCCGCATGCTGAACGTGACATTTTTGCATCGTTTTATGTCACGCCGCATCGCCTTGCCGCCACGAGATCGTCGAAACCGGACCTCGCGCCACAGACGGGAGGTCCGGAGAATCGACCGATGCGGCGCCTTACTGGATTCGCGGCGACCAGGCGGGGTCGGAAGCGAAGGTCGGCGTCGGCACGGGACGTTCGTTGCGCCCGGTCAGATCGACCGACCAGAGCGCGGGACCGCCCTGCGTGCCGCGCGTCTCGCGGAAGAACATGATGACGCGGCCGTTCGGCGCCCATGTCGGACCTTCATTATGGAAGCCTTCGGTCAGGATGCGGTCGCCCGTGCCGTCGGGCTTCATCACGCCGATGACGAACTGGCCGCTGATCATCTTCGTATAGGCGATCAGGTCGCCACGCGGCGACCAGACGGGCGTGGCGTAGCGGCCCTGCCCGAAGCTGATGCGGCGCTGGTTGGAGCCGTCGGCATTCATCACGTAAATCTGCTGCGAGCCGCCACGATCGGATTCGAAGGTGATCTGCGTCCCATCGGGCGAATAGCTCGGCGCGGTGTCGATCGCCGCCGTGGTGGTGAGGCGCGTCACCTTACGGCTGCGCAGGTCCATCGTGTAGATGTTCGAATTGCCACCGCGCTGAAGGCTCATGATGACCTTCTGACCATCGGGCGAGAAGCGCGGGGCGAAGGTCATGCCGGGGAAATCGCCGACGACTTCCTGCTGTCCCGTCTCGATGTCGAGCAGATAAACGCGCGGATTGTTGTTGTGGTAGGAGAGATAGGTGATCTCCTGCGAATTCGGGCTGAAGCGCGGGGTCAGCACGAGTTCGGCGCCGCTCGTCAGAGTGTGCGGGTTGTAGCCGTCCTGATCCATGATGGCGAGGCGCTTCACGCGGCGGTTCTTCGGCCCGCTCTCCGACACATAGACGACGCGCGTATCGAAATAGCCCTGCTCGCCGGTCAGCCGCTGATAGATGGCATCGGCGATGAGGTGCGCGACGCGGCGCCAGTTCTCAGGCGTCGTGAAGAACTGAAGCCCGGTGAGCTGCTGCTCGCCATAGACGTCCCAGAGGCGGAATTCGACGCGCAGCCTTCCATCGGCCTCGAGCTTCGTCTGGCCGGTCACGAGCGCCTGCGAATTGATGACGCGCCAGTCGCCGAAACGCGGCGGAACGTTGATGTCTGCGATCTTCTCGATGAAGGAGGCCTTGGAGAGCGGCCGGAAGAGGCCGGACCGCTCGAGATCGTTGGTGATGACGCCCGCAATGTCCGAGCCGGCCGATGCCTCCTGCCCCGGCGCGCCGACGAAATCGGTGATCGCGATGGGCATGGGCTCGGTGTTGCCTTGGTTAATGTCGATCTGCAGCGCCGCTTCGGCGGGAGCGGCCAGGAAGCTCGCGGCGACGAGAACCAGCGCGAGACGGAACCTCATCAAGACGCGCCGGGCGAGATTGCCTGATGCAACGCGACCAAAGCAGCGGAAATCAAACATCGCCGTCTCTCCTGCAAATAGGGTCATTCACCCACCCCGTCCCTTCTAGCACATACTCGCCCCGGGCCGCTCGCCGGTCCAGCGCGCCTTTCGCGTTACAGCGCTCCAGCCAGCGAGAAGTTGAGTTCTATGTCGCGCCAGCTGTTGAATTTGTCCGCCGGCAGAAAATCATAAGGCGCACACTTTAGAACCGCCTGCACAGCGCGCTCGGCAAAGAGCCTCGATATGCTGCCGCCGCCCGCCTTCTCGATGGAGGGCCGGCCCACGATCGAGCCGTCCTGATTGAGCGAAAAGCTGATGGTGGCGTAAAGCTTGTCGGCATCGGGGCTGCCGGCGAGGTCGCCCATGTTCCAGCATTGCTGGATTTTCTGGCGCACGGCATCGACCTCGCTCGCCGTCATGGGCAAGTCGGGATTGTCCGTCTCGGAGGCGTCCACCTTCTCGTCGGTCTGCCTGGCCTCGTCGGGCTGCGTCGCCTGATCGGGAATCTTGTTCAGAAGCGCCGCGATCTTCGTCGGATCGAAGGCCGGCTTCTTGTTCTCCGGCTTCTTCTCGACGACCGGCTTTTTCGACTCCGGCTTCGGCGGCTCTTTCTTCTTTTTCTCTTCCGGTTTCTTCTCGGCCTTCTTTTCCGGAATGGGCTCGGGCTTCGCCTCTGGCGCGGGCGGCGTCGGCGCGGGCGCGGCCTTCTCGGGCTCGGGCTGCGGCACGGGCTTGGGCTTGTCAGGCTGTGGCTTCGGCGATGGCTTCTCGACGGGCTTGGGCTGCTCGACCTTCTTCTTCGCCTGCCGCTTCAGATTGGTGACATCGGCGACGGTGAGAAGCTCCACCGGCAGCACGCGCGTCGGCATCGGGGCAAGCTCCTTCGGCGAAGGAAGCACCACGATCGTCGCGATCAGTACCGCGGCGTGAAGCGCGGCGGAATAAAGAAGCGGCCTGCGCATATTAAACTGACTATCTGGCCGGAGCCTTTGCGGCGGGCGCCGCCGGCTGCACGGAGTCCGTCACGAGCCCTACCTTGCTGTAACCGGCAGCGTTGATACGGCCCATCACATCCATGACGCGGCCATAATCGATCGAGCTGTCGGCGCGAACGAAAATGCGCTGCTCATAGCCATTCTGCGCGATGGCCTCAAGGCGCGGCACGAGCGCATCGGCCTCGACCTCGGTTTCCTGCAGGAAGATCTGCCCGGTCGACCTGATCGTGATGGTCAGCGGCTCCTTGTCCTCGGAAAGGGGCGCGGCCTGCGTCTTCGGCAGATCGACGGGAACGCCGACCGTGAGGAGCGGAGCGGCCACCATGAAGACGATGAGCAGCACCAGCATGACGTCGACCATCGGCGTCACGTTGATCTCGGACATGGGCGCGCGCCTGTACTTGCTGCGCCCGCGTTGCCCGCCCTGAACGGAAAACGCCATGATCAACCCCGCTCGTCGAGCTGACGCGAAAGAATGGCCGAGAATTCGTCGGCGAAGCTCTCAAGACGTGTGCCGAAGCGTCCGACCTGATTGGAGAAGCGGTTATAGGCGATGACGGCCGGAATCGCGGCGAGGAGGCCGAGCGCGGTGGCAAAGAGCGCTTCGGCGATGCCCGGCGCCACGACCGCGAGATTGGTGTCGCGGCTGATGGCGATCGACTGGAACGAATTCATGATGCCCCAGACCGTACCGAAGAGGCCGATGAAGGGCGAGACGGAGCCGACCGTCGCGAGGAAGAGAAGCCGGCTCTCGAGCCCCAGCATCTCGCGGTTGATCGTCACCTGCATCACCTTGTCGACGCGCTCCTTGAGGCCGAGGAAGCTGTCGGCGGCGATGTCCGCCGAACGGCGCCATTCGCGCATCGCGGCGATGAAGAGCGCCGAAAGCGGATGCGAGGGGCGATGGCCCATCTCCTGGTAAAGCTCCTCCAGCGAGCGCCCCGACCAGAAGGTGCGCTCGAACTGGTCGGCGCGGCGCTCGACCTGATTGAAGCGCCACCACTTGTCGAAAATGATCGCCCAGGACCAGACAGACGCGAAGAGCAGTCCGAGCATCACGATCTTCACGATGAGATCGGCATGCATGAACAGGCCCCAGATGGAGAAATCCACCGGCGCGGCGTTGACGGTCTGATTGGCGATGACCTGCGCGGTGTTCACGCCGGTTTCGATGTGAGTCGTCGGATTCATCTACGGTAGCCTCTCCGAAATCACGTCCTTGTCGGAGCGGCACATCGCAAATACGCAGCCGCCGCCCGAGCCCGCAGGGCCCCGGCGGTCGCGCGAAGATGCACGTACCCCCGATTTGAAAGCGAAGTTAGTCCACGAATTATGTCGAAACCGTGGCACATTAAGGGATATCTCACGAATTCCAAGAGCTTAGCGGAACGATGTTGCTGGCCGGGCACAACGGCGATCGAAGTGCCGTCACGGCGACGATGAAGGCTCGACGAAAGGCGCGAGCGCGATGCGGGCCTTGTCCGGCAGGCGGCGAGGGCGCCCCTTGCTGTCGAGACAGGCGGCGAAGACGGTGGCGCGCCAGAGTTCCTCGAGCGAGCCGCCCGCGCGGCGCAAGATCTTCTGCCCGGCCTCGAGCCGCGCCCCGCTCGCCCGGCGATAGATCGTGTGGACCTCCAGCTCGTCGTCGATCCGCGCGGGCTTCAGAAAATCTATTTGCATGCGGTGAATGGCGAAGGCGAGCGGGTCGTCGCCCTCGAACAATTCGGTATGGTTGACGCCCGCAAGACGCAGGAAATCCGAACGCCCGCGCTCCGCGAAACGCAGATAATTCGCGTGATAGACGATGCCGGAAAAATCCGTGTCCTCATAGTAAACGCGGACCGGGAGGATATGCGTCCTGCCCTCGATGCGGCCGGCGAGATCGGGCCAGTTGCGATCGCTCATTCGCCATCCTCGCCCGTGAAGAGTGCGCCCTGCCCCGCCGCGCCGCCAGCCGGCAGCGGCAGGCCGAGCGCCGCCGAGGCGGCAGGCGGGAGCACGCGGCCGCGCGGCGTGCGGTTCACGAATCCCTGCTGGATGAGATAGGGCTCGATGATTTCCTCGATCGCGTCGCGCGGCTCGGAAAGCGCCGCCGCCACGGTCTCGACACCGACGGGGCCGCCCGAAAAACTCACCGCGATGCAGCGCAGATAGCGGTGGTCGAGCGCATCGAGGCCGCGCTCGTCGACTTCGAGGCGCTGCAAGGCGCGGTCGGCCGCCTTCGCATCGATGCTGCTCAATCCGTCCACGGCGGCGAAGTCGCGCACGCGGCGCAGGAGGCGCCCCGCGACGCGCGGCGTGCCACGAGCGCGGCGCGCGATCTCATGTGCGCCATCCGCCGTCATGTCGATGCCGAGAAGCCTCGCGCCGCGACGAACGATGTGTTCGAGTTCCGCGATCTCGTAGAAATGGAGCCGCACCGGAATGCCGAAGCGGTCGCGCAAGGGTGTCGTCAGCAGGCCCGTGCGCGTCGTCGCGCCGATGAGAGTGAAAGGCGCGAGATCGATGCGGACGGAACGCGCGCCCGGCCCCTCGCCGATGATGAGATCGAGCTGGAAATCCTCCATCGCCGGGTAAAGGACTTCTTCGACCGCTGGCGAGAGACGATGGATTTCGTCGATGAAGAGAACGTCGCGCGGCTCGAGATTGGTGAGAAGCGCCGCGAGATCGCCGGCCTTGGAGATGACGGGGCCCGAAGTCGCGCGAAAATTGACACCGAGTTCGCGGGCGAGAATCTGGGCGAGCGTCGTCTTGCCGAGGCCGGGAGGCCCTGCGAAGAGCACATGGTCGAGCGCTTCGCCGCGCGCGCGCGCCGCCTCGATGAAGACGGCGAGATTCTCACGCGCCCGCGCCTGGCCGACGAAATCGGCAAGCGCCTGCGGCCGCAGCGAACGCTCGGCTTCGTCCTCTTCCCTCTTGCGCGCGGCGACGAGGCGGTCTGTCACTCTTCATTCCCCTTCATCGCGCCAGTTCCTTCAGTCCCTGGCGGATAAGCTGCTCCGCCGATGCGCCCGGCTCAAGTTTCTTCGCGGCGCCGGAAATGGCGGATGCCGCCTGCAACTGCGGATAGCCGAGATTGACGAGCGCGGAGATCGCATCGCGCGCGGCACCATCCGGCGCGGACGCGGCAGCGGGCGCGGCGCCCTGATCGAGCACGGCGGCGAGTGAGCTTCCCGCCGGTGCCTTGTCCTTCAGTTCGGCGACGATGCGCGCCGCGACCTTGGGCCCGACCCCCGGCGCGGTCGCAACCACTTTCCTGTCCTCGAGCGCGATGGCGCGGGCGAGATCGGCCGGCGTCAGCGTGCCGAGAACGCCGAGCGCGACGCGCGTGCCCACGCCCTGCACGCCGAGGAGAAGCCGGAACCAGTCGCGCTCCAGCTCGCTCGCAAAGCCGATGAGGCGGATCGCGTCGTCGCTTACTTTCGTTTCGATGGCGAGCGTCACCGCGCCGCCGATTTCAGGCAGCGCATCGAGCGTGCGCCGCGAACAGGTGACGTGATAGCCGACGCCGTTCACATCGACGATCACCCAATCGGCGCCCACTTCATCGACCACACCCTTGAGTCTGCCGATCATGCGCGCGCCGCCTCCGCGCGAAGAAGCGCGGCCGCAATCCTCTCATTCGCGCCGCCGGAATGGGCATGACAAATGGCGATGGCGAGCGCATCGGCCGCATGCTCGCTCGCGGCGCGCGATCCCGGCAAGAGCAACTCGACCATCATTCTGATTTGCGCCTTTCCGGCATGCCCCGCGCCGACGACCGATTTCTTGATGTGATTGGGCGCGTATTCCGCCACCGGAATGCCGCTTCGCGCCGGAACGAGAAGCGCGACCGCGCGCGCCTGCCCGAGCTTCAGCGCCGCCACCGGATCGCGCGCCACGAATGCCTGCTCTACCGCCGCCGCGTCAGGCGCGTGCGCCTCGACCACGGAGATCAGACCGCGCTCGATCTCGACGAGACGTTCCGCGACGCTCAACCGGTCGTTCGACGTGATCGTGCCGTTTGCGACATGGACGAGGCGCGAGCCGGAAACGTCGATCACGCCCCAGCCCGTCGCGCGCAGTCCCGGATCGATGCCGAGAAATCTCAGAGAGGCCGGCATGAGCGGGGCTTGCCTCCGTGCCTTGAGGCCAGATCAGGCCGACATCTTCTCCATGACCGAATCGGACATTTCGAAGTTCGCATAAACCTGCTGCACATCGTCGTCGTCGTCCAGTGCATCAAGCATCTTGATGATGGTTTCGGCCTTTTCGTCGTCGACGGGGATGAGGTTCTGCGGCTTCCAGACGATGCTGGCCGCGCGCGGCTCGCCGAACCGGGCCTCGAGCGTGCGCGCAACCTCGTGGAGTGTGTCCGGCGAACAGAAAAGCTCATGCGCCTGCTCGCTCGACTGGCAATCGTCGGCGCCCGCCTCGATCGCGGCATCGAGCATGTCGTCGGCGCTCGCGACATCCGGCGCGTATTCGATACGGCCGAGCCGCGAGAACATGAAGGAGACGGAACCCGTCTCGCCGAGATTGCCGCCATGCTTGGTGAAGATCGAGCGCACCGAGCTTGCCGTGCGGTTGCGATTGTCGGTCAGCGTCTCGACGATGACGCCGATGCCGCCCGGGCCGAAGCCCTCGTAGCGCACCTCGTCGTAATTCTCGCCGCCCTGGTCGGAGCTCTTCTTGATCGCCCGCTCGATATTGTCCTTGGGCATGTTCTCGGCGCGGGCGGCCTGAATGGCGGCGCGCAGGCGGGGATTGTATTCCGGATCGGCCAGCCCCTGCTTCGCCGCGACGGTGATTTCCTTCGCCAGCTTCGAGAACAGCTTGGCGCGCTTCTTATCCTGCGCGCCCTTGCGATACATGATGTTCTTGAATTGCGAATGGCCGGCCATGGCGACTCCGAATTATTGGCGCCCGCCGGTGGCGGACCGCCCGATTCTGCGCAGGAAACCCGTATCCGCGCGACGTTTTTCTGTTGCGGCGGGCATCCCGACGGATCGCCCCCCGAGGCCGCTCTTATAGGGGGCCGTCCTGCCAAAATCCATAGCCCATGCCCGCCTTCCCTTTCGCTCCAAAATGCACGCAATACGTGTTGTAAATCACACGTTCCCGTTTAACGTGTGATTTACAAACCGCCTCTACTGTGAGGATGCCCCGCTCGCCAAGGATGGACGCCCAACCATCCGGAACGGGGCTCGTCGCAGCGGGTCCGGCCCGAGGGGTCTTGCCCAAGCCCCCAGGGACAACCGGATCAGCCTCCGCAGGATGCGGTGGCACAGATGCCCCGTTCATGGTCCCTCACCCACCTCGGCGACCATGAGCGGGGCGCTTTGTTTTCAGCCGGAGATTTCAGGAAAGCGGCTTCCGCGCGGCTCAGCCGCCGAAGACGGTTTGCGGCCATGCGTAGCCCGGCTCGTCGAGGCGGCCGAAGGTCACGTCCTCGATATAGCGGGCGACGATGCGCTCGTTGAAGATCGCGTGATACTTCTCGTGGCCCGCCTTCGCGATCTTCTGCCGCTCTTCGTCATGGGCGAGGAAATAGCGCAGCCTGTCGGCGAGATCGTCGAGCCCGTCATGGAAGACGAATTCGCGGTCGGAGAATATGTCGCCATAGCCGGTCGAACGGCCGATGAAGAGCATGAGCCCGTTGCCGACATATTGGGCGATGCGGTCCGACGAGTAGAGATAGTGATCGTCGCTCCGGTTGAGATTGAGCCCCATGCGGGCGCTCGCGATCGCCTCGAAATAGGCCGTACCGAAAACCGAGGGCCTGCCCGCCAGTCCGAAAAACGCATAGCGCGCTTCCGGCACCCGCGCCTCGATAGCGCGCATCGTCTCGGCCCGCCAGGGCGTCCCCTTCTCGCTGCCGATGGTGCAAAGAAGATCGAAGGGCTGATCGGCGTGCCGAAAACATTCGAGCGCCTCGATGGAGCGATCGACCGGATTGGGCATGAAGGCGATGCGATGCGTGCGGGTGGCGAATTCCGCCAGCCGATCGCCCGCCGTGGTGATGAAGGTGATGTCCGCGACCTCGGCGAAGCGGCGGATGCGCGGCGGGTTTTCAGGCAGGAAGATCGGGTCGAGATTGACGACCGCGACCAGAGGCGAAGGGCGCTGCGCCTTGATCTCGACAATCGTCGCATTGGTGATCTTGTCGGCGTGAAGAAGGATCAGCAGATCCGGCCTGAACTGCCGGCACAGCTCGACAAGGCGCCTGTTCGCCTCGCCATCGCCCGCCCGGCCGATGCCGAAGCGCGACTGCTCGCGCGCGATGTCGCGGTCGCTGAACGCCATCACCGCGTGATCGTTGCGGATGAAGCCATTGGTGAGCTTGCGGATGGTGGCGTAGAAATTCGCCCCCGCCTTTCGCTCGTTGTAATTGCCCGCGATGACGACGCGCATGGGCAGGCTCCGCGCCCTCAGGCCGGGAGCGCGGGCTTGAGCCGCCCGCCGACGCGCACGGGCTCGATGCGGCGCGCAAGGCCGGAGGCTTCCGTCTCCACGAAGACGCCGCAAAGCGTCGCCTCGCCCGAAGCGGCCTGGAAGCGCGCGCTCGGAATCTTCGACAGAAAGCGATTGAGAGGCTCGTCCTTCTCCATACCGATCACGGAATTGTAGTCGCCGCACATGCCGGCATCGGTCTGATAAGCGGTGCCGCCGGGCAGAACCTGCGCATCCGCCGTCGGAACATGGCTGTGCGTGCCGACGACGAGGCTCGCGCGGCCGTCGCAGAAATGGCCCATCGCCATCTTCTCGGAAGTCGCCTCGCCGTGAAAATCGACGACGATGGCATCGGCCGCCTCGCCGAGCGGACAGGCGCCGATCTCGCGCTCGATCGCCGCGAAGGGATCGTCGAGCGGGTCCATGAAGACGCGCCCCATGGCGTTGATGACAAGCACGCGCTCGCCCTTCGCCGTCTCGAAGAGGCCGGCGCCCCGCCCCGGCGTCCCGGCCGGGAAATTCACCGGACGGATGAGCCTCGGCTCGCGCTCGATATGAACGAGCGCCTCGCGCTGATCCCACGCATGATTGCCGAGCGTGACGACATCGACGCCCGCATTGAAGAGATCCTCGCAGATCGCGGCGGTGATGCCGAAGCCGCCGGCCGCATTCTCGCCATTGACGATCACGAAATCGACGTCCAGGTCGGCGCGGAGCGCCGGAAGATCGCTGACGATGGCGTCGCGGGCCGTGCGGCCGACGATGTCGCCGAGAAAAAGAAGCTTCATTGAAATTCGTCCTGTATCGAAACCCGCCGTGACTTCACCGAAACGACCGGACACCGCGTTCGGTGACGAGCCAGTCGAGACGCTGATCCCCGCCTTCTTCCGGAAGTTCGTCGGCCTCCTGCGCCGAAAAGGCAAGGCCCACCGCCACCAGAACCGGCATCGCCGCCCTGAGCGAGGCGAGCGTGCGATCGTAATAGCCGCCGCCATAGCCAAGCCGACGTCCCACCTTATCGAACGCCAGCATCGGCACAATCACAAGTTCAGGCAAACATCGCGGCGCGTCCGGCCGCGGCTGGCGCGTTCCATGCGGCCCGCCCACAAGCGCATCGCCGGGATGCCAGAGGCGGAAGACGAGGGGCGCGCGAGGCGACGCCACGCCCGGCAGCGCGCATGAGAAGCCGCGCGTCGACGCTCCCTCGAGAATGGCGAGCGGGTCGGCCTCGCTCGATATGGGCGAATAGCCTGCGACGACGCTGCGGGGCGAAAGCTGAAGGCGCGGGAGGAGTTCGCCGAAGAAGTGCCGCGCGAAGGCGGCGGCCGCCTCTCGTCCGAGCAGGGCCTGCGCGCCGGAGCGCCGGGCGCGGGCGGCGGCACGCGCGCTCTCCTTGGCGCGCTGCATGCCGGCTTCCGCCGCGCCGCTCACACGCGGGCTCCGCGTGAAACGGGTGGGGCCACCTCGGCCGTTGGAACGATGATCCTCGGAGACCTACACAAGTAGGTGGGCGCCGTGTGAAAGAGGCCTCGGCCTCTACCAGGGACAGCTCCCTTAAGGATCGTAAGGCCCCGAGAGAAAGTGTTCCTGACGCACCAGGCAGCACCCGTGATCATTCTATCAGGCCGAATGGCCTCCGCGGTCAAGAAGAACGAGGTGAGGCGCTGCGTCACGCCGCCTCGATCCGCCGCGCGATGTCCTCGATGCGGCGGGCTGCCGTATCCAGCATGTCGCCGAGCAGATCCTCCGCCTCGCGGGAGCGCTCGAGCGCCGCGATGCGCGCCTGGGTCAACTGCTCGATATCGGCTTCGAGCACCTTGATGCGGCTGCGCGCCTCGAAAAGCTCGTCGGCGACGAGCAGCGAGGCCATGAGAAGAAGCCGCGATTCGCCTACCTGCCCCACTTCGCGCGCGAGTTCCGACACATGGGCGCTGATATGTGTCGCCAGTTCCTTCAGATGGGCTTCCTCGCCATCGCCGCAGGCGACGGTATAGGCGCGATCGTTGATCTGAACGGTGACCTGTCCCATGCCTGCCCTCAGCTTTCCGTCAGCACCTCGCGAATGCCCTCGATGGCATTCGCCAGCGTTTCCGACACGCGCTCATTGAGTTCGTTGGCCTGCCGGGCCTCGGCCTTCATCCGGTCTATCTCCTCGGCGAGCCGGGCCCGGTCTTCCTTGAGCGCGTTGAGCTCGCTCTCGAGCCGTCCTGCGGACTGCGCGCGCAAAAGCTGCCGGTGGATGCCTGCCTCCAGCCGGTCAAGCGCCGTCTTGAAGCGCTCAGTCGCGGAATCGAGTTTGTTCATGCGTCGCTGCTGTCCGGAATCAGGGCTCGAACCCTCATTTGTCACCATAGGCGTGCCGCCGAAACAAGGTCAACTGGACTTGCCCTGCCTCTCCGCCCGCGCCGGGCGCGACGCTCCCGCGAGCCGATCGGGCCTCGACGGCAAGATGCGCCTCAAGTCGCGGAAAAGCGCGGCATTTTGCGCGAATCCATCATTGACTCTCCGAAACGCGCTGGTCATTGTGGCGCCGCTCGCAAGACCCCAAGAGACGGGAAGGAATCGGACCGCGCCGAACTCGTTGCCGGCGGCCGGATCGAAGTCCGGAGCAAGGGCTCCGGAACGGCGCGTCCTTCTGGCGCCTCTCCCGGACAACCCTGCTCCAGCGCCCCGGAGCCGGCAACCTGGGTCAAGTCCTGAGGCCAAAGAGTTTAAACATGACGCCACCCGATCAGTCGGCCCCTATCGCGCAAGCTTCCGTATCTCACCGGGATATGGCGAACGCCATCCGTGCCCTCGCCATGGACGCGGTGCAGAAGGCCAATTCCGGCCATCCCGGCATGCCGATGGGCGCGGCCGATGTCGCCACCGTCCTGTTTTCGCGCTTCCTGAAGATCGACCCGAAAAAGCCCGACTGGCCGGATCGCGACCGCTTCGTGCTCTCTGCTGGCCACGGCTCCATGCTGCTCTATGCGCTCAACTATCTCCTCGGCTACGAGGACATGACGATCGAGCAGATCAAGAATTTCCGCCAGCTCGGCAGCATCACCGCCGGCCATCCCGAATATGGCCATGCGGGCGGCATCGAGACGACGACGGGCCCGCTCGGACAGGGCATCGCCACCGCCGTCGGCATGGCGCTCGCCGAGCGCCTCGCCGCGGCGCGCTTCGGCGGCATCGTCGATCACCACACCTATGTCCTCGCCTCCGATGGCGATCTCATGGAAGGCATCAGCCACGAGGCGATCAGCCTTGCCGGCCATCTGCGCCTGTCGAAGCTCATCGTCCTTTATGACGACAACGGCATCACCATCGACGGTTCGCTCGACCTTTCGGAATCGGGCGACGCGCTGAAGCGCTTCGAGGCGGCGGGCTGGAACGCCGTCCGCATCGACGGCCACAACCCGGACGAGATCGCCGGCGCCATCGAAAAGGCGCGCCACGCGACGAAGCCGACGCTCATCGCCTGCCGCACCGTCATCGGCTATGGCTCGCCGAACAAGCATGGCAAGTCGTCCTCGCATGGCTCGCCCCTCGGCGCCGACGAAATCAAGCTCTCGCGCCAGACGCTCGGCTGGGAGGCGGAACCCTTCGACATTCCCGCCCCCGTTCTCGCCGCATGGCGCGAGATCGGCGCGCGCGGCGGCAAGGCGCGCTCCGACTGGGAAGCCTCGTTCGCGAAGGTCGATCAGGCCTCGCGCGCGGAGTTCGAGCGCCAGCTCAGGGGCGACCTGCCCGCGGCCTTCGGCAAGGCCGTCACCGATTACAAGAAGCAGCTTGTGGCGGAAAAGCCGAACTGGGCGACGCGAAAGTCCTCGGAAGAGGTGCTCAACGTCATCAATCCGCTGCTGCCGGAATCGATCGGCGGCTCGGCCGACCTCACCGGCTCCAACAACACCCGCTCCAGGGACCAGAAGGCGGTCACGGCGACCGATTTCTCCGGCTCCTTCATCCATTACGGCATCCGCGAGCACGGCATGGCCGCGGCCATGAACGGCATCGCGCTGCACAAGGGCTTCATCCCCTATTCGGGCACCTTCCTCGTCTTCACCGATTATTGCCGCCCGGCCATCCGCCTTTCGGCGCTGATGGAACAGCGTGTGATCTATGTGATGACGCATGACTCGATCGGGCTCGGCGAAGACGGGCCGACCCACCAGCCGGTCGAGCATCTGGCGAGCCTGCGCGCCATGCCGAACCTCAACGTCTTCCGCCCGGCCGACGCGGTGGAGACGCTCGAATGCTGGCAGATCGCACTCGAAGCGAAGAAGACGCCCTCGGTCCTCGCGCTCTCGCGCCAGAACCTGCCCGCCGTCCGCACGACGGACACGGATGAGAACCTCTGCGCGAAGGGCGGCTATGAGCTTTCGCCTGCCTCCTCTGCCGCGAAGGTGACGCTCATCGCCACGGGCTCGGAAGTCGAGATCGCGCTCGCCGCCCAGAAGCTCCTCGAGGCAGAGGGCATCGGCGCGCGCGTCGTCTCAATGCCCTGCGTCGAACTCTTCGAGGCCCAGTCGCGCGAATACAAGGCGAAGACGCTGGGCGAAGGGACGGTGAAGGTCGTGATCGAAGCTGCGCTTCGCTACGGCTGGGACCGCTATATCGGCGCCGACGGCGCTTTCATCGGAATGACGGGCTTCGGCGCGAGTGCGCCCGCCAAGGACCTCTACAAGCACTTCAACATTACCCCGGAAGCCGCGGTCGCCGCCGCGAAGTCTTGCCTCGGGGCTTGATAGCCAGGAGATAACGAGAAATGGCAGTCCGCGTTGCGATTAACGGATTCGGTCGGATCGGGCGTCTCGTGCTTCGCGCCATCGCGGAGTCGGGACGCAAGGACATCGAGGTGGTGGCCATCAACGACCTCGGCTCGGTCGAGGCCAATGCCCACCTTCTGAAGTGGGACTCCGTGCATGGCCCCTTCCCCGGCAAGATCAAGACGACGAAGTCGTCCTTCGATCTCGGCCGCGGCCCGATCAAGGTTCTCGCCGAACGCGATCCGGCAAAGCTGCCGTGGAAGGATCTCGGCGTCGACATCGCGCTCGAGTGCACGGGCATCTTCGCATCGAAGGACAAGGCGTCGGCCCATCTCACCGCCGGCGCGAAGAAGGTTCTCATCTCCGCGCCTGCTGACGGCGCCGACATCACGGTCGTCTACGGCGTGAACCACAAGGACCTGAAGAAGAGCCACAAGGTCGTCTCGAACGCCTCCTGCACCACGAACTGCCTCGCGCCGGTCGCGGCCGTGCTCCACAAGGCCGTCGGCATCGAGCAGGGCTACATGACCACCGTTCACGCCTATACCGGCGACCAGAACACGGTCGACACGCTGCACAAGGACGCTCGCCGCGCGCGCGCCGCGGGCCTTTCGATGATCCCGACCTCGACGGGCGCGGCCAAGGCCGTGGGCCTCGTCCTGCCGGAACTCAAGGGCAAGCTCGACGGCACCTCGATCCGCGTGCCGACGGCGAACGTCTCGGTCATCGACCTCGTCTTCACCGCGAAGAAGAAGACCACGGCGGAAGAAGTGAACGCGGCGATCATCGCGGCGGCGAAGGGCCCGCTCAAGGGCGTGCTCGCCACCACCGACGAGGAACTCGTCTCGATCGACTTCAATCACAATCCCGCTTCCTCGACCTTCGACCTCACGCAGACGCAGGTGATCGACGGCCGTCTCGTGCGCGTGCTTTCCTGGTACGACAATGAGTGGGGCTTCTCGAACCGCATGGGCGACACGGCAGCCGCCATGGGCAAGCTGCTCTGAGCCCTGGCATCCGAAACGTCATGGCTGGTCACAAAACACTCGATGACCTGTTCAAGTCCGGCGACCTCAATGGTCGCCGGGTTCTTGTCAGGGCGGACCTCAACGTACCGACCGACGAGCACGGTCATGTCACGGATGCGACGCGCCTCAACCGCATCGCCGACACATTGAAGGAAATCGCGGCCAAGGGCGCGAAGGTCATCGTGCTTTCGCATTTCGGCCGCCCCAAGGGCGCGCCCGAGCCCAAATTCTCGCTCGCGCCCGTCGCCGAGGCGCTTTCCGGCGTCGTCGGCGCGAAGGTCGCCTTCGCGTCCGACTGCATCGGCGCGCCCGCGAAGGAAGCGGTCGATGCGCTTCCCGCCGGCGGCATTCTCGTCCTCGAGAACACGCGCTTCCATGCAGGCGAGGAAAAGAACGATCCCGTATTCGTGAAGGCGCTTGCCGAGAACGGCGACGTCTATGTGAATGATGCCTTCTCCTGCGCCCATCGGGCCCATGCCTCGACTGAGGGGCTGGCCCATGTGCTGCCCGCCTATGCGGGCCGGGCGATGGAGGCGGAACTCGACGCGCTCGAAACGGCGCTCGGCAACCCCGAGCATCCCGTCGTCGCGGTCGTGGGCGGTGCCAAGGTTTCGACCAAGATCGCCCTGCTCCTCAATCTCATCCATCGCGTCGACACGCTCATTGTCGGCGGCGGCATGGCCAATACCTTCCTTGCCGCGCAGGGCAAGAAGATCGGCAAGTCGCTTTGCGAATATGACCTTCTCGACAAGGCACGCGAAATCCTCGCCGCCGCCGGCAAGGCGGGCTGCGAGATCGTGCTGCCTGTCGATGCTGTCGTCGCGCGGGAATTCAAGGCGGGCGCCGAGGCGAGGACCGTTCCCGTCGATGCGGTGCCGGAGGACATGATGATCCTCGACATCGGCTCGGATACGATGGCCTATCTCGCCGGACGCTTCGAAACGGCGAAGACGGTCGTCTGGAACGGGCCTCTCGGCGCCTTCGAGATTCCTCCCTTCGATCAGGGGACGGCATCCGCAGCGCGTCTCGTCGGCATGCTGACGAAGATCGGGACCCTCAAATCGGTGGCCGGGGGCGGCGACACGGTGGCAGCGCTCAACGATGCGGGCGCGGCCGACGATTTCACCTATGTATCCGCCGCGGGCGGTGCCTTCCTCGAATGGATGGAAGGCGCGGTACTGCCCGGCGTCGCGGCGCTTGAAGTCAGATAAAGGGAATTCGGGATATGACTGAAACGCTTGAATCGATTGCCGAAGCCATGGTGGCGCCGGGCAAGGGCATTCTTGCCGCCGACGAAAGCTCGGGCACCATCAAGAAGCGGTTCGACACGATCAACCTCGAGTCGACCGAGAGCAACCGGCGCGACTATCGCGAGATGCTGTTCCGCACCGAAGAGGCGATGAAGAACCACATCTCCGGCGTCATCCTCTATGACGAGACGATCCGTCAGAAGGCGAAGGACGGCACGCCGCTCGTCGATCTCATCAAACAGGCAGGCTCCATCCCCGGCATCAAGGTCGATGCGGGCGCGAAGGCCATGGCGGGCTTTCCGGGCGAACTGGTGACCGAAGGTCTGGACGGGCTGCGCGAGCGGCTGGCCGAATATTACGATCTCGGCGCGCGCTTCGCGAAGTGGCGCGCGGTGATCGACATCGCCGACGGCATTCCGACCATGGGCTGCATCGAGGCCAATGCCGAGGCGCTCGCCCGTTATGCCGCGCTCTGCCAGGAGCAGAAGATCGTTCCGATCGTCGAGCCGGAAGTGCTGATGGACGGCGCGCACACCGCCGACCGCTGCTTCGAGGTGACGGAAGCGACGTTGCGCACCGTCTTCGCGCGGCTCGCAGCGCATCGCGTGAAGCTCGAAGGCACGATCCTGAAGCCGAATATGGTCGTCTCGGGCAAGAAGTGCTCGACGCAGGCAAGCGTGCAGGAAGTCGCCGAGAAGACCATCACGGTCTTCAAGCGCACGGTTCCGGCGGCGGTGCCGGGCATCGTCTTCCTGTCCGGCGGCCAGTCGGACGAGGATGCGACGGCGCATCTCAACGCCATGAACGCCATTGGCGGGCTGCCCTGGAAGCTCTCCTTCTCCTATGGCCGCGCCCTTCAGGCGGCCCCGCTCAAGGCCTGGAGCGGCAAGGCGGAGAATGTGGCGGCCGCCCAGCGTGCTTTCCTCCACCGCGCCCGCATGAACGGCCTCGCCGCTCTCGGCCAGTGGAAGGCCGAACTCGAAAAGGCCGCCTGAGCCTATCGGCCATGACCAGACAGAGCGCCCCGTCCTCACCGGCGGGGCGTTTTGCCTTTCTCGCGCAAGACGCGCTACAAACTCCCCCATGACCATCATCGAAGAAGAACGCGAGCCCTGCCGGCTCTATCTCATCACCCCGCCCCGGATCGAGCCCATCGCCTTTTCGGACACGCTGAAGCGCGCGCTCGATGCGGGCGATGTCGCCTCGCTCCAGCTTCGCCTGAAGACGGAGACTGAGGAGACGGCGCCGGCCGACGCGATCCGCCGCGCGACCGAGGTGCTGATGCCCGTCGCGCAGGGCTATGACGTCGCCTTCATCATCAACGACCGCGCCGACATCGCGGTCGAGATGGATGCGGACGGCGTCCATGTCGGCCAGGAGGACACGCCTTACAAGGAAGCGCGCAAGCTCGTCGGCCCCGACCGCATTGTCGGCGTCACCTGCCACAATTCACGCCATCTGGCGATGGTGGCCGGCGAAGAAGGCGCCGACTATGTCGCCTTCGGCGCCTTTTTCGAGACCGGCACCAAGGTGCCCAAGACCCGCGCCACGCCCGACCTGCTGACCTGGTGGTCGGAGACCTTCGTGGTACCCTGCGTTGCCATTGGCGGCATCACGGTCGAGAACGCCGCGACCCTCGTTACGGCGGGCGCGGATTTTCTGGCCGTGGCGGCCGGCGTCTGGGCGCATCCGCAAGGCCCGGCGGAGGCGGTGCGCGCCTTCAACCGCATCATGGCCGAAACGCCCCGCGGCCAATAACCCCTCCTTTCCGAAAGGCATTGGCCTTACGGCCTCCAGATGCTATCAGAGCGCCGCGGCCGGATCGCGCCTGCCTTATCCGCTGATCGGCGCGAACAGCCGGTCCCGCCGCGAGCCTGCTCAACCCCAGTCCGAGACAAGGTCCATGCCCAAGATCAACGGTAACGAAATTCGCCCCGGCTACGTCATCGAGCATCAGGGAGGCCTGTGGGCTGCGGTAAAGGTTCAGCATGTGAAGCCCGGCAAGGGCGGCGCCTTCGCGCAGGTCGAGCTGAAGAACCTGATCGACAACCGCAAGCTCAACGAGCGCTTCCGTTCCGCCGAGACGGTCGAGCGCGTACGGCTCGAGCAGAAGGACTATCAGTTCCTTTATGAAGCCGACGGCATGCTCACCTTCATGGACAACGAAACCTACGAGCAGATCGAGCTTGCCAGGGACTGGGTGGGCGAGCGCGCGGCGTTCCTGCAGGACGGCATGAAGGTGACGGTGGAAAGCCACGAGGGCAGGCCCATCAGCGTCGCCCTGCCCGATCAGGTGGTGCTGGAAGTCACCGAAACGGAACCGACGGTGAAGGGCCAGACTGCGGCCAGCTCCTACAAGCCCGCCCTGCTCGAGAACGGCATCCGCGTCATGGTGCCGCCTTTCATCACCATCGGCGAGAAGATCGTGGTCGACACGAACGAAGTCACCTATCTCCGCCGCGCCGACTAACGAACCGATCATTCAGCGACCCGCATTTCCCGCCGATGCCGGCATGGACATCACCGGAAATGCCCGAGAGAAAGCGCAAGTCCCCGATGGCACGTCATACCCCCGTCATGGCCGTCATGGTGGCCGCCGCACGCAAGGCGGCGCGCGGACTGCAACGCGACTTCGGCGAGGTGGAGAATTTGCAGGTCTCGCTCAAGGGGCCCGCGAATTTCGTCACCGCCGCCGACAAGAAGGCCGAGAAAACGCTCTTCGAGGAGCTTTCCAAGGCACGGCCCGGCTATGGCTTTCTCATGGAGGAAGGCGGCACGATCGAGGGATCTGACAAGTCGCACCGCTGGCTCATCGATCCGCTCGACGGCACGACGAATTTTCTCCACTCGATCCCGCATTTCGCGATCTCGATCGGGCTCGAGCGCGATGGGCAGATCGTCGCGGGTGTCGTCTACAACCCGATCTCCGACGAACTCTTCATCGCCGAAAAGGGCCAGGGCGCTTTTCTCAATGACCGGCGCCTGCGCGTCGCGGCGCGGCGCGAGCTTGCCAATACGGTCGTGGCGACGGGTATCCCGCATATCGGCCGCCCCGGCCATCAGCGCTTCATCGCCGAACTCGGCGTGGTGATGAACGAGGTCGCGGGCGTGCGGCGCATGGGATCGGCGGCGCTCGATCTCGCCTATGTCGCGGCCGGTCGCTACGACGCCTATTGGGAAGCGAACCTCGCGCCATGGGATCTCGCGGCCGGCATCATTCTGGTGCGCGAGGCTGGCGGCTTTGTCTCCGATCTCAATGGCCGGGACGACGTGCTTAACAGCGGCGGGGTCATCGCCGGAAACGAGACGATCCATCGCGAGCTTGCCAAGGCGCTGAAGCGCGCCCACGCCGCGTCCTGACCGCGCGTCGCCTGCCCCGCCTGCCTCCGTCGTCCTTGCGATTTCCCGTCCGTCCCGTTTCGACTAGACTGAACGCAGGATTCCAGTCTCCTCTTCGGCGCGGGACGGCAGACATGACTTTTCCTGAAGGGCGTTGGGTACGGACGGTTCGCATAGCCGGGCTTTGCGCCGTTCTCATGCTGATGGCCGGAACGGGCGCGCGCGCCGAACCCGTGGACGCCGTGCCGCTCGACCGGCCCGGCACGCGCATGGGCGAGCCCATGCCGCCCGAGCCGCTCGCAGCGCCGCTGCCCGCGATCATTGACGCATCGCCCGAGGGAGCGGCCGCGCCCGCCCTCGGCACCTCGCCGCTTCGCGCGCCCGAGCCTGCGCTCGCCCGCATCGGCTTTCCGCCCGAAGAAGCAGCGCTGAGCGACGGCGAGGCAGCGCGGCTCAAGACATTCGCGGATGATTTCCGGCGCCGTGGCGGCCGGGTCACGCTCAAGGCCTATGCGGGGGCCCCTGGCGACACGAGCACGAATGCCCGGCGCCTGTCGCTGAAGCGCGTGCTCACCGTTCGCAATTTCCTCATCGAACACGGTATCGCGACGGACCGCCTCGAAGTGAGAGCGCTCGGTGGCACGCGGGATGCAGGCCCTCTCGACCGGGTCGACATCACCCGCGCGGGAAGCTGATGCGCCCCATGAGGCGAAAGTCGCGAATGACACAAGACCTGCCCGGATCACAGGGGAGCTGAACAGAAGATGGCGAAGGACTATACCGGCGGCGCGGCCCTCTCCACGCCGCGTCCCTATCTGGTGCGGATGATCCTCTTCCTGCTCCTTGTCGGGTTTCTGCTCCTCATTCTCTCGCCGCAGCTCAAGACGGCCTATTTCACCAATCCGGGGCTCAACACGCTCATCATCGGCGTGCTCACGCTCGGCATTCTCTATGGCTTCCGGCAGATTCTGGTGCTCGGCCCCGAAGTGCGCTGGGTGAACGCCTTCCGCCGTGCCGATCCGGGACTGGCGATCCCGCCCGCGCCGCGCCTCCTTGCGCCGATGGCGACCATGCTCGGCGAGCGCAAGGGACGCATGCAGCTCAACGCGCTCACCATGCGCTCGCTCCTCGACTCCATCGGCTCGCGCCTCGACGAGCAGCGCGAAATCTCGCGCTACATGATCGGCCTGCTGATCTTTCTCGGCCTGCTCGGCACGTTCTGGGGCCTTCTCACCACGGTGACTTCAGTCGGCGCGACGATCCACGGCCTCAATATCGAGACATCCGATCCCGCGACGGTCTTTCAGAATCTCAAGGCGGGACTCGAGGGGCCGCTGTCAGGCATGGGCACGTCCTTCTCGTCCTCGCTCTTCGGCCTTGCAGGCTCGCTCATTCTCGGTTTTCTCGATCTTCAGGCGGGGCAGGCGCAGAACCGCTTCTACAACGAGCTTGAAGAGTGGCTTTCGACGGTGACGGATATTTCCGGCGCGGCGGAGCCCGGCCCCGGCATGCTCGGCGAAACGCTGAAGCGGCTCGAACGCATCGAGCAGTCTCTGACCTCGGGCGGCGGCGCGAACAGCGCGCCCATGCTCGCCCTCGCCGGCCAGATCACGGCTCTCACCGAGCAGATCAAGCACGAGCAGTTGCTCATCCGGCGCCTTGCCGAAAATCAGGAAGCGCTGCGCCCCGTGCTCGATCATCTCGCGGCCAGTCTCGGCAGAAAATAACCGGCGGGTGGGAACGGCATGGCTGTCGCACACAGACGAATTCGCGGACGCGCCCCGAGCGCCGATTACTGGCCGGGCTTCGTCGACGCCATGTCGAGCCTGCTGCTCGTGCTCATCTTCCTGCTCACCATTTTCATGCTGACGCAGTTCTTCCTGTCGCAACTCGTCTCGAGCAAGGATACCGCGCTCGAAGCGCTGCGTAGCCAGATCGCCGAACTCGTGAGCCAGCTCGCGCTGTCGAAGCAGGAGAAGGCCGACCTCCAGACCACCATCGCGACGCTTCAGGCCTCGCTCGCCGAAGCCAATGCCGAGAAGGACCGGCTCGGCGCGGCGGCAGGCGCGGGCTCGCAGGTCGCGGTCCTGCAGGACGAGCTTTCAAAGCAGAAGGAAATTTCCAGTCAGGCGCTTGCGCAGGTCGAGCTTCTCAACCAGCAGATCGCCGCGCTCCGCCGCCAGCTTGCCGCGCTGGAGGAGGCGCTCGAAGCCTCCGAAAAACGCGACCGGGAAAGCCAGGCGCAGATCGCCGATCTCGGCCGCAGGCTCAATGCCGCGCTCGCCCAGAAGGTGCAGGAGCTTGCGAAATACCGCTCCGAATTCTTCGGCCGTCTGCGCGAAATTCTCGGCAACCGTCCCGACATCGAGGTCGTGGGCGACCGTTTCGTCATCCAGTCGGAAATTCTCTTCGACAGCGGCTCGGCCGAGATCAATCCCTCGGGCGTCGCGCAGCTTCAGAAGATCGCGGACGCGGTGAGGGAGATCGCCGCCGAGATCCCGAACGATATCCAGTGGGTCATCCGCGTGGACGGGCACACCGACGCGAACCCGATCCACACGGCGCAGTTCCCGTCGAACTGGTATCTGTCGAGCGCGCGCGCCATCGCCGTCGTCAACTTCATGGCGAAGCGGGGCGTGCCGCCAGAGCATCTCGCCGCGACGGGCTTCGGCGAGTTCCAGCCGCTCGATACGGGCAAGAGCGCCGCCGCCTTCAAGCGCAACCGCCGCATCGAGTTCAAGCTGACGGAGCGCTGAAGGCGGGAGGAAGGGCGATCAAAACGCCCTGAGTTCCTTCGACTGCTTGCAGGCGAGGATCTTCGGATCGAAGACATTGCCGATCAGCATCATGTCGCCGAAACCGGCGGCGACGCTCGATCCTGAAATCTCCTCGCCGCGATTGAGATAGATCGTTCCGGCCTTGCCGCCCTGCCCCGCACCCGGCTCGACGCGCACCACCTGGCTCGGCGAGAGCGCCTTGGGGTCGCCCGCATGTTTCAGGAACGCCATCAGATGCGGATGGGCCGCGATGAGCAGCGCGCCGTCCGGCTCGACGTCGATGTTGTCGAGACCGGTGCCGAGGCGCGCATAATCGCGGCTCGTGAGCGCGCCCGTCGCGGGATCACGCGTATAGATATGCAGCGCGGCGCCCAGCATTTCCGAGACATAGAGCGTCTTGCCGTCCGGGCTCACATTGATGCCGTTCGCAAAGAGAAGCCTGTCGGCAGCGGCATGCGCCGAAGCGCCATCGTAATAGACGACATTGGCGTTACGCAGCAGAAGGAGATCGCTCAGCCTTCCGCCGAGCCCTTTCGAGCCGTGATCATTCGTGGCGTAGAACGCTTCGGGGCCGACCGCCACGACATCGTTCAGCGAAGCGAAGAGTGGATCCGCGACCGTCTTCACATGCGTGAGCAGACCATCCGCCGCGATATCGAAAATCTCGACCGCCTCGCCCTTCGCCGCGTGGTTGACGACGAAGAGGCGGCGCTCACCGCCCGCGCCGACATAGAGGCTGAGGCCATGGGGCTTGAAGTCGGCCGGCTCGTTCGCCGTGACCGGGCGGAGCGCCCATTCCGCCTGCGGCGCCTTCAAATCGATCACATAGATGCCGCCGCGCGTGGCCTCATGCCCGGCCATCGCGGCGCGCCGGTCGAAGGCCGAGACGAAGGCCAGGCCGCGCTCGCGGTCGATCTGAATATCCTCCGGCCCCGGCACGGAGGCGATCGTCCGGCATTCAGCGGGAACTTCCGCCCGGATGTCGGTGAAAAACCCCGCCGCCGAAAGGAAGCGCCAGACGAGCACGCTCGCGATGACGGCGACAGCGAATACGGCGATAATGGCTCTGCGCAAGAGCGGTGACATGTTCCCTTCCCTCCCGATTTGTTCAGTGCAGCGCGGCGCTTTGGGGCTCGCCACCCAATATGTCGCCCGTGAATTGCAGGCGGGCGAGCCTGCTGTAAAGGCCGCCCTGCCGCACAAGCTCGTCATGCGTGCCGGAGGCGACGATGCGGCCTTCCTCCATGACGATGATGCGATCGGCCTTGAGAACGGTCGCGAGCCGGTGCGCGATCACGAGCGTCGTGTGGCCCCGCATCAGCCCTTCGAGCGCCGCCTGAACGAGCGTCTCGCTTTCCGCGTCGAGCGCCGACGTCGCCTCGTCGAGAAGAAGCACCGGCGCATCGCGCAGGATGGCGCGCGCGATGGCGACGCGCTGGCGCTGTCCGCCTGAAAGCGTGACGCCGCGCTCGCCCACCTGCGTCGCATAGCCCTGAGGCAGCGAGACGATGAAATCGTGGATGCGCGCGGCCTTCGCGGCGGCGATGACATCTTCCTCGCTCGCATCGGGCCGCCCGTAGCGGATGTTCTCCGCGACGCTCATGCCGAAGACGACCGTCTCCTGCGGCACGACGCCGAGGCGGCTGCGAAGCTCGCCGGGCTCGACCTGGGAAATATCAACGCCATCGAGGCGAATACTGCCCGACTTCGGATCGTAGAAACGCAGCAGAAGCTGAAACACCGTGCTCTTGCCCGCGCCCGATGGCCCGACGATCGCCACCGTCTCGCCGGACTTCACATCGAGAGAGAAATCGCGCAAGGCCGAGACATGGGGCCGCGTCGGATAGGCGAAGGTCACGCGGTCGAAGCTGATCGCGCCGCGAGCGGGCAGAGGCAGCGCCCTGGGCGACTGCGGCGCGCGGATTTCAGGTTCGATAGCCAGCAGCTCCATCAGCCGCTCGGTTGCGCCAGAGGCCATCTGCATGTCGCCCCAGACCTCCGAAAGGGCGGCGAGCGACGTCGCCGCGAAGACCGCATAGAGAATGAACTGAAGCAGCGCGCCGCCCGACATGGTGCCTACGACGACCGCATGGGCGCCGAACCAGAGCACGCCGACGACGCTCGAAAGTCCCATGAAGAAGACGAGCGCAGTGAGCACGGCGCGTGCCGTGATGCGCGCCCGCGCGGTAACGAAGGAGCGCTCCACCGTCTCGGCGAAGCGCTGCCGGTCGATCTCCTCATGCGTGAAGGCTTGCACGGTCTGGATGGCGTTGAGGCTTTCCGTGCCGAAGGCGCTCGAATCCGCGAGGCGGTCCTGGCTCGCGCGCGACAGGCGGCGCACCCAGCGCCCGAAGATCACGAGCGGCAGAACGATCATCGGAATGGCGAGAAGCACGAGGCCGGAGAGCCATGTGCTCGTCACCGCCATCATGGATGCCGCGCCGATGAAGAGGAAGACGTTCCGCAATGCGACGGAGGCGGAGGAACCGACAACGGTCTTGATGAGCGTCGTGTCCGCCGTGAGGCGCGAGAGCACCTCGCCCGTGCGCGTCACCTCGAAGAAGGCGGGCGAGAGCTTCAGCACATGGGCATAGACGGCCTCGCGCAGATCTGCGACGACGCGCTCGCCGATCCAGCTCACGAAAAAGAAGCGCATGGCGCTCGCGACCCCGAGAAGTGCCGCGATGCCGATCAGCGCGAGGAAATAGGTGTCGATGAAATCGGCGCTCGTCTGGTTGAAGCCATTGTCGAGCAGGCGGCGGCCGGCGATGGGCACGGCGAGCGTTGCAAGCGTCGCGAAGACGAGCGAGACGAAAGCGAGCGCCACCATGATCCGGTAGCGGCCGATGAAGGGCATGAGTTTGGCGAGCGGCCGGACGCCCCTGGCGGGCCTTCGGCGCTGGGCTTCTTCCTCGATGGCTTCAACCACCGGATTCGATGTCTCGCTCATGGATGGCCGCCGGGTCAGATTTGCGAGGTCGCGGGCAGCCCCCAGAAGGACACCCTGACCGTTCATATAGCAACCCTTGCCCCGTCGGGCCAATCCGAAGCCGGTCCGGGTCCCCGCGCCCAATCGCCCCAGCGCGTCGCTTAGGGCGGAGCTTGGCCTTGTATTGGGCTCACTCCTTGGCTATAAGCCCCCATTCCCGGCGCGCCAGCGATCGGCAGCCCCGGTTTCCGGCATTTTTTGTGATCTGAGAAGGCGTAGAGCCATGAAGAAAGACATTCATCCCGACTACCACATGATCACCGTGGCGATGACGGACGGGACGACCTTCCAGACCCGCTCGACCTACGGCAAGGAGGGCGACACGCTCACCCTCGACATCGACCCGAAGACCCATCCGGCCTGGACCGGCGGCGGCCAGCAGATCGTCGACCGCGGCGGCCGCGTCAGCCGCTTCAAGCAGAAGTTCGGCAATCTCGGCGGCAAGGCCTGAGGTTCACGGAAGCTTCGCTTCAAACGACAAAGCCCCGCTCGTGCGGGGCTTTTTCATTGGCGGACCATGAAGCTCCGGACCTGCCCAAGGGATCATCAGGCGCCCCGGCCCCATTCGCGCTGGAGGGTTTCGCGGAAGAACGCCTCGACGCGATCGAACTGCTCGGCCAGCGGACGGCTCGCCTCCACGACTTCCGGTTCCGCGCGCAGTCCCGCATCGAGCCTTTCGATGCGCGCATAGAGAAGCTCGGAACGCATGATGAGGTCGATCAGCGGCTCCGGCAGGACGTGATTGCCGGAAAGGCGCGCCGAACGGGCGATCTCCTTCGACGCCAGGCGGTATTTCGCGGCCATGGATTCCTCGTGCGAAATCTCGCCTTCATGCACGGCCTTGCGGACG
Organism: Parvibaculum sp.; assembly: GCF_035325945.1. Taxonomy (GTDB): domain Bacteria; phylum Pseudomonadota; class Alphaproteobacteria; order Parvibaculales; family Parvibaculaceae; genus Parvibaculum. The sequence continues at coordinate 116,264 of NZ_DAOKYX010000001.1, forward strand.
AGAAGCCAGGCTGCCACCTGCATGAGCCGCGTCGTGAGCCGCATGCTTTCGCCCGCATAGGCGAGCGATGCGTCCCGCGAGAGATTGCGCGAGGCGTCGCGGCCCGGCCCGTCGAGATAGGCCGACGTCTCCTCCACGAGGCGCATGCCTTCCTCGTAGGTGCGCTGAAAGAGGCCGGAGGACATGAACTCGCCGATGCTCACATCCTCGCCCGCAAACTGCACATCGCCAGCGCCGCCAAACCGATCCGCACTCATCCCCTGACCCTCTTCTCTGGTCCGTGCCAGAGCGGCACGGATGCCCGATGAAGGATCAACATTCATGCCAACCGCTCGCGCGGAAGGCATGTCGAGATGTGTGTGAAGTGCTCGATCAAAAAAAGAGCCGCGGAGTGCCCGCGGCTCAGTTGTAACAGGGAGGCGTCAAACAGAGTGGATAGGAACCACTCAGAATCCAGAAGATCTGGATTACGCAAGGTCACCCTAGCAACCATATGTTTATCAAATCGTGAATTGCCCGGCAAATGGGCACTGGGCGCCGGGCAGGAGCGCGCGATCCAGATCTACTTGTTTTCCCCGGAAAATTGCGCTCCGCCAATATGTTAGCTCTTGCTAACTTACTTCTTGAAAAGTGCCTCCGCCGCCGTGCGCGTGCCGTGTTTCCGCTCCAGTTGCGCGCGGATGCGTGCGATTTCGGCCTCGAGGGCGCTGATTCGCTCATTGAGTTCCTCGATGCCGAGCAGGCTCAGATCCTCGCGCGAGAGTGCGGCCAGCGCCTCGCCCCTGCGCTTGCGCGGCTCAAGATCGTCCGTATCCATGGGCTATCTCCTCATTGCCTCGGCGTGGGTCAGGTTGCCAGTCTCGGAGGGCTTGGATAGACCTTCAAGTGTCCCCGCGCCAGACCGGACCCGAGAGGCCCCCCATGTCCCCGACCAAGTCCCCGACCCTGCCCGACCAGATGAGAGCCATCGCCATTCGCGAGCCCGGCGGCCCGGACGTGCTTGTCCCGGTTCGGATCGCCCGGCCGGAGCCCGGCCATGGCGAGATCCTGATCCGGGTCGAGGCGGCTGGCGTGAACCGGCCCGATACGATCCAGCGCATGGGGCTTTACCCGCCGCCGCCCGGCGCGCCCGCGACACCGGGCCTTGAGGTTGCAGGCGAGGTCGTCGCGGCCGGTCCCGGCGTCACGCATTGGCGGCAGGGCGACCGCGTCTGCGCCCTTCTGGGGGGTGGCGGATATGCCGAATATGCGACGGTGCACGAGACCCATGCGCTGCCGATACCGACGGGTTTCACCGCCATCGAGGCGGCGGGCCTGCCGGAAACCTTCTTCACCGTCTGGACCAATGTCTTCGAGCGGGGCAGGCTCGCCGCGGGCGAAACATTCCTCGTTCATGGCGGCTCGAGCGGCATCGGCACGACTGCGATCCAGCTTGCCCGCGCCTTCGGCGCCCGCGTCTTCGCCACCGCGGGCTCAGCCGAGAAGTGCGCTGCCTGCCGCGATCTCGGGGCGGAGGCAGCCATCAATTATCGCGAGCAGGATTTCGTCGCCGAGGCGAAGCGCCTGACCGGCGGGCGCGGCGTCGATGTCATTCTGGACATGGTCGGCGGCGACTATATCGCCCGCAACATGCAGGCCGCCGCGCAGGACGGACGCATCGTCTCCATCGCCTTCCTCAACGGCTCGACCGCCGAGGTCAATTTCATGCCGATGATGCTGAAGCGGCTGACGCTCACCGGCTCGACGCTCCGCCCGCGCGGGATCGAGGAGAAGGCGGCGCTTGCCCTGGCGCTGCGCGAAAAGGTCTGGCCGCTTCTCGATGCCGGCCGGGTGCGGCCACGGATCGACGCGACCTTCCCTCTCGAGGAAGCCTCCAGAGCGCACGAGCTTATGGAAAAAAGCAGCCATATCGGGAAGATCGTCCTCACCCTTTGAAGGAAGACGAGCGGAGCGCCGCCCGAAAATCGCCGAAAAGCCCTGCGCCAAACCCGCCATTGGTCTTTCATTGGGCGGCTTTTCCCCTTATATAACGCCGATACCCACTCATCCCGAGGAAGAGAAAAGGGTTCGTCCGGATGACGTCCGGGTGAATCAGAGGAACAACATGACTCAGCCCCTCATGCCCAAGGCGACGGCCGTCTGGCTCGTCGAAAACACCTCTCTCACCTTCGATCAGGTCGCCGATTTCTGCGGTCTGCACGTTCTGGAGGTGAAGGGCATCGCCGACGGTGACGTCGCGCAGGGCATCAAGGGCCTCGATCCTGTTGCCTCGGGCCAGCTCACGCGCGCCGAGATCGAGCGCTGCCAGAAGGACCCCGCGACACGGCTGAAGCAGGCGGAGAGCAAGTACAAGCTGCCGCCCATCCAGCCGCGCAAGGGCCCCCGCTACACCCCCGTTTCGCGCCGTCAGGACCGGCCGGACGCGATCGCATGGCTCCTTCGCAACCATCCGGAACTCTCGGACGCGCAAATCGCCAAGCTTGTCGGCACCACCAAGCCCACGATCCAGAGCGTGCGTGACCGGAGCCACTGGAATTCGGCGAATATCAAACCGGTCGATCCTGTGACGCTCGGCCTTGCGAGCCAGATCGAACTCGACGCGGCCGTGCAGAAGGCCGCCCGCAAGCTCGAACGCGAGCGGCGCAAGGCGGAGAAGGCCGCAGGCGGCAGCGGCGAGACGCTGCTCCCGGCCTCGGAGACGATTGCGCCCGAGGCGCCGCACCACGCCACCATCGCCGCGCCCGAAGCGGCGGAAGAGAAGGAAGAGCGCAAGACCTACGACGCCGACAGCGTCTTCGCCAAACTCAAGGACGTGAAGATCGAGGAAGACGAGGAGTAGGAACTTCTAACGATATCGCGCTGAACTGAACTATTTGACCAATTCACTGGAAAATCGATCAAATCTGCCAACAAAGCCCCTCCCCCTAACAAGGGAAGGGCTTTGCCTGATAAGCAGTTAGACAACTTTGAAAGCCACCAGAGACTACATCAACTTTGAATTATTCATCTTTGGTGCGAGAAGGGTTAGCGAGTTCGTCAATGTTTACGAACCAACTTTTGCAGTTACCGTTCTCGTCTTTCTCCGACGCCAAACCCTCCCCCCAAATCAATGCGTGCGTCCCATCCCCCAGACCTACAAAGAGAGTATGGTCCGGATCTTCCTCGATCTCCTGCCATTTGGTCAGAATATCGCGCCAAATTTTCTTGGTAACGCGCTCTTGTGAGTACCATTTCAGCAGTTCGCTCACCCTAACTTCCGCGATTCCAATATCTTGCACACGGTCAAGGCGAGACATCAGTTCGTAAAGATGCCGATTTTCCATTATGTTTTTCCTTTTCGATTATGTGTCATGAGTTATTCCCAAACCCACGAAAGAACTATAACTGGATTTATAATTTTAAAAAGTTTTATTTTTATAATTTATATTATTTTTTTATCTCCCGCAAAATTTGCCCGCTGTCTTAGTATTTTTCAGAATCGGGGGCCTTGCCGAAGCATTGCCCCAAACGCATTTCCGGAAGGTTTTCACTGCGCCCCTAGGTTCATGAGAATCCACCTCAGACCCAATCCCACATAACCTTCACGTTCCAGAATCGCGGTCAGCCGAATACAGAAGCCCAATAGAATGAATTAACCTCGCGGGGCACAATCGGAGAGTAACTTTCACAGTGCAGACTTCTCCCACTGAGTCACCCACGTAATGCTAATTCAGCCCTCACCCCTTCCTTCCATACCCCGCGCCTGAGAGCGCCTCGCCGATTTCCTCGAGGATCACCGGGTCGTCGATCGTCGCCGGCATGC
>NZ_DAOKYX010000001.1:120165-152293 GCF_035325945.1 Parvibaculum sp.
AGCGCCTCGCCGATTTCCTCGAGGATCACCGGGTCGTCGATCGTCGCCGGCATGCTCCATGCCTCGCCATCCGCGATCTTGCGCATGGTGCCGCGCAGGATCTTGCCCGAGCGCGTCTTGGGCAGGCGCTGCACGACAAGAGCGGTCTTGAACGCGGCGACAGGACCGATCTTCTCGCGCACCAGCGCCACAGCTTCCTTCTCGATCTCCTCGGCCGGGCGGTTCACCCCCTTGTTGACGACGAGGAAGCCCACCGGCACCTGCCCCTTCAGCGCGTCCGCGACACCGATGACGGCGCATTCGGCAACGTCCGGGTGGCCCGCCAGCACTTCCTCCATGCCGCCCGTCGAGAGGCGATGACCCGCGACATTGATGATGTCGTCGGTGCGGCTCATCACATAGAGATAGCCGTCCTCGTCGAGATAGCCCGCATCGGCGGTCTTGTAGTAACCGGGATAGTCGGCAAGGTAGGAATTGCGGAAGCCCTCGTCATTGTTCCAGAGCGTCGGCAGGCAGCCCGGCGGCAGGGGCAGCTTGACGACGATGGCGCCCGTCGTGTTCGCGGGCACGGGCTTCGCGGCCTCATCGACGACCTGGATTTCGTAGCCCGGCATCGCGACTGTGGGCGAACCGTATTTGACGGGCAGCCTTTCGAGCCCCATCGGATTTGCGACCATCGGCCAGCCGGATTCCGTCTGCCACCAATGATCGATCACCGGCACGCCCAGCGCGCGCTCGGCCCACTGGATCGTATCGGGATCGCCGCGCTCGCCGGCGAGGAACAGAAGCTCGAATTTCGACAGGTCATATTTCTTCACCAGATCGGCGGCCGGGTCTTCCTTCTTGATCGCGCGGAAGGCAGTCGGCGCGGTGAAGAGCGCCTTGACGCCGTGATCGGCGATGACGCGCCAATAGGTGCCCGCATCAGGCGTGCCGACCGGCTTTCCCTCGAAGAGGATCGTCGTGCAGCCATGCAGGAGCGGCCCATAGACGATGTAGGAATGGCCGACGACCCAGCCCACATCGGACGCGGCCCAGAAGACGTCGCCCGGATCGACGCCATAGACATTCTTCATCGACCATTTGAGGGCGACCATGTGCCCGCCATTGTCGCGCACGACGCCCTTGGGCTTGCCCGTGGTGCCGGAGGTGTAGAGCACATAGAGCGGATCAGTCGCGGCAACGGGGACGCAGGCCGGTGCCGCGCCAGCGGCGCGCGCCTTCTCCATCTCGTCCTTCCAGTCGAAATCACGGCCGGGCACGAGAGGGGCTTCCAGCTCCGCGCGCTGAACGATGATGCACGCTTCGGGCTTGTGCGCCGAAAGCTCGATCGCCTGATCGAGCAGCGGCTTGTAGGCGATGGTGCGGCCGGGCTCGAGACCGCATGAGGCGGAGACGATGAGCTTCGGCCTCGCATCGTCGATGCGCGTCGCCAGCTCCTTCGCGGCAAAGCCGCCGAAGACGACCGAATGGATGGCGCCGAGGCGCGCACAGGCGAGCATGGCGACGACGGCCTGCGGCACCATCGGCATGTAGAGAATGACGCGGTCGCCTTTTCCGATTCCGTGGCGTTGCAGCACGCCCGCAAAGGTCGCGACCTTGTCGCGCAGTTCGCGATAGGTGAAGCGCTTCACCTTGCCCGTCATGGCGCTGTCGTGAATGAGCGCAAGCTGCTCGCCGCGCCCGCCTTCGACATGGCGGTCGAGCGCGTTCCAGCAGGTGTTGCATGTCGCGCCCTCGAACCAGCGCGAGAAATCGCCCTCCTGCGCTAGCACCTTGTCCCACGGCTTCGACCAGTCGATCTCTCGCGCGGCCTCGGCCCAGAACGCTTCGGGCGACGCCTTCCAGCGCTCATAGGTTTCGCGATAAAGCCCCATGCCGGCCTCCTTGTTCTTGTTCGTTTGGCGGTGACTGTTTCAAGACATTGCGCGCTTTGCAAGCCCGCAAGCAGGCTCCCCGGCGGCGCTTGTCGCCATGCGCTGCGTTCATTACCGTGATGCCCGAATTCGCGGCACGCAAGCCGCCAAGAGGGACCAATGACGACGAATCCTTATGAACTCGATCTCGACAAGAATCCGGCGAACCATCAGCCGCTGAGCCCCTTGAGCTTTCTCAAGCGCGCGGCGGAAGTCTACCCCGGAAAAATCGCCGTCATTCATGGCAGCTTGCGGCGCAACTATGGGGAGTTCTACGCGCGCTGCCGCCGCCTCGCCTCGGCGCTCTCGGAGCGGGGCATCGGGCTCGGCGACACGGTCGCCGTCATCGCGCCCAACACCCCCGCCATGCTCGAACTCCACTACGCCGTGCCGATGATCGGCGCCGTGCTCAACACGATGAACATCAGACTCGATGCGCCCATCATCGGCTTCATGCTCGATCATGGCGGCGCGAAGGCGCTTTTCGTCGACCGTGAATTCTCGGCACTCGCCGAAGGCGCGCTCACGCATGCGAAGGTCAAGCCCTTCGTCGTAGATATGGACGATCCCGAATATGACGGCGCAGGCGAGAGGATCGGCGCGATCGAATATGAAGAGCTGCTCGCCACGGGCGATCCCGAATTCAACTGGCAGCTTCCGGCCGATGAGTGGCAGGCGATCAGCCTCAACTACACGTCCGGCACGACGGGCAATCCCAAGGGCGTCGTCTATCACCATCGCGGCGCCTATCTCCTCGCCATGGGCAATGTCGTCACCGCGGGCATGACGGACAAATCCGTCTATCTGTGGACGGTGCCGATGTTCCATTGCAATGGCTGGATCTTCACCTGGTCGATGAGCGTCATCGCGGGCACGCATGTCTGCCTGCGGCGCGTCGCCGCCGGAAACATATACGAGGCGATCGAGGCTCATGGCGTCACCCATATGGGCGGCGCGCCGACGGTCATGGGCTTCCTCATCAACGCGACCGACGAGGAGAAGAAGAAACTTCCGAACACGGTGCATTATTTTGCAGCCGCCGCCCCGCCGCCCGCCGCGACCATCAAGCGGCTCGAGGATCAGGGCTTCAATGTCATCCATGTCTATGGTCTGACCGAGACCTACGGTCCCGCTGTCGTCAATGCCTGGCACGAGGAATGGGACGAGCTCGAAACCGATGCACGCGCGCAGGTGAAGGCGCGGCAGGGCGTCAACTATCCCGTGCTCGAAGGGCTTTCCGTGCGCGACCCGGAAACCATGGAGGAAGTGCCGCGCGACGGCGAAACCATGGGCGAGGTGATGTTCCGCGGCAATGTGGTGATGAAGGGCTATCTCAAGAACCCGAAGGCGACGGCCGAGGCGTTCGAGGGCGGCTGGTTCCATTCCGGCGATCTCGGCGTCTGGCATCCGGACAATTACATCCAGATCAAGGACCGCTCGAAAGACATCATCATCTCGGGCGGCGAGAACATCTCCTCGATCGAGGTCGAGGACGTGCTCTACAAGCATCCCGACATTCTGGAAGCTGCGGTGGTGGCGCGGCCGGACGAGAAATGGGGCGAGACGCCTTGCGCCTTCATCACGCTGAAACGCGGCGCCGCGCAGACGGAAGCCGAGATCATCGCCTATTGCCGCGCCAATCTCGCGCATTTCAAATGCCCGAAGACAGTCGTGTTCACCGAACTGCCCAAAACCTCGACGGGCAAGATCCAGAAATTCAAGCTGCGGGAAATGGCGCAAAAGCTCTGAACGGCCGCGCGACGAGGCGGAGGTGGAGAGCCGAGCCATGACGAAACTCGTTTCCGTTCCCCAAAATACAAAGCGCCGGGCTTCGTTGCCCGGCGCTGTCTCGGATCAGAGCTTATTCAGATGAGTTCGTCAGGCTGCGGATTTTCGGCCTGAAAGCCTCTCTATTTGTTCCTTGAGGCGGAGCTTCTGCTTTTTAAGCTCGGCAATTCGGAGATCATCGCTTGAAGGGTGGAGCAGTTCCTGTTCGATTTCCCGTTCCAGGGTCCTATGCCGATCACGAAGTTCGGCAATATGCGACTCCAGTGCCATCCCTTACCTACCTTTCGTTGGGGTGGGTAACCCGAAAAGGATGACTCTTTTTTGACAGCTTGTCGAACCCCTATCGCAAAGACGGCGAAGAGACGGTAAATGTCATAATCATGGCTGAAACGAAACGCCTCATTGTGGGAATTTCTGGCGCCTCCGGCGTTATCTACGGTGTGCGTCTTCTCGAAATTCTCCGCGCGCTCGAAATCGAAACGCATCTCGTGATGACGAAAGCGGCCGAGATGACGCTCGGCTATGAGACGGGCCGCACACCCGGCGAGGTCGAGGCGCTGGCGCATACGCGCTACCAGCTTGCCGATGTCGGCGCCGCGATCGCATCGGGCTCGTTCAGAACGCTCGGCATGATCGTCGCGCCCTGCTCCATCCGCACCATGTCGGAAGTCGCGACGGGCGTGACCTCCAATCTGCTCACACGCGCGGCCGATGTCATGCTCAAGGAACGCCGCCGCCTCGTGCTCATGGTGCGCGAGACGCCGCTTCACACCGGGCATTTGCGGACCATGACGCATCTGTCCGAAGTCGGCGCCATCATCGCGCCGCCCGTTCCCGCCTTTTATGCCGAGCCGAAAACCATCGACGACATCGTTACGCAGACGGTCTGCCGCGCGCTCGATCTCTTCGGCATCGAGGCGGACGAGACGCGACGCTGGGGCGAGGACATCAGGAGCGGCAGGCGCGCGCCCGTGCGGCCCGGCAAGAAGCCGCAGGAATAGTCAGGCGGCGCCGAAACAGGCGTCGAGCACCTGCGCCAGCCTCTCGCCGCATCGCCCGGCGGACGCCTTTCCCTCGCTCTCCAGCCAGGCCGCGAGATTGCGCTCGGCAAGCCCGCGGCCGGGCGGCACGAGCGTCGCCCCGGCAAGCAGTGCCTCGAGCCTCACCTGCATCTCCTTTTCCGCGGCAAGCTCCAGCCGCTTCACCTCGGCGCGCAGGCAGGCAGCCGCCGCATCTCCTTCGGCGAGCGGCTTGAGCGCCCGGCGCGCGGCGCGAAGCGGCGCGATGACCCCCTGCCCCCATCCGGCGCCAATGCCCCGCATGGTCCCGAGCGCGCCTCCGTCGAGCGGCCTTCCGCGCGCGCCTGCATAAAGGCAGAAGAGGATGAGATTCACATCCAACCCCTCTTCATCCTGAAGGGCGAGAAGCGCCTGCTCCACGCCCGGCCGGGCATAGAGGGCGAGGGAAAAATCCCAGAAGTCGTCCGCCATCTTTCCCATTCCGCTACAGCCTCCTTGCGCTGCGGCATTATCCCCCGCTTGCCCTTGCCCGCCGATGCCGCCACCATTAAAAACGATGGATGCGGGACCGCCCTTGCGGCCGGTTCGCGCTCTCACGATCGGGCGGCCATGACCGAACAGGAAGAGCAGGAGCTGCGGCAGCGTCTGGCGCAACTCAAGGAAGAACATCGCGATCTCGACAGCGCCATTCTGGCGCTGGAAGGCTCGCCGCTGCCCGATCATCTGCAGATCAAACGGCTCAAGAAGCGCAAGCTCTATCTGCGCGACCGCATCCACGAAATCGACGATCTGCTCTTCCCCGACATCATAGCCTGAGATCTATTGCTGCATCCCGTGCTTGGCGCGGTACATGGCCCGGTCAGCCCGCGCGAGCGCGTCCTGCGGGTCCTCATCGCCCATGAAGGCGATGGCGCCGAAGGAGATCGACAGGCTGATCTCGACGCCATCGACGACGAGCGGCTTCTCGCGCATGAGGATCGAGAGAGCGCGCGCCTTCGACTCCGCGGTCTTCTCATCCGTCCGGGCAAGGATGACCGCAAATTCGTCACCGCCCATGCGGCCGATGATGTCCGTTTCGCGCACATGCTCAGCGAGGAGCCGCGTGAGGTGTTCCAGCGCCGCGTCGCCCGCCGCATGGCCCCAGGTGTCATTCACCTGCTTGAAATTGTCGATGTCGAAATAGGCAAGCCCCGCCGGCTCGTTGTAGCGCCGCGCATAGGCGATGACGCGCGCAAGCTCGCGCACGAAGGCGCGCCTGTTGAGAACGGGAAGGAGCGGATCGCGGTCGGCCAGATCTTCGGCATCCCGCAGGCGTTTGCGGACCTTGTCCATTTCGCGGCGCAGCCGGTCGACCTCGCCGAGCAGGGACATGAGGGCATCGCGGACGCTCGGCGTCAGTTCCGCCTCGGGAATGCCCATGAAGCTCACGGCATCCGTGATCGTGCGCCCGGCCGTCGCTTTGGACACTCCGGCCGCCTCTCCGCGCTCACGCGCCGCCTGAAGGGGCGCCCCCCCGAGCGGCCTGCTGTCACCGACCTTCATTCATCGTCGACCGGAACGTTCTGCGCCGATCCCCCACGGTCCGCGGCCTGAGCATCCCGCCAGACCGAATCAGAAGATGCCACTGTTCGCCTCAAAACGCCACTGACCGCGAATCGTCCGGCCCCGGGGCGCGCAGCCGGAACCCGGCTTGCCAAGCGGGACGGGACGCCTATACTCCCTCGCTTTCCGCGCCGGACCGGCCTCACGACGAGGCCAGGCATGGCCCGGCTCCAATGGGACATCGGAAGGCAAATGGCAGCGCGCGCACTTGTCGGCATCATCATGGGCAGCCAATCGGATTGGCGGACCATGAAACACGCCGCCGAAATGCTCGACCTGCTGGGCGTCGCCCATGAGGTCCGCATCGTCTCGGCGCACCGGACACCGCATCGTCTCGTCGAATATGCGACGACGGCCCGCGACCGCGGCCTCAAGGTCATCATCGCCGGCGCGGGCGGCGCGGCCCATCTGCCCGGCATGACCGCCTCGATGACGCCGCTTCCCGTGTTCGGCGTGCCGATCCAGACGAGATCGCTCCACGGTCAGGACAGCCTTCTCTCCATCGTGCAGATGCCGGGCGGCATTCCCGTCGGCACGCTCGCGATCGGCGATGCGGGCGCGAAGAACGCCGCCCTTCTCGCCGCCGCCGTGCTCGCGCTTTCCGACGCGGAACTCGCCAGACGCCTCGATCAATACCGCGCCGAACTGACCAGTTCGGTCGGCGACATACCCGTGGACGAATAGATTGTCGGCAATAGCACCTGGCGGACGGATCGGTATTCTGGGCGGCGGGCAGCTCGGACGCATGCTGGCATCGGCCGCGGCGGAGCTTGGCTTTACCTGCCACATCTACTGCCCTGACGAGGACGCACCCGCCACGCATGTCGCGGCGGCGGCGACACGCGCGGCCTATGAGGACGCAGAGGCGCTGGCGCGCTTTGCCGCCAGCGTCGATGTGGTGACCTATGAATTCGAGAACGTGCCCGCCGAGACGGCCCGCATCCTCGGCGAGCACGCGCCGGTGCGGCCCGGCGCGCGGGCGCTCGCGACGGCGCAGGACCGCTTCGTCGAAAAGACCTTTCTCGCCTCGCATGGCATTCCCACAGCGCCCTTCGCGGATGTGAGCTCCCTCGACGCGCTCGAGGCGGCGCTTGCGGCCATCGGCACGCCCGCGATCCTCAAGACGAGGCGCTTCGGCTATGACGGCAAGGGGCAAGTCACGATCCGCGATGCCGCCGATGCGCGCCGCGCCCATGACGCCATCGCCTGCGCGCCCGCCATTCTCGAAGGCTTTGTCCCCTTCGAGCGCGAAATCTCCGTGATCGTCGCGCGCGGGCTCGACGGCCATACGGCCGCCTACGATCCGGTCGAAAATCTGCACAAGAACCACATTCTCGACCGCACCTTCGCCCCTGCCTCGATCGAGCCCGGGCTTGCGGCGGAAGCAGGCGCGATCGCCGGCCGCATCGCGGCCGAGCTTGATTATGTCGGCGTAATGGGCGTCGAGATGTTCGTGCTGCCGGCGGGAGCAGGCCCCCGAATTCTCGTCAACGAGATCGCGCCTCGCGTCCACAACTCGGGCCACTGGACAATGGATGCCTGCCTCGTCAGCCAGTTCGAGCAGCACATTCGCGCGATCTGCGGCTGGCCGCTCGGCGACCCGGCGCGCCATTCGGATGCGGTGATGACGAACCTCATCGGTGAGGATGTGAACGCCTGGCCGGATCTCGCCCGCGAAGCCGGGGTGGCGATCCATCTCTACGGCAAGGACGAGGCCCGCCCCGGCCGCAAGATGGGCCATGCCAACCGCCTCTATCCGCTGGGAAAGCGCCCCTCGCCGGAAGCCTGACCGCCCCCGAACTGCCAAACGAGGTTACCGCTCGTTAACCATCGAGGACGATGATCCTTGGGGAGAGTTCGATCCGGGAGCGCATCTTCAGTGCGCCGGGGACGTGCAGGGACGAGAGCGATGACGATAGCGGCCGCTAAAGCTGCATCCGGGGATGCAGCGCATCATCTGATGCAAAGCATTGCGCCGTCCCCCGGCAAGACATGCACGACGCCGCAGCCCCGCTCGGCGACGCTCACGACCCTTTTCAATTACTGGTCCAGCCTTCCGGCAGCGGGCGGCCTGCCCAATGCCAGCGACTTCCGCCCCACCGAGATTGCGCGCTGCCTCCCCGATACGGCCATTCACGAAATCCGCTCCCCGGATGTCGTGATCTACAGGCTCGCAGGCACCGGCATCGCAGAGCGCATGGGGCACGACCCGACGGGCACGAATGTCCTCGATCTCGTCGCCACGGGCCTTCGCCAGCAGGCTGGCCGGGATCTGCTCGAAATCTTCCATCGGCCCTGCGGCCTGCATCTGCGCTATGTGAATACCTACTCCTCAGGGCGGGTGACGGCGATCGAGAGCCTCTATCTGCCGCTGCGGCCGCCTGCGGGCGCCTATCCGCGCGTGATCTCCGTCCATGCGCCCGAGGATGTCATCGAATACACGCACCCGCTCGATCTGTCGCTGATCGCGGAAACCATCAACGATGTGATCTGGATCGACCTCGGCTTCGGAACGCCGGCAGGCGATCAGCCGCGTCCGTAACGCAACCGGCCGATGAGGCCGAGCGGATCGGGCAGCCACTCGCCCGCCTTGCGCAGGCTCGCCTTCGCCTTCTCGATCTGCATCACATCCTCGATGCGCTTGTCGAGAAACGCCCATGTATTGGCGAAATCCTCCGACTGATCCGCGAACCAGTAGAGCGTGACCGCCGAATAGACGCCCGCGAGCGTCGCCCGCTTCGTGTAGAAGTTGAAATCGGTCGAGCGGTCGCCGATCGCGCGCCAGATCGTATCGACCGTGCGGTAGAGCGCGCGCGGGCCCGTCGTGCCCGAGAGAGGCAGCGAGAGCAGCGTGACGGCGCGACGGACGGCCTCGCGATGGGCGAGATCGACCTCGATCCGCATGCGCACGGCGGCCGTGATGCGCTCGCGAATCTTCAGCGCCCCGAGATCGCGCCGCGACAGCGCCTCCTCCATCCGGCGGTCGCCATCGGCGAGAAAATAATCGACGAGATCGAGAATGCCGCCGGGAAAGGCAAGCCGCATCTCGCCATGCGTCAGGCCGGCGGCGTCCGCCGCCTCGCGCATGAGCCGCGTCGTCCAGCCGTCGAAGGCGACGTTGGGAAGCGCGGCGGCGAGGATGCGCGCGCGGAAGGCATCGACATGATCGTCATGTTGGCGGTCCGTGGAGCCGGGCAATGGCTTGCCGTGTGCACGATCAGGCATCTGCTTTCTCCTTATCGGCCCCGGCCTGCATCCGTGCGGCCGTCCAGGCCCTGGCCTCCGTCTCGAAAATGAGGTTTCGGAGATCCGTCATCCGCTGTGGATAGAGGATGCCGTCGAGGTGATCGCATTCATGCTGCACGACGCGGGCATGGAAGCCTCTGGCGCGCCGCTCGATGCGTTTTCCATCGAGGCCGAAGCCGCTATAGCGAAGCTCCGTATAGCGCGGCACGAGCCCTCTGAGGCCCGGCACGGAGAGGCAGCCTTCCCAGCCGGACTCCATCTCGCTCGTCAGGATTTCGATCTCGGGATTGATGAGCACGGTGAGCGCCGCCGTGTGGTCATAGGCCTCCTCGCCCTCGAGCCCTTCCGGCATGCGCTCGGGCGGCGCCTGGAAGACGACGATGCGCTTCGGCACATGGACCTGCGGCGCGGCAAGTCCCGCGCCATTCGCGTCGATCATGGTTTCGATCATGTCGGCGACGAGGCTGCGGATCCCGGGCGCGTTCGGATCGGCGACCGGCTCGGCTATCCGGGACAGAACGGGGTGGCCCATGCGGGCGATCTTCAAAATGGACATGGGCAGAATATGAGGTCGAAAAGACGCCCGGGCAACCGCCCGTGCGCCGTCTTTTCAAGGGCTTGGTGTGGACAAGGCGCGATTCGTTTGATAGATAAGCACCTCGTCAGCGGCACGGCTGGGCCTGCCGCCTATAAACCATTGAATCCAGATAGGATTTCGTCGTGCAGGTACTCGTTCGCGATAATAACGTCGACCAGGCCATGAAGGCGCTGAAGAAGAAGCTGCAGCGCGAAGGCGTTTTCCGCGAAATGAAGCTCCGCAACTTCTACGAGAAGCCCTCCGAGAAGCGCGCCCGCGAGAAGGCGGAAGCCATCCGCCGCGCCCGCAAGCTCGCGCGCAAGCGCGCCCAGCGCGAAAGCGGCGTCGTGGCGAAGCCGCGCTCCATGTAAGTTTCCGGCATTGGCCGAAGCGACAACGCCCCCGATTTCGGGGGCGTTTTCGTTTGCGCGCGCGGCCCCACTCTGCCTGAGAAGATGGATGCCGGGTCGAGCCCGGCATGACGGGCGCGGAATGGCGACTTACGGAATGTCGCCCTACTCGACCGTAGCTTCCGGTTCGATCGCGACCGGGAAATTGACGGAATTGGCGATGAAGCACATTTCATGCGCCTTGTGGTGGAGCGCCAGCGCCTTCTCGCGATCGGAGCCCGCCGCAATGGTGACATGCGGGCGCAGGGTGACGCCGGTGAAGCGGCCGCTCCCGCCCGCCCCTTCCATCATGATGCCTTCGGCCGCATCGCTATAGGCCGTAACGACGACGCCCGCCTCGGCGCAGAGATGCAGATACCAGAGCTTGTGACAGGCCGAAATCGAGGCGACGAGAAGCTCTTCGGGATTCCAACGCGCCGCATCGCCACGGAATTTCGGCTCCGCCGATCCGGGGATCGCAGGCTTTCCCGGCGCCGAGATCTCATGCGCGCGGCTATAGGCGCGATAGCCGGTCGTGCCCTCCCCGAGATTGCCCTCCCAGGTCACGGTCACGTCGTAGCGATGTTCTCTGCCTGCCATTTCAGTCTCCATCGTTGGTCGCGGATGCCCGAAACGAAAACGGGCGGCGCTCCGGATGAAGCGCCGCCCGCGTGATTGTCCGTCAACAGCGGATCAAAGCGCCTTGATGATGTCCTCGACCATCTTCTTCGCGTCGGCGAAGAGCATCATCGTGTTGTCGCGGAAGAACAGCTCGTTCTCCACGCCCGCGTAACCCGACGCCATGCCGCGCTTCACGAAGAGAACCGTGCGCGCCTTTTCGACGTCGAGAACCGGCATGCCGAAGATCGGGCTCGTCGGGTCGGTCTTGGCCGAAGGGTTGGTCACGTCGTTGGCGCCGATGACGAAGGCGACGTCGGCCTGCGCGAACTGGTTGTTGATGTCCTCAAGCTCGAAGACTTCATCGTAAGGCACGTTCGCTTCCGCCAGCAGCACGTTCATGTGGCCGGGCATGCGGCCCGCGACCGGGTGAATGGCGTAGGAAACCTTGACGCCTTCCTTCTTCAGGTGGTCGGCCATTTCCTTCAGCGCGTGCTGCGCCTGGGAGACCGCCATGCCGTAGCCGGGGACGATGATGACCGAGCCCGCATTCTTCATGATGAAGGCCGCGTCGTCGGCCGAGCCCTGCTTCACCGGGCGCGTCTCGACCTTGCCGCCGGCCGCAGCCGCCGACGTATCGGCGCCGAAGCCGCCGAGGATGACGCTGATGAAGGAGCGGTTCATGCCCTTGCACATGATGTAGCTGAGGATGGCGCCCGACGAGCCGACCAGCGCGCCCGTGATGATGAGCGCGAGGTTGCCCAGCGTGAAGCCGATGCCGGCAGCCGCCCAGCCCGAATAGGAGTTCAGCATCGACACGACGACGGGCATGTCCGCGCCGCCGATCGGGATGATGATGAGGAAGCCGAACACGAAGGAGATCAGCGTGATCGCCAGGAAGAGTTCGGTGGACTGGTTCGCGGGATCGGCGACGATATAGGCAACGCCGCCGACGATGAGCGCCGCGAGCAGCGCGTTGATGAGATGGCGGCCCGGAAGCAGGATCGGGGCGCCCGACATGTTTCCGTTGAGCTTCGCGAAGGCGATGATCGAGCCCGAGAAGGTGATCGCGCCGATGGCGACGCCGAGCGACATCTCGACGAGGTTGCCCGCATGGATGGCGCCGGGCGCGCCGATGCCATAGGCCGTGGGCGAGAAGAAGGCCGCCCAGGCGACGAGCACGGCGGCAAGGCCGACCAGCGAGTGGAAGAAGGCGACGAGCTGCGGCATCGCGGTCATGGCGATGCGGCGGGCGACGACCGCGCCGATGCCGCCACCGATGATGATGCCGACGATGACGAGCGCCCAGGTCATCTGGTTCTGCGCCTGAAGCAGGGCCAGCGTGGTCACGATGGCGATCGTCATGCCGATCATGCCATAGCGGTTACCCTGACGGGAGGTTTCAGGCGATGACAGGCCGCGCAGCGCCAGGATGAAGAGGACGCCCGAGACGAGATAAAGCAGGGCCGAAATATTGGCTGACATGTGCGTGGCCCCTCAGCGATCTTTTTTCTTGTACATGGCGAGCATGCGTTGCGTGACCAGGAACCCGCCGAAAATGTTGACGGCGGCCAGGATCACGGAGACGAAGCCGAGGCCCGTGGTGAGCCAGCCGCCTTCGCCCGCCTGCGTGAGGTCGATACCGACGGCGATGAGCGCGCCGACGATGATGACCGACGAAATGGCGTTGGTGACCGACATGAGCGGCGTGTGAAGCGCGGGCGTCACGCTCCAGACCACGTAGTAGCCGACGAAGATCGCGAGCACGAAGATCGCGAGCCGGAAGACGATGGGGTCAATGACTGCGGCTTCCATCTCAGTTTCCTCCCTCGCGCAATGACGGATGAACGACCTGCCCGTCCTTGGTCAGGCAGGTGCCGGTGATGATCTCATCTTCCCAGTTGATGTTGAGCGACTTCGTTTCCTTGTCGATCAGGGGCGTGATGAAATTCAGAAGGTTCTTGGCATAGAGCGCGGACGAGTCGACCGAAAGCTGACCGGCCACGTTGAGTTCGCCGATGATCGTCACGCCATGCTTCTGCACGGTCTTGCCGGCTTCGGTGAGCGGGCAGTTGCCGCCGCGCTCCGCCGCCAGATCGACGATGATCGAGCCCGGCTTCATCGTCTTCACCATGTCCTCGGTGACGAGAACCGGCGCGGGACGGCCCGGAATGAGCGCCGTCGTGATGACGATGTCCTGCTTCTTGATGTGCTCGGCGACAAGCTCGGCCTGACGGCGCTTGTAATCCTCGCTCATCTCCTTGGCGTAGCCGCCCGCGGCATCGCCCGATTCTTCCGATTCCACCATCACGAAGGTGCCGCCGAGGCTTTCGACCTGCTCCTTCGTCGTCGAGCGCACGTCGGTCGCAGAGACGATGCAGCCGAGGCGCTTCGCCGTCGCGATGGCCTGAAGGCCGGCGACGCCGACACCCATGATGAAGGTACGGGCGGGCGCGATGGTGCCGGCCGCCGTCATCATCATCGGCATGGCGCGCGTGAAGGCCGCCGCGGCGTTGATGACCGCCTTGTAGCCCGCGAGGTTCGACTGCGAGGACAGAACGTCCATCGACTGCGCGCGCGTGATGCGCGGCATGAACTCCATCGCGAAAGCTTCGATGCCCGCATCCGCATATTTCTGGATGCGCGCACGGTCGCCATAGGGATTGAGGATCGCCGCCAGCAGCGCGCCCTTCTTGAAGAGGCCGATTTCCTCGTCGAGGGGGCTGCGCACCTTGAAGACGATGTCGGCGTCCTTCAGGGCCTCCGCCTCGCTCGACGCGATTTTGGCGCCCGCCTCCTGGAAGGCCGCATCGGAGAAGTTCGCCAGGGCGCCTGCTCCGCTTTCGACCGTTACATCAACACCGAGCGCGACGAGCTTCTTCACGGTTTCGGGGGAAGCCGCGACCCGCGTCTCGCCGTCCTGCCGCTCTCTTGGGATCGCGAGTTTCATGTGGATTCTGCCTGTCCGATGGCGTTGGCGGAGGGCGATACCCGCCACCTACGCTAGATTAGAATTGTTCAAAGGTATTTCATGCGGGCTGTCTGTCAACCCGCATGCTTCGAAACCGCCTGAACGACGGGGTCAGAGAAGGAAGATCGCCATGCCGACCAGCACGACGATGAGGATGGCAACGGACCATTTGGCGCCGCTGAGGAAGCCCTGATAGGTCGCGACGTGATCTTCCGCGTCCATATTCGCGTTCCACTCCGACCGGGTTATTTCCTGAGCCATTTTCCTGCCCCTTACCGTAAATTCATGTGGCGTAATTTGGGCGGACTATAACAAAGAGCGGGCTGACGGCAAGGTCGGGAACGGCCTCAATCCACACGCGAATCGGGAAATGACCTGCCCAAAATTGAATAGGCGGCCACATCCGGCGTGAACCGGCCGCCTTCAGATCGCAAAGGGCACGCGCGCGATGAGCTCGCCGCGGCGCGACGGCTTGGAGTGCTCCCAATCGACGAGCAGCGTCCGCAGCGCCGCCACGAAGGCGAGCGGCTGGTCGAGCATGATGTGGTGATGGGCGAGCGGGATCTCGACGACGGGCGCGGCGCGGCCGAGCAGCGTGAACATGTAGTCGCCGATTTCCGGCGGCACGAGGCCCGAAAACTCGCCGCGCATGATGGC
This sequence comes from Parvibaculum sp., assembly GCF_035325945.1. Classification (GTDB taxonomy): domain Bacteria; phylum Pseudomonadota; class Alphaproteobacteria; order Parvibaculales; family Parvibaculaceae; genus Parvibaculum. The sequence continues at coordinate 134,949 of NZ_DAOKYX010000001.1, forward strand.
GATGCGGCAGCGCGTGGCGGCAAGGCGCGCGCTCATGTCGCCGATGTCGAAGCGCTGCCAGATCGCGGGATCGAATTTCCACGTCCAGCCCGTACCGCCATCGGGATTCGGCACCTGCTTGAGCGAATGGCGCCCGATGTAATCGAGGATATAGCGGTTGGCGCAGGGCTGAGGCGGTGCAAGACGGAAGCGGTCGAGCGCGGCCTCGATGGTCGGGTAGATACGGTGCTGCCTCACCACATGATCGGGCGGACCGCTCGGCCGTCCGGGCGGATTGACCGGGCTGTCGACGATCACCGTGCCGGAGAGGCGATCGCCATAGAGCGAGCCCGTGACGATGGTGACGAAGCCGCCAAAGGAATGGCCGACGATGATCGGCGGCTCGTCATTACGGAAGAAGCCCGCATGTTCGCAGACGGCCATCTGCTCTTCGGCGAAGACCTCGAGCGAATAGCTGTCGCGCCAGCCCGAATCTCCCATGCCGGAAATGTCGATCGCCGCCACCGAATATTCACGGGCGAGGAAGGGCGCGATGAAGGACCACCAGCGCGCATGCGCGCCATTGCCATGCACGAGAAGGAGGCCCGGCTTCGACGGGTCGCCCCAGTGGAGATAGTGAACGTCCGTACCTTCGACCTTGACGAAGCGGCTCTCCGGCTCGACGGCCAGCGCGCGCTCGAACCAGCGCGGCGGCGTGTCGATGAACGGTCCGAGTTCCGGATCCGGCTCCTTGTCGAAGGGTTCGTTCATCCCGGTCGCTCCACCTTGGCGGGCCTGTCCCCCAGCGCCTTGAACACGCCGGTCCCCGTCATGATAACGCGATCTCCGCACCAGATGCGCCCCTGAACGGTGATGAAATCATCTTCCATTCCGGTCACCACGCCCGTGCCCTCGATCCATTCGCCCACCCTTGCGGCGGACATGAAATCGGTCAGCAGGCGCACGGTCACCCAGTAGCGATGCGTCGTCATCGTCACCGCATGGCCGAAAGCCATGTCGGCAAACGCCATCAGCATGCCGCCATGGCAGTTGCCCATGCCGTTCGTGTGATGCTCCTGAACGAAAAAGGCGCGGGCATAGCTGCCATCGGCGCCGATCTTCTCGTAGAGCGGCCCGATCTGCCGCCCGAAGCCGCTGAACCAGTTCATCGGCGCATAGCCGTCGGGGAGGGAAATGGAGGATTCTTCGAGAAGGTCGTCGGTCATCTTGATACTCGATCAGGCGCGCCATTGCGGCTTGGGTACTCCGGCCTTCTTTAACGCGGCGCTCTGACGCTTATCAAGGCGTGCGGCATCGAAATTCTCGATGGTTTCGTTGAAGAGCCGGTGGAAATTGAGTTCCGCGCCGAGATGCAGGAAGACCCCGCCAAGCCCGATCGCCGCCCGGTCCATGAAGACGAATTCGCGCGGCGGCGTCACCGGCCCGAGCTTCCTCAGCGCCTGATGGACGCGGAACGCCTCCTTGCGGCCATATTCGGCGGCGCTCACGCCATCGGCGACCGAGCGCACCCTGTCGTCGAGCATCGGCGCATAGATGAACCTCGCCCAGACGTTGAGCACGTCGATGAGTTCGTTCGAAAGCGTGCCGAAGCCCCAGCGCGCATAGGCCGCCGCCGCCCGGTCGCGATCCTCCGCCTCGAGCGCGCGATAAAGCTCCACCACGCCTTCCACGAAACTCGCCGGAAAGATGCGGATGCAGCCATAGTCGAGGAGATTGATGCCGAGGTCGCGCCGCACCGTGTAGTTGCCGAGATGCGGATCGCCATGAATGACGCCGTAATGGCTGAAGGGGAACCACCAGGCGGCGAACATGGCTTCAGCGATCCGGTTGCGCTCATCGAGCGGATGATCGCGGAAATTCAGCAGCGGCTCGCCCTCGAGCCAGCTCATCGTGAGAAGGCGCCTCGTCGAAAGCTCCTCGATCACCTCCGGCACGGCGATGCGGGGCTCGCTGGCGAAGATCGCGGCATAAAGGCGGATATGCGCGGCCTCGCGCGCATAGTCGAGTTCCTCGCGAAGTCGCTCGCGGATCTCGGCATAGATTTCGCGTGTGTCGATGGCCGGGTCGATGCGGCGATGGATCGAGAAGACGATGCCGAGCTGGTTGAGGTCAGCATCGACCGCCGACTGCATGTCGGGATATTGAAGCTTCACGGCGAGCTTCCGCCCGTCGGGGCCGGTCGCGCGATGCACCTGCCCAAGCGAGGCGGCGGCGGCGGCCTCGCGCTCGAACGCGTGGAAGCGGCTCTCCCACCCTGCCCCGAGTTCGGCACGCATGCGCCGCCGGACGAAGGGCCAGCCCATGGGCGGCGCAGAGGATTGAAGCTCGGCGAGTTCGACGGCGAATTCCGCCGGCACCACATCGGGGACGGTCGCGAGCATCTGGGCGACCTTCATGATCGGCCCCTTGAGCCCGCCCAGCGCCACCTTGAGTTCGCGCGCCGTGCGATCATTGTCCGGCGTCATGCCGAGGAGGCGCTGTCCGGCAAATTTCGCGGCGAGCCCGCCGACACCCGCCCCCACCTGGGCGTAGCGCTTCACGCGCCGCCCGAGCCGGTTGGCTTCATCGTCGGGTTCGCGACCGCTCACTCCATCCGCTCCAGCTCGTCGATCAGTCCACGGATGACGGAAAGTCCCTTGTCCCAGAAATCCGGCTTGCTCGCATCGAGGCCGAAGGGCGCGAGCAGCTCCTTGTGGCGCAGCGTGCCGCCGGCGGCGAGCATGGCGAGATAGCGGTCGGCGAAACCTTCCTGCGCCTGCTCATAGACGGCATAAAGCGAGTTCACGAGACAGTCGCCGAACGCATAGGCATAGACATAGAAGGGCGCGTGGATGAAGTGCGAGATGTAGCACCAATACGTCTCGTAGCCTTCGGCGAAATGAAAGGCAGGGCCGAGGCTTTCGGCCTGCACGTCGAGCCATATGCGGCCGATATCGGCGGCGGTCAGCTCTCCCTCGCGCCGCGCGGAGTGAAGGCGCCGCTCGAATGTGTAGAAGGCGATCTGGCGCACGACGGTGTTGAGCATGTCCTCGACCTTCGCCGCGATCATGGCCTTGCGGCGCCTCGGGTCGGATGTGTTCGCCAGCAGCTTGCGGAAGGTCAGCATTTCGCCGAACACGCTTGCCGTCTCGGCGAGCGTCAGCGGCGTGTCGGCCATGAGCGCGCCCTGACGGGCGGCGAGCACCTGATGCACCCCATGTCCAAGCTCGTGCGCAAGCGTCATCACATCGCGCGTCTTGCCCTGATAATTGACGAGCACGAAAGGATGCGAACTCGGCACGGTCGGGTGCGCGAAGGCGCCCGTCGCCTTGCCGGGGCGGAGCGGCGCATCGATCCAGCTCCTGTCGAAAAAGCGATTGGCGATATCGGCCATGTCGGGCGCGAAGCCGCGATAGGCCGAAAGCACCGTCTCCTTCGCTTCGGCCCAGGTGACGATGCGGTCATCCGTCTCCGGCAGCGGCGCGTTGCGGTCCCAATATTCGAGGCGCTCGAGCCCGAGCCAGCGGGCCTTCAGCCGGTAATAGCGATGGGAGAGTTCGGGATAGGAACGCTGCACCGCATCGACCAGCGCCGCCACGACTTCGGCCTCGACGCGATTGGCGATGTGGCGCGCATCGGCGATGTCCTTGAAGCCGCGCCAGCGATCCTCGATCTCCTTGTCCTTTGCGAGCGTGTTGGTGACGAGGGTGAAGGTGGCGATATTCTCGGAGAAGGTCTTCGCCAGTGCCTCGGCCGCGGACTTTCGCCGGGCTGGGGCCTTGTCGGACAGCAGGTTGAGCGCGGCTTCCACCGTCAGCATTTTGCCATCGACATTGAAGGTGAGGCGCGAAAGCGTCTCGTCGAATAGGCGATTCCAGGCCGCGCGACCGGACACGCTCTTTTCGTGCAGCAAGGTTTCGAGATCGTCCGCGAGCTGATAGGGCCGCATGTCGCGCAAGTCGCGCAGCCAGGGCTGATAGTGCGAAAGGCCGGGCTCCTCGATCGCGGATGAAAGCACCGCCTCGTCGAGGCGGTTGAGTTCCAGCGCGAAGAAGAGCAGATCCGTCGAAATCCGCGTCACGCGCTCCTGCATGTCGCCATAGAACTTCGCATGGACCGGATTTGTATTGTCGGTCGCATAGAGAAGCCCCGCATAGGACATGACCCGGCCGAGAATGTCCTCCAGCGCCTCATAGGTGCGGATCGCCTCCGCGAGCGCTTCGCCGCCATTTGCCCCGCGAACGAGCTGATCGAGCTTGCCGCGATAGCGCTCGGCGAAGCTCCGCGCCGTCTCGGCCGCACGCAAGAGATCTCGGCCGATTTCCGGTGCGTCAGGAGAGGAATAGAGATCGCTGAGGTCCCACACCGGCAATTCGCCGAGCGCGGCCTGCGGTGCGGCCGCGGCCTCCGCCAGGGCGGCGCGAGGGGCGGACGTAACATTGCGAGGGACGAACGGCATGGGCGGGCTCCGCAATTCGGGGGTGCTCAGCCCTATATCGCGCGTGGACCGGCGCCAATCAACCGGCCCCCCCTCCAAAAAGCAGAAGCCCCGGCGTTTCCGCCGGGGCTTCCCGATCTTTGTGGCGTCAGAGCTTACTTGACGACCGAGATGACCGCGCGGCGGTTCAGCGGCTCGCGCACGCCGTCGCCGGTCTTCACGGCGAGGTTCCGCTTGCCGTCCGACGTGGCGGTGGCAACTTCCTTGCCGTTCGCCTTGATGGCGTTGGCAACGGAGTTGGCGCGGCGCTGGCCGAGAGCATCGTTATAGGCGTTGCTGCCGACCGTGTCGGTGTGGCCGACCACAGCGAAGGTCGAGGCGGACGACTTGGCGATCTCCTGGATCACAGCCTGCGCTTCGGGCGTCAGGTTGTACTTGTTGAAGCCGAAGTAGATCGTCCACGGACCCGCAGCGACGACCGCCTTGGCTTCGCAAGCCGTCAGCGCTTCGTAGAAGGCCGCCTTTTCAGCCTTCACACGCTCCGGCTGCACCGGGCCGCCTTCGCCGCCGAGCCACGAGCCGTTCACGCCGAGCTTGTTGTCGCTCGCCTGCTCGACCCAGCCGTCATAGTAGCGCTGCGCCTTGGCGCACTTGCAGGCGCGGTCCGCATCGGTGCGGCCGCCATTGTCGAGAGCGGCGAGAAGCTTCGCGCGCGCATCCTGCAGTTCCGGCAGGTCGCTGGCGAGGACGCCGCGCGTCGCCGGATCCCACGGCAGGACCGTCTCGCCGGCAGCCGCGGCGCGGCCCTTCTCGACGATCGTTGCGGTATCGACCCAGTTGCAGTCGACATAGGCTTCAGAGGTCGCCCTCTCCTGGTACTCACGCGCCAGGCATGCGTTGAACGAATCGCCGCTGATCGTTTCATGCAGATACGATTCAGCAGTCCAGGTGCCGCAACCAGCCAGCACCAAGAAGGTCCCCAACGCTATAAGCCGGGATATGATTTTCATCCCAATCTCCGTCGTTATTGTGCTCAACCGCCCGACGTCGTGACGGGTGGCCCGGACCCCACCGGTAATCCCTAATCTAATCTCTTCGCATGGAACTTGAGGAACCATCAATGGCATTTGCCGGAATTGCTTAAGTTCGCCCCGTAAAGTTACACGATGGCAACACTATTCCGGGTGCGTCACGATTGCCCGACGTAGTACCCAGGTTGAGTCTAATACCTCTGTATGAGTGGAAATAAGGCCCGGGAAGAAAGTCAGCAGTTTAAGATGGCCTTTACCAATCCGCCCCAATATGGGCCATCCAGACCGCGACCCAGGCGGCGAAAGTAAATCCGAGGCGACCCTATGACACAGGCCATCCTGATTGTGGACGACGACCCGGCGCAGCGCCGTATCCTTGAGGAGGTCGTCAGCAGGGACGGATATCGCGCCGTTCCCGTCGATGGCGGAGCGGCGGCGCTGGCCTATCTCGAAGGCCCCTCGGGCAGCGAAATTTCCCTCGTGATTCTCGACCTCGTCATGCCGGGCGTCGATGGCATGGAGGTGCTGCGGCGCGTCCATCCGGCCAAGCCCAACCTGCCGGTCATCGTGCTGACGGCTCATGGCGGCATCGAGACGGTCGTCAATGTGATGCGCGAGGGCGCGACCGACTTCGTCATCAAGCCGGTGAGCCCCGAGCGGCTCCATGTCTCGATGCGGAACGCGCTCAAGGTTAACGCGCTCACGGGTGAAATCTCCCGTTTACAGAAGAAACAGAGCGGTCGGCTGACATTCGGCGATCTGATCGCGCGTAGCCCCGCGATGGATCAGGTCAAGCGGCTCGGCAAGCGGGCGGCGCAGTCGAACATCCCGATTCTGATCGAAGGCGAATCCGGCGTCGGCAAGGAGCTGATCGCCAGCGCCATTCAGGGCGAGAGCGAAAGGGCGGGCAAGCCCTTCGTCACCGTGAATTGCGGCGCCATTCCTGAAAATCTGGTGGAGAGCATTCTTTTCGGCCACGAGAAGGGCGCGTTCACCGGCGCGACCGACAAGCATGCCGGCAAGTTTCAGGAAGCCTCCGGCGGCACCCTCTTCCTCGATGAAATCGGCGAGCTTCCGCTCGACATGCAGGTGAAGCTGCTGCGCGCACTCCAGCAGGGCGAGGTCGATCCCGTCGGCTCGAAGAAGCCCGTCAAGGTCGATATCCGCCTCATCTCGGCCACGAATCGCGACCTTCTCCAGATGGTGAAGGAAGGGCGTTTCCGCGAGGATCTCTATTACCGGCTCAACGTCTTCCCGATCCATGTGCCGCCGCTGCGCGAGCGCAAGGAGGACATTGCCGATCTCGTCGCGCATTTCATCCGCAAGCTCGCGGCGGAAGAGGGAAAGCCCGTGGTCGGAATTTCCCGCGAAGCCCAGTCGATGCTCTGCGCCTTCGACTGGCCGGGCAATGTGCGCCAGCTGGAGAACACGGTCTTCCGTGCCATCGTTCTCTGCGACGGCGAAATGCTTCAGGTCTCCGACTTCCCGCAAATCGCGAGCCTCGTCGAAGGCTATGCGGCCGCCATCACGCATCCGCAGCCGGCGCCGCAGCCCTCATATCAGCAGCCGCAGCCCATGGCCGAACAGCATGAGCGGGCGCCCGTATCGCCGCCCATGCGCGAACAGCGCCACACGCTCGCCGATTTCGCGCGGTCGAATTTCTCCGACGGCATCGCAGTAACGGACGAGGCCGGCAATGTCCGCAAGCTCGAGGACATCGAGGCCGAGATGATCCGCCTCGCGATCGAGAAATATAAGGGTCACATGACGGAAGTCGCCCGGCGCCTGGGCATCGGCCGTTCGACGCTCTACCGCAAGGTTCGCGATCTCGGCCTCGAGGTCCGCGAAAACTGACGCCGTTCCGGACCGGAATTCCCTGCCCTTGCGAACGGCGCGGATGAAAATCCGCGCCGTTCCGCCATTTCCGGGGGGCCATTGATCCGCCCGCTCGATCAGTGCTATTCCCTCCCCCGTTCGACCCCGGGCGGAACCGGGACCGCCCTCTTGGCCTCTGGTCAATTTGGCGTCTGGTCAATGGAGCCCATCCGGGGAGCGCCCGCGAGAATGAGACCCCTTCCATGAAGCTGGTTTCCGTTCCCTATGCGCTCGGCCTCGCAGTCGCGGCCCTGCTCACGGTGATGATCTGGAAGTTCCTGGGTGCGCCCGTCGAAATGGTCGACGCGCCTGCCGGCAAGGTGCATTGCATCAGCTACACGCCCTATCGCGGCGCCGAAACGCCATTCGACGAGAGCTTTCAGGCCGATCCCGCGCGCATCGACGCGGACCTCGCGCTTCTTTCGGGCATGACCGATTGCGTCCGCACCTACAGCGTCGACCAGCGGCTCGATGCGGTGGTGCCGATCGCCGAAAAATATGGACTCAAGGTTTTGCTCGGCATCTGGATCGGCCGCGACGACGCGCGCAACCAGAAGCAGATCGAACATGCGATCGAGGTCGCGAAGGCGCACCCCAGGGCGATCAAGGCGATCGTCGTCGGCAACGAGGTCCTGCTGCGCGGCGAACAGCCGCCTGAGGAATTGATCCGTTATCTGACCGAAGTGAAGAAGGCGACCGGCATGCCGGTCACCTATGCCGATGTCACGGATTTCTGGGTCAAGGCCCCGATCGAGCTTTCGCAAGCCGTCGATTTCGTCACCATACACATCCTGCCCTATTGGGAGAACAATCCCACTTCCGCGAAACATGGCGTCGATTATCTGAAGAGCGTGCTCGGCGAGGTGGCGCCGATGTTTCCGGGCAAGAGCATTTTCATCGGCGAGACGGGTTTTCCGAGCGCTGGCCGCGAACGCGCCGAAGCGATACCCTCGATCGTCTCCCAGGCGCTCTATCTGCGCGAGCTTGCCGCCTACGCGCAGAGCGTCGATCTCGACTACAATCTGATCGAGGCCTTCGACCAGCCCTGGAAGCGCGCGCTCGAAGGCACCGTGGGTGGGCATTGGGGTGTCTTCACGACCGATCGCGTGCAGAAATTCCCATGGACGGGCCCCGTCTCGAACCACCCCGAATGGCGCCTTGAAGGCTCGGTGAGCTTCGCGCTGTCCTTCCTCATTCTCGCCATCATGGCCTGGCGCGGCGGCAAGCCCGATCCGCTCGGCGGGCTCGCGGCCGGTGTCGGCGCCGCCATCGCCGGTTCGAGCCTGCTTCTGCAGGTCGAACATTCATGGATCGCCTGGCGCACGCCGATCGAGGCGGGCGTCGAACTCTTCGTCCTCGCACAATCGCTCGCCGTCATCTGCTTCGTCATCCCGGAGCTGACGAAGGGACGAAACGGCATGGGACCGCTTTCCATCGCGCAGACGGTCGCATGGCTCCGCGCGCCCGATCGCGCAAGCCTCGGCCAGCCGCTCTATCTCGGCCTCGTCCAGCTTTCGGTCGCCTTCTCCACGCTGGTGATCGCGCTCGGCTTCTGCTTCGATCAGCGTTACCGCGACTTTCCCCTCGCCGCTTTCGGGCTTGCCGCGGCAAGCCTCGCGCTCCTCGCGCTCAATCGCGGCGATCACAAGCGCCAGCCCGAGGGTCGCCACGAAGAGGTCCTGTTCGCGACGCTGCTCGTCATCACTGCCTGCATCACCGCCTTCAACGAAGGCGTGCAGAACATCGAGGCGCTGGTCTGGGTTTCATTCACGCTGCTGGCGGCGCTGCCCTGGTTCGGCGTGACGCGCGCCGCCTGGCGCTGCCTCTTCGCTAGATCCGGGGCAACCGCAAAAGCGTGAGCATGAGGCCGATGGCGGCATAGTCGGCATTGTAGAGCACGAGCCCCATCAGGCTCATGACGAGGCCGAGGCGGATCGCCCAGAGCCAGCCGAAGGCGATGGCGAGAACGCCGCCCGCCAGAGCGAGCCAGCCCCACACCCAGTAGATGTGCATGAGGACGACGCCCTCGCGCGGTACGCACCACCAGGGAGCGGTATCGGCGCTGCAGGTGATGCCGATCCAGTGCGGCTCGATCAGCGCATAGCGCAGCACGAAGGCGACGGCGAGCGTCGCGACCGCCGCATGAATCCAGGATCTCACCCGCGCCCAGGGCCAGGCGGTTTCTGCTGAAGCTTCGAGAGGATTCGGCACGGGACTTTCCACTGGCAATCTCCGTCGGCGATCGCGGAGATCAAGGCCGCGCCCCCGAAGCCCGATATATCAGATCGGGCGGGCGCGATGAAGTGCGCCGGCGCGCCTACTCGACCATGCCGAGGGCGTGCATATAGAGATCGAGAATGGCTTCCTGCTCCTGGCGCTCCGCCTTGTCCTGCTTGCGGATGCGGATCACCTGGCGAAGCGTCTTGGTGTCGAAGCCATTGGCCTTCGCTTCGGCATAGACTTCCTTGATGTCGGCAGCGGTCGCCGCCTTCTCTTCCTCAAGACGTTCGATGCGCTCGACAATGGTGCGCAGCTGATCCTGCGCGACGCCACCCGAATTCACAGGCATATTGCCGTCCGCCATGATGCGTTGCTCCACTTCCATCCATTATCCGGTGAGTGCGGGACACTAGCGAGCCCACGCCATCGCGGCAATATCCATAGGGGAGAAAGCTGTGGATATTGCCCGCGCCGAATTGTCCGGCTCGATAAAAACTATTCGTGGCCATGCGCCTTTTGCGCGGCCTCGAAGGCGGCGAGCTGTTCTGGCGTCGCTTCCTTCTGGTATTTCGACTTCCATTCGGCGAATGGCATTCCATAAACCGTTTCGCGCGCTTCATCGCGTGTCAGCGAAACGCCTCTGGCTTCCGCCGCCTGCACATACCAGTCCGCAAGACAGTTCCTGCAGAAGCCGCCATGGATCATGAGGTCGATGTTTTGCACATCGGTGCGCTCGCGCAGATGAGCGATCAACCGGCGAAAGGCCGCCGCTTCAAGCTCCGTCTCCAATGCCTTGTCCATGAAACCTCTCCTGTCGCAATGTTTATAGGCGCTTCTTCCCATCGGTATGCGAGCCGTAATGGCGGATCACGCCGAGATCGGGGTCGCGCCTGGCATCGCGCAACACTGCCGCAAGCCGCGCGGCCCATTCGCGCTGTCCGGCCTCGTCGCAGATGAGATCCTGCCTGATCTCGACGAGCGCATGGGCAAGACCGTTCATCGTGCCATGCTTGTAGAGGCAATCGCCCTTGAGCCGCCCGGAATAAGGCTCGTTGTCGCCGACGACGAGCCCCGGCTCCATGCGAAGCGCATCGAGCAGCATGAGCGGCAGCCTGTCGTCGCGATCCCACAATATGCCCGCATGCCAGGGCCGCGCGGCGCCGCGCCATGATGGCGTGAAACTGTGGATCGAGACGATGACCGGCTGGACGCCGCGCCCGCGCGCCCGCGCGATCGCCGCCGAGATCGCCTCGTGATAGGGCAGATAGAAATGCAGCAGACGATGCTCGAACTCGACCGTATCATGAATGGGATCGACGTCGCGGTTGGCAGGCACGATCGCGCCATCGGAAAGTTTCATCACCAGCGTCGGATCGTCGGCGCCCCGGTTGAGATCGATGAGAAGGCGCGAATAGCACGCAAGCACGGCCGGCGCATCGAGATGCGCGGCGAGCAGGCGCGACACTTCACCCGCGCCGATGTCATAGGCGATGTGGCGCTCGAACTCCGCTTCCGGCAGGCCGAGCGTTCCGTAGCCCGCGGGCAGCGCGTTCGATGCATGGTCGCAAACGATCAGAAACTCCGGATCGCCTCCGGGATTGACGAGATCGAATGGTGCGGATTCGTTCGGGGAGACTTCCCCGTCACATGACATGGACTGCATGGTTGCATTATACCCAAGGGGTGCAACACAGAGAATGGTCCTGCCCTTTCCCATGACGCCAGGCTTTTCCGCCGAACGCGCCTTTCTGCTGAGCCTTTACGAGGCGGCGGTCAAATCGGCCCTGCCCGAAATCTGCCTTGGAGCCCATTTGCCGCCACAACCGGCGGGCCGTCTCGTCATCTTCGCCATCGGCAAGGCGGCTGCTTCCATGGCCGCGGCTGCCGAAGCGCATTATGCGCGGCACGCGCCCGAAGCCGCGATTTCAGGTCTTGCCATCACGCGCTATGGCCACAGGCGGCCGACGCGGCATGTCGAGATCGTCGAGGCGAGCCACCCCGTGCCCGACGAGGCAGGGCTTGCGGCGAGCGAGCGGATGCTCGCCATGGCGCGGACGCTGGGGCCGGACGATCTGGCGCTGGTGCTTCTTTCCGGCGGCGGCTCGGCGCTCGCCACGCTTCCCGTCGAGGGTGTGAGCCTCGAGGACAAGCAGGCGCTCACGCGCGCGCTGCTTGCCTCCGGCGCGCCGATTGCGAACATCAACTGCGTACGCAAGCACCTCTCGCGCATCAAGGGCGGACGCCTCGCCGAGGCGATTGCGCCTGCGCCGATCGTCACCCTCGCCATTTCCGATGTGGCTGGCGACGATCCGAGCGTCATCGCATCGGGGCCGACGGTTCCCGACCCGACGACGCGCGAGGACGCGCTCAACATTCTCGACCGTTTCGAGATCGAGCTTCCCCCGCACATCCGCGTGGCGCTCATCTCCGCGCCGGAAAGCCCGAAGCCCGGTGCCTCCGCCTTTCGGAATGCGCGCTACGAGATCGTGGCCAGCGGCGCGGTCGCGCTTCGCGCCGCTGCCGAACGCGCGGAGATGCAAGGCTGTGCCGTTACCAATCTCGGCGACCGGATCGAAGGCGAGGCCCGCGACATCGCCGCCGCCCATGCCCGCCTCGCGCTCGACGCACGCGCAAGGGGCGAGCGCCGCGTCATTCTCTCGGGCGGCGAGACGACCATCACCATCGAAGACCCGTCATGCGCGGGGCGCGGCGGCCGCAATCAGGAATATGCGCTCGCGCTTGGCCTCACACTTCAGGGCGCAAGCGGCATATCCGCGCTTGCGGCGGATACGGACGGCATAGATGGCGGCTGGGGCGCAAGCGACGATCCGGCGGGCGCGCTTTTGCTCCCCGACACGCTGGCGCGCGCCGGGGCGCTCGGCCTCGATCCGCGCGAAGCGCTCCGCACCCACGATTCCGGGGGGCTTTTCGAGCGACTCGGCGATTTGCTGCGAACGGGCCCCAGTTTCACCAATGTGAATGATTTTCGAGTCATACTGATCGAGGGGGAGCAAACATGAGGAGAGCCACCCGGTGATGCGTCGGCGTAACGTCAAGATCATAGCCACCCTTGGACCTGCATCGAACGGCAAGGAGAAAATCCGCGAGCTGTTCCATGCGGGTGCCGATGTGTTCCGGCTCAATATGAGCCATTTGAACCATGAGGGCCTGACGCGCCTCCATGCGCTGATCCGCGAGGTCGAAGCCGAGGAGGGACGCCCCATCGGCATTCTGGTGGACCTTCAGGGGCCGAAGCTCAGGGTCGGCGAGATCGCGGATGGCGCGGCGATGCTCGAAAAGGGCGCGCGCTTCAGGCTCGATCTCGATCCGGCGCCGGGAGACGCGACACGCGCGCCCCTGCCCCACCCCGAAATCTTCGCGGCGGTCGAGGTCGGTCAGTCGCTGCTGCTCGACGACGGCAAGATCCGTCTGCGCGTGACCCGGACGGGCGCCGACTTCGCGGAAACGGAAGTGGTGGTCGGCGGCCGGCTCACCAATCGCAAGGGCGTCAACGTGCCGGAATCGGTGCTGCCGCTCAAGGCGCTCACCGACAAGGACCTCGCCGATTTCGATAAGGCGCTCGAACTTGGCGTCGACTGGGTGGCGCTCTCCTTCATTCAGCGTCCGGACGATATCGCCGAGGCGCGCAAGATCGCGCGCGGGCGCGTCGCCGTGCTCGGCAAGATCGAAAAGCCGCAGGCGCTCGTCCATCTCGACGAGATCATCGACATCTCGGACGCGGTGATGGTCGCGCGCGGCGATCTCGGCGTCGAACTGCCGCTCGAGGAAGTACCGGGCTGGCAGAAGCGGATCACGCGCGGGGCGCGGCGCGCGGGCAAGCCCGTCGTCATCGCGACGCAGATGCTCGAATCGATGATCGCCTCGCCGGTGCCGACGCGCGCGGAGGTTTCCGACGTCGCCACCGCCGTCTTCGAGGGCGCGGATGCGATCATGCTTTCGGCGGAATCGGCGGCGGGCCAATATCCGGTCGAAGCCGTGCGCATGATGAACCGCGTCGCGGAATCGGTCGAGGCGGACCCGACCTATCCCGGCATCATCTATTCGCAGCGGACGGAGCCCGAGGCGACGGGCGCCGATGCGATCAGCGCCGCCGCCCATTCGGTCGCCGACACGCTCAAGGCGGCGGCGATCGTCTGCTGGACGAACTCGGGCTCGACGGGACTTCGCGCCGCACGCGAACGCCCGCTCTTTCCCATCGTCGCCCTGACGCCGATCCCCGCGACGGCGCGCCGCCTCGCGCTTGTCTGGGGCCTCCATTGCGTTCTGACCGAGGATGCGCACGATCTCGACGACATCGCCGAGCGCGCCTGCCGCATCGCCTTTCAGGAAGGCTTCGCGCAGCCCGGCCAGCGCATCATCGTCACGGCCGGACTGCCACTCGGCACGCCGGGCGCGACGAACATGCTGCGCGTGGCCTTTGTGGGCCGCAAGGGAAGCGCCGCCGACTGATCGGCGTCAGCGCAGCGGCGCGCCGGGTTCGACGACATGCGTGCCCGCGCGGGGAGGCACTCCCCGCGCGAGGCGCGAGAGCGCGTCGATCACGATATCGGGCCGCACATGATGCGGCATATGGCCGACGCCGACGAGCTTGATCATCTCGGAGCCAGCAATCGCGTCGTGAAGCGCATAGGAATGGAGCTTCGCCCAGACGGTGCGGTCGCGATTTCCCGTGACGATGATCGTCGGCACACGGATTTCTCTATAGCGCCCGCTCTGCTCGCGGAGAAAACCGCGCAGGCGGCGTGTGTCGGCGCTGTTCGCGCGAAATTGGCGCGGCCTGAAGAGAAGCGGCAGGCCGATCCGCTCGGCATATCGCGGCGGCACGGGGTCGGGCGCGAAATTGTTGCGGATGCCCGCCTCCATCAGCATGAGCCCGCCCGGCACCATCAGCACATGAAGGAAGAGCGAGCCGACAAGCGGCGTCGCGATGATCCTGTGATACCAGGCGTCCGCGCCTTCCCAGACATGAGTGGCGCCTGAAAGAACGAGAAGGCCCGAAAGATCGTCGGGGAAGCGGAGCGCATAGGCGGTTGCGAGCGCGCCGCCCCAGCTATGGCCGAGGAGCACGGGCCGTTCGATGCCGAGATTCGCCAGCGCCTCATGGAGGAGACGCGCCTGCGCGGCCGGATCGGAGGCGTCCTCGCCGCCCGGCCTTTCGCTCCAGCCATGGCCGGGCCGGTCGAAGGCGATGACGCGGTGCCGCTTCGCCAGTTCAGGCATGATGCTCTCGACCATGTCGCCGAGATTGCCGCTCGCCCCGTGAACGAGAACGATGGGCGCGGCATCGGCCGAGGCCACGCCCATTTCGACATAATGTATGCGGACGCCTTCAACCTCGATGAAGCTGCCTCTCGGCGGAAAGCGGCCGGCGACCCGCGCCGCATACCACGCCGAATAGAATGCGAGCGCCAGAAGCCCCGCCGCGATCGCTGCCAGAAGGACGTCCATGTACCGTCAGATGCCCCGCCCCTCGATCTCTATCGAGAGGGATTTTTCGGCCTGCTCCGCGCCGTCGAGCCACGGATTGATCTTGAGCGCACGCCGATAGAGATCGAGCGCACCCTTCTTGTCGCCGAGATCGCGCAGCATGATGGCGAGCCCGCCCATGGCGCTGAAATGGCGCGGCTCGAGCTTCAGCACCCGCTCGATGTCCTTCAGGGCGGCAGCGTAATCGTCCTTGAGATAGTGGATTGCGGCGCGCTTGTCCCAGCCCTCGACGAAATCCGGCGCCATCGCCACGACTTCGTTGAAGTAGAAAAGCGCGCGGTCGTAATCCTTCTCCGCAAAGGCATCGAGCCCGCGCCCCATCAGAAGATCGACGCTCGGGCTGCCGGAATACATCCAGACGCGAAAGATCGCCCCGCTGACCGACTTGGCCTCGTCGGCACTCTTGGCGCGAGCAAGGTCGGTGAAGAGCGCGTCGAGCACGACAGCACGAATCTTGGGATCGTCCATGCTCGCTTGCGGCAACTCCGGCGCGGCAGGGGGTGCGGCGGGGGGTGCGCCAGAGGGCTCGGTCGCCAATGAAACGCTTCCCGCGCAGATGAGGAACTGCGCAGCGAAGAGCATGCTCAAAATGAAGCGACCGGCCATGGCGGAAGCATATGCGCAGGCGAAGTCCGGGCCAAGCCCGGCCGCATGCGTTCATGCGCCTCAGCCGTTCAGGTCGCGGCGGGTGCAGCCCTCAAATTCGACGATGAAGTCGGGGCCGAAGACGCGCGACGGCGTCTGGAAGCCCGGCACCGCCCTGCCTGCCAGCGTGCGGCGCATGATCTCGAGGCTCGTCATGGCGGTGAGCGTGTAGCCCTCCGGCGTCCGCAGCCGCGAGACGATCCTGTCTCCGGCCTCGTTCACCGCCTCGCCGACCAAGACGGCATGGCCCTCGCGCCGCTCGGCATCGGTCGGGCCTTCGGGTTGCTTTTCGATGGCGTCCTTGAGCCGGCGCTGCATGAAGCCCGTGCTCGCGAACCAGCGGCCGATGGTGCCGAGCGACGCCATGCGCTCGAGTTCCGGGCTCGCCTCGAAATAGACCGTGATGTTCGGAATGCCGGTCGAATGATATGCGGTCGCCACATCGCCCCAGCCGACGGCGATGGCGGGCTTCGGTCCCTGCCCGAAATCGACCTCGCGGCGCGGCGGCGAGCCGAGCGCGACGATCTCGCCGTCGCGGCGGACCCGCGTCCCCTTGCCGATGCTTTCGACGCCTGTTTTGGCCGTTCCGCGCGACATCCGCCCGAGGCCGGATATGGCAAGTGTCAGCTCGACCGCATCGGGCATGCGCGCCTTCATGTGAGCCGCGAGACAATCGCTCGGCACGACGTCGAAGCCGACGCCGGGCATGACCATGACGCCCGCCTCGCGTGCCTCGACATCGGCGGCGGCGCAAGCCTCGAAGACGTCGATCTCGCCGGTGATGTCGAGGTAATGCGTCCTCGTGCTGATGCAGGCCTCGCGCATGGGCCGCGAGGTGTGCGCGAAGGGACCGGCAATATGGAGCACCGCATCGACCTGCGAGAGCGCCGCCGTGAGCGCCTGCCTGTCATCGAGCCCGAAGGCCTGATACTCGAAGCCGTGCTGGCCTGCGACGGATTTGAGCCGCGCCTCGTTCCGCCCGGCGAGAAGCGGGCGCATGCCCAGCGCCTTGGCGGTCCGCGCGACGAGCTTGCCCGTATAGCCGGTTGCGCCATAGATCATGAACTTGCCGCTCATTTCCCCTCCCGTTGCTCCGCCTCCCGACAACCGGACGACTATAGCGCCTTTCGGGGGCCCTCGCCCACGATCCGCCCGTCACCTCTGACCCGATCCGGCGTCCATCCGCGCTCGGAGCGTCGAAGACGTGCGCCTCACGCCACCAGCCCGCGGCCCATGAGATCGGCGCGCAAGCCCTCCGCATCGGCGAAGCGGTGGGTGTGGAAGCCGAGCGCCGCCGCCGCATCGACGTTGCGCCGCGAATCGTCGATGAAGAGCGTCCGCGAAGGCTCGAGGCCGGTGCGGCCGATCAGAATCTCGTAGATGCGCGGATCGGGCTTGATGACGCCCTCCTCGCCCGACACCACCACCTCCTCGAGGAGCGCGAGTTCGGGAAAGCGGGCGCAAAGCACGGGATAGACGGGCGCCGGCATGTTGGTAAGGCCATGGAGACGGTGCCCACGCGCCTTCAGCGCGGCGATGAGCGCCGACGTGCCGGGAACGGGACCGGGAATCATCTCCTGAAACCCCGTCCGCCAGAGGTCGATCAGCGCCGCCTCGCCGGGATGGAGCGCCTTGAGGCGGGCGGCGTT
>NZ_DAOKYX010000001.1:152393-153973 GCF_035325945.1 Parvibaculum sp.
GTGCGGGCCCGAAGCCACGCGGACGGCTCCGCCGATCAGCCCTGGCGGGCCTTGTAGCGCGGATTCGTCTTGTTGATGATGTAGATACGCCCCTTGCGCCGGACGAGACGGTTGTCGCGGTGGCGAGTACGCAGCGATTTCAAGGAGTTACGAATCTTCATGACGAAACCTTCGGGGCCAGAATTCAACGGGCTGGGCGTCGGCCGGGAAGCCTCGCCATCGGCATTTCGGGCCGGACAGCCTTGGAGTTGGCGCGGAAACTAAGGGGCAGACCCCGCCCTGTCAACCAGACTCTGGATCGGCTCCGCCCGGGTCTTTTCCCCGCCCGCAAAACAGTTTACATCACCGGCCAAATAGAAAATGGCACTGGCGTCACTTTCGATGCCACGAATCTCCCCCACGGTATGTAAATGGCGTTCGACAAGCCCACCCCTTCAGAACCTCCGGTCCGCACGCTTCCCGAAGAGGACGTGACGCGGCATCGTCCGCAGTGGTTCCGGGAGGCGCTGGCCGCGCCGCGCGAGAGCCGCCGCGTAACGGTCGATGGCGCGCGCATCCACTATCTGCGCTGGGGCAATGACGATCCGAAGCGGCCGGGCATCCTTTTCGTCCATGGCAACGGCGCCCATGCGGAGTGGTTTTCCTTCATCGCGCCGCTTCTGACCAACCGCTACAACGTCGCCGCCATGGACCTTGGCGGCATGGGCGACAGCGACTGGCGCGAGCGCTATTCGCGCGAGAGCTTCGCGGACGAGATTGGCGCTGTCGCCCTCGACGCGGGCCTCGGGCCGAAGCCTGTCGTCGTCGGCCACTCCTTTGGCGGCTTCGTGACGCTCATGGCGGGCAAATATCATGGCGAGCGGCTGGGCGGCATCATTCTCGCCGACTTCACGGTGCGCGCGCCCGAGGAGCGCCATGAATGGTTCCTCGACAATCCGCGCCGGCCGACGCGCATCTATCCCGATTTCGACACGGCGCGAGCGCGCTTCCGCCTGGCGCCGCTCCAGCCTTGCGCCAACGGCTTCATCATCGACTATATCGGCAACCTCAGCCTGCGCGAGGTGAAGCGCGGCGAGAATCCGGGCCGCCGTCATTCGGACGAGGCAGGCTGGACGTGGAAGTTCGACGCCGAACTCTTCAACGGCCTGCGGATGGGCGACGATCACGCCGAGATCTACAAGAACCTTGCCTGCAAGGGCGCGACCATGCTCGGCCTCGAGAGCAAGGACTACCACCCCTCCATCGTGGACTATCTGCGAAAGCTCGCGCCCGAGAAGCCCGTCTTCACGATCCCCGGCGCGCAGCACCACATCATGCTCGATCAGCCGCACGCCTTCGCCGCAGCCGTCGCGACGCTGATGGCGCAATGGGAGGCGGAAGGGGCGCTCGGCTGATCTCGACGGCTAGAGAGCGACGTAAGTCCCGCTCTCGTCGGACAGGTTCGCTCCGCCCGTGCCCCCTTCAAACCCCTGCTTCAGATAACGGTAGACCGTCGCGCCCAGAATGCCGTCGGCGTTTTCGCCATCCGCCGCGAGCGGCAGGATGATGCGCTCGCCGACGACGATCCGGCCGGCATGGGC
>NZ_DAOKYX010000001.1:154073-181747 GCF_035325945.1 Parvibaculum sp.
AGCGCATCGTCCGACACCCCGCTCAGCAACTGCTCGAATGACAATGGAGCCCCCCGCCCTTTCGACCGGGCGGACCATAACGGGAAAATATTGCGCGGGCCTTATAAATTCCCGCCCGGCTTACTGGAAGCCGAGCCCCTCCTCCTCGTCCTCGAAATCCTCCGCCGGCTGCGTCAGCCCGCGCATGGTCGGATGGAAGACCGCGAAGGCAAGGACCAGAAGCACGAGCAGCCCGCCGACGATGAACGGCGCCTGATGCATGAAGCCGTAAAGCGGAATGCCGATGAAGGGATTGAGAATCATGCCGGTCGCCGAGGTGCCGCTGATGAGGCCCGCCATCGCGCCCTGATCGCGCCGGGAGACAGAGAGCGAGGCGCCCGCCTGCAAGCCGGGGCGGAGCAGGCCAAAGCCAAGGCCGCTCAGGGTCAGCGCCGCGACGAGAAGCCCGTATGAATTGCCGATGATGAGGCCCGCGAAGGAAAAGAGCATCGTCACCGAACCCCAGCGCAGCAGGAACTGCACCGACAGGTTGAAGCGCTGGATGAGGCCGATCTGGGCGAACAGCGTCGCCATGGCCATCGCCATGAGGCCGACGCTCACCATCTGCATGGCCGCGTCCCCGCTCAGCTTCAGCACGTCCATGAAATAGAACGCGCAGAGCTGCATCACGATCGCCTGGGCGAAGCTCAGGATGACGCTGATGACGACCCAGGGCAGCGCCTTCTTGTCGTACCAGCGAAGGCCCGCGCGCCGGCTCTGCTTCTCGCTCACATGAAGCGAAGGGCGCGTGCGCTCCGGCAGAAAGAACCAGATGAGGCCGGCGCTGACAAAGGCGAGCGCCGCCACGGCGAAGAAGGGGGCGACGACATGGAGCTGCGCGAAGGCGGCGGCAACGCCCGGCCCGATCGCCGTGCCCAGACCGAAGGCGGCGCCGAGCGAGGCGACGCCGGCCGCGCGCTCCGAGCGCGTCGTGCGGTCGGCCACATAGGCTTGCGCCGCCGACCCGTTGCCCGAGCCGAATCCGCCGAAGATCGCACGCGAAAGCATGAGAAGCGGAAAGGTGATGACGAGGGGCAGCCAGCCCCAGAGGCCGATCAGAACCACGAAGGCAAAGAGCGCGGTCGAGATGGCAAAGGCCAGAAGCCCCACGAGCATGATGGGCTTTCGCCCGACGACGTCGCTGCGCCGCCCCCAGAAGGGGCTGGTGACGACCCAGAGAAAGGCCGACAACGAATAAATCATCGTCGTCTCGAATTCACCCATGCCGAGCCTGCGGGCGATGGGCGGCAGGACGGCATAGACGAGCGTCTGGCCCATGCCGCCGGCCAACTGACAGAGGAAGAGGACGCGAAAGGCCCGCTGCCGCTCGGCGGGCGTGGTTGCTCTCGGCTCCGACTCCGGCTCCGGGCTCGCCATCAATGCAACGGGCTCGTCTTTATTCTGGATCGACATGCATGTTCCGGATCGACAAGGGGCCTCTGCCGAACCTCAATCGGGCCCCCTCATTTACGTGAATTGCGCGGGGCCGCCAATCCCTGCCCCTCACATAATTGTGCGTGCGCCGTCCGTGACATCGCTTGCCAATCGGGAATACGTGCCTAACCTCCGCATATCGCTATTTTGCCCATTGGAGATACCGACGATGGATCTGGCCTTGAGCGCGCGGGACGCTGCCTTCCGCGACGAGGTGCGCCGCTTTCTCGACGAGAAACTGACGCCGGAACTTCGCGCCACCAGCAAGCTCATGACGAGCGTCTATGCCGACTACGAAACGACCATGACCTGGCACCGCGCCCTTCATGCGAAGGGCTGGGTCGCGCCGGCCTGGCCGGTCGAATATGGCGGCTGCGACTGGTCGGTCATGCAGCACTACATCTTCGCCAGCGAATTGTCGGCTGCCGGCGCGCCGCCGCTTTCGCCCATGGGCGTCGGCATGTGCGGGCCGGTGCTCATCGGCCATGGCACGCCGGAGCAGAAGGCCTACTACCTGCCGCGTATCCTCTCGGGCGAGGATTTCTGGTGTCAGGGCTATTCGGAACCGGGCTCGGGCTCCGATCTCGCTTCGCTTCAGATGAGCGCCGTCGACATGGGCGACTACTTTCTCTGCAACGGCTCGAAGATCTGGACGACGCATGCGAACTACGCCAATCGCATTTTCAATCTCGTCCGCACCTCGAAGGAAGACATTCCCCAGCGCGGCATCACCTTCCTGCTGATCGACATGGAGACGCCGGGCGTCAAGGTCGAGCCGCTGGTGATGCTGTCCGGCGAGCACATCCAGAATCAGGTCTTCTTCACCGATGTGAAGGTTCCGAAGGCCAATGTCGTCGGCAAGGTCGGCGATGGCTGGACGGTGGCGAAATATCTGATGCAGTTCGAGCGCGGCGGCCACGCCTATGCGCCCGGCCTCACCACGCGGCTGGAGCGCATCCGCGCCATGGCGCGGGCCGAGCGCGGATCAGACGGCGCGCGCCTCATCGACGATGCGGGTTTCGCGGCGAAGATCGCGGCGGCGGACGTCGAGATCGCGGGCCTCGAATTCACCGAGCACCGCATCATGTCGGCGCTCTCGCATGGTGAGGCGCCGGGAGCGGAATCCTCGCTCCTCAAGACGCGCGGCACGGAAATCTCGCAGCTCCTCACCGAGCTTGCGCTCGAGGCCGCCGCCCATTATGCCCTGCCCTATCAGCCGCACGCGACGCGCCCCGGCGGCCCGGTGCCGGGCTTCACCGCCCCGAGCGACAACCGAACGCCGGTCGGCCCGGAGCATAGCTGGCCCGTCACTGCGAAATATCTCAACGATCGCGCGGGCTCGATCTATGCGGGCACGAACGAAATCCAGCGCAACATCATGGCGAAAGCCGTACTCGGACTTTGAGGCCCCTGTTCCATGCATATCGACGACGCGCTCACGGCGCGTAAATCCGTTCGCGCCTTCAGGCCCGATCCCGTTCCCCTTTCGCTCGTGACCGAAATTCTGGAGATCGCCTCACGCGCGCCCTCCGGCACCAATATCCAGCCATGGAAGGTGCATGTCGTCGCGGGCGAGACGAGACGGCGCCTCGAAGCGGAAGTGCTCGCCCATCGCGAGACGCAGCCGGCCGATGACGGGGCCGAATTCCCGCGCACATCGAAGCGCAAGGAACCCTACATCACGCGCATGCGCACGCTCGGCAAGGAGATGTATTCGCTGCTCGGAATCCCGAAGGGCGACAAGGAGGCGAACTGGCGGCAATGGGGCCGCAACTACCAGTTCTTCGACGCGCCGGTGGGCCTCCTCTTCACGCTCGACAAGGATCTCGATGCGATGAGCTTCATCGACATCGGCATCCTCATGCAGTCGATCATGCTGGCGGCGAAGGCGCGCGGGCTCGACACCTGCGCGCAAGGCGCCTGGAACAATTACTGGTCGGTGACGCGCCGCGTGCTCGGCGTGCCGGAGGACGAATACATCATCTGCGGAATGTCGCTCGGCTATGCCGACGAGAGCGCGGCCGTGAACACGCTCGTCTCCGAGCGGGAGCCGCTTTCAGACTTCGTGACGTTTCACGGTTTCGACTGATCAGCGCTGGCCGATGCGCTGTGTCTGAAGTGTCCGTGCCTTGGGGGTCGTGCGCGGCTTGGCGGTGGTGGGCGCCGCCTCCTCCGGCGGGCCGAGGGTGAAGAGCATGAGGCCCATGGGCGTGGCGACGATCGGCACCGGATCGGAAAGCCCGCCCGCGATCTGCCCCACGGCAAGCTCGCCCGCCATGCCGGCCGCGCTCTGCGACGCGGCGGCGGGCCCTGCCGCAAAGGCAACGCCGCCCGTGCCGAGCCCGAGGGCCAGCGCGGCGGCGAACGATGCTTGACGGATGAGGCTCATCTGCGCTCCGGGTCTGCTCCGGAGAGATATAAACATTCCACTGTCCCGATCAAGCTGGCCATTTCCACGCATGCGGCTGTTCATCCGGCAACCTTGCCAAGCGATGACGCGCCGCTATTCTCGTCGGCACTGAAATCCGAAATTCTCCGAGGAGGTCGAAACATGGCGGAATATGCCCGCCCACTTCCTCAGCCGACACCCGAGACCCGGCACTTCTGGGACGGATGCAAGGCTGGGGAGCTGCGCCTTCAGCGCTGCAAGGATTGCTCGCACAATTATTTCCCGCCGCGCCCCTTCTGCCCGTCCTGCTCATCGCGCAATGTCGAGATCTTCAAGGCATCGGGCAAGGCGACGCTCTACAGCTACATCATCAATCACCGGCCCCGCCCTGATTTCGGCGAGGCGCCGCACTCGATCGCGGTCGTCACTCTGGCGGAAGGACCGCGCATGATGACCAACATAGTGGATTGTCCACAGACGCCGGAAGCTCTCCAGCTCGACATGCCGCTCGAAGTGACCTTCGAGAAGGCGAATGAAGAGATCAGCCTTCCGAAGTTCCGGCCGGCGAAGGGATAAGCCATGAAGCAGAAGTCAGTTGCGGTCGTCGGCGCTGCCGAGACGACCGAGATGGGAAAGATTCCGAACACGTCGCAGCTCATGCTTCACGCCGACGCTGCACTCAACGCGATGCGTGACGCGGGCCTTACCGCGAAGGATATAGACGGCATCGCCACCGCGGGCGACAGCCCCGTCGAGATCGCGCAATATCTCGGCATCACGCCGACATGGGTCGATGGCACGAGCGTCGGCGGCTGCTCCTTCATGCTGCATGTCCGCCATGCGGCCGCGGCCATCAATGAGGGGCTTTGCAGCACCGTTCTCATTACGCATGCGGAATCGGGCCGCTCGCGCGTCGGCGCGCGGCGCATGGGCCGCGATCCGGCGAGCCAGATGGGGCAGTTCGAGGTGCCCTACGGCATCACCAACCCGCCGACCATGTTCACCATTCCGGCGCTGCGCTACATGAAGACCTATGGCGTGACGGAGGAAGACGTGGCCACGGTCGCCGTCATTCAGCGCGAATGGGCGGCGAAGAACCCCCGCGCCTCCTTCCGCGATCTGATCACCGTCGATGACGTCCTCAATTCCAAGATGATCGCCTGGCCGTTCCGGCTCCTCATGTGCTGCCTCGTCACCGATGGCGGCGGCGCGCTCATCCTGACGAGCGCGGAGCGGGCGAAGGATTTTCCGCAGAAGCCGGTCTACATTCTCGGCACGGGCGAGAGCTGCGAAACGCCGATGATCAGCCAGATGGAGGATTTCACGACCTCAAAGGCGTTCCGCGTCTCCGGCAGGAAGGCTTTCGCCGAGGCGGGCATCACGCATAAGGATGTCGATCATCTGATGATCTATGACGCCTTCGCGCATCTGCCGATTTACGGCCTCGAGGATCTCGGCTTCTGCGAGCGCGGCGAAGGCGCGGCCTTCATCCGCGAGCGCAACACGGCGCCGGGTGGCAAGCTGCCGCTCAATACCAATGGCGGCGGCCTGTCCTACATGCATTCGGGCATGTATGGCATGTATGCGCTGCAGGAAAGCGTGCGGCAGATGCGCGGCATCGCGCCGGCGCAGGTACCGGGCGCGAAAATCTCCATCGCCCATGGCGTCGGCGGCATGTTCGCCTCTTCCGGCACCATCGTCTTCTCGAACGAAGCACCATAAGGCGGAGAGGCCATCATGAACCTGGCGAAACCAAGGATCGATGTTGGCCTCTTCACCAACCATCCGGAGGCGATGCTCGATTTCTATCAAAAAGAGATCGGGCTTCCCTTCGACCATACCCTTCCGCTCGGGCAGGGGCTCGTGCAGCACCGGCATGATCTCCTCGGATCTGTGCTCAAGATCAACAGCTCGCGCACGCCCGTGCCCGCCGGCGCGCCTTCCGGCTACCGCGAGCTTCTCATCGCGCGCGAGGGCCTTTCCGCGCCGCAGTCGCTTGCCGACCCGGACGGCAACAGGGTGACGCTGGTGCCGCCCGGCACTTTCGGCATCTCGCGCATCGGCGTCAAACTCGCCGTGCGCGACGCGGCGGCGCATCGGCGCTTCTATGCCATCGCTCTCGGCCTTCCCGATGTGCCGGAGGCGGGCGGCAACTCGTTCTACTGGGGCGACAGCGTCGTCATGTTCGAGGAGGCGGATGACGCTCCGGCCGATGCCGCCCTCGAAGGCACGGGCTTTCGCTATCTGACCGTGCAGGTCTGGAAGACCGACGAGGAGCACCAGGGCGTGCTCGCGCGAGGCGGCCGCGAAGGCCGGGCCCCGCAGACACTCGGCAAGGTGGCGCGCATCTCCTTCGTCCGCGATCCCGACGGCAACTGGATCGAGATTTCGCAGCGCGCCTCCCTCACCGGCTCTCTCGACTAGGCTCGCACTTCGGATAGACTGAGCGCCAACAACGAAACAGAAAACTCACCCCGGAGGCTCGGATGATCAAGGTCTATCACGCACCCAATACGCGCTCGGTGCGCATCGTCTGGCTGCTGGAGGAACTGGGCCTTCCCTACGAGCTCAAGACCCTCGCCTTCAATCCGAAGGATCTGCAATCCGAAGAATATCTGGCGATCCATCCCTTCGGCCAGGTTCCCTCGATCGACGAGGACGGTCTCATTCTCAACGAGTCCGGCGCCATCACCCAGTACATCCTCGCGAAGTACGCCAAGGGACGGCTCGAGCCGAAGACCGGAACGCCGGAGCATGCGCGCTTCCTCTACTGGCTGCATTTCGCCGAGGCGACCTTCATGCCGCCGCTCGGCAATATCGCGCAGCACGCCTTCATCCGCCCCGAGGCGGACCGCATTCCCCAACTCGTCACGGAATCGCAGGCAAAGGCGAAGAAGGTGCTGAGCGTTCTCGACCGCGAGCTGGCGGGCAAGCCGTTCATCTGCGGCAACGACTTCACCGCGGCCGACACGATGCTCGGCTACAACCTCCTGCTCTGCAAGATGTTCGGCCTGCTGAGCGACGACTATCCAAATGTCGTCGCCTATTTCGGCCGTCTGGCGGCGCGCCCCGGCTTCCAGAAGGCAACGGCGAAATAAGTTCCGAAGGTATGGAGACGAAGATGGCCTACAAGAAAATCCAGGTGAACCGCATTTCCGGCGCGCTCGGCGCGGAGATCAGCGGCGTCGATCTTTCCGGCGACCTCGACAACGAAACCTTCGACGACATTCACCGGGCCTTTCTCGACAATCAGGTCATCTTCTTCCGCGATCAGCATCTGACGCATGAACAGCACAAGGCCTTCGGCCGCCGCTTCGGCACGCTCAACATCCACCCCTACGTGAAGGGAATGGAGGGGCATCCCGAGATCATGCAGATCGTCAAGGAGCCGGACGACAAGGTGAATTTCGGCGGCGGGTGGCACACCGACATGTCGTTCCTCGAGGAGCCGGCGCTCGGCTCGATCCTCTATGCCAAAGAGGTTCCGCCCTATGGCGGCGACACGCTCTGGGCGAACCAGTATCTCGCCTATGAGACGCTCTCCGACGGCATGAAGAAGATGCTCGACGGGCTCAAGGCCGTGCACACCGCCAAGGGCGAATATAGCGAGCGCGGACATTCGGCACAGAAGCGCAAGTCGATGGAAGTTGCGACGGCGGGCGATGATGTGCCTTCGTTCGAGCATCCTGTCGTGCGCACGCATCCCGGAACGGGCCGCAAGGCGCTTTACGTCAACCCTGCCTTCACCGAGAGATTTGTCGGCATGACGAGGCGCGAGAGCGCGCCGCTTCTGCGCTTCCTCTTCGAGCATTGCACGCAGGAGGGCTTCACCTGCCGCTTCCGCTGGACGCCGAATGCTCTCGCCTTCTGGGACAATCGCTGCACGCAGCATTTCGCGCTCAACGATTATCACGGCCATCGCCGCCACATGGAGCGCGTGACGGTTAACGGCGACCGTCCGTTCTAGGAAAAGACGGCATTTCCGGCAAAGAGCGGGCTTTTGTCCGCTTTCGTCTTTGAAACCCGCGTTTCGGTGTGCATCATGCACGCATCGATGCATTTGGCCGCTCGCCGCTGATCGCGGCGGCGCAAAACTGATCGAAGCCGCGAGGCTTCCCGGGGGGTCGAGATGAATGTGAAGTCGATGAGGCGCGGAGGGGTCTGCGCCGCCTTTCTGGTGTCCATCGTTCTTGCAGCCACCGCGCGCGCCGAGGCGCCCGGACTTCCGGGGCCGGAGAATGCCGAGGCGCGCGGGCTTGCCATCGCGCAGGAGAACGACAAGCGCGATATCGGCTGGGGCGATGCCAAAGCCGACATGAAGATGGTGCTGACCAATGCATCCGGCGAGACGAGCGAGCGCGTGCTGCGCTTCACCATGCTCGAAAATCCCGGCGGCAATGACGGCCATTGGAGCCTCATGGTCTTCGACAAGCCGGCCGACATCGAGGGAACAGCCCTTCTCACCTACTCCCATGTGAAGCAGGCCGACGAGCAATGGCTCTATCTGCCGACGGTAAAGCGCGTGAAGCGCATCTCGTCGTCCAACAAATCCGGCCCGTTCGTCGGCAGCGAATTCGCCTTCGAGGACTTCTCCACACAGCAGATCGGAAAATTCGCCTACAAATGGCTGAAGGACGAGGCTTGCGGAGATCGCACCTGCCATGTGGTCGAGCGCACGCCGCAATACGAGGATTCCGGCTATACGCGCGAGATCGTCTGGGTCGACACGACGGACTATCAGTTCCGCAGGATCGACTATTACGACCGCAAGGACGCGCTGCTGAAGACGCTCACCTATCAGGACTACAAGCTCTATGAGGGCAAGTTCTGGCGGCCCGGCGAACTCGACATGGTGAACCACGTCACGAAAAAGACGACGCGCCTCATCTGGCTTGGATACAGCTTCCACACCGGCCTGACGCAGAGCGACTTCACCACGGCAAGCCTCGAGCGGGCGCGCTGAGGCACTGGCGGGCGATCAGATGACAGGGACCGGCGACATGGGCATGACGGGGCGCGCCCTTCCTCTCAGGCGTTGGCTTGCCACCGCGGGGTGCTGCCTCGCCGCCAGCATGGCGGCGCTCAATGCAGCGCATGCGGATGATTTCACCCTCCGCGGCTCGATCGAGCCCGAGATTCGTGCTTTCACGCAAGCCGCCAGCAGTCCGCGCCAGACGGACAGCGACCTCTCCATTGCAGGCGAGATCACGGGAAAATATTTCTGGGACAGCGGCAACCAGTCCCTCGTCTTCACGCCCTTCGGACGGCTCGATCAGCGCGACAGCCGGCGCAACCATTGGGACCTGCGCGAAGCGCGCTACGCCAGAGTGATGGGCGACTGGGAGTTTCGCGCCGGTTTCGACAAGGTCTTCTGGGGCGTGACGGAGGCCGTGCACCTCGTCGATGTCGTCAACCAGACCGACCTACTCGAAGACCCGATCAAGCAGGAGGCGCGGCTCGGCCAACCCATGGTGCGGCTGCGCACCACGCAGAGCTTCGGCACGCTCGACGCCTTCATTCTCCCCTGGTTCCGCGAGCGCACATTTGCCGGCCCGAACGGCCGGCCGGCACTCGACATTCCCGTCGACCCGAGCCTCACACGCTACGAAAGCTCGCGGCAGCAGCGCCATGTCGACGGCGCGATCCGCTATTCCAATCACTTCGGGGACATCGATCTGGGGCTCGCCTATTTCCAGGGCACGAACCGCGAGCCGATCCTGACGCCCGCATTGAGCAAGGATGGCGACCTCGTGCTTGCGCCCTTCTATGCGCAGATGAAGCAGGCATCGCTCGACGTGCAGGCGACGAAGGGCGCCTGGCTCTACAAATTCGAGGGCTATTGGCGGCGCGAACTCGGCCGGGAATACGAAGCCGCGACGGGCGGGATCGAATACACCTTCTACGGCATTCTCGGTACGGACAATGATCTTGGGCTCGTCGCGGAATATGCGCTCGACAGCCGGGGCATGACGGCGCGCAACCCCTATCAGAACGATGGCTTCCTCGCGCTGCGCTGGACGGCGAACGACGCCGCATCGACGAGCTTCCTCGGCGGCGCGGTGATGGACGCCTCGACCGGCGCGCTCGGCCTGCGCTTCAAGGGCGAACGCCGCCTCGGCGACGATTACCGGCTCTCGCTCGAAGCCTATTTCTTCGGCAATGTGCCGCGCAGCGATCCGGTTTACAGCGTCGCTGATGACGACTATGTGCAGCTTCGCATCGCCCGTTATTTCTGAGGCGCTTCCGCTCACCGACAGAGGCCGATTCCGGGCATGCTGATTGCGCAGATCCTGACTTTCCTGACCGAGCTTGGCGATCAGGCCGTGATCTTGCCCTTCGCAGCGACGGTCGCCATCGCGCTTGCCGCCGCGGGCGCGCGCCAGGAAGCGCTTCTCTGGTGCGTCGCGATTTTCATCCCGCTCTTCGCGACACTCGTCGCCAAGATCATCTTCGTTCCTTGCGGCCATCTCCTTCCGGGCCTCGGCATCCGCAGCCCGAGCGGGCATGCGGCGGCCGCGATCGCCGCTTATGGAGGCTTTGCCGTGCTCTGGGCGAAATTCGCCGATGATCGCCGCTTGCAAGCGCTTTTCATCTCGACGGCGCTTCTCGCCGGCATCGGGGTCGCCATGTCGCGCGTCTATCTCGGCGCGCATTCCGTGCCCGAAGTGCTGATCGGCAGCGCCATCGGGCTTTCGGCCCCGGCACTTCTCTGGCGCATGGGGTCGCCGGCCACCGGCGCAGCGCCCCGGCCCCGGCTCGTCTTTCTTCTTCTGCTCCTGCCGCTCGCCCTCGCCTTCCTGCTTCGCGGCAAGACACTCTCCGTCGAAGGGCACATCGCCGCCTTCGCGATCCGCCTCATGTCCGCCCTCGGCGTCTGCGGCTGAAAAGCTCCGCCCACCCTCTCCGGTTTGACAGACCGCGCCCTGCTTCTATAGTGCCCACGCTCGATGGTTCCCGAGGAGGCCGGATTCGCCTTCAAGGGAGGCAAGAGGGAACAGGGTGAGGCGTGACACGGCGCCAATTCCCTGGCTGCCCCCGCAACTGTAAGCGGCGAGGCCCGGTTCCACACAGCCACTGATACCGGCCGGCGACGGCCAAAGATCGGGAAGGCGGAACGGTGCCCATGACCCGCGAGCCAGGAGACCTGCCGTCAAGCGCGTCATCTGCCGGTGGCCGGGGTGTGCCAGCCGGGCGGCAAGACCGCATGATGACGCGACAGGTTTCGTCCGCGTCCGCCTGCCGCGTCTGTCCCGCGATCCTCTCGCCTCGCTCACATCTCTGCCGCCGGTCCTGGCGGCCGGGGTTGGCCGCGAACGACATGAGGGGGTTCCCGTGAACGTCTCCAGCAACAAGACACGCCGCGCACTGGCAGCGGCGCTCGCCACTCCGCTCGGCCTTGCAGCCTTTTCCGCCGCGCCCGCAACCGCCGATACCGCGACCATCGCGCCGGACATGATTGTCACGGCAAGCCCCGAGCCCCTGCCGACCAGGGAAGTCGCAAGCTCCTACACCATCATCACCGCCGCTGAGATCAAGGCGCATCAGTACCGCTCGATCACAGAAGCGCTGAACGGCGTGCCGGGCCTTCATCTCGTGCAGCAGGGCGGCGAAGGAAAGGTCACCTCCGTCTTCAGCCGCGGTTCCAACTCGAACCAGACGCTCGTTCTCATCAACGGGCAGAACGTCACCGATCCTTCGGCTCCTACAGGTGCCTTCAACTTCGCGGATCTGACGCTCGACAATGTCGAGCGCATCGAGGTCGTACGCGGCCCGCAAAGCGCCCTCTATGGCAGCCAGGCGATGGGCGCGGTCATCAACATCATCACCAAGCGCGGCCATGGTGCGCCGAAAAGCACGCTGCGCGTCGAGGCGGGCACGCTCGGCACGCTCAATACGAGCCTCACCTCGGGCGGCAGCCTAGGCAAGACGGATTATTTCGTCTCGCTGTCGCGCCAGGCCAACGATGGCAACGACGTGACGCCTGCGCGCTATCGCTTCGGCGCGGCAAAGGAAAAAGATCCTTACGAGAATGTGACGGGCTCGCTGAGGCTCGACACCGCACTCAACGAATATCTCACCGCCTCCGCCTTCGCCCAGATCGTCGATGCGCGCACCGCGCTCGACACAGAGCTTCCCGAAAATCTCTACAATGAGGCGACGACGCACGAATTCTATTTCAACAGCGAGGTTTCGGGACGCTTTCTCGATGACGCGTGGCGGCCGAAACTCTCCTTCGCCTTCGCGCAGACGAACCGCAAGGACACGGATCGCCCCGACATCTATTCGGTGACGATGGACGACACCAACAATCGCGGCAACAGGATCACGGCGAAGCTCGACAACACGCTCGATCTTGCCGACTGGAACTCGCTTTCCTTCGGTGGCCAGTTCACACGCGATGAATTCAGCGTCAACGGGCGCACGGATTTCGGCGGCTTCGTGCAAACGCCGGATGCGAGCAAGAGCGAGACGGCAACCGCCTTCTACATCTCCGATCATGCGAGTTGGGGCGAACGCTGGTTTGCGACCGCGAGCGGACGCTTCGACAGCCCGGCGGACTTCGAGAATGCCGCGACCTTCACCATCGCGCCGGGCTACTACCATCCCGAAACGGATACGCGGCTCACGGTGAGCTATGGCACGGCCTTCAAGGTCCCTTCGCTCTTCCAGCGCTATGGCTACACGCCTAACAATTTCGGTTCGGCTTTCTTCGGCAATCCCAACCTCAAGCCCGAGCGCAGCCGCGGCTGGGAAGCAGGCATCGATCAGGGGCTTTTCGACAGCCGGCTCCGGCTCGGCACGACATGGTTTGCAAGCAAGATCAGCGATGCCATCTCGACATATTTCCTGCCGAGCTTCGACTCGACGACGCGCAACGAGCCGTCATTCAGGACGCATGGGCTCGAATCCTATGCGCAGGCGGAACTGACGAACACGCTGAGCCTGCGACTCGACTATACATTCACCGTGGTCGATGCGGATGTCATCAACAGCTCGCTCACGCGGCGGCCGCGCCACCAGACGAATGTCTCGACGGTCTGGCGGCCGGATGCGCTGACGAACCTCTCCGCCGAGATGCAGTACGTCGTCCCCTATCTCGACATCAAGCGGGACACTGGCGCGATCTTCAAGCCGGGGGGCTATGCGGTCTTCAATCTCGCGGCGTCGCGGCAGATCACGGAGAGCATCGAGATCACCGCGAAGATCAAGAACCTCTTCGACAAGAGATATGAGCCCGCCGACGGCTTCGAGGCGCCGGGCATCGAAGCGCTGGCCGGCATCGCGATCAGCTTCTGACGCAGGCTGACGATCCGGAATGCCGCTTCCCTCCCCGCCCCGGCGGAGAGGGAAGCCCTTCGGGCAGGCGTTCAGCGGCCGGTGAACTTCGCCGCGCGCTTCTCGACGAAATGGGCGACGCCTTCGCGGAAATCCTCCGTGGCAAAACTCTTCTGCATCTCGCTGTCACCGACCGCGAGCGCCTCGTTGAAATCCTGAAAGAGCGCCTTCCAGACCTGCGCCTTCATCACCGCCATGGAGCGCGGGCTCACCGTCTCGGCCAGCATCCGCGCATAATCCATCACCGAACCCATGAAGTTCGCCTGCTCGAAGACCTTGTTGACGAGGCCGATCCGTTCGGCCTCTGCCGCCGTCACCTTGCGCGCGGAAAGCAGAAGATCGAGCGCATGCGCCGGGCCGACGAGGCGCGGCAGAAGCCATGAAATTCCGTGCTCGGCGATGAGGCCACGGCTCGCAAAGGCGGTCGTGAACTTCGCGTCGGAGCCCGCAAAACGCATGTCGGCATAAAGCGCGAAGACGAGGCCGAGACCGGCCGCCGGGCCATTGATCGCCGCGATGACGGGCTTCTTCACCTGCATGAGATAGCCGAAGCGGCCGCCATAATGCACGCCGACTTCGGGCCCGAGGCCGCCCGCGAAATTGAAGCTCTCCTCGCGCGCCGCCTTCGCGAATTCGCGCTCCTGCGGTTGATCGGCCTTGATGCCCTGGAGGATGCCCATATCGGCGCCAGCGCAAAAGCCGCGCCCCGCGCCCGTCACGACGATCGCGCGCACCTCATCGTCAT
Source organism: Parvibaculum sp. (assembly GCF_035325945.1). Classification (GTDB taxonomy): domain Bacteria; phylum Pseudomonadota; class Alphaproteobacteria; order Parvibaculales; family Parvibaculaceae; genus Parvibaculum. The sequence goes on from NZ_DAOKYX010000001.1 coordinate 168,017, forward strand.
CGACGGCCGAGGCAATCGCGCGCTTGAGGCTCTTCTCCATCGCGCCGGTCCAGGCGTTGAGTTTTTCAGACCGGTTCAGCGTGAGGACGGCGACACGGTCCCGCACCTCGTAAATGAGATCTTCGTAAGTCATGTTTCCCTCCCTGAACGACGCTGACCGTCTGTTTTCCTCGTCCGCGCGCAAGTCTGCGTCGCATCTTGCGGCATGGTCAAAGCATTTTTGGACACGCGGCGACGCCGCGCTTGACCTGACAATCGCAGAGGACACACTCTCTTCCGGTCATGCGCAAATCCTCCGCGAGAGGTCCGATCCTCCGCCGAACGACGAAAGACACGAACATGTCGATGCCGGAAAAAGGAACCGACTGGGAAACGCTGAAGCGCGATATGCAGGCGCGGGGACAGGGCGACGTCAAATGGCGCGACGGCAAGACGGCCGTCTATGTCTTCAATGCCGGACCCGATGTCGAGCGTGTGCAGAAGGAAGCCTACACGCTCTTCATGTCGGAGAACGGCCTCGGCCCGCTCGCCTTTCCCAGCCTCAAGAAGATGGAAGACGAAGTCGTCTCCATGGGGCTCTCGCTTCTTCATGCGCCGGAAGGCGCGGCGGGAAACATCACATCGGGCGGCACCGACTCGATCACCATGGCGATGAAGGCCGCGCGGGATTTCGCGCGAAAGGAAGGGGACAAAAAGGGCACGCTCAACATCGTGCTTCCCCGCTCCGCCCATCCCGCTTTCGACAAGGCGGCGAAGGTGATGGAAATCGAAGTGCGGCGCGTCGCCGTGGGCAGCGACTGGTTCGCCGATGTCGAGGCAATGGCGGAAGCGGCGGACGCGCAGACGGCGATGATCGTCGGCTCGGCGCCCTGCTTTCCCTACGGCCTCATCGATCCGATCGAAAAACTCGGCCAGCTCGCGCGGGCGCGCGGGCTCTGGCTCCATGTGGATGCCTGTGTCGGCGGCTATATCGCGCCTTTCGTGCGGATGAATGGCGGCGATATTCCGCCTTTCGATTTCGAGGTCGAGGGCGTCTCCTCCATGTCGGCCGATCTGCACAAATACGGCTATTGCGCGAAGGGCGCTTCCACCGTCCTCTTTCGCACGGAAGCGCTGCGCGCCCATATGATCTTCGACTGCAACGAATGGCCGGGCGGGCGCATGGTCACGCCGACGCTCGCCGGCACACGGCCGGGTGGCGCCATTGCGGCCGCATGGGCGGTGATGAACTTCCTCGGCGTCGAGGGCTATCGCGCCAAGCATCGCCAGGTCACCGATGCGCGGGAGAAGATCGAGGCGGGGGTCAGGGCGCTCGGTTTCCGCGTCATCGGCCGCCCGCAGCTCGGCCTCCTCGCCTTCACCCATGACGAGATCGACTGCATGGCCGTCTGGGGCAAGCTCTTCGAGCGCGGCTGGTTCACGAGCCTCACGACCGAGCCCAAGGGGCTTCACCTCATGCTCTCGCCCTTCCATCTTCAGGTCGCCGACATCTATCTCTCGGACCTCGCCGCCGCTACGGCGGAGGTGAAGGCCGGACAAAAAGGCCCGGCACGCGAAGCGCGCTACAGCTAGGCACCAGGACTGCAAGGCCGCGCTTTTCTCCGCCTCCGCTCCTGATAGACTTTGCAGCCTATGGGGAGAAAAGGGGAGGAGTTCGATATGGGTGCCTATGTGCGATCCGGCGCGCGCGTCGCCGATGTGCCATCGCTGCTCGAGCGCGCGGCGCGGGCGGCCGGGGGCTTTGCGAGCCTCGGCATCGGGCCGGGCGATGTCGTCGCCGTCTATCTGCGCAACGACTTCGCCTTCTTCGAAGCTTCTGTCGCGGCGGGGCTTGTCGGCGCCTATTCGACGCCGGTCAACTGGCACAATTCACCCGACGAAGCGGCCTATATCTTCGACAATTCCGGCGCGAAGGCGATCGTCATCCATGCCGACCTCTATCACCCGATCGCCAGCGCCATTCCGGCGCATGTGCCGGTCTTCGTGGTCGAGACGCCGCCTGAAATCATATCCGCCTACGGAATAAGTGCGGATGCCTCACGCCTGCCGCAAGGGGTTCCCGTCTGGGATGCCTGGCTTTCCGGCTTCGCACCGAGAGCGCAGGGACCGGACGAAGCGCCCGGCTCCATGATCTACACATCCGGCACGACCGGACACCCGAAGGGCGTGCGCCGCAACCAGCCGACCCCGGAGCAGATAGCCGCCCAGCAGCGCGGCATCGCCACCGTCATGGGGTTCAACGAGCAGTTCGCGCCCTCCGGCGAAATCGTCACCGTGATCACCGGGCCCATGTATCACTCGGCGCCCAATGCCTATGGGCTTACCGGCCTGAAGCTCGGCGCCAGCATCATCCTTCAGCCGCGCTTCGACCCGGAGGAGCTGCTCGCCCTCATCGAGCGCCACCGCGTCACGCATCTCCACATGGTGCCGACCATGTTCGTCCGCCTGCTGAAACTTCCCGAGGTGGTGAAACGCAAATACGATCTCTCGTCGCTCCGCTTCGTCGTCCATGCGGCGGCGCCCTGCCCCGTCCATGTCAAGCAGGCGATGATCGAATGGTGGGGGCCGGTCATCAACGAATATTACGGCGCGACCGAGACGGGCGCCGTCGTCTTCTGCACCTCGGAGGAATGGCTCAAACATCCCGGCACCGTCGGCAAGGCGCTCCCGAATGCGCGCGTCATGGTGCTCGACGAGAACGGCAACGAGGTCTCCAGGGGCGCAACCGGCGAGGTTGTCGCGCGTCAACCCGACATTGCCGATTTCACCTATCACGGCGATGACGAGAAGCGCCGCCGCACCGAGAAGCGCGGCCTCATCTCGGCGGGCGATATCGGATATCTCGACGAGGATGGATTTCTCTATCTCTGCGACCGCGCGAAGGACATGGTCATTTCGGGCGGCGTCAACATCTACCCCGCCGAGATCGAAGCCGAACTCCACAAGATGCCGGGCGTGGCCGATTGCGCCGTCTTCGGCATTCCCGACGAGGAATTCGGCGAAACCGTCTGCGCCATCGTGCAGCGCCAGCCGGGCGCCGATTTCGAGCCCGAGGCCGTCCGCTCCTTCCTGCGCGAGCGCATCGCCGGATACAAGGTGCCGAAGCGCGTCGAATTCCGCAGCGAACTGCCGCGCGAGGACTCCGGCAAGATCTTCAAACGCAAGCTGCGCGAGCCTTTCTGGGAGGGGCAGAACCGGCGCATCTGACGCTCCACCGGGCAGGCAACCGGCAGACTTTGTGCCAACCTGGCAAGCGGGCTACTGCACATCCGGAATAATCTCGCAAATGCGAAGAACGGCGTCAGGCCCGCCGAAGCCTTTCTGGTGGCGACGCGGACGTTCCCCGGGATTTACGGGCTCGCCTTCCTTGTGAACTTCGCCCCTCCTACTGAAAGGGCCTGAGCACATACTTGCGGGCGCGACTGCCATTCGCGCCCGCCCCCGCTCCAGGAAACGCAACCTCCCCCTTGCGGGAGGTTTTTTTGCGGTCATATAATAAGCCCTGCTTATTAACAGCAGACCACTTTAATAGCCATGCTTCTTAAATCCATGCCCTCCCGCTCCGACCCCGGCCATGGCATCGGCTTCCTGCTGGCCGACTCCTCCCGCATGCTCCGGCGCATCTTCAACGAGCGCGTAACGCCGCTCGGCCTCACTCAGGCGCAATGGCGCGCGCTCGTGCATCTGTCGCGGAACGAGGGGCTCAATCAGGTCAGCCTCGCCGACCTGCTCGAAGTTCAGCCGATCACCGTCGCGCGCCTCATCGACAAGCTCGTCGCGGCAGGCCTCGTCGAACGCAGGCCCGACCCGAACGACAGGCGCGCACTCAGGCTGTTTCTCACCGAGCAGGCAACGCCGCTGCTCGATCGCATATGGGACATCGCCGAGGAAACCTACAACGTCGTCCTTGCGGGCTTCTCGCCTGAAGAGTGCGAAATGCTGGCCGAGATGATGACGCGCATGCGCGGAAATCTGACGACACTGCTGCCAGGCTGTGCCTCGCGCGCCGCAGCGGCGAAATAGAATCCCGAAAGCTGGAGTCTCCCATGTCAGTCTCATTCGCCCCCGTCTCGAGCGCGGCCAGGCGCTTCCTCGGCGACCGCGCTTCCCTGAGGCCCGTTCTTCTCATCGGCGTTCCCGCCATCGCTCTCGTCGCGCTCTTCTACGTCTACATGACGAGCGGGCGCTATGTGAGCACCGACAACGCCTATGTGAAGGCGGACATGGTGTCGGTAAGCCCGGATGTAGGCGGCCGCATCGTCGCCGTCTTCGTCAAGCAGAACCAGTCCGTGAAAGCCGGCGATCCGATGTTCCAGATCGATCCCGCGCCCTACGAACTCGCGCTCGCGGAAGCCGATGCGCAACTCGCGGCCGCGGAAAGCAGCATCCGCGCGCTCAAGGCGAAATACGAGATGACGGTCGCCCAGATCGGCCTCGGCCGCTCGAGCATCGACTACTACGATCGCGAATATAGGCGGCAGTCCGCACTCGCCAAGCGGAGCTTCGCCAGCCAGGCCAATCTCGACACGGCGCGCCACAATTACGATACCTCCGTGCAGCTTCTTTCCGTGATGCGGCAGAGCCTCGAGCAGATTTCCGCTCAGCTCGACGGCAAGCCCGACGCTCCGGTCGATGAGCATGCGTCCTATCGCTCCGCCAAGGCGCAGCGCGACAATGCGGCTCTCAATCTCGAACGCGCCACGGTGCGCGCGCCCTTCGACGGCGTGGCCGGACGCCAGCCGCAGGTCGGCGACAATGTTTCGCCCGGCGTGCCCGTGGTGAGCCTCGTTTCCAACGAGCAGGTCTGGGTCGAGGCCAATTTCAAGGAAACCGATCTCACCAACGTCCATCCCGGCCAGACGGCGACGATCCATATCGACACCTATCCGAACCATGACTGGACCGGCCATGTCGCCAGCATCTCGCAGGCGACGGGCGCGGAGTTCTCGATCCTCCCGGCGCAGAACGCGACAGGCAACTGGGTGAAGGTCGTGCAGCGCATCCCCGTGCGCGTCGCCATCGACCGCCACCCGGAAGATCCCGTCATCCGCGCGGGTATGAGCGTCGAGGTCGAAATCGATACACATTCTAGCGCCGCCGCTCCCGACGAAGCGCGGAACTGATCCCATGACGCCGACACTCAGGAGGGCCATCGTCACCGGCGCGATCATGCTCGCCACGGTGATGCAGACGCTCGACTCGACGATCGCCAATGTGGCGCTGCCGCACATGCAGGGCACCATGGCCGCGACGCAGGACCAGATCGCCTGGGTGCTCACCTCCTACATCATCGCCGCCGCCATCGCGACGCCTGCGACGGGCTTTCTCGCCATCCGCTTCGGCCGCAAAACGCTGCTGGCGATCTCCGTCATCGGCTTCACCGTCACCTCCATGCTGTGCGGCGCGGCCATGACGCTCGACCAGATCGTCATCTTCCGCCTGGCGCAGGGCGCGTTCGGCGCCGCCTTCGTGCCGCTGTCGCAGGCGATCATGCTCGACATGTACTCGATGGAGCAGCGCGGAAAGATGATGGCGCTGTGGGGCGTCGGCGTCATGGTCGGCCCCATCGCCGGCCCCGCTCTCGGCGGCTGGCTGACGGACAGCTATAGCTGGCGCTGGGTGTTCTATATCAACGTGCCTTTCGGCATCGTCGCGCTCGCAGGCGTGCTGATCGGCATGACGGAGTCCCATCTCGACAAGCTTCGCAAATTCGACTGGATGGGCTTCGCCTTTCTGAGCCTCTGCATAGGCTCGGCGCAGCTCATGCTCGATCGCGGCAACCTCGTCGACTGGTTCTCCTCCACCGAGATCATCGTCTACGCCGTCGTCATGTGCTTCACGCTCTATCTGTTCGTCGCGCATTCGGCGACCACGGCGCGCCCCTTCATCGACCTCGAACTCTTCAAGGATCGCAATCTCGTCGTCGGCCTCATCATCATGTTCATCGTCGGCTTCGTTCTCTATGCGACGATGGCGCTGATGCCGCCCTATCTCGAATCGCTCATGGGCTTTCCCGTCGTCACCACGGGTCTCGTACTGGCGCCGCGCGGCCTCGGCACCATGATCGCCATGGTCATTGCCGGCCGCATCATCAACATCGTCGACATGCGCGCGATCATCGGCTTCGGGCTCGCGCTCGCCTCCTTCTCGCTGTGGGAGATGGCGCAATTCAATCTCGACGTCAGTACCAGCCTCATCGTCTCGACGGGGCTCGTGCAGGGCTTCGGACTCGGCTTCATCTTCGCGCCGCTGACGACGGTCTCCTTCGCCACGCTCGCGCCGCATCTCAGAACCGAGGGCACGAGCTTCTACAGCCTGCTGCGGAACGTCGGCTCGAGCGTCGGCATCTCCGCCTCGCAGACGCTGATCTCGCGGCTGACACAGGTGAACCACGCGACGATCGCCGAGCATGTGACGGCGACCAATCCGCTCTACCGGCCGGAAGCGATGCCGCCAATGCTCGATCTCACCACGCCCATGGGGCTCGCCGCTCTCGACAGCGAGGTGACGCGGCAGGCGGCCGCGATCGCCTATATCGACGACTTCAAGCTGATGATGTACCTCACCCTCATCGCAATTCCGCTGCTCATCCTGATGCGGCAGCCGAAAATACCGGGAGATGTGGCTGAGGAAGAATCCCTGCATGCGGCTGCCGACTGAGAAAGGTTGAATCCGCGCCGCCGCCGCGCCATGCTCCGGGCGGCCGCGAATGCCGCGCCGGTGAGGAAGCGCATATGTCCGTCGAAATACCCTATGTCCGCGACATCGAGTTCAACTATGGCGACAGCGTCGAGGTTTCGCCGCTGATCCGCCGCGTCGTCGCGGAAAACCCCTCGGCCTTCACCTACAAGGGCACGGGCACCTACATCATCGGTCACGGGCGCGTGGCGGTGATCGATCCCGGCCCGCTCATCGATGCGCATGTCGAGGCACTGATGCGCGCGCTCGAGGGCGAGACGGTGACGCATATTCTCATCACCCACACGCACACCGACCATTCGCCTGCGGCCGCGCCCCTGAAGGCGCTCACAGGCGCCAGGACCTATGGCTACGGGCCTCATGGCGCAGGCTCCGGCGAGGAAGATGGCGACATGGACTTCGTGCCCGATGTCGAGATCCGTCATGGCGACATCATCAAGGGCGATGGCTGGACCATCGAATGCGTGCACACGCCCGGCCACACCTCGAACCATATCTGCTTCGCGCTGAAGGAAGAAAAAGCGCTCTTCTCCGGCGATCATGTCATGGGCTGGTCGACCAGCATCGTGAGCCCGCCCGATGGAGACATGTCCGCCTATATGGATTCGCTCGCGCTGCTTCTGACGCGGGACGACGAGGTCTACTGGCCGACGCATGGGCCCGCCATCCACGATCCAAAGCGGCTCGTGCGCGCCTTCATCGCCCATCGCGAAGAGCGCGAGCAGCAGATCATCGAGCAACTGAAAGCTGGCCATCACCGCATCGCTGAGATGGTGCCCGTCATGTATGCGGCGGTTGACAGGCGGCTTCATCCCGCCGCGGCGCGTTCGGTCTTCGCGCATATGACGCGGCTCGTCGCGCAGGGCCGCGTCCTGACCGATGGCGAAGTGACGCTCGGAGCGGAATACAGGCTGCCCTGACAGGCCTCAGGGGGCGGGCGCCGCGAGCTTTGTCTTCAGCGCTGCGAGATAGGCGCGGATGCGCGCCGCATTGGCGCCGAGATCGCTGATGCCGACACGCGAAACCGAGCGCAGGTCGACCGCGGCCGCGCCATCCCTCTCACTCACGCGGATCGCCACATCGTCCCTGAACCCCATGAGCCGCGTCGTCGCCGTGGCCTCGATGAGGCCCTTCTCGGGCGAGGCGGCATCGATCCGCCATCCCATCTCCTTCGCGGTTTCAAGCGCTGCTTCGAAGGCCTTGCCCGGCTGCTCGTGAACGACGAACGTCTCGAGGTCGGGATAGGCCTTGCGTTGCAGTTCGGCGAGATCGGGCGGCGACGAACGGTCGAGCGAGTTGGGCGCGCCCTCGCGCAGGATCACGACCGCGTCGAATTGAGGCGGATCGGCCAGATCGGTCGTGATGTCGTGGATGCGGGGAACACTGCGCCCCTGCACTGCCGCCGTCACAACGGGCAGCGCCGCGACGGCCCCGATGAGGATGCCGAGAAGCGCAGCACCCGCCCCGGCCCTGCCCCCCACCAGGGTGACGAGGAGCCCGGCGAGCGAGACGAGCACCGCGACCGCGCCGATGAGCGCCGCGAGCGCCAGCCCACGTATCGGAAGCGTGTAGCCGATGAAGCCGAAACGGTTCGCGATTGCCGCGAGAACCAATACCACCAATGCCAGAACGGCGAGGCGCAATCCCCAGGCGGCAAGACGCGATCGTTCGGCCATCGTCTTCTCCCTTTATGTGGTCCGCGGACGGTTACTCCGCCGCGTTCGCTGTCGGCAGCTTGTAGTCCTTGAACTTGTCGCGCAGGGCGAGCTTCTGGATCTTGCCGGTTGCCGTATGCGGAATCTCGTCGATGAAGGCGACATCGTCCGGCATCCACCACTTGGCGATCTTGCCATCCATGTAATGCAGAATCTCCTCCTTCGTCGCCGTCTCACCTTCCTTGAGCACGACAATGAGAAGCGGCCGCTCGTCCCATTTCGGATGCGCGATGCCGATGACGGCGGCTTCCGCCACTTTCGGATGGCCAACGGCGAGATTTTCAAGCTCGATGGAGGAAATCCACTCACCGCCCGACTTGATCACGTCCTTGGCGCGGTCGGTGATCTGCATGAAGCCGCGCTGATCGACGGTGGCGACGTCGCCGGTGTCAAACCAGCCGTCATCGTCGAGGATCTTGCCGCCCTCACCCTTCAGATAGGATTTCGCGATGGACGGGCCGCGCACGAGCAGATGCCCGAAAGCCTTGCCGTCCCACGGAAGCTCCGCGCCGTCATCGTCGGTGATCTTCATCTCGACGCCATAGGGCGGGCGTCCCTGCTTCACCTTGATGTCGAGCTTTTCCTCATGCGACAGCTCTTCCATGCCGGCCTTGAAGCTGCCGAGCGTACCCAGCGGCGACATTTCGGTCATGCCCCAGGCATGGCGAACCTCGACGCCATATTTGCTCTCGAAAATGTCGATCATCGAACGCGGCGCGGCCGAACCGCCGATGACGACGCGCTTCAGATGGTCGAGCGTCTTGCCGGTCTTTTCGAGATATTGCAGCAGCATGAGCCACACGGTCGGCACGGCGGCGGTGAAGGTCACCTCTTCCGTCGTCAGCAATTCGCAGATGCTGTCGCCATCCATCTTCTGGCCCGGCATGACGATCTTGGCGCCGACCATGGGCGCCGAGAAGGCGATGCCCCAGGCATTCGCATGGAACATCGGCACCACCGGCAGCACGGAATCGACCGACTTGAGACCCATCGCATCGGCGGTCGCGCCGATCATGGCGTGCAGCACGTTGGAGCGGTGCGAATAGAGCACGCCCTTGGGATTGCCCGTCGTGCCGGAGGTGTAGCAAAGGCCGCAGGCCGCGTTCTCGTCGACCTCGACCCACTGGAAATCGCCATCCTCGGCATCGAGAAGCGTCTCGTAGCAGAGCGCGTTCCGGAGCTTCGTCTGCGGCATATGGGCCGCATCGGTCATGATGACGTAGCCCTTCACGTTCGGGCACTGCGCCTCGATCGCCTCGACGATCGGAACGAAGGTCAGGTCGACGAAGATGTACTTATCCTCGGCGTGATTGATGATGTAGACGAGCTGCTCGGCAAAGAGACGCGGATTGAGCGTGTGGCAGACGGCGCCAAGCCCCATGATGCCGTACCAGGCTTCCATGTGGCGGCCGGTGTTCCAGGCGAGGGTGGCGACGACCTCGCCTTCCTTCACGCCGAGGCGGCGCAAGGCCTGCGCCACCTTGCGGGCGCGGACATTCATTTCCGCATAGGTCGTCCGGACGATCGGCCCCTCGACCGAGCGCGAAACAATCTCGCGCTCTCCATGAAAGCGGGCCGCATGATCGAGAATGCTCGACACACGCAGCGGCCAATCCTGCATCAAACCCTTCATTGTCGCCTCTTCCATCCCTTGAAGTTGCCGGCGGACCCTTCCCGCTTGGGGCCCAGCCTCTTTTCCGCCAGTCTAGAGGCTTGGGCGCTGCCCGACAATCTCGCTGCCGCAGGGGCGGCGCGGTCAAGGCCGAGATTTCTCTCAACGCGCGCCTCGCATCCGCTAATCTTGCGCCAGAGAGCAAACAGGGAGCCAGACAATGGCCGGTAAAACAGACCTTCACTTCAAATCGGCGGCCGAACTCTCGCGCATGATCCAGCGCCGGGAGGTCAGCTCGCGCGAGCTTCTGGAGCACTTCATCGCCCGCGTCGAGCTGCACAACCCCAAGGTCAACGCCATCGTCGCGCGCGATCTCGATGCCGCCCGCGCCAGGGCAGCGGAGGCCGACGAGGCGCTGGCCCGGGGCGAAATCCTGGGCCCGCTTCACGGCCTGCCCATGACCATCAAGGACGCATTCGAGGTCAAGGGGCTCACCACGGCGGGCGGCACGCCCGACTATGCCAATCATGTGCCCCGGCGCAGCGCCACGGCGGTGGAGCGGATCGAGCGGGCGGGCGCCGTCATCTTCGGCAAGACGAACGTGCCTTTCCTGTCCGGCGATCTCCAGACCTATAACGACGTCTATGGCACCACGAACAATCCCTGGAACCTCGCCTGCGGTCCCGGCGGCTCGTCGGGCGGATCGGCGGCGGCGCTCGCGGCCGGCCTTACCGGCCTCGAACTCGGCAGTGACATTGGCGGATCGATCCGCACACCCGCGCATTTCTGCGGCGTATTCGGCCACAAGACGACGTTCGGCATCGTGCCGAAGCGAGGGCACGTTCCGCCGCCGCCCGGCGCGCTCTCCGAAGGCGATCTCACCGTCGCGGGTCCACTCGGCCGCAGCGCCGAGGATCTCGACCTCCTGCTTTCGGTGATCGCGGGCCCCGACGAAATGGCCGCTGCCGGCTGGCGGCTCGATCTGCCCGCGCCCCGCGCCACGCGCCCGCGCGAGTTGCGCGCCGCCGTCTGGATCGAGGATCCCTTCTGCGACATCGACGCGGAATCGGTATCGCTTCTCAACGAGGCGGTGCGGGCGCTTGCGGACGCGGGCGCGCATATCGACCGCGGCGCGCGGCCCGATTTCACGCTTGGCTGGTCGACGGAAGTCTATCTGACGCTTCTTCATTCGATCACAGCGTCGCGCTTTCCCGCCAAGGTCAAAGCGCGCCTCGCCGAGAAGGCGGCCTCCGAGCCCGCGGGCAGCAAGAGCCACCTCGCCATTCAGGCGCGCGGCGCGACGATCAGCTATGCCGACCGCCTCGTCTGGCAGGAGCATCAGGCGCAACTCCGCGCGAAATGGGCGGCATTCTTCCGCGATTTCGATGTCGTGCTCGCCCCGACGCTGATGCGGCCCGCCTTCCCCCATGACCACCGCTCGAACTGGCATGAGCGCCGTCTGACCGTGAACGGCGTCGAGCGAGAATATTTCGACGTGCTGATCTGGGCGGGCCCCGCCATCGTCGCGCACCTGCCGGCGACCATCGTGCCCGTCGGCGTGACGCGCGACGGGCTCCCCGTGGGGCTTCAGATCATCGGCCCCCATCTCGGCGACCGCACGACGATCGCCGTGGCAGGCATGGTCGAAAACATTCTCGGTGGCTTCCGCCCGCCGCCCGGTTTTTGAGGCTAGTCCCGGCGCCTTTGACAGTCCGCCGGGACCCTCCCATATTACGCGCCTTCCGAGTGGGGACACGGGGGTCCGGCAGTGCGCAACGCCGCCGGCCTCATGTCCCGGTTCAAGTTTTTGAGCGCCCCCTGCCGAAAATCCGGCTACGCATCAGCAGGGGCGCGCATCGCAGCCTTCGAGGAGCGTCCCATGACGAAGCTGAGCAACGCCGCCGTACGCGACGTCGAGACGGTGATCCATCCCTACACCAATCTCGACGCCTTCCGCGCGACGGGTCCGATGATCATCGAGCGCGGCGAGGGCATTCATGTCTGGGACGCGGACGGGCGCAAATATATCGAAGGGCTCGCGGGCCTCTGGTGCACCTCGCTCGGCTATAACGAGCCGGAACTGATCGAGGCGGCAAACGAGCAGCTTCGCCAGATTCCGTTCACGCATGTTTTCGGCGGCAAGAGCCACGAGCGCGCGGCCGAGCTTGCCGAAAAGCTCAAGGCCATCGCGCCTCATAAAGCCTCCAAGGTGCTGTTCTGCGGCTCGGGCTCGGAAGCGAACGACCAGCAGATCAAGCTCGTCTGGTACTACAACAACGCGCTGGGCCGCACGAAGCGCAAGAAGATCATCTCGCGCCAGCGCGCCTATCACGGCGTCACCATCGCATCGGCGAGCCTCACCGGCCTTCTGCCCAACCATCGCGATTTCGACCTGCCGCTTTCCTTCGCCCGCCACACCGATTGCCCGCATTACTACCGCTATGCCGAGCCGGGCGAGACGGAGGACGAGTTCACGACGAGGCTTGCTGCCAATCTCGAGAAGCTGATCATCGAGGAAGACCCCGAAACGGTCGCCGCCTTCATCGCCGAGCCCGTCATGGGCGCGGGCGGCGTCATCATTCCGCCAGAGGGCTACTTCCAGAAGATCCAGGCCGTGCTCGACAAATACGGCATCTATTTCATCGCGGACGAGGTCATTTGCGGCTTCGCGCGCACGGGCAACATGTTCGGCAGCCAGACATTCGGCATGAAGCCCGACAGCATCTCCGTCGCCAAGGCGCTTTCCTCGGCCTATGTCCCCATCGCGGCCATCACGGTCGGCGAGGAGATGTATCAGGCCATGCTCGACGAGAGCAAAAAGATCGGCACCTTCGGGCATGGCTTCACCTACACGGCCCATCCGGTGGCCGCGGCGGTCGCGGTCAAGACGCTCGAAATCTATGAGAAGCGCAACATCGTCGGCCATGTACGCGGTGTCGCGCCGCGTTTCGAGCAGCGGATCGCGCAGCTCGGCCAGCATCCGCTCGTCGGCCATACGCGCGCCCGCGGCCTTCTCGGCGCCATCGAACTCGTCGCCGACAAGGCGGACAAGCGCAGCTTCGATGCGAAGATCGGCGTCGGCGCCGCCGTGCAGAAGGCGGCCGAGAAGCACGGCCTCATCGTCCGGGCGCTGGGCGGCGACATCATCGCCTTCTGTCCGCCGCTCATCGTCACCGAAGCGGATATCGACGATATTTTCGATCGCATCGAGCGGGCGCTCGACGATACGGAAAGCTGGATCGCCAAGGAGGGTCTGCGCGCGGCCTGAGCCGGGCGCGACCGGAAGACATGAAGGAAATCCGTTACCAGCTCCTGTTCGAAGGAAAGGTGTCGCCGGAAGACGAGATGGGAACGCGCATGCGCGTGGAGACGCGGGCAAGTTTCGGCCCCGGCCTCGATCCCGTGCTCTCGACCGGCGCGCCTGCGGCGGTTCTGGAGGCGATCGTGGAACCCGATGAATTCGGGCGCTTCACCGAGCATGGCGAGATCGTCTTCGGCGGCGGCACGCTCGCCTATGCGAGCGATGGCGAAGGCACGATCGGCGAAAGCGCCGACCCGTCGCTGCAATATGGCCATGTCGTCCGCCGGATCGAGGGCGGCACGGGCGCCTTCGAGGGCGCGACCGGCACCATCGTCTCGGTCTTCACCGTCGGCGAGAACGCCATGATGCGCGACAGCCAGAGCGCGGTGATCTTTCTCGCCTGA
>NZ_DAOKYX010000001.1:181847-198120 GCF_035325945.1 Parvibaculum sp.
AGACGTGCTGGCCGCCATTGATGTGGATTTCGGCGCCGTTCACATAGCTCGACTGATCCGTGCACAGAAAATAGATCGTCTTCGCCACTTCCTCCGGCGTACCGAGACGGCGCATCGGAATTTCGGCGACGATCTTTTCCGTTCCGGGCGAGAGAATGGCGGTGTCGATCTCACCCGGCGCGATCGCATTGACGCGAATGCCGAGGCGGCCGAAATCCGACGCCATTTCGCGCGTCAGCGCGGCGAGCGCCGCCTTCGAGGTCGCGTAGGCCGAACCCGCGAAGGGGTGAACGCGCACGCCCGCGATCGAGGTCACGTTGACGACGGAGCCCTGCGCCTTCTTCAGTTCCTCGACGAGGCCGCGCGCGAGCATGACCGGCGCGAAGAAATTGACCTGGAAGACCTGCTGCCAGACATCCGTGCTCGTGTCGAAGACGTTGAGGCGCGCGCCGCCCGGCCCCTTCGGCGAGATGGCCGCATTGTTGACAAGGGCATTGAGCCTGCTTCCCTGCGCCCTCAGCCGCTCGCGCATGACGGCGATGGCCTCTTCCGTGTTCCTCGGATCGGCGAGATCAACCTGGATATGGTCTTCGGGGCCCATCTCCCAGGGGCAGTCCTCGGGGAACGGATGGCGCGAACAGGTGATGACCCGCCAGCCCGCGCTCGAGAAGCGCTTGACCGTGGCGTGCCCTATGCCCCGGCTAGCGCCAGTGAGGATCAGGGTCTTGCGTTCTTCATTGGGGATCGTGTTCATGCCAAGCAATCTAGACGATGCGCCCGCGCCGCGCCAGCGAGGGCGCTAGCCCGCATCTCGCGGCCCTTTGCCGCCATGGAGCGCCTCGGCGAGCATGTCCTCGACCCCGCGCCTTGCGTCGAGCGCCCGCCAGCGCATGTGGCCGAGATCATAGCCAAGCTGGCGGCGCAGCACGGCGACATCGGCATCGGAAGGATCGCGCGCCTCTGTCGAGCGGGCCGCGACGCGCGCCTCGAGTACATCCGCCGGCGCATCGAGCCACAAGCCCTCGAAGGCCGCTCCCGCCCCGGCGGCGATGCGCTCCGCCTGCATGCGCTCCTCCTCGCGGGCGAATACCGCGTCGAAAACGACCGGGAAGCCCGCGGCGAGCGCACGCGCGCCGAGCGTCATCATCTCGTCATAGACGCGCGCGCCGACATCGGGCGCATATGCCTCCTTCGGCAGGCGGTCGAGCGGAGCGACATTGAAGAGCCGCTTGCGGATCACGTCGGAGCGCAGATGGATCGCGCCAATGAGGCCGAAACGCGGCGCGAGCGCCTTTGCGAGCGTCGACTTGCCGGTGCCGGAAAGCCCTCCCACCGCCACCACGCGGGGCGGCATGTCGCCGAGCGCCGCACGCGCGAAATCGAGATAGGCGCATGCATGGGCGCGCTTTTCCTCCGTATCCGCGACCACGGCCGTCACCTTGGCGCGAATGGCTGCCCGCGTCGAAATGAAGAGCGGCATCAGCGCGAGGCCGTCGATCATGTCGGCCACGCTCCCCTGAGCCACATGATCGAAATAGACGTTGAGCGCCCGATTGGCGAAACCCGCGAGGCGCGCATGCCCATTTTCGCGCAGGCGCAGATCCATCAGCAGAAAAGCGAGGTCATAGAGAATGTCGATGCAGGCGATTTCGTCGCTGAATTCGACGCAATCGAAAATCACCGGCCGACCATCGATGAGCGTCACATTGCCGAGATGCAGATCGCCATGGCAATGCCGCACGAAGCCCAGCGCTTGGCGTCGATCGAGTAGCGGCGAGAGCCGCGCGATCGCCCGGTCGCTCGCCTCGCGAAGAGCGTCGAGATCGGAGGACGCGAAGACCCGCCCCTCATTGTCGGCGAGGTTGAGATCGTTTCCCTCGACGATATGGGCGAAGGCGGATGCGCCGCCGAAATCGCGCCTGACCTCCGCCTCGCGGTGAAAGCGCTCGATATCGGCGGCCAGCATTTCGACTTCTTCGCGTGTGAGGCGGCCTTCATCCGCCATTCGCGCGAAAAGTCCCTCCGCCGGAAAACGCCGCATTTCAACGAGCCATTCGACGATCTCGCCATCGGCGCCGCCAAGCGCAAGCCCGCCCGCAAGGCGCCGCACCGGCACGACGCCGAGATAGATCCCGGGCGCGGTACGCCGGTTGAGCGCCACTTCGCGCTCGCAGGCGATGCGGCGCTTTTCGAGCGTGGTGAAATCGAGAAAGCCGTAATCGACGGGCTTTTTCAGCTTGTAAACGCGATCGCCGGCAAGAAAGACGAGCGAGGCATGCGTCTCGATCCGTTCGACGCCCGCATGGGACGGGAGGCCGTAGGTCGCCGGCCGGAGGAGCAGATTTTCGACATCGCGATCGACCAACCTGCCCCGCCCTTCAGACGCGCTGGAGCCGCGTCAGTTCTTCAAGACCTGCCGGGTCCTGATGAATGATGACTTCCGCATCGGGGAAGGCTTCCAGTATGCGCGCCTCGACATCGTCGGAAATCCGGTGGGCGCTAAGCAGCGAGATCGCGCTGTCGAGTTCCAGATGAAACTGGATGAAGGTCCGCACGCCCGAGGCGCGGGTTCTCAGATCATGAATGTTGATTGCATCCGGGTGGGAGAGCGCAATGGCCTTGATCCGCTCGCGCTCGGTTTCGGAAAGCTCGCGATCCATGAGCTGATGATAGGCGGTGAGAACGATCTGCGTCGCGGAGTAGCCGATCAGCAAGGCGATGCAGAGGCCGAAGGCGGCGTCGGCCCAATGTATGCCGAAATAGCCCGACAGGATGAGAGCGGCGACGACGGCGAGATTCATGAAGAGGTCGCCGCGATAATGGATCGAATCCGCCTCGATGGCGAGCGAACGGGTGCGCGCGACGACATGGCGCTGGAAGGCGACGAGCGCCAGCGTGATGAAGATCGCCACGACAGTCACGACGATGCCCGCGAGGGAATGCTCGACCGGCACGGGATTTATGAAACGCGAGATCGCCTCGAAGATGATGTAGCCGGCGGAGGCGAAAATGAAGATCGACTGGCCGAGCCCCGCCAGCGCCTCCGCCTTGCCATGGCCGAAGCGATGCGCGTCATCGGCGGGCGTCAGCGCGTGGCGAACGGCGATGAGATTGATGAGCGAGGCCGCGCCATCGAGAAGCGAATCGAACAACGTGCCCAGCATCGCCACCGATCCGGTGATGTAGACGGCGATGCTCTTCATCAGGATGAGCGTGATGGCTGTCGCGACCGCCGCATAGGTCGCAAGGCGCATCAACCGCGCATTCTGGTTCTGCTCCATATCTTCCTACACCTCACGGAAAAAGCTTCGAAGTGCGCCACTCGCCATCCGGCGTGTCGCGCTCGTAGATGAGACGGTCGTGCAGCCGGAACGGGCGGTCGCGCCAGAACTCGATCCGCAGCGGCGCGATGCGAAAGCCGGACCAGTGCGGCGGGCGGGGTACCTTGCCAAGACCGAACTTCGCGGCATAGCGCGTAACCTCGCGCTCGAGCTCGAACCGCGTTTCGAGCGGACGGGACTGGCGCGACGCCCAGGCGCCGATCTGGCTGTCGCGGTGGCGGGAGGCGAAATAGATGTCCGCCTCCTCCGCGCTGACGGGGCTCACGGGCCCGCGGACGCGCACCTGTCGCCTGAGCGACTTCCAGTGGAAGCAAAGCGCCGCGCGCGGATTTTCCGCCAGTTCACGGCCCTTCACGCTTTCGAGATTCGTGTAGAAGACGAACCCCCTCTCATCCGCCCCCTTGAGCAGCACCATTCTCACATCGGGAAAACCCGAGGCATCAGCCGTGGCGAGCGCGACGCCGTTCGGATCGTTCAATTCGCTGGCTTTCGCCAATTCGAGCCATTCATGAAAAAGGCGAAACGGATCTCCTGAAGCGGCCCATTGGGCGACTTCGTCCTTTTCCTTGGATTCAGGGTGATCGGTCACGCAAAGCTCCGGGGAATCTGACTAATCGGTATCAATCGCAGGCGTTGCCAGCCGCCTTCGTTTCCCGCCACAATCGAGTCCTATATAATGGCTCGGCTGGGGTTTGTCCTGCCCGGTTCCAGGGGGCGGCCGGCGCAGACGTAAAAACAGGGTCGATCAAGATGAAATTGTTCAAAGCTTTGGCAATCGGCGTTCTCGCATTTTCACTGGTCGGGTGCCAGCAAGGCATGGGCCCCAAGCAGGGTGTCGGCACGGTCGGCGGTGCGGTGCTGGGCGGCCTTGCGGGTTCGGCCGTCGGCAGCGGCACGGGCCGCCTCTGGGCGACCGGCGCAGGCGTGCTCCTCGGCGCGCTGGTCGGCAGCGAGATCGGCAAGTCGCTCGATCGCGCCGACCGTCAGTACATGGCGGAACGCACCCAATACGCGCTCGAAAGCGCGCCTTCGGGGCAGACGGTGGAATGGCGCAATCCGGATTCTGGCCATTACGGCACGGTCGTTCCGCAGCGCGCCTATCAGGATCAGGGCACCTATTGCCGTGAATATACGCAGACCGTGAATATCGGCGGCAAGACCGAGCGCGCCTATGGAACGGCCTGCCGCCAGCCTGACGGTTCCTGGCAGATCGTCAGCAACCAGTGAGCCGGACCTGGCGGGGATGACCCTTTTTCGATCCGGGTTCGTGCCCGCCCTGACCGGCCTTTGCCTGATCGCGCTGGCGGCCGCGCTCTCATTGGGCGCGGCGACAGCCGAAGCGGCGCCGGTGCGGACATTGCCCCAGCCCGGCGAGGCCGTGCCGCCGCCAAGCGAGCGTTTCAACGAAGGCGTCGCCGCCTATGAGAGCGGCGACTATTCCCGCGCCTTCGAGATATGGCTTCCGCTCGCGCAAGGTGGCGATCTCGCGGCGATGCGCAATGTCGGCCTCCTGCTCCGCAAGGGGCTCGGCACGAAGCGCGATCCGGCGCGCGCCCTCTGGTTTTATGAGGAGGCCGGACAAAAGGGCTTCGGGCTTGCGCAGCTCAACGCCGCTTTCATGCATCTCAATGGCGACGGCGTGCCGAGGAACCTTGAGGCGGCAGCATTCTGGTTCCATGCGGCCGCCCTATCGGGCAATCCGATCGCGCAATATAATCTCGCGGTGATGTATGAGCGCGGCTCCGGCGTCGACAAGGATATAGCGCGCGCGCTCGGCTGGTATGCGCTCGCGGCCCGCTCCGGCAGCGAACTCGCGCTCGACCGGCTTGGCGTGCTGGTGCCGAGCCTTGCCGGACCCAAGGCGCCGAAGCCCGCCGATGCGGTCGCCGAAAAGACGGCCCCTCCCCCGCCACCGGCTGAATTCGAGCAGCCCGCTGCCGAAACGCGGTGAGCCCGAGGCCATCGTCCGAACGGTTAACGAATTCGTATCGGCGTCGGCCTATCCTCGGCGTTCCGGCTTCAGGAGCGAGCGCTTGCGCGACCCTTACGAAATTCTCGGCCTTGCGCCCGATGCGGGCGCGGCGGAAATCAAAGCCGCCTATCGGCGGCTGGCGAAGACCTATCACCCCGACGCCCATGCGAAGGGGAACGATGCCCATGCGCAATCGCGATTCCAGGAAGTGACAGCCGCCTACAACCTCCTGAAGGATGCGGGCGCTCGTGCGCGCTTCGATCAGGAGCGTCAGCAGCAAGCACGAAGAGCGCGCAAGGAGCAGGCGGCCGGGCAAGGCTCATTCGAGGAAGCCCCCTTCTCGCGCACGGCCCACAAAACCGCACGGCGCTTTGAGAGCGATGCGGCGAGCGCGGAGCCGACGGGGACCAGGGAGGAAATCTTCGCGGAGCTTTTCGAGGGCATCCGCAGCGCCGGCAAGCGGGTGTTCCGCGCCCGCGGCGAGGACCGGACCTATCGCCTCGCCGTTTCCTTTCTCGAAGCCGCGTGTGGCGCGAGGAAGCGGGTGGCGCTCGCAAGCGGCAAGACGCTCGATGTGCAGATTCCCGCCGGCATCGAGGATGGCCGTCAGATCAGGCTGCGCGGACAGGGCGGCGAGGGGCACGGGGGCGCGGCCGCAGGCGACGCGCTCGTCACAGTTTCGGTCGAACCGCATCCGCAATTCGAGCGGCGCGGGCTCGATATTCTGCTGTGCTGCCCGGTTTCGCTTCCCGAAGCGGTGCTGGGCGCGAGAATCGAGGTGCCGACGATCCACGGGCCGGTGACGCTCTCGGTGCCCAAGGGCTCGAACAGCGGCACGCGGCTTCGCCTCAAGGGCAAGGGCATTACGCCCGAGGGCGCGGAGCCCGGCGACCAGTATGTGACGCTCGAACTCGTGCTACCCGAACCGCAGGACGACGCGCTTCGAGACTTTGCGGCCGGATGGGCGGCGGGGCTTGCCCACAAGCCGCGTCAGGAGCCATAGGCGCGGCGGGCGCAAGTTATTGACAATGCGGTGAAATCGGGCGCCGTGCTGGCTCATGTCCCGGCTTTTTGGTGGACCGTTACGGCCTATTGTGTAGGATGCGCGCGACTTTAGAGGCTAAAGCGAACGAGACGAGGACGCGATGAGCGACGCCATCACCGAGACACAATCCGCCAGAACCGGCGGTGGCCTGATGGCCGGAAAGCGGGGCCTCATCATGGGCGTCGCCAACAACCGCTCGATCGCCTGGGGCATCGCCAAGGCCTGCGCCGATCAGGGCGCCGAAATCGCCTTCACCTATCAGGGCGAGGCGCTGCAGAAGCGCGTCGTGCCGCTCGCCGAGTCGGTGGGCTCCAGGCACATCCTGCCCTGCGACGTCACCGATGCGGCGAGCATGGACGCCGTCTTCGAGACGCTGAAGCGCGACTGGGGCAAGATCGACTTCTTCGTCCACGCCATCGCCTATTCCAACAAGGAAGAACTCGACGGCCGCTATGTCGACACCACGCTCGACAATTTCACCGCGAGCATGGCGATCTCCTGCTACTCCTTCGTCGCGCTCTGCCAGCGCGCCGAGAAGCTGATGACGGATGGCGGCTCGATCGTGACGCTCACCTATTACGGCTCGGAGAAGGTGATCCCGCATTACAACGTCATGGGCGTGGCCAAGGCCGCGCTCGAGGCGAGCGTGCGCTATCTCGCCGTCGATCTCGGCCGCAACAATATCCGCGTCAACGCCGTCTCGGCCGGGCCAATCAAGACGCTCGCCGCTTCCGGCATCGGCGATTTCCGCTACATCCTGAAGTGGAACGAACTCAACTCGCCGCTGAAGCGCACGGTCACGATCGAGGAAGTGGGCAACACCGCGCTCTACCTCCTCTCCGATCTCGGCTCGGGCGTCACCGGCGAAGTGCATCATGTGGACGCGGGCTATCACGTCGTCGGCATGAAGGCCGAGGACGCACCCGACATCAGCATCGTCTGAAGGCTCCATGTCCTACAACACCTTCGGCACACTCTTCCGCGTCACCACCTGGGGCGAAAGCCACGGGCCGGCGCTCGGCTGCGTGGTCGACGGGACGCCGCCGCGCATTCCGCTGAAGGCGGAGGACATCCAGTTCTATCTCGACCGCCGCAAGCCCGGCCAGTCGCGCTTCACGACGCAGCGCCGCGAGCCTGACGAGGTGAAGATCCTCTCCGGCACGTTTCAGGACGACGAGACGGGCGGCGAGGTGACGACCGGCACGCCGATCTCGCTCATGATCGAGAATGTCGATCAGCGCTCCAAGGACTATGGCGACATCAGGGACAAGTTCCGTCCCGGCCATGCCGACTTCACCTATATGGCGAAATACGGCATCCGCGACTATCGCGGCGGCGGGCGCTCATCGGCCCGCGAAACGGCGGCGCGCGTCGCGGCGGGCGCCATCGCGCGGAAAATCCTCAGCGGTGTGACGATCCGCGGCGCGCTGGTGCAGATGGGTCCGCACAAGATCGACCGCACCAACTGGAACTGGGACGAGACGGAGAACAATCCCTTCTGGTGCCCCGACGCGAAGGCGGCGGCCAACTGGGAAGACTATCTCGACGGCGTGCGCAAGGCAGGCTCGTCCTGCGGCGCCGTGATCGAGATCGTCGCCTCCGGCGTACCGGCAGGGCTCGGCGCGCCCATCTATGGCAAGCTCGACGCCGAGCTTGCGGCGGCGCTCATGAGCATCAACGCCGTGAAGGGCGTCGAGATCGGCGACGGTTTCGCCTCGGCCGCGCTGTCGGGCGAGGAAAACGCCGATGAAATCCGCATCGGCAATGAGGGCCCCTATTTCACATCGAACCATGCGGGCGGCATTCTGGGCGGCATTTCGTCGGGCCAGGATATCGTCGCGCGCTTCGCGGTGAAGCCCACTTCCTCGATCCTCCAGCCCCGCAGGACGATCACGAAGGCGGGCGAGGAAACCGAGATCGTGACCAAGGGCCGCCACGACCCCTGCGTCGGCATCCGCGCCGTTCCCGTGGGCGAGGCGATGGTCGCCTGCGTGCTCGCCGACCATCTGCTGCGCCATCGCGGCCAGATCGGCTAAGGGCGCTCAAAGTCGGGCGGGATCGAAACTGTCCGCCCGCGCCATGCGCCAGCTCTCGCGGAAGAACTCGCTTCCCGCCTCGCTATCGAGCAACTCTCCCGGCCGCGCGAAATAGTGGATCTGCGAGAAGAGCCTGATCTCGGTGTTGCTGGTGCGGCGGGCAAGATGATGCGGCCCGAGCTGGTCCGGATGCTCGAGCCCCGCCGAAGCGAGAATTTCCGCCAGCGCCCGAACCGTGTTGCGGTGATAGTTGAAGACGCGCTCGGCCTTGTCCGGCACATAGAGCGCGCGCTGGCGCAGCGGGTCCTGCGTCGCGACGCCCGTCGGGCAGCGATTTGTGTGGCAGCTTCGCGACTGAATGCAGCCGATGGCGAACATGAAGGCGCGCGCGGCATTGACCCAGTCGGCGCCGATCGCAAGCGTGCTCGCCACATCGAAGGCGCTCACCACCTTGCCGGCCGCGCCGATCTTGATGCGGTCGCGCAAGCCCGCGCCGACGAGCACGTTGTGAACGAAGAGCAGCCCCTCGCGCATCGGCACGCCGATATGATCGGTGAATTCGACGGGCGCTGCCCCCGTTCCGCCCTCGGCGCCGTCCACCACGATGAAATCGGGAAGGATGCCGGTTTCGAGCATTGCCTTGACGATCCCCATGAACTCCCATGGATGACCGAGGCAGAGCTTGAAGCCGACGGGCTTGCCGCCTGAAAGCTCGCGCAGGCGGGCGATGAACTGCATCATCTCAACCGGCGTCGAGAAAGCGGAATGGCGCGCGGGCGACACGCATTCCTTGCCCTCCTCGACGCCGCGCGTCAGCGCGATTTCGGCCGAGACCTTGCCCTTGGGCAGGATGCCGCCATGGCCGGGCTTCGCGCCCTGGCTGATCTTGATCTCGATCATCTTCACTTGCGGGGATTGCGCCTCGCGCGCGAACCGCTCGGGGTCGAACTGACCGTTCCGCGTGCGGCAGCCGAAATAGCCGCTGCCGATTTCCCAGATGAGATCGCCGCCATATTCGCGGTGATAGGGGCTGATGCCGCCTTCGCCCGTGTCATGCGCGAAGCCGCCCATCTTCGCGCCCTTGTTGAGCGCGCGAATGGCATTGGCGCTCAAGGCGCCGAAGCTCATCGCCGAAATATTGAAGACCGAGGCCGAATAGGGCTCTGTGCATTGCGGCCCGCCGATGGTGATGCGGAAGCGCGCCGGATCGACGTTGAGCGCGGGACGCGAGGAATGGCCGATGAATTCATAGCCATTGCCGTAGACGTCGAGGAGCGTGCCGAAGGGGCTTTCGCTCACCGTATCCTTCGCGCGCTGATAGACGAGCGAGCGCTGCGCGCGCGAATAGGGCAGCTTGTCGTCATCGCCTTCGAGAAGATACTGGCGGATCTCCGGCCTGATCTCTTCCACGAGGTAACGGATATTGCCGATGACGGGATAGTTGCGCCGGACCGCGTGCCGCCGCTGCGCGAGATCGTAAATGCCAAGAAGCGAGAGCGCGCCCGCCAGAAGCGTCAGCGGCCAGAGCCACCCCGCCGAGGGAAGAAACGGCAATGTCAGCAGCGTGATGAATATGCAGAGACCGAAAACCGTGTAGCGCGCCAAGAGACTTCCGAGTGTCATCAGCCGCTCCCCTTGCTGAAGCACATGACCTTCGAGAGAAAGGCCCGTTCCACGCTCTCGAGCGCCAGCCCCTCGCGCGCGAACAGCGCCGAAAAATCCTCCGCCAGATAAGAACTGAAATAGGGCTCGTGAAATCCGATGGGGAAGAATTCGAGAAGTCCGTCATAGTCGGGCCGGTCGCCCGTCTGCAACGCATCGACGATGATGGCGACGCCGCCGGGCTTCAGCACCCGCGCGATCTCGCGCGCGACAACGGGCCGGATGGCGGGCGGCAATTCGTGAAGGAGATAGATGCAGGTGACGGCGTCCTGCGATGCCGCAGCGAGCGGCATGGCTTCGGCATTGGCTTCCACGATGGATGCCGACCGTCGCCGCCCGAGCCGCTTGCGCGCCTCCGCCGCATAGGCGGGCGAGAGATCGAGGCCCGTCACATTGAGGCGGGGATAGTTCGCCGCCACCTCTTCGAGAAAGCGGCCCGTGCTGCAAGCGACATCGAGCAGACGAAGCTCGCGCTGGTCGCGGCCCTTGAAGTGGTCAGCGAGCGGCACCAGCGCCTGCCTGCGCATCGCATCGGCCGTGCCGGAAAAGAGCACCTCGACCTGCGTGTCGTAGAGCCTCGCCGATTCCTCGGAAAACCAGCCGCCGGTCTGATAGTGGAAATTCTGGAGGTAGTAGCGCGGATAGCGGCGGCGCAATTCCTCGGTGAGAACTTCCGCGTGTCGGCGCGAGAGACGGCGCTCATCGACCTTGCGCGCGTCCCTGAAGAAGTGGCGGCTCGCCGCGATCGCTCTCGACGGCGGAAGCAACCCCTCCGGTGCGCGATAGAGCCCGGCCTCGATGTTCCGCCAGTCGCGCTCGAAGAGATCGCGCATGCCGGCCGCGATGGCGCGCCAGCCCGGCACCCTGCCCTTGACCGAAACCGGCGCCTCGCCCGGCGGCACGAGCGGCCCGCGCATGCGGCTCAGCGCGAGATAGTGGCTCGCATACCAGGCGACCCGCGCACCCTGACCGACGCCATAGCCGATGAGCGAAAGCGGGCCCGCCATGTCTTCACTCCCTTCGGAACAGACCGACGAGTTCAATATGGGGCGACCAGAGGAATTGGTCCACCGGCGTTACACGCAAAAGCCTGTAACCGCCATCGACGAGGAGGCGCGCATCCCGCGCGAAAGTGGCCGGATTGCAGGAGACGGCGACAATGAGCGGCACGGAGGAACGCGCGAGCATTTCCACCTGCGCTGCCGCGCCCGCCCGCGGCGGATCGAAGACGACGGCGTCGATCTTTTCGAGGTCGGAGGGAAGCATCGGGCGGCGGAAAAGATCGCGGGTGAGAAGCTCGACCGGCTTGAGGCCGAGCGCTGGCCCCTGCGCGCGCAGGGCGCGATCGAGCGCCGCGAGCTGCGGCTTCTCGCCTTCGACGGCGAGAACGGCAGCCCGCCTTGCAAGCGCGGCGGTGAACGTGCCGCAACCGGCGAAGAGATCGGCAACGCGCTTTGCCCCACCCACCGCTTCGAGAACGAAGCGGACAAGCGCCGCCTCGCCTTCCGCCGTCGCCTGAAGGAATGCGCCGGGCGGCGGTGATACGCGAAGACCGGAAAGCGTCACCTGGGGCGCGCGGCGCTCGGCAATGAGTTCGCCATTCCAGGCAAGACGCGCAAGGTCGATGGCGGTGGCGCGCCGGGCAAGCTGGGCGCGAAGCGGGCCATCGATCTCCTTGCCGCCCGAGACGGCGACATCGAGACCCGTTTCCGTCGCGGTGACGGCGAGCGCGGCGCGACCCTTGCGCGACAGGCCGGGCTCGACGAGATGCGCGAGCCCTTCAAGCGCGCGCTCGATCTCCGGCACCACGAGCGGGCATTCCGCAATGGCGACGATGGTGTGGCTGGCGCGGCCGTAATAGCCGATGGTCACGCCCTTTTTCGTCCGCGTCGCAGCGAGCGTCGCGCGGCGGCGGCTCCGCGGCACGGCGGGCACGAGCGGATCGACGTCGATCCCGAGCCCGCGCGCGGAGAGCGCAGCCGCGACCTGCTCACGCTTCCAGTTGCGGTAGGTGGCCGCCTCGATGTGCTGAAGCGCACAGCCGCCGCAAGTGCCGAAATGCCTGCATGGGGGCGAGGCGCGCTCCGGCGCGGGCGTGAGGACGCTTAGGAGTTCGGCGCGTCCCTCGCCAATGTTGCGCACTCGCACGCGCTCGCCGGGGAGCGCGAAGGGCACGAAGATGGCGCCGTCAGGCGTTTCCGCGATCCCGTCGCCCAGATGCCCGAGCGCGCCAATGACGACCTCGGCTTCGCCCGCCGCGTCCCTGCCGGTTTCAGCCATGCGCATGTTCCTCAAAGGTTGCGGCGACGAGAAATTCCCTGTTGCCGTCGCCGCCGGCGATGGGGCTCTCCGTCACGCCGATGACGCGCCAGCCCGGCATCGCGGCGAGCCAGGCTGAAACATCCGCGCAGACTTCGGCGTGAAGCGCCGCATCGCGGACGATTCCGCCTTTTCCGACCCTGGCCGGGCCGACCTCGAATTGCGGCTTGATGAGCGCGATGAGCCGCGCGCCGGGCGCCGCCAGCGCGAGCGCCGCGGGAAGCGCCTTTTTGAGGCTGATGAAGCTCACATCGCAAACGATGAGCTGGACCGGATGCGAAAGATGCGCGGGGAGCAACTCCTTCGCATTGAGATTTTCGAGCGAGGTCACGCGAGGATCGGCGGCAAGCTCGGCCGCAAGCTGGCTGTGGCCGACATCGACCGCGGTGACGTGGCGAGCGCCGCGTTCCAGAAGCACCTGGGTGAAGCCGCCCGTCGATGCGCCGATATCGAGGCAGTAAAGCCCGGCCGGGTCGATGGCGAAGCTGTCGAGCGCATGGGCGAGCTTCAGCGCGCCGCGCGAGACATAGAGATGCGCGTGGGGATCGACCTCGATCTCCGCATGCATGCCCACCGCTTGCGACGCCTTGACGGCAGGCTTTCCATCGACATGCACGAGATTACCCAGAATGGCGGCGCGCGCCCTCGCACGGGACTGGAACAATCCGCGCTCGACCAGAAGCTGATCGAGGCGCATGCGTGCTTCCGGCATGATGCTGCGGTCAGGCGGGCGTGGGCGCCGCCTGCACGCCGAGCGCGGCAAGCTCGCCGATTTCGCTCTGCCGTCCGAGCGCGGAAAGCGTGGCTTCCACGATCGAGGCCGCATTGAGGCCCGCGATCTCGTTCATCTTCTCCGGCTTGTCCTGATCGATGAAGCAATCCGGGAAGGCGAGAGGTCGGATTCGCAGGCCGTGGTCGAGCGCGCCGGAGCGGGCGAGGAAATCGAGGACATGCGAGGCGAAGCCGCCGATCGAACCTTCCTCTACGGTGATGAGCACCTCATGCTCGCGGGCGAGCCGCGCGACAAGTTCTTCATCGAGAGGCTTTGCGAAACGCGCATCGGCAACCGTGGTCGAAAGGCCGAGCGCGGCAAGCTGGTCGGCAGCCTTCAGCGCTTCGGCAAGGCGCGTTCCAAGCGAGAGGATTGCGACTTTCGTTCCTTCGCGGATGATGCGGCCCTTGCCGATTTCGAGCGGCGTTCCGATGGCGGGCAATTCGACGCCGACCCCTTCGCCGCGCGGATAGCGGAAGGCTGAAGGCCGGTCGTCGATCTCGACGGCCGTGGCGACCATGTGGCGGAGTTCCGCTTCATCGGCAGCCGCCATGACGACGAAATCCGGCAGGCAGGACAGATAGGTGATGTCGAAGGAACCGGCATGTGTCGGCCCGTCCGCGCCAACGAGCCCGGCGCGGTCGATGGCGAAGCGCACGGGAAGGTGCTGGATCGCTACATCATGCACGACCTGATCGTAGGCGCGCTGGAGGAAGGTCGAGTAGATGGCGCAGAAGGGCTTGTAGCCTTCGGTCGCAAGTCCGGCCGCGAAGGTCACGGCATGCTGCTCGGCGATGCCGACATCGAACGTCCGGTCGGGGAAGCGGCTGCCGAAGAGATCGAGCCCGGTGCCCGAGGGCATGGCCGCCGTGATGGCGACGATCTTGTCGTCCTTCTCCGCATGGGCGACGAGGCTCTCGGCGAAAACCTTGGTGTAGGACGGCGCGTTCGACACCGCCTTCGCCTGCGCGCCGGTGATGACGTCGAATTTGGAGACGCCGTGATATTTGTCTTCAGCCGCTTCGGCGGGCGCGTAGCCCTTGCCCTTCTGCGTCACCACATGGACGAGGATCGGTCCCTCGCCCGCATCGCGCACATTCTTGAGCACGGGCAGCAGGTGATCGAGATTGTGGCCGTCGATCGGGCCGACGTAGAAAAGGCCCAGCTCCTCGAAGAGCGTGCCGCCGGTGGCGAGCCCGCGCGCAAATTCCTCGGCGCGGCGCGCGCGCTTCTCGATGCTCTTGGGGAACATCTGCGCGATCTCCTTGGCGAGATTGCGCATGGAGCGATAGGTGCTGCCGGAAATGAGGCGCGCGAGATAGGCGCTCATGCCGCCGACGGGCGGCGCAATCGACATGTCGTTGTCGTTGAGGATGATGATGAGCCGGCTGTCCATGGAGCCGGCATTGTTCATCGCCTCATAGGCCATGCCGGCCGACATGGCGCCGTCGCCGATGACTGCGATGACGTTGTTCTTGCCGCCCTTCAGATCGCGGGCCACCGCCATGCCGAGTCCAGCGGAAATCGAGGTCGAGGAATGAGCGGCGCCGAAGGGATCGTATTCGCTCTCGGCGCGCTTGGTGAAGCCCGACAGACCCCCGGCCATGCGGAGCGTGCGGATGCGGTCGCGACGGCCGGTGAGAATCTTGTGCGGATAGGCCTGATGGCCGACATCCCAGATGAGGCGGTCATCCGGCGTGTTGAAGACGTAATGGAGCGCGACGGTCAGTTCGACCACGCCAAGCCCCGCGCCCAGATGCCCGCCCGTCACCGAGACGGCGTCGATCGTTTCGGCCCGCAGTTCATCCGCAAGCTGACGAAGATCGGATTCGGGCAGCGTTCGCACATCCGCAGGAGTGCGAATGCGATCTAGCAACGGGGTCACAAGTTTATTGCTCAAGACATACCTCGGCCGGAGCCGGTCATGGCCCGGACGCCCGGGCCTCAATTTCGGCGGTTTATAACGAAACGCGCGGCCTCGCGCAAAAGGTCGGCCTTTTCATCAAACAAATCAAGGTGTTGGATGGCCTGTTCGGAAAGCATTTCGGCCTGGGCGCGGGCACGCTCTGCGCCGAGGATGGACACGAAGGTCGCCTTTCCGGCCTCGGCATCCTTGCCGGTGGCCTTGCCGACCACAGCCGCCTCGCCCTCGGCATCGAGAAGGTCGTCGGCAATCTGATAGGCGAGCCCCATATTGTGTGCGTAGGCATGAAGGGCGTGGTGCGCCTCCTCCGAGGCACGGCCGAGCACGGCGCCCGCCTCGCAGGAAAAGGCGATGAGAGCCCCGGTTTTCAGCCGCTGGAGCCTCGTGATGGAGCCGATATCGAGCGCCACCCCTTCGCTGGCGAGGTCGATCATCTGGCCGCCCACCATGCCCCGGCCGCCCGCCGCCTCGGCGAGACGGCGGACAAGCTCGACGCGAACGCGGGCGCGCTCATGCGTGTCGGGATCGGCCAGAAGCTCGAAGGCGAGCGTCAGCAGGGCATCGCCCGCGAGCACCGCCGTCGCCTCATCGAACTTGCGATGCACGGTCGGCTGCCCGCGCCTCAGATCGTCATCGTCCATGCAGGGCAGATCGTCATGGATGAGCGAATAGGTATGCACGCACTCGACCGCGGCGGCGGCCCGCAGCGCCGATTCCTCGCGCACATCGAAGAGCCGGGCGCTCTCGCAGACGAGAAAGGGACGAAAGCGCTTGCCGCCCGCAAAAACCGCATAGCGCATGGCATCGAAAAGGCGGGATTCGGGGCCTTCCGCCTGCGGCAGCAACGCCTTGAGCGCCGCCTCGACCTTCAGGTTCACGGCGGCGAGCGCTTCGTCGAACGTCCTCACGGGTCCGGTCATTCGACGTCCAGCGGTTCCGTGCCCGTGGGCTCGCCGCCGGCCGACAGAGTGATCTTCTCGACCTTGGCTTCGGCCGCCTTGAGGCGCGCTTCGCAATGCGCCTTGAGCCGGTTGCCGCGCTCGTAAAGCTCGATCGACTTCTCGAGTTCGACATTGCCCGATTCGAGCTGGCTCACGATCTTTTCGAGCTGGGCGAGCGCGTCCTCGAAGCTCAGCTTCTCGATATCGGCATTGGGCGTCGCCATGTGATTCTCCTTCAGATCAGGCCGCAGATCAGGCCGC
>NZ_DAOKYX010000001.1:198220-238475 GCF_035325945.1 Parvibaculum sp.
CAGATCAGGCCGCAGATCAGGCCGCGAGCATGAGCGCCCTTACATGCGCCCGGGCGCTGGCGGCAAGCGCGGCCAAGTCATACCCGCCCTCAAGCGTCGAGACAACGCGGCCGCCACAGTGGCGATTGGCGAAACGGACGAGTTCCGTCGTCACCCAGCCATAATCATCCTCCGTCAGCCGCAGATTGGCGAGGGGATCGGCCGCATGGGCGTCGAATCCGGCCGAGATGAAGAGGAATTCCGGCTGGAACCGCTCAAGCGCGGGCAGAATGGCGTCGCTGACCGCTTCGCGGAATTCCGCCGAGCCCGCGCCGGGCGGCAGGGTCCTGTTCAGAATGTTACCAATGCCGCGCTCCCCTGCCCGTCCCGTGCCCGGGTAAAGCGGCCATTGATGCGTCGAGGCATAGAAGAGGTTTCCGTCCGTCTCGAAGCAGGCTTGTGTCCCATTGCCGTGATGCACGTCGAAATCGACGACCGCGACGCGCGAAAGCCCGTGAACGTCGCGGGCATGAAGCGCGCCGATGGCGACATTGTTGAACAGGCAAAAACCCATGGCCTGATCGGGCTCGGCGTGATGTCCCGGCGGACGGACGGCGCAGAACGCATTGCGCGCGCGCCCCGCCATCACCTCATCGACCGCGCGGATGACCGCGCCCGCCGCGCGGAACGCCGCCTCGACCGAGCCCGGCGACATGGTGGT
Organism: Parvibaculum sp.; assembly: GCF_035325945.1. Classification (GTDB taxonomy): domain Bacteria; phylum Pseudomonadota; class Alphaproteobacteria; order Parvibaculales; family Parvibaculaceae; genus Parvibaculum. The sequence continues at coordinate 198,921 of NZ_DAOKYX010000001.1, forward strand.
GTCCGCGTCGATCCGGCGAAAGCCCTGCTCCGGCGCGCCGTTCAGGATCGTCTCGACATGGATCGGCGGATGGACCCGCTCGATCGCCTCGATGGTGGCTTCCGGCGCCTCGACACGCTGGAGGAGCGCGAATTCCTCCGCCTCGAGGGCCTGGAGGACGGCGCGAAGCCGCTCCGGACATTCCGGATGGCCGGGCGGGGTCTCATGGCGGAAACAGGCCGGATGGGTGATGAGCAAAGTTTCCATAATTATGACGCTTCATACTCGACGAGACGATTGGCGAGTCTAGCCGGAAGGCTGGCCCGCTCCTAATCCGCCCCCCTTGGGCGGCGAACAAAATTCGCCGGGCCGCAAATACCGGTGAGGGCTTCTTAACTCCCGCCAGCGGATAAACCCAAGTTCAGTTTTATCAACGCGCCCAACCGCGCACACAAGGCAGTCGAAAATTGAGCACAGAGTTCTCCCGCGAGGAACGCCTCGCCTTCCTGCGTATCGGAACGGATTCCAGAACCAGCGACGCCTACAGGGACCTCTCGCAGGTTCTCTCCAAGAAGATCAGCGGCATTCTCGACAGCTTCTACCTGCACATCGACAGGCAGCCCGAAACGGCGCCTCTCATCCGTGGCGCAGGCAAGATCGACCGGCTGAAGGCGGCGCAGCGTCAGCACTGGACTTCGCTTTTCGACGGCACCTTCAGCACCTCCTTTCTCCAGCAGGCGCAGAAGATCGGCGAGACGCATGAGCGCATCGGCCTGCCGCCGCGCTGGTATATCGGCGGCTATTCCTTCATCGTGTCCGAACTCATCCCCGAGCTTGTTGCCGAATACAGGCGCAAGCCGGAGCGTCTCTCGGCAGTGCTTGTCGCGGCGATGAAGGCCATCTTCCTCGACATGGATATCGCCATCTCCGTCTATAACGACAGGGGCGAGGAAAAGCGCGAGGAAGAGCTTGCCGCGGTTGCCAAGAGGCTCGAGATGGAGATCGGCGCGGCGCTAGATGCGGTCGTCGCCCGCAGCGCCGATGTCAATGAGGGCGCGGACGAGATCGGGCGCTTCATGACGACCATTCAAACCCATACAAGCGACGTGGCCGCCGCCTCGCAGCAGGCGACCGAGAACGTTCAGACGAGCGCGGAGGCAACGCGCGAGCTTTCGGACGCGGTGCGCGCCGTCGAAACGCAGGCAGGCCATTCGGTCGAGATCACGCAGGAAGCCGTCAATCGCGCGCAGCGCGCAGGCGTCAGCATCGAACAGCTCGCAGGCGCCAGCCAGAACATTTCCGAGACGGTGCGCCTCATTGCCGAAATCGCCAGCCAGACAAATCTTCTGGCGCTGAACGCGACGATCGAAGCGGCCCGCGCGGGCGAAGCTGGCAAGGGCTTCGCTGTCGTCGCCTCCGAGGTGAAATCGCTCGCGAACCAGACAGCGCGCGCGACGGACGGCATCACGGCGCAGGTCGCCAATATCCAGGCGGCCATGGCCGATGCCGTTTCGGCGATCCAGGCCATCAATGAAACGATTGCCGAAATCAACGGCATCTCATCGGGCATTTCGGCGACGGTCGCCGAGCAGACGGCGGCGGCGACCCATATTTCGCTCAATGTGGGCGAGGCCGCGGCAGGCACGCGCGATGTTTCGTCGAAGATCAGCGAAGTGGCGGAGCAGACACGCAACGCCATGGCGCTCTGCGCCGAGCTGCGCAGCGTTTCGGAGCGGGTCAACCTGTCCGCGGAAACCTTGCGCCACAACGTCGCCGCCATCCTCGCGGATCTGAGCCCGCAAGCGGCCGCGGGCGCCACGCAGATGCGCAAGGCGGTTTGAGCGACGCTCTCACCTCACGGCTTCGCCCCGGCCGATGCCGGGGCGAAGCCTTCAGGCGCGGCGATACCAGTTCACGCCCTTCTCGTCGCGGCTCACCACCGCCTCGCCCCGGCCGATCAGGCAATTCAGATGGGCTAGGCTCTCGCCCGTCGCCATGAAGAAGACGTCTGGCCCGATCTTGCGCTTGAAGAGCGCCGGAAAGACATCGATGGCCCTCTTCGGTTCCGCCAGAAGCTCATGGAGCTTCGACAGTCCGTCCTCATGGCCGTCGATGAGCTGCGTCAGGCGCGCATGGAGCCCGTAAAAGGGTTCGTTATGCGCGGGAAGGACGAGCACATCGTCCGGCAGGCCGGCGCGAATGCGGTGGCAGCTATCGATCCAGTCCTGCAACGGGTTCTCATAGGCTTCAGTCGGGTGCACACTGACATTCGACGAGATGCGCGGCAGGACCTGATCGCCGGAGATGAGGATTTTCGCTTCTTCGCAATAGAGGCAGACATGCTCGGGCGCATGGCCCGATCCGATGACCACGCGCCAGCGGCGGCCGCCGATCCGCAGCTCGTCGCCTTCCTTCAGCCTGCGGAATATGTCCGGCAGGGGCGAGACACGCTCGCCGAAATGGCCGAAGCGTTTGGCATAGCTGTCGAGCCCGCGCTGGCTGAAGCCTGCGGCGCGATAGAAATCGAGCGCTTCCCTCGGCGCCTCGCGGCCCGTATCGAGAACGAGGTTGCGGCACATCAGAAAATCGGTGCGCGACATCTGAAGCTCGACGCCCCATTCGCGCGTGAACCAGCCGGCGAGCCCTACATGGTCGGGGTGGAGATGGGTGACGACGAGGCCCTTGACCGGCTTGCCCTTCAGGCCGCTCGCAAAGACCTGCCGCCAGAGGCCAATGACCTCCTCGCTCGCGACGCCGGTATCGACCACCGTCCAGCCGTCTTCATCCTCGAGGAGCCAGAGATTGATGTGGTCGAGCTGAAAGGGCAGCGGCATCCGCACCCAATAGATACCGGGCGCTGCCTCCATCATTTCCCCATGGGCGGGGATGCGCCCCAGCGGATAGCGGAGGGGGCTCACCTCACGTTCCGCGAGCGAAGCATCTGACATTTGAACTCTCCAACTGTCCTTCCGTGATAGGGAGGCGCGGAGCAAACGTCAAATCATGGCGGAATTTTCCCGGCGAACGCTGGGGAAAGTCAGTTTCCGAACCCTTCGGCGTCGAGCGCGTAGAGCATGCCTGCGCCGGCCGTGGACGGCCCGACGAGCCCCGCCGCGAGCGGAAGCTGCTGGGCGGCATAGAAACCTGCCGTGGCGAGCCGCGCCTGCATGAAGCCGTCACCGTCGCTGGCGGCCGCCGCGAGCGCGCCGAGCGCGAGGAAGTGCCCGCCCGCTACTGTGCCGAAAAGACGCAGATAGGGGCTCGCTCCGGCAAGGCAATCGTCGGCCGAGGATTTGAGCCGCGTCAGCATCCACTCCGTTGCTTCATCGAGCGCGTCGAGCCCCTTGTCGAGCGCGGAGCCGATAGCCGCGAGGTCGTCGCGGTTGGAGCGCTGCGCGCGCGCCGCCGTCTCGCGCATTTCGGCGATGAAGCCACGCACCACCGCGCCATTGCCGAGCGGCAATTTGCGCGTGACGAGGTCGATCGCCTGAATGCCATTGGTGCCTTCATAGATCGGCAGGATGCGCGCATCGCGATAATACTGCGCCGCGCCCGTCTCCTCGATGAAGCCCATGCCGCCATGTATCTGAACGCCGATGGACGCGACCTCGACGCCGATATCGGTCGAGAAGCTCTTGGCGATCGGCGTCAGAAGATCGGCGCGCGCGCGGCCTGCCTCGCGCGCCGCTTCGTCCGCGCCGTGATGGGCGCGGTCGATGGCGACCGCATTCGCATAGCAGATGGCACGCGCCGCTGCGGTGAGCGACTTCATGGTGAGTAGCATCCGCCGCACATCGGGATGGGCGACGATGGGCGCCATTTCGCCGGGGGGAAGATCCGAGCCCGCAGGCCTTCCCTGCCTGCGCTCATTCGCATAGGCGAGCGCATGCTGATAGGCGCGCTCGGCGATGGCGACGCCCTGCGTGCCAACAAGAAGGCGCGCGTTGTTCATCATCGTGAACATGCAGGCAAGGCCCCTGTTCTCCTCGCCGATCAGCGTGCCGATGGCGCCGCCCTCGTCGCCATAGGACATGACGCAGGTGGGGCTGCCGTGAATGCCGAGCTTCTCCTCGAGCCCCACGCATTTGACATCGTTGCGCGCGCCGAGCGAGCCGTCCGGATTGACGAGGAATTTCGGCACGAGGAAGAGCGAGATGCCGCGCGTGCCCGCGGGCGCGTCGGGCAGGCGCGCGAGCACGAGATGGACGATGTTGTCCGCCATATCGTGATCGCCATAGGTGATGAAGATCTTGGTGCCGGTGATGCGGTAGGTGCCATCGCCCTGCGGCACCGCTCTCGCCTTGAGCGCGTTGAGATCGGAGCCCGCCTGCGGCTCGGTGAGGTTCATGGTGCCGGTCCACTCGCCCGAGACGAGCCTGGCGAGATAAAGCCGCTTCTGCTCTTCCGTGCCATGAGCGGTCAGCGCCTCGATCGCGCCCTGCGAGAGAATGGGGCAGAGGCCAAAGGACATGTTGGCCGCGTTCCACATCTCCTGCATGGCCGTGGCGAGCGCCAGCGGCAGGCCCTGCCCGCCATATTCAGGCGCCGCGGCAAGCGCGCCCCAGCCGCCATCGACCCAGCGCCGATAGGCCTCGGCGAAGCCCTTGGGCGTTTTGACGCCATCGGCCTCGAGCCTTGCGCCTTCCCGGTCGGCGGCGTGGTTGAGCGGCGCCAGCACCTCGCCCGCGAGCTTCGCCCCTTCTTCGAGCACCGCCTCGACAAGATCGGGCGTCAGCTCCGCGAACCCGCCACCGGCGGACAGGCCGCCGAGGCCGGCAACCTCCTGCAGCACGAAAGCCATGTCGCGGACGGGGGCGCGGTAGCTCATAGGATCATCCTCGAAAACTGGATTCTGACAGGCGCGGGCTTTTTATCCTATTCTCGCCGCCGAATGAACCGGTCGAAAGGAAGCAGCATGGCCAGCGGCGAGGCAAAGAGGCGAACGGCGCTCGTCACCGGCGCGTCGGCGGGCATCGGCCGCGAACTCGCGCTCGTCTTCGCGAGCCACGGCTTCGACGTGGTGCTCGTGGCGCGGCGCGAGGAGCGGCTGAAGGAACTTGGCGAGCGCATCGGCAAGGAGCATGGCGTCAAGGCGCATGTGCTGGCGCTCGATCTTGCAGATCCCGCCGCGCCCCGACGCCTCTTCGACGAGATGGCGGCCCGCCACATCATGATCGACGCCCTCGTCAACAATGCCGGCTATACAGTGCCCGGCCATTTCCGCGATACGCAATGGGCCGACCAGAAGGCTCTCATTCAGGTGATGGTGACGGCGGTGGCGGAGCTTTGCCACCTGTTCGGCCCCGGCATGGCGGCCAGGCAATATGGCCGCATCATCAATGTCGCTTCGCTGGCGGGACATCTGCCGGGCGCGGCGGGCGGCACGCTTTATGCGGCGAGCAAGGCTTTCGTCATCAAGCTGTCGGAGAGTCTCGCTCTCGAATATCAAGGCCGCAATGTGCATGTGACGGCGCTCTGCCCCGGCTTCACCTATTCGGAATTTCATGACGTCGCGGGCAATCGCGCCGAGATGAACAAGCTGCCGAAATTCATGTGGATGAACGGCGACGCCGTGGCGCGCGAAGCCTATGAAGCCGTGATGGCAGGAAGACCCGTCATCATCAATGGCAGGCTCAACAATTTCATCGCGCTTCTGACGCGGCTTCTGCCCCAGCGCCTTGTCCATGCGCTGATGGCGCGCAACCAGCGCAATGCGAAAGCGAAGCCCCGTGCCGCCTGAATTCCTGCCCGCCAACGAAGAGGCCATCGCCCATGCCGGCGCGCTGCTGCGCGAAGGACGGCTCGTCGCCTTTCCGACCGAGACTGTCTATGGCCTCGGCGCGGATGCGACGAATGACAGGGCGGTCGCCCCGATCTTCGAGACGAAGGGAAGGCCGACCTTCAATCCGCTCATCGTCCATGTCTCCGGCCGCGAGGAGGCGGCGCGCCATGCCCGCTTCACGCCGGAGGCCGACGCGCTCGCCCGCGCCTTCTGGCCGGGCGGCATCACGCTCGTTCTGCCGCGCCTCGCCACGACGCCGATCTCGCTTCTCGTCAGCGCCGGGCTCGACACCGTCGCTCTCCGGGCACCCGGCCACCCGATCGCGCAGGCGCTCATCCGCGCGGCGGACAGGCCGATCGCGGCCCCGTCCGCCAATGCGTCGGGCGAGGTGAGCCCGACACGGGCGCAGCATGTGATGGCATCGCTCGGCACGCGAGAGGCGCTTGCCCTCATCCTCGACGGGGGCTCATGCCCGCTCGGCCTCGAGTCGACTGTCATCGGCTTTCCGGAGAACGGCGCCCCCACCCTTCTCCGCCCCGGCGCCATCGCGCGGGAAGAGATCGAAAAGGTACTCGGACGAAAGCTCGCCGCCGCCGACGCGGCATCCGGCGAGGCAGGCCGCTCGTCGCCCGGCCAGCTTGCGAGCCATTATGCGCCGCGCGCGCCCCTGCGCCTCGATGTCGAAAATCCGCGCGAGGACGAACTGCTCCTCGCCTTCGGACCACATGTGCCGAACTGCTCCCGGCCGGTCATGAACCTTTCGCCCTCCGGCGATCTGCGGGAGGCGGCGGCCAATCTCTTCGCCATGCTGCGCTCCCTCGACCAGCTTGCGGAAGGGCACGCCATCGCGGTCATGCCCGTTCCCGCAAGGGGATTGGGTGAGGCGATCAACGACCGCCTGAGGCGGGCCGCCGCGCCGCGCGACTGAGCCGCGGAGTGCGCCGCTATTTCTTCGCGGAAATGCGCTCGAGCAGACCCAGCGATACGGCCGAAACGACGAAGGCCATGTGCATGATCGTCATCCACATGATCTTGCCGTTGTCGTACTGGCTCGCATTGAGAAAAATCTGCAGCAGATGAATGGACGAGATCGCGACGATGGCAGACGCGACCTTGACCTTCAGGCTGCCTGAATCGAGCTTGCCCAGCCAGTTGAGATCGGTGTTCGACTCATCGAAGCGGCTGACGAAATTCTCGTAGCTCGAGATCATCACCATCAGCACGAGGCTCGCGACAAGGGCCGCGTCGATCAGGCTCAGCATGGCGAGGATCATCTCGGCCTCGTCATAGGTCAGGACGCCCTTGATGACCTTGAGAAGCTTGATGACGTAGGAACCGGCATAGGCTGCAAGAGCGAGCCCGAGACCGAAATAGAAAATGACCAGAATCCAGCGCGCGGATAGGATGACGCGCTCAACAAGAAGCTCGGCTGATTTCATACGGGTCCTCGATCTGTAATGCCCCAATATGGCATCGCGATCGAAAATTTCCAGCGCTAGTCCGCAGCCGGAACTGGCCCCACGAGCAGGGTCGGAATCCCCATTGTCGGCGGCCGCAGCGTCGCGACTTCGGTGCCCTTCTTGCGGCCCCTGCGCACATCCGACACCTCGACGCCATCGCGCATGAGCCGCTCGCGCATGGTGGCGACATTGCCCGCCTTCCATGCGAGGCCCCAATAGTGATCGTCGGCAGGCGCCTTCGCCTTGTCCAGCGGCTCGACGACCTCGATGGTGACACCGCCAAGCCGGAAGAAGAGCTGGCGGACGCCCCATTCCGGCTTCGACTGATCGAGGGCGAGACGGATGCCGAGCTTGTCGCCGAGAAGCACCTTCATTGCTTCGGCATCGGCCGTCATGATGACGATGTGATCGAGCGCCGAAATCGCATCCGCGGCTGCCACGCCCTCGCGAAGTTCGGCCGGGGGAAGATTTTCGCGCCGGCTCGTTTCGTCGGTCAGGAGAAGGCTGACGCCCCGCGTCAGGCTTGTAGGCATGAGTACATTGCGCCAGCTCCGGACCCTGGAACCGTCCCGCGCCTCGCCCTGAGGGAGCGCCACGGCGGCCAGACCGATTGCGGTCAGCGCGCGCGCAGCCTTTTCCGCATCCGGCGTCCTCAGAACAAGGGTCATCACCCCCTCGCCCCTCCCGTCAAGGTAGCGGGAGGTAACTTTTCCCCAGGGGCCGCCATTGACCGGCTCCACCAGTTCAAGGGACATGTTGTCGAGCCGAAAAACGACATGCGCCGTGCCGCCGCCCGGATCCCTGTGACGCCAGGAGGGCATGCGGCCAAGTATGCGCGTGTAGACCTCTTCGGCTTCCGCCAGATTCCTCACGGCGACTATCACGCGCTCCACGGCGTCGACTATCGTTTCTCCGGGCGTAACTTCGGGCATCTCTTCGGACATTGTTCGACTCGGTACCTGCTAGAATGAGTGTCATGCTAAACTCCGCCCGCGAAATTGCGAAGCCCGCACCGGCCTTTTCATGACTCCAGACATGCCAGGCATTTCTACCCGTCTCGACGATCTGACGCGCGCCTATGGCGTGCCCGGCGCGGCGCTCGCCGTCTGGGCAAGGGGCGAGCTTTCCGAGGCGGCATCGGGCGTGGTCAATATCGAGACGCGCGTGCCCGCGACGCCGGACACGCTGTTCCAGATCGGCTCGATCACGAAGCTCTACACGGCCGCCATCTGCCTTCAGCTCGTCGAGGAGGGGAAACTCTCGCTCGACGAGCCCGTCAGGACGTGGTTGCCGGAATTCAAGGTCGCCGATGCCGAGGCAAGCGCGCGCATGACATTGCGCGATCTGCTCACCCACAGGAGCGGCATCGAGGGCGATTTCTTCAGGGATGCCGGGCGTGGCGAGGACCGCATCGCGCGTTTCGTCGGCATGCTCGGCACGCTCGGGCAGATCCATGCCCCCGGCGCCATGTTTTCCTATTGCAATACGGGCTTCGTCATTGCCGGTCGCCTCATCGAGGTCGCAGGCGGCGAGCCCTGGGACAAGGCCGTGCGCAGGCGCATCGTCAAACCCATCGGCACGCCCGCCTTCTCGACCCTGCCCGAACAGGCCATGCGCTACCTCACCGCGATCGGCCATCTCGGCACGGGCGAAGGGCTCTTCGTGTCTCCCATCGCCTATCTCGCGCAATCGAACGCGCCAGCGGGCTCCATGCCGATGGCGCGGGCGCGTGATGTCATCATCTTCGCGCGCATGCTGATGAATGGGGGCGTCGCGCAGGACAGTACCCGCATCCTGTCGCCTGAAAGTGTTCGCGCCATGCATGAGATGAATGTCACATGCCCGCCGCGCATGAATATCGACGCCATCGGGCTTGCGGCCTTCCTGTGGGATTGGGACGGTGACGGACGTTACGAAACCTTCGGGCATGACGGCTCGACCATCGGTCAGGCGGCATGGCTGCGCTATCATCCGGCGAGCGGAACGGCTATGGCCCTCCTCACCAATGGCGGCAACGGCAAGGGGCTCGCGCAAGCGATCATCGGCGAAATCTTTTCGACCCATGCGGGGATCGCCCCGCCCGCGCCGCCCGCCCCGACGCCGGGGCTCGCCCTCGATCTCGCGCGCTATCCCGGGCGCTATGCCAATGTCATGGAGACGGTGGAGGTCACGGTGGAAGGCGGGCAACTCGTCGCCACGACAATCTCCTCGCCCGATTTCGCCGTCATTTCCGGCGGCGGCAGGCGCGTCGCGCTCGCGCCGGTCGAGCCCTCGCTCTTCGTCGGCACGCCTCCCGGCATGACGCTTCCAGTGACCTATCATTTCCTCGAAGCGGACGGCGAGGGCCGACCACTCATTCTTCACACGGGCGTCCGCGCGCATCGGAGGATCGCATCGTGAAGCCGTCTCCGGAGACGCTGTCGCGCATGAAGGCCGTTGTCGGGCCGTCGGGCTTCATCGACGCTGCGGAGGACATGGCGCCCTATCTCGTCGAGCGGCGCGATCTCTACAAGGGGCGCGCGGCGGCCGTGCTTCGGCCCGCATCGACCGCTGAAGTTTCGGCCCTGATGAAGATCGCGCATGAGACGGAAACCCGCATCGTGCCGCAGGGGGGCAATACCGGCCTTGTCGGCGGACAGGTGCCTTTCGAGACGGGCGAGGAGGTCGTGCTTTCGCTCGCGCGCATGAACCGCATCATCGCGCTCGATGCGGAAAACAATACGCTGACCGTCGAGGCAGGTGTGACGCTTGCCGCCGCGCAGGATGCCGCGCAGGCGGCCGGCAGGCTTTTCCCGCTGAGCCTTGCATCCGAAGGGAGCTGCGAGATCGGCGGCAATCTCTCGACCAATGCGGGCGGTACGGCGGTTCTTCGCTATGGCAATGCGCGCGATCTCGTGCTCGGGCTCGAAGTCGTGCTCGCCGATGGCCGCGTCTGGAACGGCATGCGAGGCTTGCGCAAGGACAATACGGGTTATGACCTCAAGCAGATTTTTCTCGGCGCGGAGGGAACGCTCGGCATCATCACCGGCGCCGTCCTGAAGCTCTATCCTCGCCCTCGCGCGGTCGAAACTTCTTTTGTCGCCGTGCCGGACGTCGAGGCGGCGGTGCGCCTTCTGCGCCTCGCGGACGAGGCGACGGGCGGGCTCGTCACCGGCTTCGAATTGATGCCGCGCATCGGCATCGAATTCGTGACAAAGCATCTTCCGGGGGCGAGCGACCCTCTCGCGGCGCCCTCGCCATGGTACGTTCTCATCGAGCTTGCCTCGGGCGGTGAAGGCGACGCGCTTTCGCAAGCGCTCGAAGCGATGCTCGAAACCGCCATGGAAAAGAACCTCGTCACCGACGCCGCCATCGCGCAATCGGGCGCGCAACGCGACGAATTCTGGCGTCTGCGCGAAAGCATGTCCGATGTGCAGCGCCTCGAAGGCGGCAGCATCAAGCACGATGTTTCAGTGCCGGTTTCGGCCGTCGCGGACTTCATCGCGCGGGCAAGCCATGCGGTGGAGAAGGCGCTTCCGGGCATTCGTCCCGTGCCATTCGGGCATGTCGGGGACGGCAACATCCATTTCAACCTGAGCCAGCCCATAGGCATGGACAAGCCCGCCTACCTCGCCCGCTGGGACGAGATGAGCGCCATCGTGCATGCAATCGTTCGCGAGTATGGCGGCTCGATCAGCGCCGAACACGGCGTGGGGCGCATGAAGCGCGACGAGATCGCGGCAACGAAATCGCCCGTCGAGATCGAGCTGATGCGGACGCTGAAGCGCGCGCTCGATCCGAAGAACATTCTCAATCCGGGCAAGGTCGTTTCGCTCGATTAGCGGGCGTCGCCCTTCGCGCCCTCCCTAATCGGCCGTGCGGGCGAGCGGACTGCCGATCGGCAGGTTCTGCGCCGGAACGACCAGAATCTTGTCGATCCGGGGCCCGTCCATATCCACCACCTCGAAGCGATAGCCGTTCCAGCCGAAATAGTCGCCCTCGCGCGGCAGGCGCCCGAACCAGTTGAACATGACACCGGCAAGCGTGTTGACCTCGGCCTGTTCGTCGCCCGGCAGCTTCGTCAGCTTCAGAAGACGGCGCACCTCGTCCACCGAGACGACGCCGTCGATGATATAGGACCCGTCGTCGCGCGCTACCACGGCAGGGTTCGCATCGACCGCGTGTTCGGAGATATCGCCGATGATGGCGAAGAATATTTCCGCCATGGTCAGTGTGCCGACGACATCGCCATATTCGTCGATGATGAAGCCCATGAACATGCTCTCCGACTGGAGGATGCTCAACCCCTTGAGAACGGATGCCGTACGCGGGATATAGAGCGGCGGCGACATCTTGCGCAGCAGCTCGTCATTCGTCCGGGGCGAGAGAAAAAGGTCTTCGAGCCGCACCATGCCCACCGGCGCGCCGTTCATTCCCCGCCGCACCGGATAGCGCATCTTCTGTTCGGCGCGTATGAGCCTCAGATTTTCTTCCACCGTGAATTCCGTATCGAGCCACACCATCTGGACACGCGGCGTCATGATCTCGCTGACGCGCATGTCGCCGAGGCGGAAGACACGATTGACGATGTCGCGCTCGACGCTATCGATGGCGCCGGCGGCGGCCCCCTCTTCCACAAGGTGCTTGATCTCCTCCTCGGTCACATGCGCGACCTGCTGGCCGGTCAGGCCGGCGAGCTTCAGCACCGTCTCTGTCGACCAGGAAAGAAGATCGACGGCGGGGCCGAATATGCGTGTCAGCGTCGTCATGGGCCGGGCGATGGTCGCCGCGATCGCTTCCGGGTTGGCGAGCGCAAGACGCTTCGGCACCAGCTCGCCGAGGATGAGCGTCAGATAGGTGATGACGATGACGACGGTGCCGAGGCTGATCTGCTGCGCATAGGGCCCGACATAAGGCAGATGTGCGATCGACGCCGCGATGGGCTCGGACAGGGTCGCGCCACCGAAAGCGCCGCTGAAGACGCCGACAAGCGTGATGCCGATCTGCTGGGCGGAGAGGAAACGGCCGGGCTCTGCATGGAGCGCCAATGCCGCCTCATAGCCGCCGACCGCGCCCTGCGCACGCATGCGTGCGGACATGAGCGCCTGAAGCCTCTGCCTCCTGGCGGAGACGATCGCCATTTCCGCTAGCGAGAAATAGCCGTTCAGCAAAATGAGGACGAGCAGGATGATGATGTCGGATAACATTTGGTCCCCGGCTGGCCACGGCGCCCGGGGATTATACAGTGAGAGGGGCGTCCGGCGCGAGACGCCTTAGCACCTCCGCGACTTGTGAAATTCCGTCACCCCTGCCGCCTCGGCGATGCCGGCGCTCCACGCTTTTCCGGGCGGGATAAGGCGCCTCGAACGAAACCGTATCTCGACCCTCATGCGCGAAACTCTCACCATGCGCCGCTTTGGCGATGTTGACAGGCGCCTCAAGATCCCGGGTTATGTGCAGGGAGCCCGCCACAAACACGCCGAGACGACCGCGGCCGACGCAGCATATCCGCCCAATACCTAGAAGAGATCACCCTGCCGATCGTCCGTGGGCTTCCGTTTTCTTGGGGCCGGCGCCTCGGGCACCGTCCGGGGGCGGACATGCGCCTCGACGATCAGGCCCGGATGATCATTGGCAACCCGGTTGACCCCTTCACTGACGGGGATCGCCTCCAGCAGATCGTCCGGCGCAGGCTTCATCAGGTCCTGCAACTCCTTCAATGGCGTCGAGGGATCGAGCCAACGCGCCCAGTCCTTCTCGTCGAGTATCACCGGCATGCGCTCATGGATCGGCGCGAGCGTGGCGTTCGCGTCGGTCGTCACAACGGCGCAGCTTTCGATCTCGCTTCCATCGGCCGTCATCCAGTTGTCCCAGAGGGCAGCCATGGCAAAGGGCCTGCCGTCACGGCGGCGTATGAGATAGGGCTGCTTCGGCCCCTTCGGCATCACCTTCCACTCGTAAAACCCATCGGCCGGCATCAGGGCGCGGCGATGGCGAAAGGCCGCGCGGAAAGAGGGCTTCTCCGCGATCGTCTCCGCGCGCGCATTGATGAGAAGAGATTTCGGCTCTTCCTTCACCCAGGAAGGAATGAGGCCCCAGCGCACGAGAACGAAATGCCGGCGTCCGCCTTCGAGGCGGATGATGGGCACGGGCTGGCTCGGCGCTATGTTGTAGCGCGCAGGAAAATTCGGCCGCTCATCGAACTCGAAGAGGGTCCGCATCGCCTCGGGAGGCAGGGAGATCAGATAGCGTCCGCACATGGTCCGCGAGCTTAACCGCCGCGGCGGGACAAGTCCTCCCGATATGTTGTAACATCGCCGCCATGGCGGAAGAGAGGAAAGCGGCGCGCAAGGCGCCCGCTCAAAAGCACCAGAGCGGCAAATCCCGGGAACACCGGCTCCACGACCATGATGTCTGCGTGGACGAAGCCATGAATGTCGCGCGCGCGCTTTGCGAAGAGCGCGCGGTCGCGCTCACTCCTATCCGCGAGAAAGTGCTTCAGATCGTCTGGCGTTCGCACAAGCCCGTGGGCGCCTATGAGGTGCTCGACGAATTGTCGCGGACGCACAAGGCGGCGCGGCCGCCGACGGTCTATCGCGCGCTCGATTTCCTGATGGCGGAAGGGCTCATTCACAAGATCGAATCGCTCAACGCCTATCTCGGCTGCGTCGAGGCGGGCGCGCCGCATACGAGCCAGTTCCTCATCTGCCGCAAATGCGGCACGGCGGAGGAAATCGTCGATCCGAAGCTCGACAAGGCGCTCGACGCTGCGGCAAGGCATGTCCGCTTCATCGTCGAGCACAAGGTCGTCGAGATCGCGGGGCTCTGCGCGCCCTGCGCCGCCGATTCGGTGGAGCGCCCCTGAGCCTTCCTGTCCGCCAACCCCATTGAGCGGAAGCGCGCGGACAGGCATAAACTATCCCCATCGATATTCACCAATCCGGGGAACCATAATGGCTTACAAACCTTTCGATCTGACCGGCAAGGTCGCACTCGTCACCGGCGGCAATGGCGGCATCGGGCTCGGCATGGCCGACGCTCTGGCGCAGGCCGGCGCCAACGTCGCCATCTGGGGCACGAATGAAGAGAAGAACGCCAGGGCCGCGACGCAGCTCAAGGCGCATGGCGTCAAGGTCTATACGCGCAAGGTGAACGTCGCCAACGAGCAGGAAGTCATCGACGGTATCGGCGCGACGGTGCAGGAACTGGGACGTCTCGACAGCGTGTTCGCCAACGCGGGCGTCGGCTATGGCGCGCCCTCCTTCCTCGACATGTCGACGGAGATCTATCGCAAGACGCTCGCCGTCAATCTCGACGGCGTGTTCTGGACGCTGCGCGAAGCCTCGCGCCACATGGTCGACCGCGCGAAGTCGGGCGACGCGGGCGGATCGCTCGTCGGCGTTGCGAGCCTCGCCGCCATCGAAGGCGCGGCGCGCAATCAGGCCTATGCGGCGACGAAGGGCGGCGTCATCTCGATGATCAAGTCCTGCGCCGTCGAATTCGCGCGCTTCGGCATCCGCGCCAACGCCATTCTTCCGGGCTGGATCGCGACGGACATGACGGCGGGCGCGCAGGCCAACAAGGCTTTCGCCGAAAAGGTCATCCCGCGCGTGCCCGCGCGGCGCTGGGGCGAGCCGGAGGATTTCGGCGGCGTCGCCGTCTATCTGACGTCGAACGCGTCCTCCTATCATTCGGGCGACACCTTCATCATCGACGGCGGCTACTCGATCTTCTGAGCCGCCCGCGGCGCAACTCCTGCAGGTGTTCCATCGCGCCCCGGCTTTGCGGGGCCGGTGGAGCCCTGGCGGAGTGGAATGGCACGCTCCTTGTGCAGTTTCGGGACGAGATGCGCGCTTGCAGGCGGTTTGCTGGCGGCGTTCCTGATGCTCGTCCCTGGTCCGGCTCGGGCCGACCCGATGGCCGAAGGGCTCGAGCGCCTGTCCGAAATTCTCGGCGCGGCGCATCATCTCCGCGCCATTTGCGGCGCCAATGAGGGCGCGCTCTGGCGGAACAAGATGATCGACCTCCTCGATGCCGCCAATCAGGACGCCTTGCAGCGCCAGGTTCTGATCTCGCATTTCAACAGCGCCTATCACGAGGCGCAGGAGAAATTTCCGCGCTGCACCGAGGCTGCCGCTACGGAAACCAGAACCATTTTCGACGAAGGACGCGCACTCGCCGCCCGGCTTTCAGGGCTCGACAGGAGCGCACGCGCCTTTTGAACTGGCCATTTTTTCCGTAAGAAGGCCGACACGGCCCCTCGCGTTTTTCGCGTTAACCTCCCCTTCACGAGAAACGGGACTTTTCCTGCGCTTGTGCTACAAAGGCGATTGCAGGTGTACGAAACCGGTGCTTTTCGAGCGGCCGCAGGGCCGGTCATTCGCGCCTTACGGACGGTGCTCCTCAAGAGGCGCGACACAGAGGGCGTGATGGCCGAAGACTCATCCAGCGATACCATGTTCAATTCCTTCGACGAGGAAGGGCTCGATCCGTCGGCGCCTGACGAGGCCGAGCAGCGCCGCATGGCGCTTCAGAACATTCTCGATGCGTGGGACGAAGCGCTGGCCGAAGGCGTGTCTGCCGACATCCTCGCGACCACGGCGATCTTCGCCGCACTCTCGGACATGGTGGAAGCCTATGGCGAAGAGGCCGTCGCGGAAATGGCGACCGGCCTTGCTGACCGGGTCCGGCAGGGGGAATTCACTCTCAATCGGGTGATGAACTAACTTCGCCCCTCGCGCGGCCGCTGCCGGCCGCGCTCCCGCTCTTTACATTGTCGCGTTTCCGAGCCGCGTTTGCGGTCCCGGAACGCTTTCAGATCATCACCTCGATGAGTCGCGGTCCCTTCGCCTTCACGGCCGAAGCGAAGGCGTCCGCGAAATCCTCGACCGTCTCTACACGGACGGCCTCGACGCCCATGCCATGGGCGAGGCTCGTCCAGTTCAGCTCCGGATTGTGCAGATCGAGCATGGAGAGCGCCTTGGGTCCCGGGTTTCCGGCACCCACACGGGCAAGCTCGATGTTCAGGATCGCATAGGAGCGATTGGCGTAGATCACGTTCACCACATCGAGTTTCTCGCGCGCCTGCGTCCAGAGCGCCTGAAGCGTGTACATCGCGCCGCCATCGCCATGCAGGCAGACGACCTTGCGATCCGGACAGGCGATGGCCGCGCCGGTCGCGAGCGGCAGGCCCTGCCCGATCGAACCGCCGGTCAGGGAGAGGTGGTCATGGGGGTTGGCCGTCGCGGTCGCGATCTGCGCGCCGAGGCCGGAAGTCGCCGCCTCATCTGAAATGATCGCGTGCTCGGGCAGATAATGCGCGATGATCTGGCCGGCGGAGAACTGATCGAGCCTGCCGGTCGGAAGCGCGGGCTTGTTGAGCGGGGCGACCAGAGCCGGCTCCTTCGGCGCGCCGAGCACGTCGGCCAGCGCTTCCAGCGCCGCGACGCCATCTTCATGCGCATGGGCGAGATAGCGAATCTCGCAGCTTTCGGGCGTGCACCAGCTCGGCTTGCCAGGATAGGCGAAGAAGGAAACGGGCGGCTTCGCGCCGACGAGGATGAGCTTCTCCACATCCTTGAACGTATCGACGATCTGCTCGGCGAAATAGGGAATGCGCTCGACGGCGACGATACCCGCTCCACGCTCGAGCCGGGGCGCGAAGGTGTCGCACATGATGCGCGCGCCGGTCTTGGCCGCGATGCGCCCGGCAGCGGCAAGCCCGCGCTTCTTCAGCGCCTCGCCGCGAACGAGAATGACCGACTTGCCGCTGCTCTTCAGCGCCTCTGCGGCACCGTCAATGGCCTGCGAGGAGACGGACGCCGGCCCCTGAACGGGAAGCGCGGGCGCAGGCCCGTCGGCATCGAGCCAGGCGGTATCGGCGGGAAGGATCAGCGTCGCGATCTGGCCGGGCGCGGCGCGCGCGGCCTGCACGGCGCGGGCGCCGTCCGCCGCGACCGTTTTCGGGCTCGGGCTCGAATGGATCCACCCCGAGACGGGGCGCGCGAAGCCCTGAATGTCGGAAGCGAGCGGCGCATCATATTGCGCGTGGTAGGTCGCGTGATCGCCGACGATATTGACGATGGGCGTGGCGGCGCGGCGCGCATTGTGGAGATTGGCAAGTCCGTTCGAGAGGCCGGGCCCGAGATGGAGCAGCGTCGCCGCCGGCTTCTCCGCCATGCGGCCATAGCCATCCGCCATGCCGGTGACCGCGCCCTCGAAGAGGCCGAGCACCGCGCGCATGCCATCGACCTTGTCGAGGGCGGCGACGAAATGCATTTCGGAAGTGCCTGGATTGGTGAAGCAGACCTCCACACCCGAGGCGACCAGTGTCCGCACCAGGCTTTCAGCGCCGTTCATCTTCTCCATGATCTCCCCGGAATTTTTATATTTAAAGAGGCGGCAGATTAGCCGAGGTAACGATAGAGCACACGGCCGAGAACGACCAGACCGAAGAGCACGATAAGGCCGCCCGAGACGCGATTGACGATGACGAGAATGCGATCGCTCATGCGCTGGCGGAACATGCTGACGAAGCCGGAAAGCGCCGCCCACCAGAGCGCCGAGCCGATGAAGACGGAAATCACCAGCGTCACCGCTCGGCCGTAACCGGCATCCTGAGCGGTCAATCCCGCCACTCCGCCGAAAATGGCGATGAAGCCGAGCATGGTCGCCGGATTCGTGATGGTGAGCACGAAGGTCGTCACGAAGACGCGGGCAAGCGCGCCGGACAGATTTTCCTGCGGCCCGTTCTCAAGATGCGGATGCGCGACAAAAGTACGCGCGCCGAGCGCGAGCAGAAAAATTCCGCCGATGAGCTGCATCACCAATTCGTAGCGAATGACGAAATCGATCGCGGCGGTCAGTCCGAAGGCGGAGATCGTCGCGAAGATGCCGTCACCCGTCGCGGCCCCCATGCCGGACAGAAAGCCCGTGAGCGTTCCGAAGCGTAGCGTCCGCCGGATGACGATGAGATTGACCGGCCCAATCGGCGCGGCGACCGCCACGCCGATCGCCGCCCCGCTCGCCACAAGCCCCAGATCCAGCATTCGTCAATCCGTCTTCCCGGTCACGCGACCACGACATCATTGCCGGGCGGGTCTGTATAGAGCTTTTCCACAAGCCCGGCGCGGCGGCCGAGAGCCACAGACTGGTTGATGTATCCCTTGTCGGTCAATTCGCCTGCATCGATGCTCGGCGGCTCGACCATGAGAAGCGCGCGCTCGACGCGCGTGCTCGAGCCGGGATTGGTCTTGTTGTGGCCGCGCAGGCCCTCCGCGAGCCGCTCCAGCACGGCCGGATGGCGCACGAGATCTTCGATGGCGAGATCCTGATCGCCCGCGACATTGCGGCATGCGGGAATGTTGGGGAAGCCGAGCACGCCGATATAGGCGCGGTCGAGGCCCGCCACCAGCGCGTCCTGAAGCAGACCGCCCGTCGCCGCCAGCACATCAACGCGCAGCTTGCCGGCGCTGACCCATGTTCCGGTCGAGAGCTTGAAATCCTCCGCCACGCGGCCGTCGAAGACGAGACCTTCCAGCGGATTTTCGGGATCGACGAAGCGCGCGCCGTCGCCGAGCCGATAGAAGCCTTCCTCGTCATAGGCTTCGCGGGTCTTCTCCGGATTCTTGTAATAGCCCGGCGTGATGCAGGCGCCGCGCACGCGCACTTCCATCTTGCGTCCAACCGGCGCGAGCTTCAGCTCGATCCCCGGCAGCGGCAGGCCGATGAGCCCCATGCGTTCCGTCGCCCAGTGGACGTTCATGATGGTCGGCGCCGTTTCCGTCGCGCCGTAACCGGACGAAAAGATGATGCGCTCGCCGGCCGTGCGGATGGCAATTTCCTGAATGCGCTCGTAGAGGTTCTGGCTCAGCGCCGCGCCGCCATAGGCGAGCGTTTTCAGCCGCGAGAAGAAGTTGTGGGCGAGCGCCTCGTCCTTCTCCAGTTCCTCGACGAGAAGCGTATAGGCGGCGGGCACGTTCGAATAATTGGTCGGCGCGATCTCCCGCAGGTTCTGCACCGTCTCGGCAAAGCCGCCCGGCACCGGCCGGCCGCCATCGATATAGAGCGTGCCGCCCGCGACGAGCAGATTGTTCAGGATCGCGTTGCCGCCGAAGCAGTGGTTCCACGGCAGCCAGTTGAGAAAGACGGGAGGCTCGTCGCCCTCCTCGACCACCGTCACGCTTTTCGGCATGACCGAGTTCACGCACATCATGCCGCTCGTCATGATGACGGCCTTGGGCATGCCGGTGGAGCCGGAGGTGAAGAGATATTTGGCGACCTGATCGTGGCCGAGCCTTGCGTAGCTTTCTTCCACCGCCGTGGTGCCCGGCGCCGTGGCGACGAGATCGGCATAGGGCGTGCCTTGCGACCCGTCGACGGTGACAAGCTCGACGCCATCGAGAGGAAGCGCCTTCAGAGCGCGCGCGAAGGGAGCAGCCTCCTGCATGAAGATCATCTTCGGCTCGATGAGGTCGAAGACATATTTCAGCTTCTCGAAATCGGAGCTGATCGTGCTGTAGGAGGGCGAGACGGGCGCCACGGGCACGCCCGCGAGAATGGCGCCATAGGTCATGAGCGCATGCTCGATCGAATTGCCCGAGAGGATCATCAGGGGCGTAGACTGATCGAAGCCGCGATCGAGGAGAGCCTGGGCGATGGCGTTCGTCTTGCGCTCGGCATCGGCATAGGTGAGCAGGTCCCATTCGCCGAAGCCTTGCGCGGTGGGCTTGCGCTTGCCGAGCCAGACGCGATCCGGCGCCTCGGCCGCCCATTTGCGGATGGGGGCGATCAGATTGACCGGCACCTCATGCAGCGGGTGCGGATTGCGCAGCAGGATCGAGCCATCGGCGCGATGCTCGACCTCCACGCGGGGCTCGACATAGTTCGCCTTGCGGAAGGGCGGCTTCGTCATCTGTACGTTCATTTCTTCTCCCCCCGGATGCGGCTCACGCCTTCACATCGACGACGACCCGCCCGCGCACCCGCCCCGCAATGATCTCTTCGCCGAGCGCCGGCACGTCCCCGAGCGTGGCGCGGCTCGTCATCCTGTCGAGCGCCGCGAGATCGAGATCCTTCGCCAGACGCGACCAGGCTTCCACCCGCTTCGCCCTCGGCGCCATGACGCTGTCGATGCCCGCAAGCGTCACGCCGCGAAGGATGAACGGCGCGACCGAGCCCGGCAGGTCCATGCCCTGCGCGAGCCCGCAGGCGGCGACCGTGCCGCCATAGCGCGTCATCGAGAGCACATTGGCGAGCGTGTGGCTGCCGACCGCATCGACGGCGCCTGCCCAGCGCTCCTTGCCGAGCGGTCGCGCGGGCCCAGAAAGCTCGTTTCGGTCGATGATGTCGGCGGCGCCCAGACCCTTAAGATAGTCGGCTTCCGATGCGCGGCCCGTCGATGCTATGACGCGGTAGCCGAGCTTCGCCAGAAGCGCGATCGCAACCGAGCCCACGCCGCCCGCAGCGCCTGTGACGAGCACATCGCCCTTGTCCGGCGTCACGCCGTGGAATTCGAGCGCCATGACGCAGAGCATGGCGGTGTAGCCCGCCGTGCCGATCGCCATGGCATGAGCGGAGGAAATCGGATCCGGCAGCTTCACCAGCCAGTCGCCCTTGACCCGCGCCTTCTCGGCATAGCCGCCATGATGCGTCTCGCCCACGCCCCAGCCATTGAGCACCACCCGGTCGCCGGGCTTGAAACCTTCATGCGTCGATGTCTCGACCCGGCCCGCAAAGTCGATACCCGGAATGAGCGGCCAGGTGCGGATGACGGGCGCCTTGCCGGTAAGGGCGAGCCCGTCCTTGTAATTGACCGTCGAATATTCGACCGCCACCGTCACATCGCCTTCCATGAGGTCGTCGAGGCCGATCTGCACGAGTTCCGCCTTCTGGCCGGAATCGGTTTTCGAGACGCGAATGGCGCGAAATGGCTCGGTCATGGGTTTCCCTGTCGTTTCCTGGAAATAGAACGGGGCTTCTTGCGATCCCCTCGGCGCACAAACGAACCCAAATCCGGGCGCCGGTCAAGGCCGGGGCTGCCCGCCGGGGCCGGGCGGGCTAGACTTCCCGTCCTGTTCATTTCATCCGCGCCGCTGCCCATATGGGCATGAGACAGGAGGAAAATGCCCATGAAACCCGCTCTCACCCATATCGCTCTCCATGTCCGCGATCTCGACGCGTCCAAGGCGTTCTATGCGGAGTTTTGCGGCATGAAGACGGTGCATGAGCGCGGGGACAAGGGCGAGCGCGTGGCCTGGATCGCGGAAGACGGCAAGGAGCACGCCTTCGTCATCGTCATGATCGAGGGCGGCAACCGCCCGGCCCAGCGAGGCGACGACTTCACGCATCTCGGTTTCGCGCTCGCGAGCCGCGAGGCTGTGGACGAGATCGCGCGGCGCGGCGCGGACCATCTCGTCTGGCCGCCCAAGACGCTGCCCTATCCCGTCGGGCATTTCTGCGGCCTTGCCGACCCGGACGGAAATGTCGTCGAGTTCAGCTATGGCCAGCCGCTCGGACCCGATGCCGACGAGCAGCGCTCTCCCTGAGCGAGTGCCAGAATTTCGGCCACATATCGGGAAAAAATGCGCTCGCGCGGCGTGGATCATCGACGACGACGCTTGCTCTTCACTAGACTCGTTCATCGGCATAGGCCCATCGAGACGGCGAGCACTGCGCTCGCCCAGAGACAGAGGTGCCGAAGTGACGACAGCGACCGAATTCCAGAAGATGCTCGACGGCTACCGGCTGGTGACCGCCGAAATCCTCTATCGCATGCCGGATCATCCCGATCTCATCCAGACCTATATCTGGCAGGAATACGATCTAGAACCGCGCTACCCCGTGCTGACGGACTTTCTCCGGTTCTGGGAGAAAAATCTGGAGGGGCCGCTCTATTCGGTGCGGATCGCCACGCGCCGCGTCATCAGCCCTTCAGAATTTCCGTATGCGAATTATATGGTGACGCTGCACTAGGCAGAGCACGCCCCTTCGCACGCCACTGACAATGGATGCCGGAATCCGGAGCGGCAGATTCCGGGCGGGCGGCCCCGGATCCCGCGACAAGCCCGGGATGACGAGTGAGGGCGACAGCCGTCGCATAGCCCCGCTTCATGCGGGGCATCCACGACGTCGCGGTCGCGCTTCGAAGAACGGAGGGCTATCCCCTTGGCAGCGCCTCCAGGAAGGTGACGGGCTCGCCCGCCGCCGCGCCGATGATCTCATCGTCCCACATGACGCGGCGGCCGCGAATGACGGTGCCAATGGGCCAGCCCGTCACGGTCTTGCCGTCAAAGGGCGTCCAGCCGCACCGGCTCGCGATCCAGTCATTGGTGATGGTGCGGCGCGCCTTCAGATCGACGATGGTGAGGTCGGCGTCATATCCGACCGCCACGCGGCCCTTGCGCGCCATGCCGAAGACACGCTGGGGGCCCTGCGAGGTGAGATCGACGAAGCGCTCGATGCTGAGGCGTCCGGCATTCACATGATCGAGCATGATCGGCACCAGCGTCTGCACGCCGGGCATGCCGGAGGGGCATTTCGGATAGGTTTCGGCCTTTTCCTCGCGCGTGTGCGGCGCATGGTCGGAGCCGAGCACATCGACGATGCCGGCGGCGAGGCCCTGCCAGAGCCCTTCGCGGTGACGGGCATCGCGAATGGGCGGGTTCATCACCGCATAGGAGCCGAGTTCCTCGTAACATTCGGGCGCGGCGAGCGTCAGGTGCTGCGGCGTCACCTCGACGCTCGCAATGTCCTTCGCGGCGGCGAGCAGCGGCATTTCGTCGGCGGTCGAGACATGCAGCACGTGAATGCGCTTGCCCGCCTCGCGCGCGAGCTTCAGAAGCCGCGTGGTGCAAAGAACGGCCGCCTCGGCATCGCGCCAGACGGGATGCGTCTCGATCTTGCCCGTCTCGGCAAGCGGCCGGCGATCGCGCAGGCGGAATTCGTCCTCGGAATGGACGGCGGCGCGGCGGTTGATCGCCTTCAGCACACGGCGCACATCCTCGTCGCTCGCCACGAGAAGCGTGCCCGTGGAGGAGCCCATGAAAATCTTGATGCCGCAGCAGCCGGGCGAGCGCTCCAGCTCCGGCAGGAGATCGACATTCTCCGTCGTCGCGCCGCCATAAAAGGCGAAGTCGCAATACATGCGATGGCGCGCGCGCGCGACCTTGTCGGCAAGTAGCTCCGGCGTCGTCGTCGGCGGCTTGGTGTTCGGCATCTCGAAGACGGTCGTGACGCCGCCAAGCACAGCGGCGCGGCCGCCCGTTTCGAGGTCTTCCTTGTGCTCGTTGCCCGGCTCGCGCAGATGAACCTGGCTGTCGACGACACCGGGGAGAACGTGAAGGCCCGTCACATCCACGATCTCGCCTGCGCTCGCGGTGGCGAGATCGCCGATGGCCGCTATGCGCCCGTCTCGAATGGCGATGTCGGCCTTGCCGACGCCATCATGATTGACGAGGGTGCCGCCGCGAAGAATGAGATCGAAAGATGCGTTCACGCGATTTCCTTTGCTTGCGAGGAAGCGGTGCGGGCGAGAAGCGCCACGGCCGCCTCATATACCTTGTCGACTGTGAGGTCGCGCATGGCGCTCGGTCCGGAAAAACCGCTGCCCTCTTCCGCGATGATCTGCTCGTGAGAGCGGGGCCCGCGCACCTGTGCCGTCTTTTCGCCCCAGGGATCGTAGCGCCCGTCGGGCGTCGGGCCGAAGAGGCCGAGCGTCGGCGCGCCGGCCGCGGCCGCCAGATGCATCAGCCCGGAATCGTTCCCGACATAAAGCCGCACACGCTCGAAAGAGGCGGCGACGAGGTTGAGATCCTCGCCGATGAGTTCGATGCGGCGCTCGTCGGGCACGGCCTCTATGATCGGGCGCACGAGATCGCGCTCGCCGGGAGCGGCGGCGATGAGCACATGGGCGCCCGCGAGCGGCGCTCCCGGCCCCGTCAGCCGGCCGATCAGCTCGGCGTGATATTCCACCGGCCACATCTTGCGCGGCCAGGCGGCCGAGGGACCGATGGCCAGCACGGTGCGGCCCTCGGGGATGAGTTCGCGCGCGCGGGCGCGGGCTTGCGCACCCGGCCAGACGCGGGGCGAAGGCGCCGGATCGAACCCCGCCACGCTCGCATTGTGGATCACCCGGTGCAGCGTATGGTTCGAGCGCAGCACATGGCGCTTCTTCGCCCAGAGCAGAAAGGCCGTCGCCGACCCTCTCAGATCGACCACCGCCTCGAAGCGGCGGAACATGGTGGCCGAGAGAAGTTTGCGCCAGTGGCCGGCATAGGGCTCTTTCCTGAGCTCGATGACCCTTTCGACGCCCGGCGCATGCCTGAAGAGCGGCGCCGCGAGAGGCCCGCAGGCCACCCAGAAAAGCGCGCCGGGATAGCGCTCCATCAGCCCGGCGAGAAGACCCGTCGAGAGTACGCCGTCGCCGATCCGGTTCGAGGTGATGAAAAGAATGCGCATTCCGGCGGATGGCCGATCCTGGCGTGGGGGTAAGGAAAGTGGTGCGGAGTATAGGAGTGCCGCTCCATGCTGCCAAGGCCGGACCCGGAACATATGGGCGAAGGGCGGCGGCAGAGCCCCCGACGGCAAGCCTGGCCGCGCAACCGCGATCCCGTAGCAAAATCGTCTGGACTTGCGCCCGATTAGGCGGTTGCCTAAATCAGCCTTCGGGCCCGTTGCTGAAGGGATGAGATCTGAGCATGAGTGAATTGAAGGCTGCAATCCTGCCCGACCGGGGGGTTCTGCGCGTCGGTGGTGCGGATGCCCGCGACTTTCTTCAAGGGCTCGTGACAAACAATGTCGATCTGGTGAAGCCGGGCGAGGCGATCTATGCGGGCCTGCTGACGCCGCAGGGAAAATTCCTCTTCGACTTCTTCATCACGAGCGAGGACGGCGGCTTCATCCTCGATTGCGATGGCAGACGCATTGGCGAGCTGCAAAAGCGCCTCACCTTCTACAAGCTGCGCGCGAACATCACGCTCGAAGACCTGAGCGCGGAACGCTCTGTCATCGCTTTCTGGGGCGGCGCGCAGGCAACGCTCCCTGATCTCTCTTTCGCCGATCCGCGCCTTGCGGAGATTGGGCATCGCGCGATCTCGGCCACGCCAGAAGCGGCGATCGCCGCGGCGGGCGCAGAGCACGCCACGCCCGCCGACTATCACCGCCATCGCATCGCGCTTGGCGTCGGCGATGCGGCGCGGGATTTCGAGCCTGATCGCACCTTCCCTCTCGAGGTCAATTTCGACGAACTCCACGGCGTCGATTTCCACAAGGGCTGCTTCGTCGGACAGGAAGTCACCTCGCGCACGAAGCGGCGCGGCAGTGTGAGAAAGCGCCTCGTCCCCTGCCGCGTCGAAGGCGACCTGCCGAAACCGCATACGCCCGTGCGCGCCTCGGGCCGCGAAGCCGGAACCGTCTTTTCGGGCGATGCGGAAACGGGCCGCGTGCTCGCGCTTCTGCGGCTCGATCTCGTCGAAGGCGCCGTCCTCGAAGCGGGCGATGCGACCCTCACGCCGGAGCGGCCGGATTGGGCGGCGTTTTCACTCGCGGAGGAGAGCGATGAAATCTGAAGCGCCGCAAGGCTGCCCCTGGCCGGGCGACGATCCGCTCTATCGCACCTATCACGACGAGGAATGGGGCGTGCCCGAATTCGATGACCGGGCGCTTTTCGAGAAGCTCGTTCTCGACGGCTTTCAGGCCGGGCTTTCATGGATCACGATCCTTCGCAAACGGGAAAATTTTCGCGAAGCCTTCGACGGCTTCGAGCCCGCGCGCATCGTGCGCTACACGCCGGCGAAGGTGGAAAAACTCCTCAGGAATGAAGGCATCATCCGCCATCGCGGCAAAATCGAGGCGACAATCGGCAATGCGCGCGCCTGGCTCGAAATAATGGATCGGGATGGAGGTTTCTCTGGCTTCATCTGGGATTTCGTCGGCGGCGTCCCGGTGCAGAACGCCTGGCCGAAGATGAGCGCCGTTCCCGCCGAGACGGATATGAGCCGCAAGCTCTCGAAAGCATTGAAATCAGCGGGTTTTCGCTTCTGCGGCCCGACCATCGTCTATGCCTTCGCGCAGGCCGTCGGCATGGTCAACGATCACATCGTCACCTGCCCGCGACACAAGGACTGTGCGCATATCGCGCAATCGCGATCACGCTGAACGCAATTCCTTTTCGCTGCCTCACGCTTTCGCCACAATGTGGACGCATCCCGACCAATTTGTGGCGATACGGTCATTGCTCGTTTCAATGTAGCGTAGGGAGGCCAGGGACGATGTTCAAACGCCCGAAGGACACTTCGGATTCCAAACCTGCAGGGGGATCGGCCGATCCGCTCACCCAGAGCGGCACCCGCATCGTCGAGAAAACCTCCCAGACAGATAGCGATACATCCGCAAATCGCGTCGTAACCCCAGCCTATGAGGTGAGGAGAGCAGCCGTGCGCACACTTCAGAGCAATTCTCCGACGCCCTCTTCGTCGAGCGCGACGCCCGCAAACCTTCATGTGGGGCGCGGATTGAAGCTCGAAGGCAAGATCCAGTCCTGCGACTCGCTCGTCATCGAGGGCGACGTGCAGGCGACGATCGAAAGCGGCTCGCTCACCATCAGCGAAACCGGCGAGGTGCGCGGCGAAGCGACCGTCGATCAGGCCGAAATCAACGGCAAATTCGACGGCACGCTCATCGTGAGAAAGTGCCTCACCATAAATTCGACCGGCAGGATCACCGGAACGGTCCGTTATGGCGAACTCAAGGTCGAGCAGGGCGGCAAGATCAGCGGCGAAATCGAGTCGACCGACGCCGGTACCGCAAGCAGCCCCATTTCCCGGTCAGAGCCGAAAAGCGCGGCGATCAGCCCGGCGGCGCAGGCCTGAAGGCCGCGCCCGGCCGGCCATGCGCGCGTCTCCCGGTGCTCTCCGGAGATTGCGCGCAGGCCGGTGCAGGCGGCCCCTGCGTTAACGACCTTTCCACCATCAGCGGACGGGCCTCGCCATCCGGACGGAGGCGCCCGTTCCCGATAGGCAGTGGAAACCCTCCTGACAGTGTTCTAGATTGACCCTGGCCAAGGCGTGATCCGGAAGGTCGCGGACTTTCCGGAAAATCACGCTCAAGATTCAACAGTCTGAGCGCGATCCACCCCAAGTCGCTTGCGTTCTTGCGGGTCGCGTATAGGGGGAGGATCGCCGGTGCCGGGAACACGCGAAGGCTTCCGAGCCGGCGCGTCCGGAGCCGCGCGCGAAACAATCAGGTGAGAAATTGACTCAAGTCGTCATCAGCGGGACCGGCGTTTTCACGCCGCCCTACTCGATCAGCAATCACGAACTGGTCGAAGCCTTCAACACATATGTCCGGAAATTCAACAGCGACAATGCCGAAGCCATCGCAAGGGGCGAGGTGGAGGCACTGAACGAGTCGAGCGTCGAATTCATCGTCAAGGCTTCGGGCATCGAGTCGCGCTTCGTGATGAACAAGTCGGGCATCATCGACCCCGAGATCATGGCGCCGCGCCTGCGCCAGCGCTCCAATGAGGAGCCATCCATCCTCGCGGAAATGGCCGTCGACGCGGCGAAGAAGGCGATGGCGCGGGCGAACAAGACCGCCGCCGATATCGACGCCGTCATCGTCGCCTGCTCGAACCTCGAGCGCCCCTACCCCGCCATCGCCGTCGAGGTGCAGGACCTTCTCGGCATCGAGGGCTTCGGCTTCGACATGAACGTCGCCTGCTCGTCGGCGACCTTCGGCATCCAGACCGCATACGACATGCTGCGCTCGGGCTCGGTCGATTGCGTCCTCATCGTCGATCCCGAAATCTGCTCGGGCCATCTCAATTTCCGCGACCGCGACAGCCATTTCATTTTCGGCGACGTATGCACCGCCATCATTCTCGAACGCGCCGAAACATGCACCGCGCAGGGCGCCTGGGAAATTCTCGGCACGCGGCTCCTCACCAAATTCTCCAACAACATCCGCAACAATTTCGGCTTCCTCAATCGCGCGACGCCCGAGGGCATCGGCGCCAGGGACAAGCTCTTCGTGCAGGAGGGCCGCAAGGTCTTCAAGGAAGTCGTGCCGATGGTCTCCAAGCTCATTCTCGACCACATGGCCGATGAAGGGCTCGACGCGAAGGACCTGAAGCGCATGTGGCTCCATCAGGCCAACAAGAACATGAACGACCTGATCGGCAAGAAGGTGCTGGGCCGCGATCCGGAGCCCGGCGAGCAGCCGAACATTCTCAACACCTATGCGAATACGAGTTCGGCCGGCTCCATCATCGCCTTCAGCCAGTACAGCGAGGACCTGAAGCCCGGCGATCTGGGCCTCATCTGCAGCTTCGGCGCCGGCTATTCGGCGGGGAACGTGCTGGTAAGAAAGCGGGCCTGAAGAGCGGCCGCGAGAGCACCGGGCCGTTTCCCGCGAAACGGCCCGCAAGCGGCCCCAGACCTCCTGCCTATGCCTTCACATAGGGCTCGACGCTGACGATACGGAAAGTATGCGCCTCGCCATCCCGTTCGTTCACGGATAGATATTCGCCGGTCTTCACCGCGTGGCGATCGAGCTTGAAGAACGGCTCCTCGTCGCCCACCACCGTCTCGTCATAGTCGATGAACCAGTTGGTGCCCGCATGGCGCAGGCGGCCTCTCTGGTCCTCCTCCCCGACCCAGAAGCGGCGGACGACGCAGTCCTTCGCATGGCTCTTCCAGGAGGCCGGATCGAGCCGTCCCTGCTCATCGAGCGGCACGACGAAGTCATAGCCATGCCGCGACGAGCCCTCGGGGAATTCATCGTTGCGGGCAAGGACCATATGGACGCGGTAAAGTGTCATTTTCCCTTCACCCCTGATGAAGCGCGGGTTCAGTGCGCCATGAGAACGGGGATCGTCGCATGCGAGCGTATGTGCTGCGTCGCGCCGCCGATGATGTATTCACGCAGGCGGCTGTGTCCGTAACCGCCGACGACGAGAAAATCCGCACCCGTCTTTTCACATTGCTCCAGCAGCACCTCGCCGACGGGCCTGCCCTGCGCATCGACGAGGCGGGCATCGGCGTCGATGCCGTGGAGTGCTAGATAATCCGCGAGCATGGCGGTCGAAGCGGGATCGGGCTCCTTGCCGCCGATGCGGAAGATCGTCACCTTCTTCGCCCGCTCGAGAAACGGGATCGCGGCCGTGACCGCGTGAGCGGCTTCCGCGCTTTCATCCCAGCCGATCGCGACCGAGCCGCCGATCTCCAGCGCCGCCGCCTGGGGCGCAATGAGAACGGGGCGCCCGGCGTTCATCATCGCCGCCTCAAGCGTGCTTCCGCCCGCGACGCCGACATTGCCCTCGCCGAAAATCACGATGTCGGAGAGCCTGCTGTGAGCGGCGACGATATCGTCGCGATGGCCCGTAACATCCAGAAACCGCGCCGAGGGCAGCTCCACGCCGCCTCCCTTGCTCGCGAGCGGCACGCCCACCTTCGCGGCCGCTTCCGCGAACATCGCGCGCGCACTCGCCGAGGCGCGATCAGAGCTTTCCTTCGCCGCCCGCAGCAGGTCCTCGATCACCTGGCCCGACACGCCATCGCCGAGATAGGGAAGCGCCTCGGTCGGATCGGCCCTGACGAAGAGCCCCACCGTCTGTGCGCCGAATGTTCGGGCCACCGTCATCGCCGTCACGATCACGGGCCCCTCGGCTGCCGCACCGGAGAGAGGTACAAGGACCTTTCGGACGAGCATGTTTCAAACTCCTTTGGTTTGCTTTTCCGGCGCCGGGCGGAGAGTGCGCTCTCCGCCAAGCAAAAGCAGAGGACAGCCCGCCGCGGCGGAGAGCCTCGCTGCATCATTGTCGTCGGCCAGCCAGTCCGCATTGACGACGATCAATCCGGCGCCGGCCTTTCGGGCGGCGGCGGCGATCTCGGCCGCTCCACGTTCGCGGAGATGGATACGGACAAAGGGCACGCCCGCCCGCTGCGCCAGCATTTCGGCAAAGGCGCTGCATGTCTCCCCCGCGCTCGAGCCATCGTCGATGGCGGCGATCGGCCGGACGGCCACTCCAGCAGGCGCGGGCCCCGCGGCACCCGCGCCGAGAACGCCTCTCGCCGCGACGCCGCGCGCGACCAGCAACACATCGGCGCGCCCTTCCCGCGTTGCCGCCCGGACCGCGCGGCCCACCTCGCGCGCGGGCGCATGCGGCGAGCGGATGACGAGCGTATCCTCCGCACGCGCCGCTTCCGCCAGAGAAGCGAGCGAGCGGCCGCGCAGCACGTCGAAGCTCCAGTCGACGCGCGCCTCGGCCGCTATGCGCTGGAGCACACGCCTTGCGGTCTCGGCCTGCGCACGCAGGGCGCGCAGCATGCGCTCGGTATCGACCGCGCGGACCTCGCCCGAAAAAGAAATCTCCCGTGCAAAGGGAAGCTCGCAAAGCGAAAGCAGGTTCTCGTCCTCGACGAACACGCCCTTGAGACGCGCATCGACGGACGCGGCGAGGCGCGCGGCAAGCACCAGCGCCTCGCGCGTCATGAAATGCGTGTCGAGCCCGATCACGATGCGGCTCTCGGGCCTCTGCGTTTCCTTGGTGACCTGGCCGGAACGAGCGGCCGGCGTTTCTCTCGCCATGGCGCTACTTCTTTCCGTTCTCGTCTGCGCGTTGCGCGAAGCGGCGCTGATTTTCGGCAAAGGCGGCAAGCCGCGCCTCGGCCCGCGCATAGACGCTCCCTTGCGGGAACTTTCCATCGGGGCCCCGCTCGCCCGCGGGGCAGCCCATCAGCAGTTCGACACCATCCTCGATGCGCTCGATAGGATAGATCGCGAACATGCCGCGTTCCACCGCGTCGACGACGTCCTGACGCAGCATGAGGTGCTTCACATTGGCGGCCGGAATGAGCACGCCCTGATCGCCGGTGAGCCCACGGCGCATGCAGATGTCGAAAAAACCCTCGATCTTGTCGTTCACACCGCCGATCGCCTGCACTTCCCCGAGCTGGTTCACCGACCCCGTGACCGCAAGCGCCTGGGTAATCGGCATTTCAGCGAGCGCCGAGATCAGCGCGTAAAGCTCGGCCGACGAGGCGCTGTCGCCATCGACCCCACCATAGGATTGCTCGAAGACGAGGCTCGCGCTCATGGAGAAGGGGATTTCCGGCAGGAAGGTCGCGGAGAGATAGCCGGAGAGAATGAGCACGCCCTTGGAGTGGATGGGGCCGCCGAGATCGACCTCGCGCTCGATGTCTAGCACGCGGGCCGCGCCCATGCCCATGCGGACACGCGCGGTGATCCGGCTCGGCCGGCCGAAGGACACCGCACCCATGGAGAGGACGGAAAGGCCGTTCACCTGACCAGCGACGGCGCCTTCCGTGTCGATCATCACAATGTCGCGCGTGATCATTTCGAGGCTGCGCTCGCGCATCCTGTCGGCTCGCGCGATCTGCGCCTCGATGGCGGCGTCCACATGCCCCGCCGAAATGCATGCCTTGCTTTCTGACCGCGCGACAAAATCGGCCTCGCGCAGCAGGTCCTCGATCGGCCGCA
This sequence comes from Parvibaculum sp., assembly GCF_035325945.1. GTDB lineage: Bacteria > Pseudomonadota > Alphaproteobacteria > Parvibaculales > Parvibaculaceae > Parvibaculum. Next base: position 230,619 of record NZ_DAOKYX010000001.1, read on the forward strand.
TGGCGGTGGTGATCTTCTCCGCATCCTCCGCGAGCCGCGAAGCGCGCTCGATGACGCGGCTGACGCCCGACCTGTCCAGCGGCAGCAGCTCTTCCTTGCGGCACATGCCGGCCAGAAGCCGCGCATAGAGAAGATCGTTCTCCGCCTCGCGGTCGATCTCATCCTCGAAATCGGCGGCGACCTTGAAAAGCTGGCTGAACTCCGGATCGAGATTGGAGAGCATGTAATAGAGGTAGCGCTCGCCGAGCAGAACGACCTTGAGATCGAGCGGGATAGGCTCGGGCTCCAGCGAAACCGTGCTGACGAGGCTCAGGAATTCGCCCGGCGATTCGATGACGATCTTGCGGCGGCGCAGCGTGCGCTTCAGCGCGTCCCAGGCAAGCGGCTCGCGCAGGATCTTCAGCGCATCGAGGACGAGATAGCCGCCATTCGCGCGGTGGAGCGAGCCGCCCTTGATGAGCATGAAATCGGTGATGAGCGCGCCCATTTGCGGCAGATGCTCGACGCGGCCGACGAGGTTCTGAAGCGTCGGGTGATCCTCATAGACGATGGGCGCGCCGCCGCCGATATAGCCGCCCGTATCGGGCTCCATATGAGCCTTCCATGGCGAGGTTCCGACCGAGCGGGGCACATTGTTGTTCTCGACGATCACATTGACTTCATAGCGCCGGAAGGGATTGAGCGCGCCGAAGGGAAGCGGCTGGCCCTGCGCCATGGCCTGAAGCGCGATCGTCACCTGTTGCTGCTGCTGGTCGCCCTGCCCCGCAAAGATGCCGATATTGTCGACGAGATCGGCGGCGACCGCCGCGAGCCAGTCGCGCACCGCCGGCATGGTGTCGAAGCGCTGGCGCAGATCGCGCATCGACTGTTCGATGAGGCGTTCGGCGATCTCGCGATTGAGCTTCGTCACGCGGTCGCGATGTTCCTTCTCCCAGGCCGGAATATGCTCCAGAATTTCGGCAAGCTCTTTCTGCAGGGCCTGTATCGTCGTCTCGATGCGCTTGCGCTCGGCTTCGGGAAGTCTGTTGAATTCGTCCGGCTTCAGCACTTCGCCTTCATGCCCGTCGCCATGATGGATGGGCGCGAGCGCAAAGCCGGAAGGCGTGCGAAGAAGCGCGATGCTCTCCGCCTCGGCATTCATGCGAAGTTCCTCGAAAGCCTTTTCCTGGCGCTCGCGATACTCCTCCTCGATGGACTGGCGGCGGTTTTGATATTCCTCGCTCTCCAGGATCGCGGGCACCGAAATCTTGAAGTCGTCGATGAGGCGCGCCATCCCCTCCTTCAGCCCGCGAGCCGAGCCTGCGGCCATTTCGAGCACGATCGGCTTGTTAGGGCTGCGAAAGTTGTTCACATAGGCCCAGTCCGAAGGCGCCTTCTGGCGAACGGCGAGATTGGCGAGGAAGCCCAGCACGGCCTCGTGCTTGCCCGCGCCTTCAGGGCCGAGAACGAAGATATTGTAGCCATGCCGATGGATCGAGGTGCCGAAGCGCAGCGCTTCCACCGCGCGCTCCTGACCGACAAGCCCCGGCAGATCCTCCAGATCGGCGGTCGTCTCGAAGGTGAACTGCTTGAGATCGCAGGCACGATAGAGGAGATCGGCCGGGATGGGATCGACAGCCATGCTTTTCCTGCGTTGTCGGTTCTGCGCCCAGTCGGACACATGCAAGCGGACGGATCAGGAATCTTCATGCGGAAGAAGCACCGCGGCGAAGACCTCATGACACGCGACTCTATGGCTTGAGACTCTATGACGGGGGCCAGCCTGCGGCAAACCCCGGAAAATCCCCTATCGGCCGGGCGCGGAGCCCATCCGCGGGATGACAATCCGGTGGCCGCGTCCTAACGTGCACGGCCTCAACTCAAGGATGACGACATGGCCAGGCCCGGCCCAAGCAAGGACAAAGGACCGCGCGCGTGGCAGCGCATGCTGAGCGGGCGCAGGCTCGATCTTCTCGACCCCTCGCCGCTCGATATCGAGATCGAGGACATCGCGCATGGGCTCGCCCGCGTCGCGCGCTGGAACGGGCAGACGAAGGGCGACCATGCCTTCACGGTCGCCGAGCATTGCGTGCTCGTCGATGACATCTGCGCGCGGTTCCGTCCCGGCTGGCCCAGCCGCTGGCGGCTTGCGGCACTCCTTCACGATGCCCCCGAATATGTGATCGGCGACATGATCAGCCCCTTCAAGGCTGCCCTCGGCATCGACTACAAGGCGTTCGAGAAACGGCTTGCCGGCGCCATCCACATGCGCTTCGGCCTGCCCGCCGAATTGCCGCACACGGTGGAGGAGATCATCAAGCGCGCCGACAAGGCATCGGCCTTTTTCGAGGCGACGCAGATCGCGGGCTTCGAGGATGAGGAGGCGGCGCGCATATTCAGCCGGCCGAGGGGGCTTGCGCCCATCAGCCTGAAGCCGCTGCCGACGCGGGAGGCCCAGGCGCGGTTTCTCAAACGCTTTGAGGAGCTGACGGCGGCATGAGGCCGTCACAAATCTTTGCGCGAATCTGGTAAGCTGCTGACAGAGCGGCGTTTCGCCAGATCTTTTTACGGATTTGTGCTATTCTCCCACGATGATTTACGTGAGCCCCCTTAGCGCCGTCATCGACGCGATCCGGACCGTCCGGCCGTCTCATCTGGTGAGCCTGCTCGACCCCGAGACGATGATCGACACGCCCCAGGGCGTGGCGCGGGAGCTTCACCTGCGGCTTGCAGTCAACGACATCGCCGAGCCGAACGACATGCTGGTCACGCCCGGCGAAGGACATATCTCCGAACTCATCGGCTTCGTCCGGAGCTGGGATCAGCGCAGCCCGATGCTGCTCCATTGCTGGGCCGGAATCAGCCGCTCGACCGCCGCCGCCTTCATCGCGCTTTGCGCACTCAACGAGGATCACCCGGAAGACGAACTCGCCCGGCTCGTCCGCGCGCGCGGCTCGCATGCCCATCCCAATCGCCTGATGGTGAGGATCGCCGACGACCTGCTCGGCCGCAACGGCCGCATGCGCGAGGCCGTCGAGGCGCTGGGGCCGGGCCGGGCCGCCTGGGAGGGCGAGCTTTTCTCCCTCCCAACCCACCCTGAACGGACGGCCCCATGACCGCCCCCGCGGGCGCGGCGACAGGACCAGCAAGGCGCGCATCGCCGCGCTCCAACTCCCATGGCGGGCTTGCGACCAAGGCCGTCGTCATCGGCCTCAATGCGGCCATCGTCACCGTGTCCGAAGACCAGCCCAAGATTCTCGTCGTGCCGCAAAGCGCCGGGCCCGGCGGCAATCCGGCCGGCGGCTGGGACGCGCTGCCCTTCGGCCCTTTCGACCCCGCCAGGCACCGCACGCTCGAGATCGGCATGCGCTCCTGGGTGCAGGAACAGACACACCTCGCGCTCGGCTATGTCGAGCAGCTCTACACATTCGGCGATCGCGGCCGCCACGCGCTCGAAGTCGAGACGCCCGGCGAGCATGTCGTCTCGGTGGGTTATCTCGCGCTCACACGCACGCATGACGGGGAGCTTTCTGGCGCGGCGTGGCGCGACTGGTACGAACATTTCCCGTGGGAAGACTGGCGGCACGGAAAGCCCGCCATCATCGACCAGATCATTGCCCCGCTTCTGCGCGAATGGGCGTCGCACCAGTCGGAAGCGAGCGAAGACGAACTCACGCGCGGCAAACGGCGCGACCGCGCGCGGCTTTGCTTCGGCCTCGACGGCGTCCACTGGGACGACGAGAAGGTGCTCGAACGCTACGAGCTGCTTTACGAAGCGGGGCTCGTGCGCGAGGCGGCGCGCGACGGACGCCCCAACGCCATCGCGCACGGCGCGACGAACGAGCCCATTCTCGGCCGCCCGATGCAGTTCGACCATCGCCGCATCCTCGCAACGGCCATGGGGCGGCTTCGCGCCAAGCTCAAATACAGGCCCGTCGCCTTCGAGCTGATGCCGGCAACCTTCACGCTGTTCGAACTTCAGAAGACGGTCGAGGCGCTGCTCGGACTTCATGTCCACAAGCAGAACTTCCGCCGCCTCGTCGAAAATGCGGGCCTTGTCGAGCGCACGGGCCGGGTGACGACGCGCACGGGCGGCCGGCCGGCGGAGCAATTCCGCTTCCGCCGTGAAGTGCTCAACGAGCGGCCCGCGCCGGGCCTGCGGCTCGCCCCATCGAAGAGCCGGGCGAATTCATAAGCAGATACAATAGCTTATGAATAATCCAGCAAGCGAGACCTTGCGCGAAATTGTCCTATTTTGGCTGTTGACCTCATCTAATACTCAGACGTAGCATATCTCCCCATTGGACCCGGCCCGACCGAAGGAGCCGGCGTTTTTGATCTCTATGATATGCTCATTCTGAGCATAAAGGAGGCCGGGATGGCAATCACTGGAGAACTCGATCGCACGGATGCCGCGCGCAAGGCCGAGCCGCGCAAATTCAAGCCGGTCGACATGCCGGACCTCGAATACACGCCCGGCCTCGCCAAGGAGATGGCGCCTCTCTACGAGAAGGTGCGCAGCGTCATCCCGTCCGTCGAGTGGCCGTTCTTCGCGCCCTATATCCACGCCATCAACAAGCTGAAGAAGGAGCGCGGCGCAGTTCTGCTCGCGCATAATTATCAGACGCCTGAAATCTTCCACTGCGTCGCGGACTTCCGGGGCGACTCGCTCCAGCTCGCCAAGGAAGCGGGCAAGGTGGATGCCGACGTCATCGTCCAGTGCGGCGTTCACTTCATGGCCGAGACGTCGAAGATCCTCAATCCGCAGAAGACGGTTCTCATCCCGGATTCGCGCGCGGGCTGCTCGCTCGCCGAGTCGATCACGGCCGAGGATGTGCGCCTGCTTCGCCAGCGCTATCCCGGCGTGCCGGTCGTCACCTATGTCAACACATCGGCCGAGGTGAAGGCGGAGAGCGACATCTGCTGCACTTCGTCGAATGCGCTCAAGGTCGTCGAGAGCTTCGGAACCGACAGGGTGCTCTGCATTCCCGACGAATATCTGGCCAAGAACATCGCCAAGCAGACCAAGGTCAAGGTCATCGCCTGGAAGGGGCGTTGCGAAGTGCATGAGCGCTTCACGCCGGAGGAACTGCGCCAGTATCGCAAGGACGATCCGAACATCGTCATCATCGCGCATCCGGAGTGCCCGCCCGAAGTGGTGGCGGAGGCCGATTTCTCGGGCTCGACCAGCGGCATGATCAGCTGGGTGAAGGAGAACAAGCCCGCCCGCGTCGTCATGGTCACCGAATGCTCGATGAGCGACAACGTCGCCGTCGAAAACCCGGATGTCGAATTCGTGCGGCCCTGCAATCTCTGCCCGCACATGAAGCGCATCTCGCTCAAGAACATTCTCGACTGCCTCGTCCATATGCGCGAGGAAGTCACGGTCGATCCGGTCATCGGCGCGCGCGCAAGGCTCGCCGTCGAGCGGATGATCAATCTGGGGAACTGACACGCGCGATCCCGCGCATAAGGGGCCGATGCCCATGTCCCACGACGAGGTTACGGATGCCGGCGATGTCCTCATCGTCGGCGCAGGTCTTGCCGGGCTTTTCACGGCGCTGAAACTCGCGCCTCGCCCTGTCACGGTGCTTGCCGCGGCGCCCATCGGCGACGGGGCGTCGAGCGCCTGGGCGCAGGGCGGCATCGCCGCCGCCGTCGAGGAAGGCGATACGCCCGAAGCCCATGCCGCCGACACGGTCGTCGCGGGCGCCGGCACCGTCGACGAGGCGGTTGCACTCTCCATGGCGCGCGAGGCGCCGGCCCGTATCGACGATCTCCTGCGCCTCGGCGTTCCTTTCGATCGTAACCTCGAAGGCCATCTCGCTGTCGGACGCGAGGCGGCGCACAGCCACCGCCGCATCGTGCATGTGCGGGGCGACCGCGCCGGCAGGGCCATCATGGAAGCGCTCGTCGCGGCGGTGCGGGCCTGTCCGTCGATCCGCGTCATCGAGAATTATTCGGCCTATGAACTGGCGCTCAGGGACGGCCGCGTCGCAGGCGTCCATGCGCGCGACACGCAAACGGGTGCCTCGATCCTCGTCCGCGCGCGAGCGACGGTTCTTGCCAGCGGCGGCGCCGGACAGCTCTATGCTGTCACGACGAACCCGCCCCAGGCGCGCGGACAGGGCGTCGCCATCGCCGCCCGCGCGGGCGCGATCATCGCCGATCCGGAATTCGTGCAATTCCACCCGACGGCCATTGCGGGCACGCGCGATCCGGCACCGCTCGTCACGGAAGCGCTGCGCGGCGAAGGCGCGATCCTCATCGACGCCGCCGGCCGCCGCTTCATGCCCGCCGTTCACGCCGATGCCGAGCTTGCGCCGCGCGATGTCGTCGCCCGCGCCATCTTCCGCGAGATCGCGGCCGGCCGCACCGTCTATCTCGACACGCGCAGCGCGATAGGCGCGCGGCTGCCCGAGGCATTTCCGACCGTTTACGAGAACTGCATCGGCTCCGGCATAGATCCCGTGCGCGATCCGATCCCCGTCGCGCCCGCGGCGCATTACCATATGGGCGGCATCAAGGTGGACGCGACAGGACGCACGAGCCTCGAGGGCCTGTGGGCCTGCGGCGAGGTGTCCTGCACGGGCGCTCACGGCGCGAACAGGCTCGCCTCCAATTCCCTTCTCGAAGCCATCGTCTATGGCGCGCGCATCGCGGCCGATATCGACGGGCGCGCGCTTCCATCCGTTGACGGATCTTTGTCCGCGCCCGTCCTCTTGGCCGATCTGCCGAGCCCGGCGCTTCTCGTCACGCAGCTTCGCCAGCTCATGAGCGCCCATGTCGGCGTCATCCGGCATCGCGACGGCCTCATCCGCGCGCTCGACGAGCTCACCCGCATCGAGCGGGCGGCGGGCGCACGGAGCCTTCTCGTCAACATGACGACGACGGCGCGCCTCATCGCCGCCTCGGCTCTCGCCCGCGAGGAAAGCCGCGGCGGGCATTTTCGCAGCGATTTTCCCGAGCCGCGCGAGATTTGGCGGCATCGCACCTTCACCACGCTTGCCGAAGCGGAGGCGACTTCCGCCGCCATCGACGACGCCACAGCCAAGACCGGTTCCTGCGCATGATCCCCAATCTCGAGCCGCTGCCCGGCTTTCTCATCGAGCAGGCGGTGAAGGCCGCTCTTGCCGAAGATCTCGGCCGGGCCGGCGACATCACCACCAATGCCACCATCCCCGCGAGCGCGGAGGCGCGCGTCGTCATTCGTGCGCGCGAGCATGGCAGGATCGCGGGGCTCGATTGCGCGCGGATGGCCTTCCGGCTCATGGACCCCTCGCTCAAGATCGCGATCTGCAAGCCGGACGGCTCGGACGTCGCGCCGGGCGATATCGTCGCGGCGATCGAGGGGCCTGCCCGCGCGATCCTCACCGGCGAGCGTGTTGCCCTCAATTTCCTCGGGCACCTGTCCGGCGTGGCGACGGCGACCAATGCCATCGCCCGCGCCATCGCCCATACGCATACGCGCGTCTGCTGCACCCGCAAGACGACGCCGGGCCTGCGCGCGCTCGAGAAATATGCCGTGCGCGCCGGCGGCGGCACCAATCACCGCTTCGGGCTCGATGACGCCGTCCTCATCAAGGATAATCACATTGCTGTCGCAGGCGGCATCACACAGGCCGTGGCGCAGGCCAGAGCCCATATCGGCCATATGGTGAAGATCGAGGTCGAGGTCGATACGCTGGCGCAACTCGAAGAAGCGCTGGCGGCGGGCGCCGAACTGGCGCTTCTCGACAACATGCCGCCCGAAACGCTCATTCGCGCTGTCGGCCTCGTCGCCGGCCGCGCCGTGACCGAGGCCTCGGGCCGCATCACGGTGGAAAGCGCCGCCGCCATCGCCGAGACGGGCGTCGATCTCATGTCGTCGGGCGCCAT
>NZ_DAOKYX010000001.1:238575-244297 GCF_035325945.1 Parvibaculum sp.
TTATGGGAAGCGCGAATGGACGGAAGTCCATCTTCATCACGGGCGCCGCGTCGGGCATGGGCCGAGAGACAGCGCGCCTGTTCCGCGGCAAGGGCTGGTTCGTCGGCGGCTATGACCAGAACCTGGACGGGCTCAAGTCGCTGGAGGCCGAGCTTGGCGCGGATAACTGCATCGTCCGCCGCCTCGACGTGACCGACAAGCGCGACTTCGAGAAGGCCGTGGCCGAATTCGGCGCCGCGACAGGCGGCAAGATGGACATTCTCTACAACAATGCCGGCATCGGCGCTGGCGGCTTCTTCGACGAGCAGCCCTTCGAGGATGTCCTGAAGGTCGTCCATGTCAATTTCATCGGCGTGCTCAACGGCATTCATTCCGCCATCGGGCTTCTGAAGGCGACGCCGAACTCGCTCTGCTTCACCACCTCGTCCTCCTCGGCGACCTATGGCATGCCTGGCATCGCCGTCTATTCGGCGACGAAGCATGCGGTGAAGGGCCTGACGGAGGCGCTCTCGATCGAATTCCGCCGCTTCGGCGTGCGCGCGGCCGATGTGTTGCCCGGCCTCATCGACACGCCGATCCTGCCGCCGGGCGCAGTCGAGAACGCGCCGAAGGAAGGCATGTTCCGCGCCATTCCGCCGGTCGAGGTGGCGAAGGCCGTCTGGGAAGCCTATGGCTCGGACAAGCTCCACTGGTATGTCCCGCCGGAACTTGCCGAACTCGACAAGGCGGCAGGCAACATGCCCGAGATCGTCCGTGAACAGATCGCGACGACAGGACCCATCGCCCGCATGTTGCAGGAAGCAGAGACGGCCGGAAAGGCAGAGTAAGAGAAGCGCAGAAGCCAGTCTGCGAATACGAATGGCGGGTCCTCGGCTCCGCCATTTTCATTTCCGCACCCGGATGGATCAGGACGGGTCGGAATTATCCATCGGATCGGCCGGGCGGTAGAAGACGTGCTGGCCGATCTTCGCCACCTCGACCATGTAGCGCGCCCATGTCGGGCTCACATAGGTGGCGTGATAGAAGGTCGCCGGACCGACGATGCTGTTTCGCACCTTGCCCGAAAGAACGTAATGCGCAATGCGCTGCGCCTTGCGCCAGGCGACCGGGTCGCGCGGCTTGTCCATGTCGCCATTGCAGGCGAAGGAAAACTGGCACTGCTTCGCCTTCTGCCCCTGATAGACAACACCGCAAATGCTTGAAGGATACTGGCCCGACATGACGCGATTGAGAATGACATCGGCAACGGCGAGCTGGCCGACCACGCTTTCGCCACGTGCTTCGAAATAGACGCCCTCGGTGAGGCAGCGGCGTTCTTTTTCGAGATCCTTGAGATTGATCTGGATGCGCGGCTTGCTGATGGCGACGGCGTTGTGGACGAGCGACGTATCCGACTGACGGAAGACCGCGGGAATGACGACCGCCGCGTCGCGTTCCTCCACGCTCGCAAGAATGATGCTCTCGCGGTTGGGTTTCGGCGCTTCCGCCTTTGCGACCTGCGCTTCTGGCAGCGCTGCTTGCGTGGATGTGAAGCTTGAGAGCAGTGCGCCCGACACGACGGCGAGGCAGCACACGCCCGCTGTCACATGTATCGCGCCCGAGAGGGTGTGGCTCAAATCGAGCCACTCGAGAAGTTTACGCATCGTTCTCCAATCCGACCGCTTTGTTGTTCAATCAGTCCCCGGAGCATCCCGCTTCAGCGGTTTGCAGCCCCCTTTTCAGGGGAACCCGTTTCCGAGGCACTGCGGACAGCGCCGCCAGTACGTGCCAGAGCCCGATGCCATCCCGACACCTGGGCATTCACACACTTAACAAGGATGGTCCGATTAACACATGGTTTTGGGGCCCACAACCCATTCGTTGGCGCATAAATGAGCGAATCTTCTATGTCATTGGCATTTCGCCATTTTTTCCGCCGAAAAAATGAGAGTAACGCTGATTTTACGCGATTATTTTTCGTCTTATCGCGCCCTTTCGCCACATGCGCGCATTGATACGCAGGCTGATTCAATTTCAACCGTACTCAACAATGGCGAAAATTGGGCGAGCTCAAGGCGAAATAATTCAATGCTGTCAAGGCTTGTTCGCACGGCGAAAATTTTGCAGGACGCGAAGCCCCGCACGAGCGGAGCCACCGCAACGCACACGCCATATATATTCTGTATACTGTATATTTATTCGCGAGGCGGATTTCAAATATTAATCTGTATACAAATTAATTGCGCGACGGGCCAAACCTTGGCGCCCCCTGCCCCACGTGTCGTCGGGCTTGAAGGACGGGCTGCGGGCAATAAAAAAGGGGGCCGAAGCCCCCTTTTTCACATGGTTAAGATTAACCAGCCTGACGCCCTAAAACGGCGCCCTAAAACGGCGCACCGGAGCGACCCTGCTCGAGCCTCAGTCGTGGCCCGCATTGGCCGCGACCGCCAGCGCCGCCTGCGCGGCGGCAAGGCGGGCGATGGGCACCCGGTAGGGCGAGCAGGACACATAGTTGAGCCCCACCCCCTCACAGAAGGCGATGGAAGCCGGATCGCCGCCATGCTCGCCGCAAATTCCGAGCTTGATGCCGGGCCGGGCCTCGCGGCCGCGTTCGGCGGCAATGCTCACCAGTTCGCCCACGCCATCGGGGTCGAGCGAGACGAAGGGGTCCTGGGAGATGAGCTTCTTGGCCATATAGTCGTTCATGAAGCTCGCCGCGTCATCCCGGCTGATGCCATAGGTGGTCTGGGTCAAGTCATTGGTGCCGAAGGAGAAAAACTCGGCCGACTTGGCGATCTCCCGAGCCATGAGGGCGGCGCGCGGCAGCTCGATCATGGTGCCGATCTGATATTCGAGGCTGGTGCCCCTTTCCTTTTCGACGGCGCCCGCGACGGCGACGATCCTTTCCCTCAGCAGATCGAACTCGCCCTTCATGGCGACGAGCGGGATCATGACTTCCGGAATGACGGCCTCGCCCGTCTCATTGGCGGCCTCGATGGCGGCCTCGAAAATGGCGCGCGCCTGCATCTCGTAGATTTCGGGATAGGTGATCCCGAGCCGGCAGCCGCGATGGCCGAGCATGGGGTTGAACTCGTGAAGCTCCTGCACACGGCGGGCGAGCTTGTCGGCCGGCATGCCCGTCGTCTCGGAGACTTGCGCGATCTCTTCCGGCGTTTTCGGCAGGAACTCGTGAAGCGGCGGATCGAGCAGGCGGATCGTGACCGGCAACCCCTTCATGATGACGAAGAGCTGGCGGAAATCGTCGCGCTGCATCGGCAGGATTTTCTGCAGCGGCGCGCGGCGTCCCTTCTCGTCATCAGCAAGGATCATCTGGCGGACGGCCACGATGCGGGCCTCGTCGAAGAACATGTGCTCGGTGCGGCAAAGGCCGATCCCCTCGGCGCCGAACTTGCGCGCCGTCATCGCGTCGACGGGCGTTTCGGCGTTGGTACGCACCTTCATGCGGCGATAGGTGTCGGCCCAGCCCATGAGCGTCGCGAAATCGCCTGAAAGCTCCGGCTGGAGCATCGGCACTTCGCCCCTGATGACATGCCCGGTCGAACCGTCCACGGTGATGATGTCGCCCTTCTTCACCGTGACGCCCATCACGGTGAACTGCTCGGCCTTGTAGTCGATACGGATGGAGCCGACACCCGATACGCAAGGCCGGCCCATGCCGCGCGCGACGACCGCGGCGTGGCTCGTCATGCCGCCGCGCGTGGTGAGGATGGCGACGGCCGAATGCATGCCGTGAATGTCTTCCGGGCTCGTCTCGATGCGGACGAGAATGACGCGCCGCCCCTCGGCTCGCGCCGACGCCGCCTCGTCTGAGGAGAAGACGACTTCGCCGGACGCGGCGCCGGGCGATGCCGGAAGGCCGGTCGCGATGATGTCGCGCTCCGCATCTGGGTCGAGCGTCGGGTGGAGAAGCTGGTCGAGCGCGGCCGGGTCGACGCGCGTCACCGCCGTCTTCTCGTCGATCAGCCCTTCCCGCGCCATGTCGATCGCGATCTTCAGCGCCGCCCGCGCCGTGCGCTTGCCCGAGCGCGTCTGAAGCATCCAGAGCTTGCCGTTCTGCACCGTGAACTCGACATCCTGCATGTCGCGATAGTGCTTCTCGAGGCGGTCGAAGACGTCCGTGAGCTGGACGAAGACTTCCGGCATCGCCTCTTCCATCGAGGGCTTGCGATCGTTGGCCTCAAGCCGCGCCTTCTTCGTCAGCGACTGGGGCGTGCGGATGCCAGCCACCACGTCCTCACCCTGCGCATTGACCAGAAACTCGCCATAGATGGCATGTTCGCCCGTCGAGGGATTGCGCGTGAAGGCGACGCCAGTCGCGCTCGTCTCGCCCATATTGCCGAACACCATGGCCTGCACATTGACCGCCGTGCCCCAGCCTTCGGGAATATTGTGAAGGCGGCGATAGGTCTCGGCGCGCGCATTGCGCCAGGAGCCGAACACGGCGCCGATGGCGCCCCAGAGCTGCTCGTTCACATCCTGCGGAAAGGGCTTTCCAAGCTCTTCCTCGATGCGCTCCTTGTAGAGCGCGATGACCCTGAGCCAGTCCTCGGCGGTAAGCTCCGTATCCAGATTGAATTCGTGCTCTTCCTTGTAATATTCGAGGATCTCCTCGAAATTGTGGTGATCGACGCCGAGCACCACGTCGGAATACATCTGGATGAAGCGCCGGTAGCTGTCATAGGCGAAGCGCTTGTCGCCCGAGCGCAGTGCGAGCCCCTCAACGGTCGTGTCGTTGAGGCCGAGATTGAGCACCGTATCCATCATGCCGGGCATGGAGGCTCGGGCGCCGGAGCGCACGGAGACGAGAAGCGGGTTCTGCGCATCGCCGAAGCTCGCGCCGACAGACTGGCCGACAGCGGCAAGCGCGGCTTCTACCTGGCTTGCGAGTTCGGCCGGGTACTGACGGTCGTTCGCATAGAAGGCGGTACAGACTTCGGTGGTGATCGTAAAGCCCGGCGGCACGGGCAGGCCGAGATTGGACATCTCGGCGAGGTTCGCCCCCTTGCCGCCGAGAAGATTGCGCATCGACGCGGCGCCTTCCGCCTTGCCGTCACCGAAGGAATAGACCCACTTCTGTTCCGCCATTCGCTTACGCCTCTGGTTGGCCGTCTCTTGCCCGTCATGGCCCGGCTTTTTCGGGCTATCCACGCCCTGCTTCGCCATTATCGGCTGGAAAGACGTGGCTGCCCCGCATGAAGCGGAGCATGAAGGCAAATCTTGAGCGCGAGGGGGCTTATCCCTCGACCTTGGAAAAATCAGCGACCTCGTGCAGCGCGGCGCGGATCAGCGAGAGGAGCCGCAGCCTGTTTTCGCGCACGTCCTTTTCATCCGCATTCACGGTCACCTTGTCGAAGAAGGCATCGACCGGCGCGCGCAGCCGCGCAAGCGCCGTCATGGCGGCGGCGAAATCCTCGCGGCCGATGGCGTGCGTGGCCTCGGCGCGGGCCTCCTCGATGCGGTCGAAGAGAGTGCGCTCTTCGTCCTGGCGGAAAAGCGCCGGATCGGGCTCGCCGCCATAACTCGCCTTGTCCTTCTTCTCCTCGATATTGAGAATGTTGACCGCGCGCTTGTAGCCCGCGAGGAGATTTTTTCCATCCTCGCTGCCGAGGAAATCGGACAGCGCCTCCACGCGCATCACGATGAGGACGAGATCGTCCTGCGGCTGACCAAGCTGATTGAGCGCGAAAACCGCGTCCACGAGATCGTGCCGCGCGCCGCGATC
>NZ_DAOKYX010000001.1:244397-390241 GCF_035325945.1 Parvibaculum sp.
CAAGCTGATTGAGCGCGAAAACCGCGTCCACGAGATCGTGCCGCGCGCCGCGATCGCGCAGATAGACCTTCAGGCGGTCGGCGAAGAAGGCGAGAAGGTCGTTAGCTGCGCGCGGCCCCTTTCCCTGCCAATCGAAGCCGCCATGAGTATATGCGGTCATGGAGTCTCCGAAGACACCCCACAAGCCAACACGGAAATTGCCTTCCAGAAGAATGCGCACGATACCAAGTGCAGCGCGTCTCAAGGCAAATGGATCTTTAGAGCCAGTCGGCTGTTCGTCGATCGCCCAGAACCCGACTAAGGTATCGAGCTTATCAGCGAAAGCCACAACCTTACCTAACGCGGATTCAGGCACGTCGTCCGAAGGCCCGAGCGGCGAGTAATGCTCGGCGATGGCATCGGCGATCTCGTCGCCCAGACCGTCGGCCTTCGCATAGTAGGAGCCCATAAGGCCCTGCAATTCGGGGAACTCGAAGACCATGCCGGAGACGAGATCGGCCTTGGCGAGACGGCCCGCGAGCTCCGCCTTTTTCGGATCGACGCCCGGAATGACGGCGGCAAGCTCGCGCGCGAGCCTCGCGATGCGCTCGGCCTTTTCGCGCACTGTGCCGAGCTTCGCATGGAAGACGACTTCCTCGAGCTTGGGCAGGCGGCTTTCGAGCGTGTGCTTGCGGTCCTGATCCCAGAGGAAGCGCGCATCGGAGAAGCGGGCGCGCAGCACGCGCTCATTGCCGTTCACGATCGCCCTGCCGCCATCTCCCGCGACGAGATTGGCGACGACGACGAAGCGCGGCGCGAGGCGCCCATTTGCCTCCTTGAGCGCGAAATATTTCTGATTGGCGCGCATGGTGCTCGTCAGCACTTCCTGCGGCACGGACATGAATTCATCGTCGATGCGGCCGATGAGCGGCACGGGCCATTCAACGAGGCCCGCGACCTCGGCAAGCAGGCCCTCATCCTCGACGAGCTTCAGCCCTGCCTCGTCCGCAAGCCTGCGTGCGCCTTCATGGATCGCCTTCGCGCGCTCGGCCGGATCGAGAATGACCTTGTGCGCTTCGAGCTTCGCCACATAGTCGGCGAAATCCTTCACCGCGAACTCTTCCGGTCCCATGAAGCGATGGCCGCGCGTCACATCGCCCGAGGCGATGCCGTCGATCTCGAAGGGCACGACCTTGCCGCCAAGGAGGCAGACGATCGAATGAAGCGGGCGCACCCAGCGAAGCGTGCCCGCGCCCCAGCGCATCGACTTCGGCCAGGGAAAGGCGCGCACGACCTCCGGCACGATCTCGGCCAGAAGTTCAGCTGTCGGGCGGCCCTTCTTCTCGCTGACGGCGACATAGAAGGCGCCCTTCTTGTCCTCCTGCACGGTCGCCTCGTCGATGGAGGCAAGGCCCGCCGCGCGGAGAAAGCCCTGGATCGCCTGTTCCGGCGCGCCGACCTTCGGCCCCTTGCGCTCTTCCTTCACGTCGGGCGTCTTTTCCGGCAGCCCCTCCATGACGAGAGCGAGGCGGCGCGGCGTTGCGAAGGCGCGCGCGGCCTTTGCCTCGACGCCCGCCGCCTTCAGCGCATCGGCGACGAGACGCGCGAGATCCTCGCTCGCGCGCTTCTGCATGCGGGCCGGAATTTCCTCCGAGAAAAGTTCGAGAAGAAGCTCGCTCATGCCGCACCCCCGGCCGGCGACTTAAGCCAGGCTTCGGCGCAGCCCTTGGCGAGCGCGCGGACGCGGCCGATATAGGCCTGCCGCTCGGTGACCGAGATCACGCCGCGCGCGTCGAGCAGGTTGAAATTGTGGCTCGCCTTGATGCACTGGTCATAGGCGGGCAGCGCCAGCCCCTTGTCGAGCAGCGACTGGCATTCCTTCTCCGCATCCTCGAAATGGCGAAACAGCATCTCCGTGTTCGCATATTCGAAGTTGTGGGCGGAGAATTCGACTTCCGCCTGATGGAAGACCTCGCCATAGGTCACGCGGTCCTCGCCATCGGCGCCGTTGAAATCCAGCTCGAAACCGTTATCGACGCCCTGGATATACATGGCGAGGCGCTCGAGCCCATAGGTGAGCTCGCCCGAGACGGGCGAACAGTCGAAGCCGCCGACCTGCTGGAAATAGGTGAACTGCGAGACTTCCATGCCGTCGCACCAGACTTCCCAGCCGAGCCCCCAGGCGCCCAGCGTCGGGCTCTCCCAGTCGTCCTCGACGAAGCGGATGTCGTGGTTGGCGGGGTCGATGCCCAGTTCGCAGAGGCTGTCGAGATAGAGCTGCTGGATATTGTCCGGGCTCGGCTTCAGGATCACCTGAAACTGGTAGTAGTGCTGGAAGCGGTTCGGATTCTCGCCATAGCGCCCGTCTGTCGGCCGGCGCGAGGGCTGCACATAGGCCGCCTTCCAGGGCTTCGGCCCCAGCGCCCGGAGCGTCGTCGCGGGGTGGAAAGTGCCCGCCCCCATCGACATGTCATAGGGCTGAAGAATGACGCAGCCCTGCCTGGCCCAGTATTGCTGGAGCGTCAGGATGAGGGACTGGAATGAGCGGTCGCGCTTCGCGGTCATCACATGCCGGGCTTCTTGCGGAATCAGGCGGGGTCTGAGGGCCCCGGGCGCGCGCAAACTAGCGGCTGGGAGGCTCAAGGGTCAAGCAACGCGCCCTTCGTGGCGGGCAGGCGCGCCATCCCTTATAGTCCGGCCTTGTAGTCCGGCGAAGCGCCGCACCCGCAGTCCCGAGACTTGATGGAGAGGTTTTCAGGTGGCCGAGACTGAAATTCTGATCGGAAAGAGCGCCACCAGGGCCGAGACGCTGCTTCTGAGGTTCGCCAACCGGCACGGGCTCGTGACCGGCGCGACCGGCACCGGCAAAACGGTGACCCTTCAGGTGCTGGCCGAGGGGTTCTCCAATGCCGGCGTGCCGGTCTTTGCCGCCGACATCAAGGGCGACCTGTCAGGCCTCAGCCAGCCCGGCGACGGCAAGGAGCCCTTCCTCAAGCGCGCTCGGGAGATCGGCGTCGAATATGTGCCCGACCGCTTCCCGACCATCTTCTGGGACGTGCTCGGCGAACAGGGCCACCCGGTGCGCGCGACTATCTCCGAAATGGGGCCGCTTCTTCTCGCCCGCCTGCTCGATCTCAACGAGACGCAGGAAGGCGTGCTCAATATCGCCTTCCGCGTCGCCGACGAGCAGGGATTGCTGCTTCTCGATCTCAAGGACCTCCGGGCCATGCTCGCTTTCGTGGCCGAGAACGCCGCCTCGCTCGGCGCGCGCTACGGCAATGTCTCGGCGCAATCGGTGGGCGCTATTCAGCGCCAGCTTCTGGTGCTCGAAAATCAGAGAGGCGAAAACTTCTTCGGCGAGCCCGCGCTCGAGATCGCCGATCTCATGCGGACGGACCGCGACGGGCGCGGCGTGGTCAGCATCCTCGCCGCCAGCCGGCTGATGGACAACCCGCGCCTCTACGCGACCTTCCTGCTCTGGCTCCTGTCGGAGCTTTTCGAGGAACTGCCCGAAGTGGGCGATCTCGACAAGCCGAAGCTCGTCTTCTTTTTCGATGAAGCCCATCTCCTCTTCGACGGCGCGCCCAAGGCGCTTGTCGATGCCGTGGAGAGGGTCGTCAGGCTCATCCGTTCCAAGGGCGTCGGCGTCTATTTCGTGACCCAGAACCCGCTCGACATTCCCGAAAAAGTGCTGGCGCAGCTTGGCAACCGCATCCAGCACGCGCTTCGCGCCTTCACGCCGCGCGACCAGAAGGCGGTGCGGGCGGCGGCCGAAACCTTCCGCCAGAATCCGGCCTTCAAGACGGAAGAAGCGATTCTTTCGCTCGGCGTCGGCGAGGCGCTCGTCTCCACACTCGATGCGAAGGGCGCGCCGACCATGGTCGAAAGGACCTTGATCGCCCCGCCCGGCGGCCGCGTCGGCCCCGCAAGCGATCAGGAGCGCCAGGCGATCATGGCCGCAAGCCCGGTGCGCGGACGCTACGACCGCATGATCGACCGCGAGTCGGCTTATGAGATGCTTCAGAGGCGGGCGGGCGAAAGCGCGCTGCCCTCACGCGCAGGCGAGACAACGGGGTCGGTTCCACGCAGCGGGCCATGGGAACAGCCGGCCCCCGCGAGCCCGCGGGCACCATCGCGCGAGCGCGCCGAACCCGCTCGGCCCCGGCAGACGCGCTCTGAGACGGAAAGGATCGTGACCAGCGTCGCCACTTCGGCGGCGCGATCCATCGGCACTCAGATCGGCCGGGCGATCTTCCGTTCCATTCTCGGCGGAATGACAAGGCGCTGAGGCGCCGGAGGTTCAGCGGCGATCTTCGGGCACGTAGACGCCGCGCTCGATCTCGCGCAGCGAGCCGAGGTCGCGCGGCTCCACGCTGGTTTTCGCACGCGCGCGCACCATCGCCTCGCGCTGCCGTTCGGCGGCGCGCAGGATCGCCCTATAGGCCGTATAGAAGGCCACCAGCAAAGCGGCGGCAAAGACGAGTCTGCTCATCGTCTTCATCCTCGTTCGGGGCGCGCTCAAACAGGGCGCCAGATCGCATTAAAGTCCAAATCGGCTCCAAAGGGAACGGGCTTCCACGGCGGCGACGAGGCCACGGGCAAAACCTTCGCCCAATCCGGCCGTTCCCTGCGCTTCAACGCGCGCGGCAAAGCCGATCCGTCGCTGCCAGAAGGGCTTTCGGCCGCCGACGAGCCTCAATCGCACGCGATCGCCGAATTTCTGTCTCATGATGGTCCTGAGATCGCCCAGCCCGTCGATCAGGCCGCGATCGAGCGCGGCCTGCCCCGCCCAGAATTCTCCCGTAAAGAGCCCGTCGGCGGGTTCGATGAGCCTGCCGCCCCGGCTGCGGCGCACGAGCGCCTTGAAATTGTCATGCACGTCGCGCTGAAGCGCCTCGAGGCGCATCACGTCTTCGGCCTTTTCGGGCCTGAAGGGATCGAGCATCGCCTTGCTCTCGCCGGCCGTATGCACGCGGCGCTCGATGCCGAGCTTCTCGATGAGCCCAGCAAAGCCGAAGCCCGCCGAAACGACGCCGATGGAACCGATGATCGAGCTTTCATCGGCATAGATCTCGTCGGCCGCGCAGGCGAGCATGTATCCGCCCGAGGCGGCGACATCCTCGGCGAAGGCATAGACGGGAAGCTCCTTTTCCTGCGCGAGCGCCCTTATGCGCTTGTAGATGAGGGAGGATTGCACCGGCGAGCCGCCCGGAGAATTGATGACGAGGGCGACCGCCTTGACCCCGCGCATGCCGAAGGCCGCCTCGAGCGGCCCGACGGCGGAGGCGAAGTCGATGCCGCCTCTGAGGGGCATCGCCATGCCGATCGGACCGTTGAGCCTCAGCACGGCGACGGTCGCACGGGGCTGCCAGTCGGGCGCGAAGCGCCGGCGCAGGGAAGCGGGGAGAAAGCGGGCAATGAGGTTCTTCATCGGCATCGTTACTTTCAATCGGGCTGGTCAAGCAGAAGGCCCGCGCCATCGCGCAGGATCGCCTCGGCGCGTTCGGTGAAGCGACCGTCCCTGCCATGCAGCACGAGGCCCGCACGCAGGCTCAGCGGCGCCCGCGAGCCCCTGACGCCCCGCACGATGACCCGCGAGGCAGGTTTGCCCGCCGCCGGCCAGAGCGGAAATATCTCGATCCCGCCCACATGGCCCTCAAGCGCCGTAAGGAGCCCCGCCAGCGCATCCGCCCGATGGATGAAAGTCACGGTGCCCTTGGGGCGCGCCATCACGCAGGCGAAGCGCACCCAGTCGACGAGATCCGAGCCCAGCGTCACATGCGCCTGCGCCTTGCCCCGGTCTGGCGGAATTGCCGTCGCGTCGGGATGGTAAAAGGGCGGGTTCGCGAAGACATGGTGCCAGCTCTGCGGTTCGAGCCCGAGTGCGGCAAGATCGCGCACGGGGGCGCCGATATCGCCTTCGAGAAAGGAGATGCGGGACGCAAGATCGTTACGCCGGGCGTTTTCCCGCGCCACACGCACGAGATCGTGCTGAAGCTCGAGCCCGAGAATTTCGGTGCCGGGTACGCGCGAGCCAAGGCAAAGCGACGCGACGCCGACGCCCGAGCCCGCCTCCAGCGCGCGCTCGCCCGCGCGAAGGGGAATGGAGGCCGCGAGCAGCACCGCATCGATACCGGCGCGATAGCCCTTCGCCGGCTGGAGGAGGCGCAGGCGCCCGCCCAGAAAACCGTCATCGGTGCATGATGCGTCGAATGATGCCTGCGCCGCAGCCTCTCCGGGAATTTCGCCAGCCTGCACGATCATGTCTCCTGCCCGCTCCGCGACATCCGCCGCACGTCGTCGAGGATGCTCTCCGCCTCGCCGAGATCGTCGTCGCTCACCATGATACGACGCGGCAATACGCCGAGCGAGCCCTCCACGATGCTCGTGTGAGTGTCGAGAGTGAGCGCCTCTATCCCCGCCTCGCGCAGCCGATGCTCGAGATAGGACAGCAGCACGATGTCATTCGTCCGGGTTAGTTCTTTCATCGTCTTTCGAGGCCTCGCCAGCCATTGCCGGGCCCATCACATCCGCGAGAGCGGCATTGCCGCCACACTTGCCGCACGGGATGAGCCCTCTTATGCTGCGGCCAAGACTATCACATTTCCAGATTGTATTTTCAGGAGCGAAAATTGGGAGTCGTTGTCCCTCTGGAGGACGAACGGGGGCGCAGTCAGAACGCCGTCGCTCAGTTGCAGGCCCTGGTCCGCGACGACATGGAGGACGTGAACGAGTTCATCCGTGAACGGATGAGTTCCGACGTGCCCATGATCCCTGAACTTGCCAGCCACCTCATCAATTCGGGCGGCAAGCGGCTACGCCCCATGCTGACCATCGCCGCCTCGCGGCTTTGCGGCTATACGGGTGGAGATCACATCAAGCTCGCGGCGAGCGTCGAGTTCCTGCACACGGCGACCCTCCTCCATGACGATGTGGTCGATGAAAGCGACCTCCGGCGCGGCCAGAAGACGGCCCGCATGGTCTGGGGCAATCAGGCGAGCGTGCTGGTCGGCGACTTCCTGCTCGGCCGCGCCTTCCGGCTCATGGTCGAGACGCGCTCGCTCCGCGCGCTCGAAATCATCGCCAACGCCGCCTCGATCATCGCCGAAGGCGAGGTGATGCAGCTCGCGGCCGCGAAGGACACCGGCACGACCGAAGACGCCTATATGCGCGTGATCGCCGCCAAGACGGCCGCGCTTTTCGCCGCCGCGACCGAGGTTGGCGCCGTCATCGCCGACAGGAGCGCGGGCGAAGCTGCAGCCCTCGAATCCTATGGCCGCAATCTCGGGATCGCCTTCCAGCTCGTCGATGACGCGCTCGATTATGGCGGCCGCGCTGCCTCTCTGGGCAAGAATGTCGGCGACGATTTCCGCGAGGGAAAGATCACCCTGCCCGTGGTGCTCGCCTTCCGGCGCGGCGGCACGGAGGAACGCGCCTTTTGGGAACGCACACTCACACGGGGCGACCGGCGCGAGGGCGATCTCGACCATGCGAAGGAGCTGATGACGAAACACGGCGCGATCGAGGACACCATCGCCCGCGCCCGCCATTACGGCTCCATCGCCAAGGATGCGCTCGCGATCTTCCCGGACGATCCCTACCGGCAGGCGCTGATCGATCTCGTCGATTTCTGCATCAGCCGGACCTATTGACCCCGCATTGAGCCCCGGCCAGCCCGGCGGCGAAGCTCTCAGGGCTCCGGCGCGGCGCGGCTGGGCGTGACCCACCATTGCGGATGGGTGCGGGAAATCTCCGCCGCGGCGGCGCGCGCCTCTGATTCTTCCGCGAAGATGCCGAAGCAGGTGGCGCCCGAACCCGACATGCGGGCGAGGCGGCAGCCGGGGCTCGCCCGGAGCGCCGCAAGGGCGAAGTCGATCGCGGGGGCGAGCCTCAGGGCCGGGGCTTCGAGATCGTTTCCGTTCTCCCTGAGCCAGCCGACCAGCGCATCGAGCGTGGGCATGGGCGGGAGTTCCGGCGCCGCGGTCATTTCCGTGAAGGGACCTGCCTCCAACTCCCTGAAGACGGCGGCCGTCGAAAGCGCGACGCCCGGATTGACCAGCACGAGCCAGAAGCGCGGCAGCGCGCCCAGGCGGAGGATGAATTCGCCGACGCCCCACATGAGCGCGGGCCGCGGCTCGATGCAGACCGGGATGTCGGCGCCGAGACAGAGCGCGAGCGAGGAAATCGCCGGCTCGTCCAGATCGGCATGCCAGAGGCGGGCAAGGCCGCGCAGCGCCGCTGCCGCGTCGGCCGAGCCCCCGCCAATGCCGGAGGCCACGGGCAGGTTCTTTTCAAGCGTCATGCGCGCACCCGCGCTGCCGCCGATCCGTTCGCGCAGGAGGCGCGCGGCGCGAAGCACGAGATTGTCCTTCTCCCCGGCAAGCGACGGCGCGAAGAGGCCGGTGAGGCCGAGCGAAAGCTCCTCGGCCAGTGCGAGGGTCAGGCGGTCCCCCGCCTCCGCGAAGACGACGAGGCTCTGCAATTCGTGATAGCCGTCCGCGCGGCGGCCAAGAACCTTGAGCGAAAGATTGACCTTCGCCCGCGCCCGTTCGACGAGAGGCTCCGCGGCAGCCAAGGCTCAGGAGCCGGGCGGCAAGGGGGCGTAGCGCTTGTGGTCCGCCTCCGCCGTATCGAGACCGAATTCGAGCTTCTTCTTCAGAAGCGGAATGCGGTCCTTCTCGGGTTTCATTTCAAGCGCGTGGCTCCACTGGAACCGCGCCTCGATCTTGCGGCCCACCTTCCACATCGCATCGCCCAGATGCTCGTTGATCGTCGGATCGCCGGGCTCGAGCTCCACCGCGCGCTCCAGATATTCCGTCGCCTGCCTGTAATCGCCGAGGCGGTAATGCGCCCAGCCGAGGCTGTCGACGATGAAGCCGTCGGTCGGCCGCAACTCGACCGCCTTCTCGATCATGGCGAGCGCTTCCGTCAGATGCACGCCCTGCTCGATCCATGAATAGCCGAGATAGTTGAGCACGAGCGGATGATCGTCGGAGAGCTTGAGCGCGAGCTTCAGATCGCGTTCGGCCTCGGGCCATTGGCCAAGCCGCTCGTTGCAGATGCCGCGCGCGTAATAGAGCGTCCAATGGGCAGGCTTCGGCGCGCCCGCAAGCGCAATGGCGCGCGTATATTCGATGCCGGCCTCGGCATATTTCTCCTTGCCGCGATAGACGTCGCCCAGCGCGATGACGGGCTCGATCGACGAGGGGAACCTGTCGGCGGCCTTGTTGAGGACGTCGATCGCTTCGGCATCCTTGTCCAGCCGGTTGAGATCGAGCGCCTTCTGGATGAGAGCGTTCTGGTAGAGCGGCGAGGAGGCCGCCACCGCGTCATAGGCGGCGATCGCATCCTCCCAGCGCTTCTGCTGCTCGTAGAAATCGGCGAGCAGCGTGCGCGCCACATCGAAGTCGGGCCGCATCCAGATCGAAAGCTGGAGATAGAGTTCGGAAAGCTCGTTGCCCCGGTCCTGCGCCAGCGCGCTGCCAAGCCCGTAAAGTGCTTCGGCCACGCCTTCGGCGGCGTTGCCGATGAGCGGCTTCATCGTCTTGTTCGAGGCGATCTCGGCGAGCGATGCCTTGGCGAGGGGGTGGTCCGGCGCCATCGCGATATACTGATCGAGCGCGGCCCGGGCCTCGTTCACCCGGCCCTGACGGTCGAGAAAGCTCGCATAGGCCTGCACGATGCGGATCGAGGTCGCGCCGCTCGTGTCCATGGCCTGCCGGTAGCTTTCCTCCGCGCCCTTGGCATCGCCGAGCATGTCGAGGATGAGCGCCGTGTGATAGGCGCGGAAGAGATCGAAGGCGGGCTTGCCCTCGAACGCCTTGAGTTCGTTGAGTGCGAGCGCCTTGTCGCCCTCGCCGGCCGCGGCCCAGGCCTTGGTGAGCGCCCCCACCAGAGCGACGAAGGCTCCGGTTTCGGCATTGCCGATCTCGGCCCGCGCTTCCCTGTAGTCGGATTTGCGGATCGCGTTGAGGGAGAGCACGAGGCGCGCCATGCGGTGGCGCGGCGCGAGCTTGACGAGGCGGCGGGCGAGCGTCACCGCGCGATCCATGTCGCCGGAATTGAGCGCCACCATGAAGGCGCGTTCGATGATGACAGAGTTATCGGGATCGGCGGCCAGAGTGCGGTCGAAATATTTCTCGGCCGCCCTGCCCTCATGCACCGAGCCGGCAAAACGCGCGGCCAGATAGTCGCCATAAGGCGTCTCGGCGCGGCGGTCGGCGAAGAGGCCGGTGCCCGCGCATCCCTGCAGCATGACGAGCAGACCGAGCGCCAGGGCGCCGAGACCCCAGCGGGACGCACCCGAGCGAGAGGTGCCCAGGTTACGCTCCGAAGCCATCGACATCGACGCCATCTACCGTCTTGCCTCTAGAACACACGACCGCCGATCGCCGGAAGGCCGGGAGAATTCATTGACCGCAGGCGCAATGGTGCCGCCGTCCTCCCCGGGACACAGATCGAGCGCGATCCGCGAAGATCGCGCTCGAGGGGCTCGCCGGCCATCGCGGCTTGTGAGCTTAGCCTATCCGAAGGCTGAGGGATATGAGCCGCTTTCGGACAGCGCGATCACATATTCGGGTAATTCGGGCCGCCGCCACCCTCCGGCACGGTCCAGTTGATGTTCTGCGTCGGATCCTTGATGTCGCAGGTTTTGCAGTGGACGCAGTTCTGCGCATTGATCTGGAAGCGCGGATTGGAGCCGTCCGCATCCCGCACGACTTCATAGACGCCCGCCGGGCAATAGCGCTGCGCCGGCTCGGCGAAGGTCGGCAGGTTGTAGGCGATCGGGATTGCCGGGTCCTTGAGCCTGAGGTGGACGGGCTGGTCCTCCTCGTGATTGGTCGCGGATATGAAGACCGAGGAGAGCTTGTCGAAGGACACCTTGCCATCGGGCTTGGGGTAGTCGATCGGCTTGCACTCGGACGCCTTCTTCAGCGACTCGTGATCGGCCTTGCCATGCTTCAGCGTGAACGGCAGGCCGATGCCGAGATTGTTCATCCACATGTCGAAGAAGCTGAAGCCCATGCCGATGATCGTGCCGAAGCGCGAGAGGAAGGGCTTCACGTTGCGGACGCGCTTCAGGTCCTTGTAGACGGGGCTGTCGACATAGGCGTCGGCATAGGCGCCGAGCTCGTCCGCCTGACGGCCGGCCTTCACGGCGTCGAAGGCCGCTTCCGCGCCCATCATGCCGGTCAGCATGGCGTTGTGGCTGCCCTTGATGCGCGGCACGTTGACGAAGCCCGCCGAGCAGCCGATGAGCGCGCCGCCCGGGAAGACGAGCTTCGGCACCGACTGGAAGCCGCCTTCGGTGATGGCGCGCGCGCCATAGGCGATGCGCTTGCCGCCCTCGAATGTGTCGCGGATCGCCGGATGGGTCTTGAAGCGCTGGAACTCGTCGAAGGGCGAGAGATAGGGGTTCTTGTAGTTCAGGTGAACGACGAAGCCCACCGAAACGAGATTCTCGCCGAAGTGATAGAGGAAGGAGCCGCCGCCGGTCTGATCGTTGAGCGGCCAGCCCAGCGTGTGCTGAACCTTGCCCTTCTGATGCTTGGCGGGATCGATCTCCCAGACTTCCTTGAGGCCGATGCCGAACTTCTGCGGATCGCGGCCCTCGTCGAGCTTGAACTTGCGGATCAGCTCCTTGGTCAGCGAGCCACGCGCGCCTTCGGCGAAAAGCGTGTACTTCGCGCGAAGCTCCATGCCGCGCGTGTAGCTGTCCTTGTGGTGGCCGTCCTTCGCGACGCCCATGTCGCCGGTCGCGACGCCGCGCACCGAGCCGTCCTCACTGTAGAGGACTTCCGCGCCCGCAAAGCCCGGATAGATTTCGACGCCGAGCTCTTCGGCCTTGGTCGCGAGCCAGCGGCAGAGATTGGCGAGGCTGCCGATATAGTTGCCGTGATTGTTCATCAGCGGCGGGTAGAGGAAGCTCGGGATGGTGATGCTGCCGGCCGGGCCGAGATAGATGAAGTGATCGGAGGTCACGGGCGTGTCGAGCGGCGCGCCCTGCTCCTTCCAGTCCGGGATGAGCTTGTTGAGGCCGATCGGATCGATGACGGCGCCCGAGAGAATGTGAGCGCCGACTTCGGAGCCCTTCTCGATCAGACACACCGACAGGTCGAAGTCCTGCTCGGCGGCAAGCTGGCGCAGGCGAATCGCAGCGGACAGACCCGCCGGGCCGCCGCCGACGATCAGCACGTCGTATTCCATGAATTCGCGCTCGGGCGTCGCGTCGCTCATAAGTCCTCTCCTCGAACCGCAGCCTCTTTGGTTGGGGGCACTTTATGGTGCTTCACTTGCCATTGGTCAACAATACGCCGCCCCGTGCTAGTCTGGATCATCCTTGTTCAATTCCGTGCCAGTGAAGCGACGAAGACCATGTCCGCCTCGGGGGAACCCGCCAAAACATTGACATATGAAGAGGCGCTGGCGCTCCTCGCCTTCCAGGTCGAGGCAGGCGCGGGCGACGCCTTTACCGACGAGCCCGTCAATCGCTACCAGCTCGCAGCCGCATCCGAGCCGGCCGGAAGCGTCGAACGGCCGATGCCGGCCGAGGGTGGCGAGGCCGGAACGGCGGCGCCGCGCCGCGCGCCGCGCGCCCGCGCGCCCGAGCCGATGCCGCCCCGCGCGCAGGCCCCCGCCACCATTCCGCTCGACGAGACGCAGGCCGTTTCCACCGCCCGGGCGCTCGCCGCGAACTGCCGCACCCTCGACGAACTGAGGGACGCGCTGGCGAATTTCGAGGGCTGCTCGCTTCGCTACACGGCCAAGAACCTCGTCTTCGCCGACGGCAATCCGGAGGCCCGTATCATGCTGGTGGGCGAGGCGCCGGGCCGCGACGAGGATCTGCAGGGCCTGCCCTTTGTCGGCCGCTCGGGCCAGTTGCTCGACCGGATGCTCGCTTCCATCGGGCTCGACCGCACGAAGGTCTATATCGCCAACACCCTGCCCTGGCGGCCGCCCGGCAACCGCGCACCGACGCCGGACGAACAGGCCGTCTGCCAGCCCTTCATCGAGCGGCAGATCGAGCTTTCGCGGGCCGAGATCCTGGTGTTCGTCGGCGGCGTTTCGGCAAAGCAGCTTCTGCGCACCGACACGGGCATCATGCGGCTTCGCGGCCGCTGGTCGAGCTACAGGGCCGGCACGCGCGAGCTTCCGGCCTTGCCGATCTTCCACCCCGCCTATCTGCTCCGCCAGCCCGCACAGAAGCGGCTCGCCTGGCGCGATCTCCTTTCGCTCAAGGCGCGCATCGACGCGCTGCCGCCTGCCTGACGGCGCTTCGCAGGCGCAGCAAGATTCAACCCCCGCGTGCTTGTGGGGTCATCCTCCACAGCTATTATGACTCCCATGAAGACGGGGGTGTCCCAAAACAGAGCGGTCTTGCCGGGTGGCAAAAGAGCCGCGAATAACCCGATTGGAGCATGTGGCCGCCGGTTCGCCGGGGCGCTGAGCCTTGCGGCCGCCTGCCTGCTGGGCACGTCATTGCTACCATCGGTTGCGAAGGCCGCAAGTCTCGGCACGCTGAGCGCGACGGATCTGGCGCGCGTCGCAGAGGCGCCGGCACCCGATCCCCGCCCCGCCAGCGCGAAGATCTGGAGCCCGGAAGTTCTGAGCGGCGCCGACCGCGAGCGCTATCTGAAGATTTTCGCCGCGCAGAAACGCGCCGACTGGAAGACGGCCGACAAGCTCATCGCCCAGCTCGCCGATCGCCGCCTTCTCGCCTATGTGCTCGCCGACCGCTATCTCCATCCGCATTACAAATCCAAATATGCCGAACTGAAAAGCTGGATGGCCAGCTATTCGAGCGTGCCGGGCGCCAACGACATCTACCGCCTCGCCCTGAAGAAGAAACCGCGCGGCGCGGCGGCGCCCGATCGTCCCGCCGCCCAGCGCTTCCGCCAGCCCGCCCATTCGGCCTATGCGGTCGACGATGGCGGCGAGCCGCTCTTCTCCCAGCGCTTCGCCAAGATTGACGCGCGCGTGCGCGAGCTTGTCCGCAACGCGAAAGCCTCCGACGCGCTCAACTATCTCAACACCGCTTCCGTGCGCATGGCGCTTTCCGATGTCGAATACGACAAGGCGCGCGAGCGGGTCGCGACGTCCTATTTCGTCGAGAACGACAATGAGCGCGCCTATCAGGTCGCCGATGAGATCTCGCGCCGCCATGGCCGCGAGGTTCCGATGGCGGACTGGTATGCGGGACTCTCCTCCTGGCGGATGGAGCGCTATTCGGACGCCGCCTATCATTTCGAGCGGCTGGCGCGCTCCGGCACCGTGGCCGACTGGTCGAAGGCGGCAGGCGGCTTCTGGGCGGCGCGTGCCTATCTCGCCAATCGCCAGCCGGAGCGGGTGGCGGACATGCTCGAACTCGCCGCCGAAACGGGCGCGACCTTCTACGGGCTTCTCGCCACGCGGCAACTCGGCCGCGAACCGCATTTCGTCTGGGTGGAACCGAAGCTCGACCGCACCGGATATGAAGCGCTTGTCAGCGATCCAGCCGTGGCGCGCGCCGTCGCGCTCGCGCAGATCAATCGCCGCGATCTCGCCGAGCAGGAGCTTGTGCGCGCGCATGGCTGGCTCGAACCGCGCCTCGACGAAGCGCTGATCGCGCTCGCCTCGACCTTCAACCTCCCGGCCGTTGAGCTTCAGGTCGCAAGCGCCGCGAGCCTGCCGCCGGCACGGCAGAGCAACGGCACGATCGCGCTCAATTCCGGCCTCTTTCCGATCCCGGATTATGAGCCGCAGAACGGCTATCGCGTCGATCGCGCACTTTTCTTCGCCTTCATGCGGCAGGAGAGCAAGTTCCGGCCCGACGTGACTTCCCCTGCCGGCGCGCGCGGTCTGATGCAGATCATGCCGGGCACGGCGAGCCACATCACCCGCGATACGACGCTTGCCAGCGCCAACAAGGACAAGCTGCTCGACCCGTCGTTCAATCTCACCCTCGCGCAGCAATATCTCGAGACGCTGATGGGGGCGAACGCGCCGGGCGGCAATCTCTTCATGCTGACCACGGCCTATAATGGCGGGCCCGGCAATCTCACGCGCTGGCTCGACAGCATCAACTTCAAGGGCGACCCGTTTCTCTTCATCGAAAGCATTCCCGCACCGGAAACACGCGGTTATATTGAGCGCGTGCTCACGAATTTCTGGATCTACCGGGCAAGGCTGGGTCAGCCCATGCAATCTCTCGATGCCACGGCATCGGGGAACTGGCCGGTCTATGAGCCGGCCGCACTTCGGGACGGACCGCTCTCGCTGCGCTAGTCGCGAAGCTGCCGTCCATCACTTGCAATCTCTACTGGAAAGGTGCCCCCACGTGCCAGGAATTGACACTTCGCGACCCTTCATTCCGCTCAACATAGCCGTCATGACGGTTTCGGACACACGCACGCCCGAAACGGACAGTTCAGGCGATGTGCTTGCCGAGCGCATAGAGAAGGCGGGCCACAAGCTCGCGGCGCGGACGATCGTTTCCGATGACGTGCAGATGATCCGCAACCAGCTCCTCGCCTGGATCGCGGACGACAGGATCGACATCGTCATCTCGACCGGAGGCACGGGCCTCACCGGCCGCGACGTGACGCCCGAAGCGTTCAAGAGCGTCTATGAAAAGGAAATCGACGGTTTTTCGGCGATCTTCCACCGCGTCAGCTTCGAGAAGATCGGCACATCGACGATCCAGTCGCGCGCCACGGCGGGCGTCGCGCACGGAACATATCTCTTCGCGCTGCCCGGCTCTCCCAATGCGTGCAAGGACGGCTGGGACGAAATCCTTCAGCACCAGCTCGACAATCGCTACCGCCCCTGCAATTTCGTGGAAATCCTTCCGCGCCTGCAGGAGCGGCAGGGCTGAACATTCGATTGATCGAAACCCGGGGGCGCGTCAATCTTGCCCCCGGGCGGCGCTTGCGCGCCACGAGGCATTTCAGGAGATCGCGATGCTGAAGGAATTCCGGGAATTCGCCCTCAAGGGCAATGTGGTCGACATGGCCGTCGGTATCATCATCGGCGCGGCATTCACGACCATCGTGACTTCGCTCGTCAATGACGTTCTGA
Source organism: Parvibaculum sp. (assembly GCF_035325945.1). Taxonomy (GTDB): domain Bacteria; phylum Pseudomonadota; class Alphaproteobacteria; order Parvibaculales; family Parvibaculaceae; genus Parvibaculum. Next base: position 260,433 of record NZ_DAOKYX010000001.1, read on the forward strand.
TGCCGCCGATCGGCGTGCTTCTGGGCGGCGTCGACTTCTCCAACTATTTCCTGCCGCTCACCATGGGCGAAGCGCCCGCCTCGCTCGACGCGGCGAAGGCCGCCGGCGTGCCGGTCCTCGCCTATGGCAAGTTCGTCAATGCGATCATCAATTTCGCGATCGTCGCATTCGCGCTCTTCATGGTCATCAGGCAGATGAACCGCCTGAAGGAGCGCATCGCGAAGGGAGAGGCGCCCGCGCCTTCCGCGCCGCCGCGCCAGGAAGTGCTGCTCGAGGAAATCCGCGACCTGCTTAAGCCGCGCGGCTAATCGCGCCGGAGCGCATAGAAGACATAGCCATATTCGTCCGCATGGCGCTCGAAGAGGCCGATCTCGCGCTCCATTTCAGTGAAGACCGGCAGCGGCCCATAGGTCCGGCGCATCTCGGCGAGCTTCGCGCGCATCGGCGTATAATAGTCCTGCCACCATTCCTCCGCAGGCAGAGCGATGGTTCCGATGAGGCGGTAGCCGGCTCTGGCCGCCGCCTCTGCATTGGAGGCCACGCTGCCCATGCCGGGATAGGCCTCCTCCCAGAACCCTGCCGCCTCGGGTGAAGGCGCATCCGTCAGCCATGTGAGTTCGGAGACGACCGCGAAGCCGCCGGGCTTCAGGAAGCGGCGCCAGAGGCGCAAGCCTTCCTCGAAGCCGAGAAGATAGATCGCGCCCTCGGACCAGATGAGATCGAACTCGCCGTCGTGAAACGGGAGATCGTTCATGTCGCCGCGCAGCACGCGCAGCCGCTCCTCGGGAACGCCCCCGCGCTCGGCCCGCTCGCCGAGCCTTTCCAGAAAGGGCTCGAAGAGATCGACCGCCGTGACGCGGCCATCGGTGAGGCGCAGAAGATCGAATGCCTCCGGCCCCTGCCCGCAACCGAGATCGGCGATTTCGGGCCGGGGCGGCAATGCGGGCAGGAGCGAAAAGGTTTCCCGCGTCGCTCTCGCGCTGCCCGGCGCGTTGCGCGGCAGGCCCAGTTGCAGTTCGAGAAAGAGTTTGAAGGGATCGATTTCGTTCACGCCCGCCGTTCCCGTTTCCAGCGCTTCAGATCCTCCGCCGTATCGATATCGGCGAGCACGCCGAGCATGGCGACGCGAAGGCCCGCGCGCTCGGCATTGGCGCGCGTATCGGCAAGCGCGTGCTCGCCCGACCAGCGCACATTGTCAAATATTTCCGGCACGCGCGGCCGGCGCTTCAGACCGACGAGCCAGTAGCCGCCATCGTCGGCGGGGCCGAAAACGGCATCCGCATCGCCGAGTTTGCGGAAGGCGAGCGCAATATGCGCGGCGCCGATATCGGGAATGTCGCTGCCGATGATGACGACGGGCCCCGCCGGCAGATCGCGCATGAGCCGGCCCATTCGGTGGCCGAGATCGCCCTCGCCTTGCGCGATCAGCGGTATGCCATCCGGCCAGATACCGGCATCATGCCTGGCGGCGTCGGGCGTGAGGGCGAGAAGCGTCCGCCAGCGCGGATCATGGGCGACCCGGCGCAAAACCTCGCGGCTCGCATGGCGGTAGAAGCGCATCGCCTCGACCGCGCCCACGCCTTCGGCGAGCCGCGTCTTCACCCGGCCGAGCGCCGGATGTTTCGCCATCACGACGAGATGCGATGTCAGGCCCATTCAGGAATATATGCGCGAGATCAGGTGTGGCGGCACGCGCAGATAATAGAGGGCGATGCAGAGCGCATTGCGGGACATGCGGCGGAAGAAGCCATCTTCGAGATAGCGTTGCGGGCTCGTCACCGCGCGCGCGCGCATCATCACCAGGCGGCGCCTGCCGATGCGGCGGACGAGATCGACATCCTCCATGAGCGGCAGGGGACGGAAACCGCCGATCCGCTGATAGAGACGGCGGCTGATGAGCAGGCCCTGATCGCCGTAAGGGAGTTTCAGCACCGCGCAGCGCAGGGCCACCACTCGTTCGAGAAATCGCGCGCGCCGCGAAAAATCATCGAGCCTGAAGCGGAAGGCGGCAGCAAGCTCGGCCGTCGGAATCCGGCCGGTCGCAATCTGCTCGAAGAGTTTTTCGACCTCTTCCTCCCATCCGGCCTCGAGCACCGTGTCGGCATGCAGGAAGAGGAACCAGTTGCCCTTGGCGGCATTCGCGCCCGCCGCGAGCTGGGGCCCCCGGCCGCGCGGCGCCTCGACAAATTTCGCCCCCGAGGCCTCCGCAATATCGAAGGTGCGATCGCTCGAGCCGCCATCGACGATGACGACCTCCCGGACAAGCCCGCTCACCGCCGCAGGTACAAGGGCGGCGAGAACCCGGGGCAGGGTCGCCTCGGCATTCAGGGTCGGGATGATGACACTCACCATGCGCCGCATCATATCTGCTGCATCTGCGAAGGCGAGAGGGGGATCGTGTTTGTTCTTGTTTTGTTCATGTGCCCGCGATAAATTTTCATCATGAAAACGAGTCGAGACACGGCGCGCCCCGTCCGCAACGCCCGCCTGGCAGCCGGTTCCCCGCCCGGCCCGGCGAGCGCCCGGCCTGCCCCGCTGGTGGACCCCGTTCCCCTCGTACCCCCGGGGGTCCCCCATAATGGCCGGCGCGGCCGGGGCGCGCTCACCAATGAGAGCGGTCGCTTCGAAAGCGAGCGGCGCGTTCTTCTCGATGACGGCTGGGGCACGATCGACGCGCCGCCGCCGCTCAAGACCCATGTGACGAACGAAAACCCGCGGCAGATCATCACGCGGAACAATTCGCCCGATATCGGCTTCGACCGCTCGATCAATCCCTATCGCGGCTGCGAACATGGCTGCATCTATTGTTTCGCGCGGCCGACCCACGCCTATATGGGGCTGTCGCCGGGGCTCGATTTCGAGAGCCGGCTCTTCGCCAAGCCCAATGCGGCGGCGCTTCTCGAAAAGGAGCTGGCGCGCAAGGGCTATGAGGTTGCCCCCATCGCCATGGGCACGAACACCGACCCCTATCAGCCGATCGAGCAGCGCTATCGCATCACGCGCAGCATTCTCGAAGTGCTCTCGGCCTATAATCACCCCGTCACCATCGTAACCAAGTCGGCGCGCATCACGCGCGATCTCGACATTCTGTCGGACATGGCGCGGCGCAATCTCGCCAGGGTCGCGCTTTCGGTGACGACGCTCGACGCGAAGCTCGCCCGCGCCATGGAACCGCGCGCCTCCACGCCGACGCGCCGTCTGGAGGCGATCAGTCTTCTCTCTGAAGCGGGCATTCCGACGGGCGTCATGGTCGCGCCGGTGATCCCCGCGCTGAATGACAGTGAAATCGAGAAGATCCTGACCGGCGCTGCCTATGCAGGCGCGACATCGGCAGGCTTCGTGCTCCTGCGCCTGCCGCTCGAAATCAAGGATCTCTTCCGTGAATGGCTGGAGGAGAACGAGCCCGGCCGCGCGGCGCATGTGATGTCGCTCATCCGCTCGATGCGCGGCGGCAGGGATTACGACGCCGAATGGGGCACGCGCATGCGCGGCACCGGGCCTTATGCCTGGCAGATCGCGCGCCGCTTCGAGATCGCGAAGAAGCGCCTCGGCCTCGACCGTGGCGGCCGGACGCTCGACTGCACCGCGTTCCGCGTGCCGCCGCGGCCGGGCGACCAGCTCGAGCTTCTCTAGGTCCATCGTTCCGGCTTTCGCCGGGATGACAACCAAATGAACCGTCATCCCGGCGAAAGCCGGGATCCACTCGCCGCACCTGGTATTGAAGCCACCACGATCAGGTTGAGCCTCGCGCGGGCATGCTGCACTCTCGCGCGATGACACGTTCTCCGAAAAAAGATTCGGCCGGGCCCGCAGCGGAGCGAAAGAAGCGCATGGCGGCAAGGCCCGACTATCGTTTCGAGATCGAGCATGGCGCGCCAGGCTTGCGCGTCTGCGGTATCGACGAGGCGGGGCGCGGGCCGCTCGCAGGGCCCGTCGTCGCGGCGGCCACCATCATCGACCAGACGAACTGCCCCGCAGGGCTCAACGATTCCAAGAAGCTCGACGAGGCAAGGCGCGAAGCTCTCTTCGCCGCGCTTTCGCAATGCGCCGAAATCGGCATCGGCATCGCGACCGTCGAGGAAATCGACAGCCTCAACATTCTGCAGGCGACCATGCTCGCCATGCGCCGCGCGGTGGAGAACCTTCAGCGCGCACCGCAATTCGCGCTTGTCGACGGCAATCGCCTGCCGGCGCTCACCTGCCCCGCACGCGCCATTGTCGGAGGCGATGCACGCGTTCTTTCCATCGCCGCCGCCTCCATCGTCGCGAAAGTCACGCGTGACCGCATGATGGACGACCTCGCTCGCGCGCATCCCGGTTATGGCTGGGAAAAGAACCGCGGCTATGGCACCGCGGCGCATCTCGATGCGCTGAAACGGCTCGGCGCGACCGCGCATCACCGCAGGAGCTTCGCGCCCATACGCAACATGTTGAGTCCCGGGATTCCCGAAGGACTCGATCTAGTGGCTCCGAATCCCTTAACCCTTTGATTCTTGACGCAGAATCGCCTCTGACTCATGATCGCGTCCTTGTCACTCAAAGGGGATAGTCGTGGGGCGCACTTCAAGCGAGGCGGCCAGGATTCCGGCCGAACGGATCATCGAGGGCGATTGCATCGAGGCGATGAACGCATTGCCCGAGAAATCGGTCGATCTCATCTTTGCCGACCCGCCCTACAATCTTCAGCTCGGCGGCGAACTCACGCGCCCCGACCAGTCCAAGGTCGATGCCGTCACCGACGACTGGGACAAGTTCGCGAGCTTCGAGGTTTACGACCGCTTCACCCGTGAGTGGCTCGCCGCGGCGCGGCGCGTCTTGAAGGATACGGGCGCGATCTGGGTCATCGGCTCCTATCACAACATCTTCCGCGTGGGCGCGACGCTTCAGGATCTCGGCTACTGGATCATGAACGACGTGATCTGGCGCAAGTCGAACCCGATGCCGAACTTCCGCGGCACGCGCTTCACCAATGCGCATGAAACGCTGATCTGGGCGACGCGCGACGCGGACCAGAAGAAATACACTTTCAACTACGACGCCATGAAAGCGCTGAACGACGATCTTCAAATGCGTTCGGACTGGCTCATCCCGCTTTGTACCGGCAATGAGAGGCTGAAGGACGAGGATGGCGGCAAGGCGCATCCGACGCAGAAGCCCGAGGCGCTGCTCCATCGCGTGCTGCTGGCGACGACCAATCCGGGCGACGTGGTGCTCGATCCCTTTTTCGGCACTGGCACGACGGGCGCGGTGGCGAAGAAGCTCGGCCGCAAGTTCATCGGCATCGAGCGCGACGAGCGCTATCTCAAGGTCGCACGCGAGCGCATCGCCCGCGTGATGCCGGGCGCGGAGGAGGATCTGAAGGTCACGACGTCGAAAAAGGCCGAGCCGCGCGTGCCCTTCGGCGTCATCGTGGAGCGCGGGCTTCTCGAACCGGGCACCGTGCTCACCGATCCGACGCGCCGTCATGCCGCGCGTGTACGCGCCGACGGCTCCATCGTCTGCCGCGACGCCACCGGCTCGATTCACAAGATCGGCGCCCATGTGCAGGGGCTCGATGCTTGCAACGGCTGGACCTACTGGCACTTCAAGACCGACGGGAAGCTCAAGCCCATCGACATTCTGCGCCAGAAGGTGCGCGCCGAAATGGGCGAGGCGTAAGTCTCGCACGATTTTCCCCGTCACCCATTGACCCGTCACCCCGGCGCAAGGCCGGGATGACGGCGGAAGCCGGGATATGGCTACCGGAACAGAGGCCCCGCATCCGGCTTTGCATGCGCCACCACCTTGCGCATCACCGAAGGCAGCGCCTCGCGGCCTACATCCTCTTCCGCGATCCAGACGCCTTCGGCCTTCGCCGCCACCCTCGCGCTCACCTCACCGACGAAAATCGTCAGCACCAGATGGAAATGCGTGAAGGTATGCTCGACAAGGCCGGGCACGCGTTGCCAATTCGCGGCGGCCGGCGCGTGGAGCGAGAGCGCCGCCTCGTCTATCTCCGCTTCCGCCCAGGGCGTCGTCGGCACCTCCATCATGCCGCCGAGAAGCCCCTTCGCGGGCCGCTTGCGCAGCAGCATCGCACCATCGCTCCGTGTAAGAACGAAACAGGCGCCGCGCCGCACCGGCCGCTCCTTCCGGGCCATACGGCGCGGCAGCGTCTCCTCGATGCCCGCCTCGCGGGCTGAGCAGAACGAGGCTATCGGGCAGCGGTTGCAGGAGGGCCGCTTCGGCGTGCAGACCGTCGCGCCGAGATCCATCATGGCCTGCGCGAAATCGCCGGCGCGCAGATCGGGGGTCAGCGTTTCCGCCTTCGCGCGGATCTCGGGCTTGGCGCGGGGAAGCGGCGCCTCGATCGCGAAGAGCCGCGAGACGACGCGCTCGACATTGCCGTCAACCACCGTCGCACGGCGGCCGAAGGCGATGGCGGCGATGGCGGCCGCCGTGTAGGGCCCGATGCCGGGAAGCGAGCGCAACCCCTCCTCCGTATCGGGAAAGCGCCCGCCATGCTCCCCCGCCACCGCCTGCGCGCAGGCATGGAGGTTGCGGGCGCGGCTGTAATAGCCAAGCCCCGCCCATTGGCGCATCACATCGTCGAGGGGCGCGGCCGCCAAGGCCCCGACGCTCGGCCAACGCTCCAGAAACGCGCGGAAATAGGGCCCGACGGCCGCCACCGTCGTCTGTTGCAGCATGATTTCCGAAAGCCAGACCGCGTAAGGGTCCGCGTATTCGCCCGGCGGCGCCCGCCAAGGCAGCACCCGGGCATGGGCGTCGTACCAGGCGAGAAGCCGCCCGGCGACGGTCTGCGCCTCGCTTTCCCCGAGTTTCATCGGGCTCCCGGATTTGGCTGGACGTCGGGTCATGCGCCAGTCATGGCGCGAGGGGCGGCTTTCCGTCAATCCATCTCGCCCCCCGGGCCGTTTCGGGGCAGAATGGGCCATGACCGACGACAGGGACCATCTGCTGGCGCCGAAGCGCTTTGTCGTGCCCGCCATTGGCGCGCGGGTGGCGGGCCTCACCCGCGACATCTTCCGCAAGCGCGGTTTTGCCCAATCGCATATCCTCGCCCATTGGCCGGAGATCGTCGGCGCCGACCTCGCCGAATATTCCTCGCCCGAGAAGCTGAGCTTTCCCCGCAAAGCCGGCGACGGCGCGGGCGCGCAAGGCGGGGCGACGCTGACCGTCAGGGTCGACGGGCCCGTGGCCCTCGAGATCCGCCATCTCGAACCCCAGATCCTGGAGCGGATCAACGGATATTATGGATACAATGCCGTCTTGCGGCTGAAAATCGTGCAAGGCCCCCTGCCCGCCCGCCCACGGGCGCGGCGGAAGCTTATCCGCCCGCTCAGGCCGGACGAGCGGGCCCTTCTCGCCCGGAGCCTCGAGCCCATCGGCGAGGCGGCGCTCAGATCGTCGCTCGAGAGGCTGGGCGAAAGAATCCTGGGGACAAGTGCCCGGAGTCCCGATTCTCGGGCCCGCGCAAGAGAAAGCTTTGATTGAGAGGGCGGTGGCCCAAGGCCATAATGCCCCAACATCTAGTGGGGACTGCTAAAAGTGAATCAAAATAGGGTTATCGCAATCGCGGCGGCGGCCGTGCTGGCCGTAGCGCTGCTTGGCTATGGCGCCTACCGGATTTTCGGCCAGAGGGGTGAAGCGCCGACAGGTTCGGCCATCACCACGGCCGACAAGACGGCCTTTGAAAAGGAACTGGCGGTCCCCGGCCCGCTTGGCGAAATGACGCTCGGCGACAAGTCGGCGCCCGTCACGGTCTATGAATATGCCTCGATGACCTGCACGCACTGCGCCGAATTCGCCAAGGACACCTTTCCCGAGGTGAAGAAGAACTTCGTCGACACGGGCAAGGTCTATTACGTCTTCCGCGAATTTCCCTTCGATCCCGTCGCGACCGCCGCCTTCATGCTGGCGCGCTGCGCGGGGCCGGATCGCTATTTCGGCTTCATCGAGGTTCTGTTCCGCTCGCAGGAGCAGTGGGCCTTCGTCGAGACGCCTATGGAGGCGCTGAAGAAGCTCGCGCGCCAGGGCGGCTTCTCGGATGAGAAATTCGACGCCTGCATGAAGGATCAGGCCATCTTCGACCATGTGAAGACGGTGGCGCAGCGAGCTGCGCAGCAATTCGGCGTTCGCTCCACGCCCACCTTCTTCGTCAATGGCGAGAAGGTCGAAGGCGCGATCCCCTACAAGGATTTCGAGGAAATCCTGAACAAGAAGCTCTCGGGCGAGAAGGGCGAGGAAGCTCCCGCGCCCTCATCGGGACCGACGACGCCCGCACCCGGGCAATAACCAGCAGCGACCCCGGGCGGACGCCGCCCGGGCCTCTTTCGGCCTCCAATCCAGAATCGGGCTCAACGTGAAGTTCAACCGGCTGCGTCTCTCAGGCTTCAAGTCCTTCGTCGATCCGACCGATCTCATCATCGAGCCCGGGCTGACCGGCGTCGTCGGCCCCAATGGCTGCGGCAAGTCGAACCTGCTCGAGGCGCTGCGCTGGGTGATGGGCGAGAACTCGTTCAAGAACATGCGCGGCTCGGGCATGGAAGACGTGATCTTCGCAGGCACGACCGGGAGGCCGGCGCGCAACCACGCGGAAGTCACGCTCTTCATCGACAATGCCGACCGCTCGGCGCCCGCTGCCTATAATGACTGCGAGGTGATCGAGGTCTCGCGCAAGATCGAGCGCGATCAGGGCTCGACCTACCGCATCAATGGCCGCGAGGTGCGCGCGCGCGACGTGCAGCTTCTCTTCGCCGACGCTTCCACCGGCGCGCAATCCCCCGCCCTTGTGCGGCAGGGGCAGATCGCGCAGCTCATCTCGTCGAAACCGATCAATCGCCGCCGCATTCTCGAAGAGGCGGCCGGCATCACCGGCCTTTATACGCGCCGGCACGAGGCGGAGCTTCGCCTGAAGGCGGCGGAAACGAACCTCACCCGCCTCGACGACGTCGTCGCCCAGCTCGAATCCCAGCTTGCGAGCCTCAAGCGGCAGGCGCGGCAGGCGGTGCGCTACCGCAACCTTTCCAGCCAGATCCGCGAAACCGAGGCGATCCAGCTTCACCTCAAATGGACCCATGCGGTCAACGCGCTGAAGCATGAAGAAGAGCGCCTCGTCGCCACCGATGCGCGTGTCGCGGAACTGACGCGCGAGGCGGCGGCCGCAAGCGTCGCCGAGGCCGATGCGGCGGAGACCCTGCCCGCGCTGCGCGACCGGGAAGCGCAGGAGGCAGCGCGCCTTCACCGCCTCACCATCGAGCGCGGCAATCTCGATGCGGAGGAAGCCCGCGCAAGAGGCGAAGCCCAGCGACTCAACGCCCGCATCGAGCAGATCGGCCACGACCTCGCCCGCGAGCGCCATCTGATCGAGGACACGCGCGGCGCCATCGCGCGGCTCGAGGCGGAAGCGGTGGAGCTTCGCGGCGCGGAAGAAGGACAGGCCGAGGCGCAGGCCATCGCCGAGGCGCGTGTCGAGGAGACGCAGGCGACCCTTTCCTCGCGCGAAAGCGAACTCGACCAGCTCAATCGCGAGATCGCCCGGCTCACTGCGGAGCGCCAAAGCCTCGAAAAGGCGATCGAATCCGGCCGTGCGCGGATGGAGCGCGTCGCCCGCCAGATCGAGGAAATCGCGAGCGAGCAGGCTTCGCTCGCCGACGCCGCCGAGAAGCAGGCCGAGATCGAGCTGCAGTCGGCCGAACTCGATGCCGCCGCCGCGCGCGCAGAGGCGGCCGAATATGCCGCGCTCGATGCGGAGGAAGCGCGTGCGGCAGCGCAGGACGCTGAAAAGGCCTCACGCGAGCCCATGCAGGTCGCCGAGCGCAAGGCCGGCGATCTTGCCGCCGAGGCAAAGACGCTCGCCGACCTTCTCGCCGTCGGCGAGAGCGATCTCTGGCCGCCGATGATCGACGCGGTTCACGTCGAGCATGGTTACGAAACGGCGCTGGGCGCGGCGCTGGGCGATGATCTCGCCGTGCCGGGCAATGTCGCCGCTCCCGTCCACTGGGACGCGCTGCCGGAGTTCGAGGTCACGCCCGCCCTGCCCCAGGGCGCGCTTCCCCTGTCGCAATTCGTGCGCGGGCCCGCGGCGCTTTCCCGCCGCCTGTCGCAGATCGGCGTCGTCGATGCCGTCGACGGCAAGAGGCTCCAGAGCGAGTTGAAGCCCGGCCAGCGGCTCGTCACGCGCGAAGGCGCGCTCTGGCGCTGGGATGGATACACGGCCGCGGCCGATGCGCCGACCGCTTCCGCCCGCCGCCTCGAGCAGCGCAACCGCCTCGCGGATGTGGAGGCGCAGCTTCAGGAAGCGCGCGCTTTCGCCTCCGAGACCCGCGCCGCCTTCGAGGCCGCGCGCCTTGCCGCCGAAGACGCGCTTGCCCGCGAGCAGGATGCGCGGCGCGCCCAGCGCGAGGCGCAGGCCGAGCAGAACCGCATCCGCGAAGCTCTGGCTGCCGCCGAACGCGCGGCGTCCGCGCAACTAACGCGGCTTGCCGCCCTCGCCGAAGCCCATGAGCGCCTCACCGGCGACATGAAGGAGGCGACCCGCGCGCAGGAGGAAGCGGAAGTCCAGCTCTCCGAACTGCCGTCCGACGAGAACCTCCGCCTTCGCGCGAACGAGCTTCGCGAGCTTGTGTCATCGCTTCGCCTCGAACTTGCCGAGGCCCGCGCGCAGCATGAGAGCATTCGCCGCGAGGCGGAGGCGCGCACGCGCCGGCTCGCCGCCATCGCGCAGGAGAGCGAGGCATGGGCGCTTCGGGCTTCCAATGCCGAACACCAGATCGCGACGCTCGAGACGCGACAGGACGAAGCGCTGGGCGAGTTGCAGTTGGTCGAGGGCATTCCCGCCGAAATCGAGGCAAAGCGCATCACGCTCATCGACCATATCGCCGAAGCGGAAGCCGCGCGCTCGAGCGCGGCCGACGCGCTTGCGGCCGCCGATTCGCGGCTTTCGGAATGCGCGAAACTCGCCCGTGAATTCCAGGCGCATCTCGGCGAGGCGCGCGAGGACCGCGCCCGCATCGACGGCCTTGTCGAAGGCGCGCGCGAGCGGCTCCGGGAAACGGAGGAGCGGGTTCGCGAGGCGCTCGAATGCGAGCCCGCCGACGCGCTCGCCCAGGCCAATCTCGAGGAAGGCGCGGAACTGCCGACCATCGAGCAGATCGACGCCAGATTCGAGCGGCTGAAGCGGGAGCGCGAGGGGCTCGGCGGCGTCAATCTTCGCGCCGAGGAAGAGGCCCGCGAACTGACCGAACAACTCACCACCATGACCACGGAGCGCGAGGACCTCGTCAGCGCCATCGCAAAGCTCCGCCAGGCCATCGGCAGCCTCAATCGCGAAGGCCGCGAGCGCATGCTCGAAGCCTTTGAGAAGGTGAACGCGAATTTCTCGCGCCTCTTCACTCATCTCTTCGGCGGCGGCGAGGCGCATCTGAAGCTCACTGAATCGGAAGATCCGCTGGAAGCGGGCCTCGAAATCTATGCCCGCCCGCCGGGCAAGCGCCTTCAGGTCATGTCGCTGCTTTCGGGCGGCGAGCAGGCGCTGACGGCCATGTCGCTCATCTTCGCGGTCTTCCTGACCAATCCTTCGCCCATCTGCGTGCTGGACGAAGTCGACGCCCCGCTCGACGACGCCAATGTCGAGCGCTTCTGCGACCTGATGGAAGAGATGACGCGCACGACCGATACGCGCTTCCTCATCATCACCCACCACGCCCTCACCATGGCGCGGATGAACCGCCTTTTCGGCGTGACCATGCAGGAGCGCGGCGTCTCGACGCTCGTTTCGGTCGATCTGGAGGGCGCGGAGCGCTTCCGCGAGGCCTCCTGAGGCCCGGGAATCAGGCTGGCGGCCCCTCCTTCGGAGGGGCCTTTTCCCTCTATTTGCGGCCCGCGACTCGCCTTTGCGGCGGAGCCGATTGCCGCATCGCCACAAAGCGCTAAATTCCCCTTTCAACACAAAGGGTTAGGAAGCATTACCCGGTTCTTGACAGGCAAAAGCCCCACAAGTAGGGTGCGCCCGGCTTAAGGCGGGGCTCGCGCAGTTTCGACGCAGTTTTACTGGGCCTTCTGGACGGCGGAGCGAGAGTTTGGCTGACGAAGAGAGTCATGGAACTCGACACGGCAGCAGCCCCTCAAAGGCCGACGAGGAGGCGCTTGCCGATCTGGGTCAGCGTATCCAGGCGGCGCGCAAATCTGCGAAGTGGGCCCGCAGCGAGCCGGAGAAAGTAGCGGCCTCCAGCAGGTCGTCCGACATGGGCGTCGCGCTCCGATTGTCATCGGAGATGGTCTCAGGCGTGCTTGTCGGCGCGGCGATTGGCTGGGGGATCGATAAGGTTTTCGGCATATCGCCCATCTGCCTCATCATCTTCATGGGGCTCGGTACGGTGGCCGGAGTAAGGAACGTGCTTCGCGCGACGCGGGAAATGGACAAGGCCCGGCAGTCGGGCGAGGCGAAGCAGGATCAGGCCGGGCGGAAGCCCGACGACAAAAGGTAAGGCATCGTGGCTACAGCCGAGCACGCGCAGGGAAGTTTTCCGGTCGACCCGTTGCATCAGTTCGTCGTTCAGAAGATCGTGCCTCTGCAGATCGGCGGCATCGACGTCTCCTTCACCAATGCGAGCCTGTGGATGATCATCACCGGGCTTCTGGTGATCGGCTTCACGGTTTTCGGAATCAGCAAGAAGGCGCTCGTCCCCGGCCGCTTCCAGGCCGCGGCTGAAATGCTCCACGATTTCGTCGTCGATATGGTGCGCGACTCGGCGGGACACGACGCCATGCGCTTCTTCCCCTTCGTGTTCACGCTCTTCATGTTCATCCTCTTCGCCAATCTGGTGGGGCTGAACCCCTATGGCTTCAGCGTGACGAGCCACATCATCGTCACCTTCATGCTGGCCATCGTCGTTTTCATCGGCGTGACGCTGACGGGCATCTATCTGCACGGCTTCAAGTTCTTCGGCCTCTTCGTGCCGCAGGGCGTGCCCGCGCTGCTGCTGCCGCTCGTGGTCATGATCGAGGTCATCTCCTACATTTCGCGGCCAATCAGTCACTCGGTCCGTCTTTTCGCGAACATGCTCGCCGGCCACATCACGCTCGAAGTCTTCGCGGGCTTCGTTCTGAGCTTCGGCGCGATGGGCGCAGCCGGCTGGCTCGGCGCGATCCTGCCGCTCGCCATGATCGTGGCGCTCGTGGCGCTGGAACTGCTCGTGGCCGCGCTGCAGGCCTATGTCTTCGCCATTCTGACATGCATGTATCTGCGCGACGCGCTGCATCCGCAGCACTGAGCCGGACCCCGAGCGGAAGCCGAAAAGGCTGACACAACAAGGTTTGGAGCGGCGTCGGGCCGCTCCCAAGGACTACCCAGACAACCCCTGAAGGAGCATTGGTTATGGACGCAGAAGCAGCAAAGTTCATTGGCGCCGGTATCGCCTGCCTCGGCATGGGCGGCGCGGGCATTGGCCTCGGCACGATCTTCGGCAACTACCTCGCCGGCGCGCTGCGCAATCCCTCGGCTGCCGATGGCCAGTTCGGCCGTCTGATCTTCGGCTTCGCCGTGACGGAAGCGCTCGGCATCTTCTCGCTGCTCGTCGCGCTGATCCTCCTGTTCGCCTGATCTGCTTTTCGACCGGCTGCTGGCCGCGCGCACGCCGTGCGGCCAGCAGGCTTTCCGCTCACCGGTATTCGATTGGCTGAAGTGCCAAACTGGAGTCTCAGATGGCCCAAGACGAGGCGATCAATAGCGGCACGTCCACGCATGTCGACGCGCACACTGCGCCGGCGACGCTTGCCGCCGATCAGGTGACGACCGAAACCGGCGTCCCGCAGGAACAGCACAGCACCGGGTTTCCGCCCTTCAATTCGGAAACCTTCTCTTCCCAGGTCATCTGGCTCGTCATCGTCTTCGGCGTGCTTTATGTGGTGATGTCGCGTGTTGCGCTTCCCCGCTTCGCCAGCGTGATCGAGGCCCGTCGCTCCCGCATCGCTTCCGATCTCGAAGCGGCTGCGGCGGCAAAGCAGCAGACGGACAGCGCCATCGCCGCCTATGAAAAGGCGCTGGCGGAAGCGCGCTCCAGAGCCCATGCCATCGCGCAGGATACGCGCGACACGCTTGCGGCCGAGACCGAACGCCAAAAGGCCGATATCGAGGCAAAGCTCGCCGAGAAGATCGCTCAGGCCGAAACCAGCATCGCCTCGACGAAGACGGCGGCGCTCGCCAATGTCCGCAGCGTTGCGGTCGATGTGGCAGGCGCGGTCGTGGCCCGGCTTCTGGGCGAAGACGCCGACAAGGCGGCGACCGAACGTGCGGTCGATGCCGCGCTGAAACGGAGCTAGGTCATGGAAATTCTTGCCACCGGTCCGTTCTGGGTTCTGGTCGCGGTGCTGATCTTCTTCGGCATCACGATCTACCTGAAGGTTCCCGGAATGCTTGCCGCCCAGCTCGACAAGCGCTCGAACGAAATCGCCGGTGAACTCGATCAGGCGCGCCGCCTGCGCGAGGAAGCCCAGGAACTTCTCGCCTCCTACAAGCGCAAGCAGGAGGAAGCGATGAAGGAAGCGGAAGCGATCATCGCCCAGGCGAAGGTCGAGGCCGAGCGCCTCGCCGTCGAGACGCGGGCGAACATGCAGGCCCAGGTCGAGCGCCGCCAGAAGCAGGCGGAAGACAAGATCCGTCAGGCCGAAACGCAGGCCCTGCAGGAAGTGCGCGCGGCAGCGGCAGAAGTCGCCGTCACCGCCGCGAAGGAACTCATCGCCGGCAAGGTCGATACGGCGAAGGATGCGTCCATCATCGAGCAGTCGATCTCGGAACTGCCCTCGAAGCTGCACTGAGCGGCCCCCACAAGATCAACCGGAAGCCCCGCCCGAAAAGGCGGGGCTTTCTGCTTTTCGGGCCCCCTGCCCTTGCGCGGCATGAAGCGCTTCGCAGGTCCGTAAATTGATCTAGAATCGGCCCCGGGCAGCATCGGGGTGCTTCATGGCCGAGACCTATGGCGAAGATCTGGCATTCATCCATCATGAGGGCTTCAGCTCCGGCGGCACAACAGCGGCGCACGAAATCGTCTCTGCGCTGAGGAAGGCGGGCCGGGCGGGAGGCCTCGTCGTCGATCTCGGCTGCGGCAGCGGCGAGCTTCTGAGCGAGGTCACGGCGGCGGGCTTTCATGGCCTCGGCATAGACCAGTCGTCCGCCTTTCTCCAGCTGGCCAGGAGGACCGCGCCCGCCGCGCGGTTCCTGCTCGCGCCCGTTCGCAGCGCGCCGATCCCGCCATGCGATGCCGTAACCGCCATTGGCGAGGTGCTGAACTATGCAGGCGAGAGCGCGCGGAAGGCGCCTCCCCTCCTCCCCCTCTTCCGCCGCGTCGCAAGGGCGCTGCCTGCGGGCGGGCTTTTTCTTTTCGATCTCATCATGCCTGCACGAACGCCGAGCCTTACCGCGAGAGGTTGGCGCGCGGGCAAGGACTGGGCCGTTCTCACCGATGCGCGCGAGGATCAGAAGGCGCGGCGCATCACGCGGGACATCATCACCTTTCGCGCCACGGGCAAGGGCTGGCGGCGCAGCGAGGAGCGCCATGTACAATTTCTCTATCCGCAGGCCGACGTCATTGCCGCGCTGCGCGAGGCGGGCTTCAGCGTGAGCGTGGTGGATCGCTATGGAGAAACGGCGCTGCTTCCGCGCAGGCGTGCATTCCGCGGCATCAAGAAGGGATGAAGGGGAAACGCATGCTCGAGAGATATACGCCTGGCGAGTTCACTCATGCGGGCGAGACGAAGCCCGTCTATACGCGCGGTCATGGACCGGCCGTCATCGTCATCCACGAACTTCCGGGCATTACGCCCAATGTGGTGCGCTTTGCCGACTGGGTCGTCGATGCGGGCTTTCGTGTCTATATGCCGCTCCTTGTCGGCGAGGCGGGCCGCCCCGTCTCCACGGGCTATGTGCTGAAGTCGCTCGCCAGGATCTGCATCAGCCGCGAGTTCCACGTTCTCGCCAGCCATCGCTCGAGCCCGGTGACGGAATGGCTGAGGGCGCTCGCTCGCCATGCGCATGAAGAGGCGGGAGGAAAGGGCGTCGGCGCCATCGGCATGTGCTTCTCGGGCAATTTCGCGCTCTCCATGATGATGGAGCCCGCGCTCATGGCGCCCGTGCTTTCGCAGCCCTCGTTGCCTTTCCCCTTCGGCGCGGAGCGGAAGGCCGCGCTTCATGTTTCGCCTGTGGAACTTCAATGCCTGAAGGAGCGCTGCGCGAAAGGCGACAAGGTGCTCGGCCTCCGCTTCAAGGGCGATGTCACTTCGCCTGCCGAACGGTTCGAAACGCTGCGGCGCGAGCTGGGCGACGCATTCGAGGGCATCGAGATCGACGATAAATTCGCCAATCCGCAATCGCCCGAGCCGCGGCCTCACTCGGTGCTGACTGAAGACCTCATCGACCGGGATGGCGAGCCGACAAGGGAAGCGGCGAAGCGCGTCATCGCCTTTTTCGTGGAGCGCCTCCGGGCGACCTGACCGGCCGCGTCAGCCGCGTCTTGCCGCGCCGAACAGCCTCTCCTCCACCAGCGCGCAGACGATATGTGCCGCGACGATGTGGATCTGCTGGATGATCGAGGTCTTGGCCGACGGCGCCTTGAGAATGTGGTCGCACTTCCCCGCCATCTCGCCGCCGGCCGCGCCGGTGAAACCGATGGTGACGAGGCCGCGCGCCTTGGCGGCATCGAGCGCCAGCATCACATTGGGCGATTTGCCGGAAGTCGAGATGCCAAGGAAGATGTCGCCCGGACGGCCGAGGCCCAGCACCTGCCGCTCGAAAATCTTCTCATAGCCATAGTCGTTGCCGATCGCGGTGAGGACCGACGTGTCGGTGGTGAGCGCGATGGCGGGCAGCGGGCTGCGGTCGAAGAAGAGGCGCGAGAGCAATTCGCCCGCAATGTGCTGCGCATCGGCCGCGCTGCCGCCATTGCCCGCGATCAGCACCTTGTTGCCAGCTTCGAGCGCATCGCCGATGACATCGGCCATGGCGTTCAGATTTTGCACCGCCGCCGCATCCCTGGCGAAAGCGTCGAGCGTGGCGAGCGAGTCGGAGAGATACGCTTCCACGAAATTCCGGCCCGTGATGCCCATGCCTCAAATCCTTCGGGATTAACCTTGCGGCGGTCGCGGAAGCCCCGCGCCGTGCCCGCACTTTAGCCGCAAAAGCGGCCGCTCATATAGCGGAAGATTTTCCGCAAGCAAGCGCCGGCACATCGGACCGCATCGAGGCTCAGGCCGGGATCACGGTCACTTCCGGCCAGGACGCCTTCCAGCGGGCGGCCTTTTCCGCATAGCGTTCAGAGCTGAAATTAGGGACCCCGCTCGGGCGGACGATCATCACGCCGACATCCGCGAGACCACGCGGCGCATAGACCCGCCGCGCGGCGCCGGAAAGCGAAAGCCCCACCATGGACGCCGGAGCGAGGAAGCGGTCGATCCCTTCCGTCGCGCTGGCGAGCGGCGGATAGGCGATGCCGAATTTCTGCGGATACCAGAGGTGGACGCGAGCCTGATTGCGGACTTCGACCGGCGCGCCGAGATCGGCAAGGAGGGAGGCGCATTGGCGGATGACCCTGTCCTCCGCCTCCCACGACGTGTCCGGATCGAAATAGAAAATATCGTAATCCTTGATGCCGTGAAGCACGCCGCGGCCGGTGAGGCCGTTCCAGACGGACTGGAAGAGCGAGCCGGAAACGAGCCAGGCATCGGGAAGGCCGAGCGCCGGAAGGCGCTCGGCAATCACCTTGTTGACCGGATTGGCGAGCGCGAGATCGAGAAAGACCGCCTCATCCATATTGCGTCGCGCCGCCCGCTTCGCCGCCCTACTCGGCCGCCTGCTTCGGCGCCGGCGCCTGCCACCGCAGCACGGGGCTGCGGGCAGCCTGTGTCTCGTCGAGCCGATGGCGGGGGGCAAAATGCGGCGCGCCGGTGAAGAGCGACTTGTCGTTGCCCTTCGCCGCCTGCGCCAGATGCTTCAGCGTGCCGATGAACTGATCGAGCGTGTGCTTCGATTCCGTTTCCGTCGGCTCGATGAGAAGCGCGCCATGCACCACCAGCGGGAAGTACATGGTCATCGGGTGGTAGCCCTCGTCGATCATCGCCTTGGCGAAGTCGAGCGTCTCGACGCCCGTGCCCTTGAGGAAGCGGTCGTCGAAAAGCGCCTCATGCATGCACGGACCCTCGAAGGGCGCGGAGAGATGATCCTTGAGCGAGGCGAGAACGTAGTTGGCGTTCAGCACGGCATCCTCGGCGACCTGCCTCAGCCCGTCCGAGCCGTGGCTCATCATATAGGCGAGCGCGCGCACGAACATGCCCATCTGGCCGTGGAAGGCGACCATGCGGCCGAGCGGCCTCGTGCCGTCGGCCTTTGCCTCCTCATCCGTCTCGACGAAGCGGAAGCCCTCATCGCCATGCACCACATAGGGAAGCGGCGCGAAAGGCGCGAGCGCGGCGGAGAGCACGACCGGCCCCGCGCCCGGACCGCCGCCGCCATGCGGCGTCGAGAAGGTCTTGTGCAGGTTGATGTGCATCGCATCGATGCCGAGATCGCCCGGACGCACGCGGCCGACAATGGCGTTGAAATTCGCGCCGTCGCAATAGAAATAGGCGCCCGCCTCATGCACCGCGTCGGCGATCTCGATGATGTCGCGCTCGAAGAGCCCGCATGTGTTCGGATTGGTGAGCATGATCGCGGCGACGTCGGGCCCGAGCTTGGCCTTGAAGGCGGCGAGATCGACGCGGCCGTCCTCGGTCGCCGGGATCGCATCGACCTTGTAGCGCAGAAGCGCGGCGGTGGCAGGGTTCGTTCCGTGTGCGGATTCAGGAACGAGCACGCGGGTGCGTGTCTCGCTCTCGCCACGCGCCACCAGCGCGGCGCGGATCGCCATCATGCCGCAAAGCTCGCCATGCGCGCCCGCCTTGGGCGACATGGCGACGGCGGGCATGCCGGTCAGCTCCTTCAGCCAGTGTGCGAGCGTGTCCATGAGTTCGAGTGCGCCCTGCACCGTCTTTTGCGGCTGGAGCGGATGCACGTCGGCGAAGCCCGGCAGGCGCGCCATCTTCTCGTTGAGGCGCGGATTGTGCTTCATCGTGCAGGAGCCGAGCGGATAGAGCCCGGCATCGATCGAATAATTCATGCGCGACAGGCGCACGTAATGGCGCATCACATCCGGCTCGGATATCCCCGGAAGGCCGATGCGTCCCTTGCGCTCGAGCGCGCCGAGGCGCGAGGCGACGGGCGCGGGCTCGTCGAAATCGACGCCAGAAGCGCCCGGATTGTCGAGTTCGAAGATCAGCGGCTCTTCCAGACGCAGGCCCCTGTTGCCAGTGAAAGTCTCGACCTCGGCATGCGTCACCTCGCCCGGCGTCGTGGGCCGGCCCCTGCTGTTCATGACCGACATCACAGCACCTCCTTCAGCGCGGCCACATACTGCGCGCGGTCGTCATCCGTGTTCACTTCGGTCGACGCGACGATCAGAACATTTTCGAGCGAGGCATCGCCGGGGGTGAGGCGGTTCGCCGGCAGCCCGCCAAGCACGCCCCCGTCGGCCAGCGCATCGACAACGGCGGCCGCCGGCTTGGGCAGGCGGATCGAGAACTCGTTGAAGAAGGCCGAATTGAGAACCTCTACGCCCTTCACCGATGCGAGCCCTTCGGCAAGCCTGACCGCGTTCGCATGGTTGATACGCGCGAGACGCTTGAAGCCCTCCTCGCCCAGAAGCGAGAGATGGATCGTGAAGGCGAGCGAGCAGAGGCCGGAATTGGTGCAGATGTTCGATGTCGCCTTTTCACGGCGGATATGCTGTTCGCGCGTCGAGAGCGTCAGCACGAAGCCGCGCTTGCCGGAGGCATCTACCGTCTCGCCGCAAAGGCGGCCCGGCATCTGGCGGACATATTTGGTGCGCGTGGCGAAGAGGCCGAGATAGGGCCCGCCGAAATTGAGGCCGTTGCCGATGGACTGCCCCTCGCCGACGACGATGTCAGCGCCCATCTCGCCGGGCGGCGTGACGAGGCCGAGCGACACGACCTCCGGCACCACGGCGATGAGGAGCGCGCCCTTCGCATGGGCTGCCTCGGCGATCGGCGCCAGGTCGATCAGCTCGCCGAAGAAGGATGGCGACTGCACGACGACGCAGCTCGTATCGTCGCCGATGCGCGCGATGATGTCTTCCGCGCGATCGGGTAGCGCCGGGCCGAGCGCCTCGACGGGATCGCCGCCCGCCTCGCAGAGATTTTCGACAACGGCGCGGTAGTGGGGATGAAGCGTGCCGGAAAGCACGGCCTTCTTGCGCTTCGTCACGCGATGCGCCATCAGCACCGCCTCCGCGCAGGCCGTCGAGCCGTCATACATGGAGGCGTTCGCCACATCCATGCCGGTCAGCATCGCCACCTGCGTCTGGAACTCGAAGAGATATTGCAGCGTGCCTTGCGTGATCTCGGGCTGATAGGGCGTGTAGGAGGTGAGGAACTCCGAACGCTGGATCAGATGATCGACGGTCGCGGGCACATGATGGCGATAGGCGCCGCCGCCGATGAAGAAGGGCACGGAGCCTGCCGCGATATTTTTCGCCGCCATTTTCGACAGCGCGCGCTCGACCTCGAGTTCGCCCTGCCGGCGCGGCAGATCGACAAGGCCGTCGCGCCGCGCCCGTTCGGGTACATCGCGGAAAAGATCGTCGACACTCTTCACGCCGATGACGCCAAGCATGTCGCGGCGATCGGCATCGGTCAGTGGCAGGTAACGCATGGTTCAGACCAATCGTTCGGAGTTCACCGGTTCCCGTTCCGCCACGGCCCGGCTCGACCGGGCCATGACGGCGAAATTGATGTGTCAGGCGAGCCCTTCGATGAAGCTCTTGTAAGCGTCTTCATCCATGAGCTTTTCGAATTCGGCCTTGTCGGCAAGCCGGAGCTTCACGAACCAGCCCTTGCCCATCGCGTCCTCATTGACGCCGCCGGGCGCCGCTTCGAGATCGGCATTCACCTCGACGATCTCGCCGGAGACGGGCGCATAGACCTCGCTCGCCGCCTTGACGCTTTCGACGACCGCCGCCTCATCGCCCTGCGCGATGGACTTGCCGACTTCCGGCAGCTCGACATAGACGACGTCGCCGAGCTGTTCCTGCGCGTAGTCTGTGATCCCGATCGTGGCGATGTCGCCGTCGACACGCACCCACTCATGCTGATCGGTAAAGCGGATCTCGCTCATCACTATCCCCTGTTATTTCTTTTCCGTTCGATGGAAACGCTTCGCGATGAAAGGCATGGCGACGATCCTTGCGGGACGTCCCTTTCCTCTCACCATCAGTTCGACTTCTGTGCCTGTTTTCGCCTCTGCCGTGTCGACATAGCCCATGGCGATGGGGCCACCGACGGTCGGCCCATAGCCGCCGCTGGTGATCGTGCCGATCTTCCCGCCGCTCTTGTCGACGATCTCCGTGCCTTCGCGCGCGGGCGCCTTGCCTTCGGGCAGAAGGCCAACGCGCTTCCGGCCCGCGCCGTTCGCGATCTGATCGAGGATGATCTTCGCGCCGGGAAAATTCGCTTCCTCGCGGCGGCGCTTGCCGATGGTCCAGCCGAGGCCCGCCTCGATGGGCGTCGTCGTCTCGTCGATGTCATGCCCGTAGAGGCAGAGACCCGCCTCGAGGCGCAGCGAATCGCGCGCGCCGAGGCCGATGGGCTTCACCTCCGGCTCCGCGAGCAGCTTCCGCGTCAGCGCCATGGCGTCCTTCTCGGGCAGGGAGATCTCAAATCCGTCCTCGCCCGTATAGCCCGAGCGGCTGACGTAACAGGGAATGCCTGCGACCTCGATCACCCGTGCATGCATGAAATCGAGCGAGGGGGCGTCCGGCGCGAAGCGCGTCAGAACCTCCTCCGCCTTCGGCCCCTGCAAGGCGAGAAGCGCACGGTCCGTGACCGGCTTCAGCGTGATGCCCGGGGCAAGGTTCGCCGCGATATGGGCGAAGTCCCGCTCCTTGCAGGCCGCGTTGACGATGACGAAAAGCGCGTTGGCCCGCTCGGGCTCAACGGGGCGCGTCACCATGAGATCGTCGCGAATGCCGCCCTCGTCGTTCAGCAGCAGCGTGTAGCGGATGGCGCCGGGCGCGAGGCCCAGAAGATCGCCGGGAACCAGCGCCTCCAGCGCGCGGGCCACCGCCTCGAAATCCGGCCCCCCGATCCAGGCCTGCCCCATATGCGAAACGTCGAAAAGGCCGGCCGCCGCGCGTGTGTGAAGATGCTCGGCAAGGACGCCGTCCTTGTATTGCACCGGCATGTCATAGCCGGCGAAGGGCACCATCTTCGCCCCCAGCTCGACATGGAGCGCATGCAGCGGCGTGACCTTCAAGGCTTCGGTATGGTCCTGTTGGGTAGTCATCGGGCTCCGGTCTCTCGGTTCAACGCGCGAATCATCAAAGGCTGCTGCACGACGAAATTCGTCGTCGGCGCCCCCTCTGTCGCGGAACCTGAGAGATTTCGCGGGTGCGGGTTCAACCCGTCCGCTTACGCCCTTCGGTGAGGCGTCCCATATGGCGGGCGCCTGCTTTCCAGAGTTTCATCCCCCTGCGGTCCGGTTGCCTGAGAGTTTCCGGGGCGGTTGCTCCTTCGGCGCCGGAGGCTTGCTCCGGTCTCTCCCGCAGGGTTCATCTGTATGACGTCCAGGCTTCGACCCGCGAAGCCAGCGCAGATCATATGGAGGGGCCCAAGGGAGTCAATCTCGGCCTGACAGGGTCCAGGGCCGAATCGGGCGTTTTCCACGGAAATCCGCGCTTCCTCGCCTTCGCCCTCATTTCAGGGGCGTGGAGGGCACCTTGCGGTTGTATTCAAGCTCTTCCGGCGACAACTGGAAGCCGACGAGAAGCTCATAGGACGAGCCATCGAGCCGGCCATCATAGGCGAGCTTCGTGTCCTCGATCGTCTTGAGGAAACGTACCGTGCGCGCCGTGCCCTCGAAGACGACCGGAATGTCGAAGACCTGCTTGTCGCGGATGCGGCCGTTGCGAACGACCGTCATGAAGCCCTTCAGGTTGAGCTCGCGCGAGGTCGCGGCCGGGCCGAGGTCGGCATGGCCGTCAAAGGCGACATCGACGGTGATTTCGCCATCGTCATATTCGCATTTGCTCACGGCCTTGCGGATTTCGCCACGGACGACGACATCGGTGAGGTCGAGCCCCCTGCCGTTGAACATGGTGATGCGATCGGCCCCGTCGAGCACGCCGATGGTCGGGCAGGGCTTCGGCGCGGCCGCCAGCACGTCTGCCTCATCGTCGCTGCCCATGCCGAGCCAGCTGCAACCGCCCAGCGCCAGCGGCGCGAGCAGCAGCGCGGCAAGGCCGATTCGCCGGGGAGAGGGAATGCCAAGGCGGCGCGCCTGGCCGGCCGGTTCGATCGGAAACGCCATCGTCGTGTCACTCGCCTCGATTAAGAGTTGCAATCTCCCCGATGCCGCCCGGCCCTGGTTTCTTGACTTTCACTGTGAGGCCCCCTCTATTACCGATCAGAATTGGCCCCCTGAAAGCCTTGCTTTTCATGCGGTTAGGCATGGCAGCAGGGCCGCTCGACGCGGCGCGGGCACTTTATCGGAGTGTCCGCCGGGCCACAAGCAGGCGGCCTCCCCCGCGAGGCGCCCGGCCCTTGCGGCCTCAAGGTGCAGAGATGAACACCCGCACGAGTTGCCCATGACCGACCCTTCCCCGAAGCCGAAGCTCACGCTGATCCTGGCGAGCCCCCGCGGCTTCTGCGCGGGCGTGGACCGGGCCATCCAGATCGTCGAAATGGCGCTCGAGAAGTTCGGCCCGCCGGTCTATGTGCGCCACGAGATCGTGCATAACCGCTTCGTCGTCGAGGCGCTGGAACGCAAGGGCGCGATCTTCGTCGAGGAACTGAACGAGGTGCCCGAGGGCGCCCGCGTCATCTTCTCGGCCCATGGCGTGCCGAAATCCGTGCCCGAAGAAGCAAAGAGGCGCGAACTCATCTATTTCGACGCGACCTGCCCGCTCGTCTCCAAGGTCCATATCGAAGCGGAGCGACTTCATGCGCGCGGTCTCGAGATCATCCTGATCGGGCATCAGGGGCACCCGGAGGTGATCGGCACTATGGGCCAGCTTCCCGAGGGGGCGGTGAGGCTCATCGAAACGGTGGCGGACGCCGAAGCCTATCGCCCGCGCGACGCGGAGAAGCTCGCCTTCGTTACCCAGACGACGCTTTCGGTAGACGATACGGCGGAAATCGTCGCCGTGCTCCAGCGCCGCTTCCCCGGCATCGTCGGTCCGCACAAGGAAGATATCTGCTACGCGACGACCAACCGCCAGGACGCGGTGAAGGCGATCGCGCCGCGCGCGGACGCGCTCATCGTCATCGGCGCGCCCAACTCATCGAATTCGATGCGGCTCGTCGAAGTGGCGGAGCGCGCGGGCTGCCCCCGCTCGGTTCTGGTGCAGCGCGCGGCCGACATCGACTGGCAGGCGCTGGGCGAGCCGCACACCGTCGGCCTCACGGCAGGCGCGAGCGCGCCCGACATTCTCGTCAGGGAGGTCATCGCCGCCTTTCACGACCGCTTCGACGTGACCATCGAGGATGTCGCGGTCGCCCGCGAGTCCATGCAGTTCAAGCTGCCGCGCTCGCTCGCGGGCTGACGGGGTTTCGGGATGGCGGTCTATACGGAAGTCGCGGACGACGAACTCGAAGCCTTTCTCGAACCTTACGGCCTCGGCCGGCTGCTCTCCTACAAGGGCATCGCGGAGGGCGTCGAGAACTCGAACTTCATGCTCCACACGGACAAGGGCATCTACTTTCTGACGCTCTACGAAAAGCGCGTGGCGCGGGAAGACCTGCCCTTCTTTCTCGGGCTCATGAACCATCTGGCGGCGAAGGGCATCGCCTGCCCGGTGCCGCTGCGCAACCGGCATGGCGAAATGCTCGGAGAGCTTGCCGGACGGCCGGCCGCGCTCATCAGCTATCTCGAAGGCGTTTCGATCCGCCGGCCGCAACCGCGCCATTGCACGGAGCTTGGCGGGGCGCTCGCCGCCTTTCACATCGGGGGCCGCGACTTCTCGCTCACGCGCGAAAACGCGCTCGGCGTTTCGGGCTGGCGACCGCTGCTCGAATCCTGCGGCGCCAGGGCCGACGAGGTCGCGAAGGGATTGGGCGCGGAGCTTGAAGCGGAACTCGAAATCCTCGAGCGCGAATGGCCGGGCGCGCTGCCGCAAGGCGTCATTCACGCCGATCTCTTTCCCGACAATGTGTTCTTCATCGGCGAGAAGCTCTCCGGCGTCTTCGATTTCTATTTCGCCTGCAACGATGCGCTCGCCTATGACCTCGCAATCTGCCTCAATGCGTGGTGCTTCGAGGCCGACGGCTCGTTCAACATCACCAAGGCGCGCGCGCTGCTTCAGGCCTATAACGCCGTCCGGCCGCTCGATGCGGCGGAGCTTGCCGCCCTGCCCCTGCTTGCGCGCGGCAGCGCCATGCGCTTCCTCCTCACCCGCCTCTATGACTGGCTCAATCATCCGGCGGGCGCCTTCGTGAAGCCCAAGGACCCGCTCGAATATCTCAAACGGCTGCGCTTCCATCGCGGCGTCACCTCGCCCGCCTCCTACGGGCTCGACGCATGACGCCGCACGCCGACACGATCGACATCTTCACCGATGGCGCCTGCTCGGGAAATCCGGGCCCCGGCGGCTGGGGCGCCGTGCTTCGCTACAAGGGCCATGAGAAGGAAATCTCCGGCGGCGAAGCTCAGACCACGAACAACCGGATGGAACTCATGGCGGCGATCATGGCGCTCGAGGCGCTGAAGCGCTCCTCCCATGTGCGGCTCCATACCGATTCCATCTATCTGCGCGACGGGATCACGAAATGGATCCACAACTGGAAGCGCAATGGCTGGCGCACCGCGGACAAGAAGCCGGTGAAGAACGCCGAACTCTGGAAGCGGCTGGAGCTTGCCATCGAAGCCCATGACATAAGCTGGCACTGGATCAAGGGCCATTCCGGTCATGCGGAGAACGAGCGCGCGGACGAGCTGGCGCGGCGCGGCATGGAGCCATTCCAGAAGCAGACGGCGGGAAAATAGCCGCCCCGGCATCGTCTCTGTCCGCATATGAAAACGCCCCGGATCAAAAATCCGGGGCGCCATTCTTCTGAAGTGCCGCTTGCGGCGATCAAAGCTGCGAAAGCATGTTTTCCGCACCGGAGATTTTCGCTTCGCCCGGGTTCGCTTCCTTGTTCAGGCTCTTCACCACGCCGTCATCGACCAGCATCGAGTAGCGCAGGCTGCGCGTGCCCATGCCGAAGCCCGAACCGTCGAAATCGAGGCCGAGCTTCTTCGTGAACTCGCCATTGCCGTCGCCGAGCATCGTCACCTTGCCCTCGGCGCCCTGCTGCTTGCCCCAGGCGCCCATCACGAAGGCGTCGTTGACGGAGATGCAGGCGATCTCATCGACGCCCTTCGCCTTGATGTCACCGGATTTCTGAATGAAGCCCGGCAGATGCTGGTTCGAGCAGGTCGGCGTGAAAGCACCAGGCAGCGCGAAGACGACGACCTTCCGGCCCTTGAAAAAATCCGACGCCTTGACGGGCACGGGGCCCTTGTCGCCGAGCTTCATCAGCGTGGCATCGGGAATCCGGTCTCCGACATTGATCGCCATTCTTGCCTCCAATTTTGTGATGCGCTCCCGCGGGTCGGGAGCGGCGCGTATTCGCGGGCATTAAAGCGCCAATCACCGCCTGCCGCCAGCCTGCCTTCCATAATTCACGCGCTCGTGAGCGCCGGTCAGGGAATCCGGCGCTTCGCCTCTAACGCCATGTCCGGCGTCGAAAATGTGAGCGTGACTATGGCGCCTTGGGGCGCAGTGCCCTTTTCGAGTTCGACGGGGACCACATAGGCGACCGTCCCACCATGTCGCGCGGCCTCAGGCGTTCCGAACCAGAAGCCGTCCGGCCCCTGGACGATGAGTTGCGGTACTGCACCCTCGACCGCGTAATCGACGAGCAGCCGCGGCGATGGCTCCGCCTCGAAGCGCACGGAAATCGCCGCGGGCTTCGCGGCCGCCTCGGCCACCGGCACGCGCCTGAGCGCGGCGCGAATGCGCTGGCCTTCTGCCGATGGCTGCGGCTTCGATGCGGCCGGCACTGTCAGCGAAAGCACGGCCTCGCCCGGCACGCACACCTCCCTGCACACGCCATAGCTCATGGTGAGCGCGAGCCTTACGGGCTTCGCGGCGTCCTTCGGCGTCACCAGCAGCGGCCAGATGACTTCGTGCTCATAGCCGAAGGTGATGTCGCCCGGCGCGTCGAAGCGTTGCGGCGCGGGCCAGCCGACATCGACCGCGCCGACATTTTCCGATTTCGACCAGTCGAAGCGCGGCGCGATCCCCGAATCTCCGGGCTTGCGCCAATAGGTCTTCCATCCATCGGCAAGCCGCATCTCGATGCCGGCGAGGAAAGGCTGGCCCGCATGGCCCGTTTCGGCCGCAACGAGGCGGAGCAGCGTCACACCATCCGCGCCATTGGCCGCGCGGGCGGGCGCGGATAATGCGGCGAGAATGAGGACCGGCAAAACGAAACGGGAAAGGATTTGGCGGATCATTGCGGGCCGATCACACGCTTCGAGCATCTTCGTCACCTTCGGCATCGCCGGAGAGAGAGATTGTTTCGCATTTCTCACCACAAATGAGGATGAGCGTATTTTCCATCCTACTCGGAATGGAGCGTTTCTCCTCCTATTGGGACGTGACAGCGACGCCGCAAGAGGCGAAAATATAAATGTTCGCAAGGTCCTTGAGCGCAGCACGGTGGGAGCTACATATTTTTCATGAGCCCATTGTCGTCAGACCTGAGCTACAAGGCCGGAGAGGACGGCTTCCTCGAAGGCAAGATGCTCATCGCAATGCCCTCGATCGGCGACGCCCGGTTTGAGCGCACGGTCATCTACATGTGCGTGCACAATGCCGAGGGCGCCATGGGCATCGTCGTCAACAAGCCCGCGCCGAACATCACGCTTCCCGATCTTCTCGATCAGCTGTCCATTCCTCTGCCGAATGAGAGCCCCCTGCGCCGTCCGGGCCGCAGCGAGTGCCCCGTTCTGGTCGGCGGGCCGGTCGAGGCGGGGCGCGGCTTCCTGCTTCACACGCAGGATTATTTCTCCGAGGATTCGACCCTGCCCGTCGATGAGGATGTGGGGCTCACCGCAAGCGTCGACATTCTGCGCGCCATCGCGCATGGGCACGGGCCCCGCCACGCCATTCTCGCGCTCGGCTATGCGGGCTGGGCCCCCGGCCAGCTCGAAGCCGAAATTCAGGCCAATGGCTGGCTCCATTGCGACCCCGACACGGAATTGCTGTTCGGCCCCGACCTTGATGACAAATATCACCGCGCGCTGGCGAAGCTCGGCATCGACCTGTCGCTGCTCTCCGGCGAGGCCGGGCACGCCTGAGATCAGCGTGAATTTCGGGCGATGAAGTCGAGCGCCTCGGCGGCGCGCATCGGCTGGCCGAAATAATAGCCCTGCCCATAGTCGCAGCCCATGGCGGCGAGATCACGCGCCTGTTCCTCGCTTTCGGTTCCCTCCGCAACGACCTCCATGCCGAGGTCATGCGCCAGCGTGACCATGGAACGGATGATCATTGGCGTTTCGCGATCCGCCGCCATGCCGGCGACGAAGGAGCGATCGACCTTCAGCGTATCGAAGGGGAAACGCTGGAGATAGGACAGGCTCGAATAGCCCGTTCCGAAATCGTCGAGCGACAACCCCGCGCCGAGCCCCTTCACGCGGGCAAGAACCTGCGCGGCGAATTCCGGGTTCTCCATCACGAGCGATTCCGTGACCTCGAGCTTCAGCGATCCGGGCACGATGTCGATGCGGCGCAGCACGCGCTTCACATCCTCGATGAGATCGTGACGGAGAAGCTGGCGGCTCGACACGTTCACACTCGCAAAGAGCGGGCGCTCCAGAGGAAAGAGCCGCTGCCAGGTCGCAAGCTCCTCGCTCGCGGCGCGCAGCGCGAAACGTCCGATATCGTGGATGAGGCCAAGCTCCTCGGCGAGCGGCACGAAGAGATCCGGCGTGAGCACGCCCTGCTGGGGGTGGTTCCAGCGCACCAGCGCCTCGAAGCCGCGCACGCTGCCGTCCATCAGCGAAACGATGGGCTGATAATAGATTTCGAGTTCCCGCCGCTCGAGCGCATGGCGAAGATCGGTCTCGAAGCCGAGCCGGTCCTCGGATTCGCCGCGCATGCCCGTTTCGTAGAATTCGATGCGCGCCTTGCCCGACCGCTTGGCGCGGTACATGGCGATCTCGGCTTCGTTCAGAAGCTCCTCGGGCCGCTCGTGGCTGTCCTCGCAAATGGCGACCCCGATGGAGGAGGTCGGGAAGACCTCATGGCCCGCGATCTCGATCGGCTGGGAAAGGAACTCGGCCAGTGCCTCGGCAAAGGCGTGCGCATCGTCCCGATGCGTTCGCGTTGTGAGGAGAATGGCGAACTCGTCCCCGTCGATGCGGGCGACCGTGTCCTCCTGGGTGACGAGGGATTCGATCCGCCGCGCCACCGCGATCAGAAGCGCATCGCCGCCGGAATGGCCGAGGCTGTCATTCACCGTCTTGAAGCGGTCGAGATCGACGAGGAGAAGGGCCGCGCGCGGGCGGTCCATCATGCTCGTTCGGCGGATCGCGCGGTCGAGCCGGTCCATGAAGAGCGCGCGATTGGGAAGGCCGGTCAGGCTGTCATGCACGGCGTCGTGGAAGAGGCGTTCTTCCGCGAGCTTGCGCGGGGTGATGTCGCTTGCCGTGCCGACGCAGCGATTGGCGAAGCCCTCCGGCCCTGCAACGCAGCTCGCATTGAGCGCGATCCAGCGAAACGCGCCATCGGAATGCCGCATGCGGAATTCGAGGGTGAAGGCGACATTGCCGCGCCCGATATAGCTGTTGAGCGCGTTTCTGTAGGATTCGCGGTCCGCCGGATGCATGTGCTCGCGCCACGCGACCTCGGTGCCGCCAAGCGCGCCCGGATCGAGCCCGAGAAGCGCCTCGACCGAGGGCGAGACATAGAGCGTGTCGGCGGTGATGTCCCAGTCCCAGACGCCCTGCCGCGCGCCCGAAAGCGCGAAGGCGTTGCGCTGCTCGCTGCGGACTGCGCCCACATCGGCGCGCCGCCTGCCGCCCTGCGCCTGATAGGCGGCGGCGAAGGCGAAGAGAACGAGCGCGATCGTGAAGAGGCCGATGGCGAGCGGCGTGCCGATGAAGGAGCCCGGCAGCCAGCCGAACGCATTGAAGGCCGCGACAAATCCTGAAAGGCCGAAAAGCACCGTACCCGGAATGAGAAGCTGGGCCGGGCGAACGCCGCGAAGCGCCGCGAGGACGAGAAGCGGCCCGCCGCCGAAGAGGGCGAGCATGAGCCCGAGCCTGACGAGAAGCGCGCCGGCAGGCGGGCTCAGCATGGCGACGAGAATTGTCACTGGCGCGGCGAGCGCGAGGAGGCGCGCAAACTGCGACTGCCAGCGGACGTGGCGCTCGAGATCGAGGAAATGACGCTCGAGCGCGAAGACGGCGCTTAAGAACAGTGCTAGCGCGCCCGTTCGCATCACCGAATCCCAGCGCGCCGATGCGCCCGTCATGGTCGCCAGATAGCCGAATTCCGCCAGTTCGACGAGAAAGCCCGCCGCGAGCAGAAGCGCGGTCGCGCGCGTGGCGGGCGTCTGCGTCAGAACGGCGAGCGCCGCGAGATAGATGGCGAGCGCGGCGATGACGCCGAGCATGCCGCCTTCAATGAGCGACAGGCGCCGGTTGAAGGACTGCCAGGCCTCCGGGCTCCACATATAGAGCGAGGTCGGCTCCGGGCGGTCGGAATGAAGCGCGACGGTGACGCTCGTTGCGGGATCGACCGTCAGAGAGAAAACGGCAAAGCCCGGCCGCTCGTCCGAGGGCATGCGAAGGGGATCTTCCGCACCCGCCGTATAGGCACGATCGACGCCCGGCGCAGGCACGGGCCAGAGGAAGTTGAGGAGGCCCTTGCCGCGCATGTCGGCGATGAGATAGCGGTTCGCGGGTTCCTCGCCGCGATTGCGGAGCGCGGTGGCAAGCCAGATGCCGTTCGCCTCTTCGGAACCATCGGAAAGCGTGATCCTGCCATCATCCACAGCGTCGCCGCCATCGGCTTCGGGTGCGGCTTCCTTTTCGGCGGGAGCGGTGGGCGGCGGCGCCTTCTGCGCGGCGCCGGGCTCCTCCTCGGCGGGCGCTGCTTCCGGCGCTTCTATGGTGAGCTTGCGGCCCTTCTCCTCATAGCGCTCCATGAAGGGCGTCAGATTGACGACCGGACGGTGATCGTCGAGCACCACCGCATCGAGCGCGCGCGCGGCGGACGGCATGAAGACGACGCAGGACAGCAGCACCATGAAGGCGCCGGCCGCACGCATGGCCGTCATGCGCGGCGCGCGGCGGAGCAGACGAAATTGCGACAAGATCGCGCCCGGCTGAATGAAACTTCCGGGGCATGACTTGCCCGGAAAGCCCCCGACTTTCCAGTTCATGCCCCAAGGCCTACTTGCCGCATCGGTCCCCCTTCTCAAAATCTCACGGCCGCGGGTCGTCGCGCAGAATGGCAAAGACGAGATGATCGCGCCACACCCCATTTATCCTCAAATAGCCCCGCGCATATCCTTCCTCGCGGAAGCCGCATTTGCGAAGCACGGCCTTGGAGCGCTCGTTCTCCGGCAGACAGGCCGCCTGCAGGCGATGAAGTTTCAACTCCTCGAACACATAGGGAATCAGCGCCCGCACCGCCCGCGTAACATAGCCCCGCCCCGCATGGATTTCCCCCGCCCAATAGCCGAGCGCGCATGATTGCTGAACCCCACGCTGGACGTTCGACAGCGTACATCCGCCGACAAGCGCCCCATCTTCCTCGCGAAAGATAAAAAATGGGTAGGCGCGGTCTGCCCTGATCTCGCGCAGATAGCGGCGAGTGCGGCGGCGGTAGGAGGCCTTGCTGAGATCGTCCTCGGGCCAGGTCGGCTCCCAGGGCGTGAGAAAGGCCCTGCTCTTCTCGCGCAAGGCCGCCCATTCCTCATAGTCGCCCATTTGCGGGCTGCGCAGGCGCACCCCGTCGCCGATGATGAGGGGAGCGGGCTCGGGTCTCGATATGGATCTGAGAAAGGCCATGGATGCGCGGCTCCCTACGCGCAAGCCATTCCGCCGGATCTTCTGCCGGAACCCGCAGTGGCGGCACACCGGACCGCCGGCGCGTCTCACACGTCGTCAGGCAAATCTTGCCGCGAGACGGTCGTAGGATTCAAGTCCGCCGCCAGCGCCATCGAGCGGGCCCACGGCCGCGATCGCGGGACGCGGCTTCGACAATATGCGGCCGGCGAAGCGCCGGACCGCCGCCGCATCGACCTCATCGACCTTGGCGATGATCTCGTCGATCGGCAGGACGCGGCCGTGAACCGAATATTGCCGCGCGATCTGTTCGGCGCGCGAAGAAGAGGATTCGAGGTTCATCATGAGCCCGGCCTTCATCTGCGCGCGGGCGCGGGCCGTTTCCTCCTCGGTCGCGTCTTCGGCCATGCGGCCGATCTCGCCCGCGATGACGGGCATGAGTTCGGCGAGATCGTCGGGAGAGGTGCCGGCATAGACGCCGAGGAGCCCCGTATCGACGAAGGACCAGGCGTAGGAGAAGACCGAATAGCAAAGGCCGCGCTTCTCGCGTACCTCCTGGAAGAGACGCGACGACATTCCGCCGCCGAGCATGCTCGAATAGATCTGGGCCGTGTAGTAGTCGGGATCGCCGTAAGCGGGGCCCTCGAAGGCCAGCGCCACATGCGCCTGCTCGAGATCGCGCGTCTCGCGCTTCTCGCCGCCGCTGAAATTCGCGGGCTCGGCGCCATTGTTCAGGCGGCGCGGCAGCTCGCCGAAACTCTCTTCGGCAAGACCGACAAGGCGCTCGTGATCGACGGCGCCAGCCGCCGCGAGCACCATGCTCGGCGCGTGATAGCGCTCTTCCATATAGCCCCTCAGCACCTCGCGGCCGAAGGCCTTGACCGTATCGACCGTGCCGAGAATGGAGCGGCCGAGCGGCTGGTCCACATAGGCGGCTTCGAGAAGATGGTCGAAGACGAGATCGTCGGGCGTGTCGAGGGACTGGCCGATTTCCTGGATCACGACGCCGCGTTCGCGCTCCAGTTCGGCGGGCTCGAAGACCGAGTTCTGAAGAATGTCGGCGAGAAGATCGACGGCGAGCGGCAGGTCGTTCTTCAGAACGCGCGCATAATAGGCCGTCGCCTCATGCGTCGTATGCGCATTGAGGTGACCACCGGCGGATTCGATTTCCTCCGCGATGGCGCGCGCCGAGCGCCGCTCCGTGCCCTTGAAGGCCATGTGCTCGAGAAGATGCGACACGCCGTGCTGGGGCGCGCTTTCGTTTCGCGCGCCGGTATTGACCCAGACCCCGACAGACGTGGTTTCGAGATGCGGCATGTGATCGCTCACCACGGTGAGGCCGTTGCCGAGCCTTGTCACGTTGACGGACATG
The DNA here is from genome assembly GCF_035325945.1 of Parvibaculum sp. GTDB lineage: Bacteria > Pseudomonadota > Alphaproteobacteria > Parvibaculales > Parvibaculaceae > Parvibaculum. Next base: position 293,963 of record NZ_DAOKYX010000001.1, read on the forward strand.
GAATTCTCCTGACTTGCTTACGCTACTACTGCTCGCGCCCGCTCCCTGATGAAGGACTCGACCGCGTGAAGGTCGTTGGGGAGCACGCTCAGGCGCTCCTCCCGCTCGAAAAGATCACGCATGCGAGGCGGCAATTCGGGATGGATGCCGGACGCCTTCTTCACCGCGTCCGGGAATTTCGCCGGATGCGCGGTCGCCAATGTCACCATGGGCGTCGCGCCGTCGCCGCGCTGGGCGCGCGCGGCCGCGAGGCCGACGGCCGTATGCGGATCGACGAGTTCGCCGGTCTCGGCGAGCGTCCTTGCGATCGTCTCGGCCGTTTCCGCCTCATCGACGCGGCGGGCGGAAAACAGCGTGCGGATCGCCTCGAGCCGCAAGGGTTCGATGGTGAAGGAGCCCGCCTGCGCGAGGCTCTGCATCAGGCGGCTCACCGCCGCGCCGTCGCGCGAATAGGCATCGTAAACGAGGCGCTCGAAATTCGACGAAACCTGAATGTCCATGCTCGGGCTCATGGTCGGCACGACCTCGCCGACCTCGTAGCGCCCGCTGGCGAGCGTGCGCGCGAGAATGTCGTTCTGGTTCGTCGCCACGATGAGCTTTCCGACCGGAAGGCCCATTCGGCTTGCCGCATAGCCGGCGAAAATATCGCCGAAATTGCCGGTCGGCACGGAGAAGGACACCGGCCGCGCGGGACTGCCGAGCGCCACCGCGCTCGTGAAGAAATAGACGATCTGGGCCATGACCCGGCCCCAGTTGATCGAGTTGACGCCCGCAAGCGCCACCTCGTCGCGGAAGCCGTGGTCGTTGAACATCGCCTTCACGAGCGCCTGGCAATCGTCGAAGGAGCCTTCGATGGCGATGTTGTGGACATTGGCGTCGGGCACCGTCGTCATCTGACGGCGCTGCACGTCGGAGACGCGGCCCTTCGGATGCAGGATGAAGATGTCGCTCGTCTCGCGGCCGCGGAAAGCCTCGATCGCCGCCGAGCCGGTATCGCCCGAGGTCGCCCCGACCACGGTGATGCGCGCGCCCCGCTTCGCCAGCACATGATCGAAGAGCCGGGCGAGGATCTGCATCGCCACGTCCTTGAAGGCGAGCGTCGGGCCGTGGAAAAGCTCCAGAAGCCAGTCGTTCACGTCGAGCTGCTTCAGGGGCGCCACCGCCTTGTGGCCGAAGCCGCGATAGGCCTCCTCGATCATCCGCGCGAGATCCGCCTCGGCAATGGCGCCGCCGATGAAGGGGCTCATGACCCGGAGCGCGACTTCCTGATAGGAAAGCCCCGCCAGCGCCTTGATCTTGCGCTCGCTCAGCTGCGGCCACTCTGCGGGCACGTAGAGCCCGCCATCGCGGGCGAGGCCGGCGAGCAATACTTCTTCGAATTCAAGCGCCGGGGATTGGCCCCTTGTGCTGACGTATTTCACCATAATCTCCAGGATAGCCGGGTCCATACGGCCGGTCGGGGGCTAACCTAACCCCGGCGAGGGAACGAGGCAAACATGCGATTCGAATTGAGCGAAGAGCGCGCCGGACTGGCCTAGCAGCCGAGATATCGCTCCTCTATATGGCGCCGGAAGGCTGCCGTGCCAAGGGGCTCGCCGGTCGCCGCAAGGATGATGCCGTCAGGCTCAAGGCGCGAGCCATGGCCGTGGACATTATCCCTAACCCACTGAAGGAGAAGCGAAAAATCGCCCTTCCCCAGCGCCGGCTCGATGCCGGGATCGGCCCTTTTCGCCGCGGCAAAGAGCTGCGCCGCCGCAAGCGCGCCGAGCGTATAAGTGGGAAAATAACCGAACGATCCGGACGGCCAGTGAATGTCCTGCATGCAGCCCGAAGCATCGTCCGGCGGGCGGATGCCGAGCGCCTTTTCCATGCCCTCGTTCCATGCGGCGGGTAGATCGGCGGCGCCGAGATCGCCGGCGATCATCGCGCGCTCAAGGCGATAGCGCAGGATGACATGGAGCGGATAGGTCACCTCGTCGGCCTGCACGCGGATGAGGCTCGGCTGAACGCGGCGATAGTGGCGAAGCAGGTTCTCCGGCGTCCATTCAGGCCCCTCGCCGCCGAAGATCGACTTCAGACGCGGGCTCAGAAAGGCGATGAAGGGTGCCGAGCGTCCCGCCTGCATCTCGAAAAGCAGCGACTGGCTTTCATGGATCGTCATGCCGCGCGAGCGGCCGACCGGCTGGCCGCGCCATTCGGCCGGAAGCCCGCGCTCATAGAGCGAGTGCCCCGTTTCGTGGATGACGGCCATCAGGCTTTCGGTGAAGTCCGCCTCGTCATATCGGGTGGTGATGCGGCTGTCCTCCGGCACGCCGCCGGTAAATGGATGGTGACTCACATCGAGCCGGCCATGCCTGAAATCGAAGCCGAGCGCATCCATAACCTCTCGGCCGAGCCTTTCCTGAAGCGCGACGGGAAAGGGACCGGAAATGGGCAGATGCGCGGGACGCGCCCCCTGCGCTTCCATGACGCGCCGTAGCATGTCCGGCAGGAAGCTCTCGATCTCGTCGAAGAGGCGGTCGATTTCGGCGGAACGGCGGCCGGGGTCGTAGCTGTCGAGCAGCGCGTCATATGGCGCAAGGCCGAGCGCATCGGACTTGGCGGCGGCCTGCTCGCGGACAAGCGTGATCAGCACATCGAGCGCCGGCGCAAGGCGCGCATGATCGTTCGCCGCGCGGGCGCTGCGCCAGATCATCTCGGTTTCGGATTTCTGGTGCGACAGCTTCTCGACGAGATCGGCGGGCGTCGCCGTCGCATGGGCGTGGATGCGCGCCATCTCATCGAGATTTGCGCGATCCCATTCGGGGAGCGAGGCGGCGGTTTCCCGCGCGCTCGCCAGAAGGTCGGCCATTTGCGGCGCGGTGATGAGCTCATGCGCGACGAGCGCGAGCGCTGCCTGCTGCTCCGCGCGCGCCCGCGCGCCGCCCTCCGGCATCATTGTGGCCCGGTCCCAATGCAGAACCGCCTGCGCGCCCTGAAGCGCGGAAAGGCGGTGGAAGCGCGCCTTCAACGCCTCATAGGCCGAGATCGAATTGCTTTCACTCATGGTCGGATCAGGCTTTCGGACGGCCGACGCGCCCGCGGCCGCGATGATAGAAAAAGTAGATGACAAGCAGCGCCGCCGCGAGGCTGAACCAAGTGAGCGCATATTGCAGGTGCTCGTTGCGTATATCCACATGCGTGCGCCCGCCTTTCGGCAGGCCGCCGGGATTGGGCGTCGCATCCGCCTCGACGAAGAAAGGTGCGACCGGGCCGAGATGCGATGCCGCGGCCATCGCCTGCGGATCGCGCGTGAACCAGAGGTTCCTTTTGGTGTCGTCCGGCGGCGTGAAGGTGTCGCGCCTTTGCGGCATGCGGACGATGCCGACGACCGTGACCTCGCCCGCGATCTGGCCTGCCTCTCTCGTCGCCTGATCCTTGCGCTCCTCCGGCACGAAGCCACGATCGACCAGCACGATACCGCCCGATGAAAGCAGCAGGGGCGTAATGATGTCGTAGCCCGGCGTTCCCCTGTCGGCCTGCGTGAAGTAGTGAAACTCGCTGTCGTGGCGGAAGGTACCCGTCAGGCGGAGATGGCGGTATTCGAGCGCGGCGACATCGAGCGTGGGCCAGCTCGCCTCGGGCGGCGCATCGGCGGCGGGCGCCGACATGCGCTCGTCGATCCTGGCGATGAGGGCGAGCTTCCAATCGAGCCTCTGGAGTTGCCAGATGCCGAGCCCGACCAGAAGCGCGAACATCGCGGCCGTGGCGACGGTCGGCCACAGAAGCGGACGGAAAAAACGGTTGCGAGCGAGCATTCCATGCCGAACCGGCGTGGTGCCGCCGGTTTCTCCATTGTCAAAAACGAAGGGCGGGACCGCGCTCGCGAACCCGCCCTCCCCGTTCAATTCGAAGAGCTTCCTCGATCAGCCCGCATGGATGACGGCGCCGTGAGAGCCCCAGACATAGATGCAGGCAAAGAGGAAGAGCCACACCACGTCGACGAAATGCCAGTACCAGGCGGCAGCCTCGAAGCCGAAATGATGCTTCGGCGTGAACTGCCCGGCAAGCGCGCGGCCGAGGCAGACCGCGAGGAAGATGGTGCCGACGAACACATGGAAGCCGTGGAAGCCGGTCGCCATGTAGAAGGTCGCGCCATAGATGTTGCCCGCGAAGGAGAACTCCGCATGGTGGTACTCATAGGCCTGAAGGGTGCTGAAGATGATGCCCAGCACCACCGTCAGAACGAGACCCTGAACGAGGCCCTTGCGATCGCCGTGCTGAAGCGCGTGGTGCGCCCAAGTGACGGTCGTGCCCGAGGTGAGCAGGATGAGCGTGTTCAGCAGCGGGATGTGCCAGGGATCGAAGACCTCGACGCCCTGGGGCGGCCAATGCCCGCCGGTGAAGGCGGCGCGGGCGGCCTGAATGGGCTCGCCGGTAAAGAGGCTCGCATCGAAGAAGGCCCAGAACCAGGCGACGAAGAACATCACCTCGGAGCTGATGAAGAGCAGCATGCCGTAGCGCAGGTGAAGCTGCACGACCGGCGTATGGTCGCCGCGATTGGCCTCGCGCACGACGTCGCTCCACCAGCCGATCATGGTGTAGATCACGATGGCGAAGCCGGGCGCCATGTACCAGATCGGCGAGCCGTGGAAATACATCACCGCGCCGACGCAGAGGACGAACGCGCCCACCGAGCCGACGATGGGCCAGGGGCTCGGGTCTACGAGATGATAATCGTGATGTTTGGCGTGAGCGTCAGCCATGTCCCCTCTTCTCCGCTTCCAATCCGGCGGTCACTGCGCCGGAACATTTCTTATACAACCTGTTCCATGCCAAGAACGGCGCCGACGACGGGCCGCTTGGCGACATTGCCGCCGAGTTTGGCGATGGTGACGATGAAAAAGAGCGTCACCAACGCACCGAGTACCAGGGCCAGCGCCACGCTGCGCTGGCGTCGGCGCTTCAACTGTTCTTCGCTCCACTGGCGCGGCAGCTCCTGCCCGCCATGGTTGTCGCCTTCCGCCATGCCTATCCCCACAGTTCCAGCGGCCGCGCGAGGCCGAAGCCCTGTTCGACGAGCAGCGTGCTGAAAACGAGAAAGAGGTAGAGGATGGAATAGGCGAAAAGCTGCTTGGCCGCCTTGTCCTGCGTCTTCTTCTCCTCCGCCGTGTCCGCCCGCGTCCTGAACACGCGGAAGGCGAAGACGAGGAACAGAGCGCCGAGAACGGCCGCGAACGCCGTGTAGAAGATGCCCGCAAATCCGAGGAAGCCCGGCGCCAGCGTTACCGGCACGAGAAGCGCCGAATAGATCAGGATCTGGCGGCGCGTCTCGGCCTCGCCCGCGACGACCGGCAGCATCGGCACGCCGGCATGCTCGTAATCGTCGGAACGGAAGAGCGCCAGAGCCCAGAAATGCGGCGGCGTCCACATGAAGATGATGAGAAAGAGGACGACCGAGGGGACTGATACCGTGCCCGTCACCGCCGCCCAGCCGATCATCGGAGGGAAGGCGCCGGCCGCGCCGCCGATCACGATGTTCTGCGGCGTGCGGCGCTTCAGACCGATCGTGTAGATGACGGCGTAGAAGAAGATGGTGAAGGCGAGAAGGAAGGCCGCCGTGTAGTTGACGGCCAGCGCCATCATCAGCACGGAGCCCACCGAAAGCGTCAGGCCGAAACCGAGTGCCTCGCGCGAGGTGATGCGGCCTGCCGGCACGGGCCGGTTGATCGTCCGCGCCATCTTCGCGTCGATGTCGGCGTCGTACCACATGTTGAGCGCGCCGGAGGCGCCGGCGCCGATCGCGATGCAGAGAAGCGCCGTGAAGGCGATGACCGGATTGATCTCGCCAGGCGCGACCACAAGACCGACGAGCGCCGTGAAGATCACGAGCGACATCACCCGCGGCTTCAGAAGCTCGAAATAGTCCCCGGGCGAGGCCATGCCGATTTGCGGCATGGCCTCGTTTCCGAGATGGCGATCTGCGATCGAAGTGTCAGACATATCCGGTCCTGGCCGCTTATCTGATGCGCGGCAGTTCGTTGAACTGGTGGAACGGAGGCGGCGACGAGAGCGTCCATTCGAGCGTCGTCGCGCCCTCGCCCCACGGATTGTCCGCCGCCTTCTGCTTCTTCGCGAAGGCGTGAACGACGCCCACGAGGAAGATCAGCACGCCGAAGGCCGAGATGTAGGAACCGATCGAGGAGATGTGGTTCCAGAAGGTGTAGACGTCCGGATAGTCCGCATAGCGGCGCGGCATGCCGGCAAGGCCGAGGAAGTGCTGCGGGAAGAAGACGATGTTCACACCAATGAACATGACCCAGAAGTGCAGCTTGCCGATCAGCTCGCTGTACATGTAGCCCGTGATCTTCGGGAACCAGTAGTACCAGCCCGCGAAGATGGCGAAGACGGCACCGAGCGAGAGCACGTAGTGGAAATGCGCCACCACGTAATAGGTGTCCTGAAGGACGCGGTCGATGCCGGCATTGGCGAGCACGACGCCCGTGACGCCGCCGATCGTGAACAGGAAGATGAAGCCGATCGCCCAGAGCATCGGCGTCTTGAACTCGAGCGAGCCGCCCCACATGGTCGCGATCCACGAGAAGACCTTCACGCCCGTCGGCACGGCGATGACCATCGTGGCCGCGACGAAATAGGCCTGCGTGTTGACCGAGAGGCCCACCGTGTACATGTGGTGCGCCCAGACGACGAAGCCGACGACGCCGATCGCGACCATGGCATAGGCCATGCCGAGATAGCCGAAGACGGGCTTGCGCGAGAAGGTGGACACCACCTGGCTGACGATGCCGAAGCCGGGCAGGATCATGATGTAGACTTCGGGGTGGCCGAAGAACCAGAAGAGGTGCTGATAGAGGATCGGGTCGCCGCCGCCTTCGGGCTTGAAGAAGGTGGTGCCGAAGTTGCGGTCCGTGAGCAGCATGGTGATCGCGCCGGCGAGAACCGGTAGCGAGAGCAGCAGCAGGAACGCGGTCACGAGCACGGACCAGACGAAGAGCGGCATCTTGTGCAGCGTCATGCCCGGGGCACGCATGTTGAAGATGGTGGTGATGAAGTTGATCGAGCCGAGGATCGACGAGACGCCCGCGATGTGGATCGAGAGGATCGCGAAGTCCATCGCCGGTCCGGGCGTGCCGGTCGTCGAGAGCGGCGGATAGATCGTCCATCCGCCTGCGACGCCATCGCCGCCCGGCTGGCCGGGAACGAACATCGAAATGATGAAGAGCGCGAAGGCGACGGGCAGCAGCCAGAACGAGATGTTGTTCATGCGCGGGAAGGCCATGTCCGGCGCGCCGACCATGAGCGGCACGAACCAGTTGCCGAACCCGCCCATCATCGCCGGCATGACCACGAAGAAGATCATGATCAGGCCGTGCGCGGTGACGAGCACATTATAGAGATTGTGATCGAGATGCAGGATTCCGCCGCCCGGATACATCAGGTTCATGCGGATCATCACCGACATCGTGCCGCCGATCAGGCCGGCCACGATGGAGAAGATGAAATACATCGTCCCGATGTCTTTGTGGTTGGTCGAATAGAGGTAGCGCCTCCATCCGGTCGGGTGGTCTGCGTGACCGGCGTGCGCAGTCTGAGCTTGCCCTGCCATCTGTCTAACCCTTCGCTCTGTCTTTCAAATATTCTGTAATTGATCCGGCCGTCCGCTCAGCGGGCGACAGAAACCGCGGCGGTCTTCACGAGGTTCGACTGCCCTGCATCGGCCGATTTCTGCTGCTCGGCGAGCCATGCAGCGAACTCCTCCTTCGTCACGACCTTGATGTCGATGGGCATGAAGGCGTGGCTGGGGCCGCAAAGTTCGGAGCACTGGCCATAGTAGCTGCCGGTCTTCTCGGCGCGGAACCAGGTCTCGTTGAGGCGGCCCGGCACGGCGTCGATCTTGACGCCGAAGGAGGGCACCGCCCAGGAGTGGATCACGTCGGCCGCCGTCACGATCACTCGGACGGTGGTGCCGACCGGAACGACCATGGCGTTGTCGGTGGCGAGAAGGCGGGGCTGGCCCGGCTTCAGATCGGCATCGGCGACGATGTTCGCGTCGAAGGAGATGTCGCCATGGTCGGGATATTCGTAGCCCCAGTACCACTGATAACCGGTCGCCTTGATGGTCAGCTCGGCCTCGGGAATGACGACCTGCTTGTAGAGGAGCCGGAAGGAGGGAATGGAGATGACGACCAGAAGGATCACCGGAATGACCGTCCAGGCGACCTCGACGAGGGTGTTGTGGGTCGTCTTGGAGGGGGTCGGGTTCTTCTTGTGATGGAAACGAACCATCACGATCAGCAGCAGCAGCGTCACGAAGATCACGATGCCGCCGGTTACGGCGAGAAGAAGATCATGGAAGGTGTGGATGTCTTCCATCACCGGCGTCGCCGCCGCCTGCAAGCCGAGCTGGCCGTCCACAGCCATGCCATCCGCCCATGCCGAGGCGACGAGGCCGCCATCAAAGTGCCCGATCGCGAAAGCAATCGCGAAGAGCCCCATACCGATCAGAAACCGCATGCTTGTTCCCAGCTCCCAGTGTCTTCCTGCCGACGCAGAATGTCTTCCTGTCGACGCAGAGTTCTTGTCCGTAGAAAGGTCCGCTTGCGCCGCAAGGGCGTCGCAGCTCCCCTCCCGCCGTTTTCCCGGCCGCGTTTCACCCGGTCGGGGTCAGCGCCCCGCATTCCGGCGGAGCACATGAAAATCAATCTCGGGCGTCAAAAATCATAATCCGTAATCCGCCGCAAGCATCCAGACGGCGGAAAAATCCCCGCTCAAGCCGCATCCCCTCGGCACGAACCGCCCTCCGGGACCGTCGGAGACCCGGCACGACTCGCGGGGTTGAGTATAGACACCTTGCGGCCATCGGCCACAGATGTTCAGGACCTTTTGCGACGTTTTGCCACAAGGACAATCCCGTCCGGATCACGCAGCCGCCATGATTTTACCGGATTCCGCGACGTCAGATGCCCGCCACTTCTCACGGCGACAAAAAAGCCTAGAGTAAGACTTAATCTCAAACCGGAGGCTTGGAGCCGAAAGGCGGGAAGAAGCGATGCGCGACGAGGCCCTCATCCACTTTCATTACGGTTCGCAGATCTCGGCCGGCCTCGTGCTGACGGCCAACGGATCGGCGGCACCCGAACTCATCAGCGAGGCCGCGCCCTACCTCAATCCGCGCAATCCCGGCCGCTCGGCGGTCGGGTTCTGCGTCTGCCACCCGGATATGGTGGACGACATCGTCGCCCCTCCCCCGCCCGGCTGGCAGAGCTGGCGCTTTGCGCAGTGGGACGACTGGTTCGGCCGGATCAACGGCGTGTTCCTGGTGGACCTGAAGCTCCTTCGCGTCGTGCAGTTTCCGCTCTATAGCTGCGGCTCACAGGTGGTGCGCTGCGATCTTTCGGGCTTGCCGCGCCGGCTCGTGCCAGTGGAAGAATGGCTCGACCAGAAGTAACCCGCGTTTGACGAAAGCCAGGACCAGATGAGCAGCTCCGCAGACGATCTCTTCTTCTCCGCCAGCGGCCTCGACCGGTCGCGCGTGGAAAGCCTTGTCGGCGAGGCGCTGCATGGCGCCGAAGACGGAGAACTTTTTCTCGAATACAGGCAATCGGAAGCCCTCGCCTTCGATGACGGACGGCTGAAGACCGCGAGCTTCGACACGACGCAAGGCTTCGGACTTCGTTGCGTCGCGGGCGAATCGACGGGCTATGCGCACGCCTCCGACCTCTCGGAAGAGGCGATCCGGCGCGCGGGCGCGGCCGTGCAGGCGGTGAAGCAGGGCCGCAGCTTCAGCCTCGCCGAAGGGCCGAAGCGCACCAACATCCATCTTTATACGGATGAAAACCCGCTCGGCGCCCAGAGCTTCGAGGAGAAGGTGAAACTTCTCGCCGAGATCGACGCCTATGCGCGCGCGAAGGACGAGCGCGTGCGCCAGGTCTCGGCCTCCCTCGTCGGCGAATGGCAGGCCGTCGAGATCATGCGGCCTGACGGCAATGTCGTACGGGACATCCGCCCCCTCGTCCGCCTCAATGTTTCGATCATTGCGGGCCAGGGCGACCGGCAGGAGGCCGGAAGCTATGGCGTCGGCGGGCGCATGGGCTATGAGGTTTATATCGACCCGATGCAATGGCAGGCGCAGGTCGACGAGGCGCTGCGCCAGGCGCTCGTCAATCTGGAATCTGTGCCTGCGCCCGCGGGCGAGATGGACGTGGTGCTCGGGCCGGGCTGGCCGGGCATTCTTCTCCACGAAGCGATCGGCCACGGGCTCGAGGGCGATTTCAACCGCAAGAAGACTTCGGCCTTTTCGGGCCTTCTCGGCCAGCGTGTCGCGGCCCCCGGCGTCACTGTCGTCGATGACGGCACGCTTGCCGACCGGCGCGGCTCGCTCACGGTCGATGACGAAGGCACGCCGACCTCGCGCACGGTGCTCATCGAGGATGGCATCCTCAAGGGCTATATGCAGGACCGGCTCAATGCGCGCCTCATGGGCATGGCCGCGACCGGCAACGGGCGGCGCGAATCCTACGCCCACCAGCCCATGCCGCGCATGACGAACACCTACATGCTCTCCGGCCGTCACGAGCCCGACGAAATCCTCCGCTCGGTGAAGAAGGGCCTTTACGCCGTCAATTTCGGCGGCGGGCAGGTCGACATCACCAGCGGCAAGTTCGTCTTCACCTGCACCGAGGCCTACCTCATCGAGAACGGCCGCATCGGCGCCCCGGTGAAGGGCGCGACCCTCATCGGCAACGGCCCGGACGTCCTCACCCGCGTCGCCATGATCGGCAATGACATGCGGCTCGATCCCGGGATCGGCACCTGCGGCAAGGCTGGACAGGGCGTGCCTGTCGGCGTCGGCCAGCCGACGCTGCTTGTCAAAGGGCTGACGGTCGGCGGCACCGCGCAGGCGGCCTGACCGGGCGCGGAGCCACGGGGAAAGACATGAGCTGGCGCCGCTTCAGAATGCGGTCGAGCGATCCGACGCTGCTCGCGGGGTTCAGGCCCTTTCAGGCCGATCTCACCGCCCTGCCGGTGGAGGTCGATCTTTCGCCATCGCGCGCGGCCGGCTACGCGTCACTCGCCGGCGCCGGACTATTCGCCGCTGGGCTTGCGCTCTTCGTCATCCGTAACCAGCCGCTCGAGGGAACAGCCCTCTACGCCGCGCTTGCGGCGCTTCTTCCCGTCGTGCTCCTTCTGCTTCAGGCGTGGAGCGTTCTCGCCACGCGCCGCATTGCGCTTTTCGGCCCGCTCGACGTCCGGGTGACGGAAGCCGATGGCGAAGAGTGGCGCGCCAGATATCAGGACATGGCAGGCGTCCGCCGCCTCGAAATCGCGCAAGTGGCGCGCAACGGAACGACGCTTCATCAGATCATCGAACTCGTGGATCGCGACGGCACGAAGACGCTGCCCCTCTATGTACGCCGCGGCGCATGGTCGGGACAGGCGGAGCTTGAGCTTTATGCGGCGCGGCTTGGCGTGCCGATCCTCTCCGATGTCAGGCGCATGAGGGGCGCAGCCGGCTACCGGAAGGACCAGACGGCAGAGCGTCGCTGAAGCACTTGCGCTCCATGAGCGGTAACGGTCCGCGGCTCGATCCCATCTGGCCCTGCCGCCCGGGCCTTGTCCGAGGTCCGGTGGCGCGCAGCGCTCAGTGTCAGCGGCCCCTGGACCCCGGCATGAAGCCGGGGTGACAGTTATGCTTGGCCACCCCTTCTCAAGGTTGTCACCCCGGGCTTGTCCCGGGGTCCATCTTTTTTCAAGCCACGGCACGGGAAAAGATGGGTGCCGGGTCGAGCCCGGCACGACAATGAAATGAATTTCATTTCATTAATGGCGCATCCCCGGCATGAAGCCGGGCGACAAACACGGGGCGCCCGATCCTTCTCTAAGGCTGTCACCCCGGGCTTGTCCCGGGGTCCATCTTTAGGCCACGCGCATGACAATGTGGATGCCGGATCGAGCCCGGCATGACGGAGAGATGAATCTAGTTTCACAACTTCCGCGTCACCCCGGCATGAAGCCCGGCCAACACACACGGGGACGTCCGATCCCCCAAGAATGCCGCGACCGCCCGGCAGCCGCCCTCGCCTCAACCATTCTTACTGTGGCAGACCGCCTGCAACTTGTTACCGGCCGGATCGCGCACATAGGCGCCGTAATAGTACGGATGGTAATGGGGTCTCAGGCCCGGCGCGCCCTCGCTCGTGCCGCCGAATTTCAGCGCCGCCTCGTGGAAGGCATCGACTGCGACGCGGCTCGGCGCGAGAAAGGCGATGTGCCCGCCATTGCCCGGCACATGCGGCTTGCCATCGAAGGGCTTCAGAACGAACACCTTGGGGCCGGTCGCCGTGCCATAGCTCAGCGCGCCGTCGATCTTGAAGAAGGGCGCGATGCCGAGCGTCGCCAGAACCGCATCATAGAAGGCTTCGAGCTTCTGCGGATCGTCCGCCCCGATGGTGACGTGGCTGAACATCTCCCCTCCGCTCATGAACTGCGCCGATCAGAACGCATATTCCGTATAGGCAGGATCGACCTTGCCTCCCCAGCGGCCGTGATAGGCCTCGAGCATTTCCTCGGCGGGCGACTTGCCCTTGCCGACAATGTCCTCGACGGCGGAGAGGAAGACGGTTTCGTTCGCCGTGCCCGCGCCGTCGCCTCTGGCGCGCGCGCGCAGTCCGGCACGCGAAATCTCGACCGCCTGGCGCGCGACGTCGAGCAGCGTGCCCTTGCGGAACGGCGTCGCGAAACCCAGACGCGGAACATCGTCGCGAAGCCGCTGGCGCTCCTCCGCGCTCCAGTCCTTGACGAGATCCCAGGCGGCATCGAGCGAGGACTGATCATAGGTGAGGCCGACCCAGAAGGCGGGCAACGCGCAGATGCGCGCCCAGGGGCCGCCATCGGCGCCGCGCATCTCGATATAGTTCTTGAGCCGCGCCTCGGGAAAGATCGTCGTCAGATGATTGATCCAGTCGCCGCGCGTCGGCGTCTCGCCCTCGGCGCCCCTGAGCTTTCCTTCCATGAAGTCGCGGAAGGACTGGCCCGTCACGTCGATATAGCGGCCGTTGCGGAAGACGAAATACATCGGCACGTCGAGCGCATAATCGACATAGCGCTCGAAGCCGAAGCCATCCTCGAAGATGAAGGGGATCATGCCCGTGCGCGCACGGTCCGTGTCGGTCCAGACATGCGAGCGGTAGGAGAGATAGCCGTTCGGCCTTCCTTCCGTGAACGGAGAATTTGCGAAGATCGCAGTAGCGATGGGCTGCAAGGCGACGGCGACGCGCAGCTTCTTCACCATGTCGGCCTCGGAGGCGAAATCGAGGTTCACCTGCACGGTGCATGAGCGGTACATCATGTCGAGCCCCATGGTCCCGACCTTCTTCATATACTCGGTCATGATCTTGTAGCGGCCCTTTGGCATGACCGGAATCTCGTCGCGCCGCCAGCTCGGCGTGAAGCCGAGGCCGAGAAAGCCGACGCCGTGCTCGCCGCCCACTTCCTTCACCTGCGCCAGATGATCGTGCAGCTCGGCGCAGGTCTGGTGCAGCGTCTCGAGCGGCGCGCCCGAAAGCTCGAACTGGCCGCCCGGCTCCAGCGAAATATTGCCGCCGCCCTTCGGGCTCTCGAGGCCGATCAGCGTCTCGCCTTCATAGACGCCGAGCCAGCCGAAACGCATCAGCCCTTCGAGAAGGGCGCGGATGCCGTGCGGCCCGTCATAGGGAACCGGCGATCTGTCGGCAGTGAAGAAGGGAAATTTCTCGTGCTCGGTGCCGATGCGCCAATCCTCGCGCGGCTTCGAGCCGCGCTCCAGCGCGGCGACGAGATCGTTCCGGCTCGTGATGGGCTCGGGCCCTGCAACGAGTACGCTCATGAGAGCCCCCTGGCATTACTTTAAGACCGTGCCGTTTCCGGTCGAGCCGCTTGCCGTGCCGTCCCCGTCCGGTCTTTGATCTGGCGTCGGAAACATGTAGGGGTGCGCTTCTCCCCTGACAAGCACTAAGAAGTTGCGAACGTCACGCAAAACGGGCCATGCGGGCCTCGATCCGGCGCAGGTGACGCTCGCGTTTTTGAGCGCTCACCGTATCCATCTCGTAAAGCGTCATCCAGACCCTGGTGCCACCGCGACGGCAGAGCGCGCCGAGCCCCCGCATGATGATGCGGCGATGAGGCTCGCCCACCCATTTCGCCCACCACCAGGGCGAACCGCAACTCGTGATTCCGGCAAGCGCCCTGATATGCGTCATGCCGGGACGGATGACCTTGCCGCTCTCGGGCATGTGGAAGGCGACGCCGGGCAGCCAGACGCGGTCGAACCAGCCCTTGAGCATGGCCGGAAGCCCGTACCACCAGGTCGGAAAAACGAAGACGAGCCCTTCCGCCCATTCGAGATGCGCGACGTGATCGGCGACGCTCGCCGCGTTCCTCACCTCGTCCTGATAGTCGATGCGCTCGGCGCGGCTGAGACGCGGATCGAAATTCTCGGCGTAGAGATCGAGAAGGCGCGTTTCGTGGCCCGCGCGCGCAAGGCCGCGAAGCGCCGCATCGCGCATGGCGGCGCAGAAACTCTCCGCCACCGGATGACAATAGACGACGAGCACTTTCATCCTTCATCGCCTCCTACCAGTCGCCGAGGAAAAGCTGCACGGCGGCGAGCGCCGCGATCGCGGCCGTGTCGGCGCGCATGATACGTGGACCGAGGGAAAGCGCCAGCGTGTCGGCGCGCGCATGGAGGCGCGCGCGCTCGCCCGCGTCGAAACCGCCTTCGGGACCAATGAGAAGCGCGAGCGGAGCGCCTCTTCCGATCTCTCCTGCGAGACGCTCGAGCGCCGCCTTCGCGCCGCCGGGCTCCGCCGCCTCGTCGCAGAAGAGAATGCGGCGCCCGCCCGCTTCCTCGCTCCATCTGTCGAGCAGGCGATCGAGGCTTTCCGCCTCGCGCACTTCGGGCAGCGCCACGAGCCCGCATTGCTCGGCAGCCTCGATGACATTGGCATGAAGACGCGCATCCTTGACGCGCGAAACGATGGTGCGACGCGTGATGACGGGCTGGATGAGACCAGCTCCCATTTCGGTCGCTTTCTGGGCGATGAAATCGAGGCGCGCGCGCTTCACCGGCGCGAAAAGCAGCCAGATGTCCGGCAGGGCGATGTGAGGCCGCGTCCGTCCGGTCACGCGAAGTAGGCAGCTCTTCTTCGCCGCTTCCGCGATCTCGGCCGCCCATTCGCCGTCGCGCCCGTTGAAGAGCAGGACGTGCTCGCCCTCGCCCATGCGCAGCACATGGAGCAGATAGTGCGACTGATCCTTGCCGAGCGCGACTTCGCCGCCCTCGGCCAGCGGCGCATCGACATAAAGGCGCGTCTTGCCCGTGGCGCAATGCGCGGGGCCGCCCTCGTCTTCAACATCGTGCTCCATCGCCTCTCCCGGCCCTTCACGATCCGGCGCGGATTGATTGCACCGGACGGAACAGATGTATGGTAGGAACGAAGGGACGACAAACCAAAACATCGGCTCCATGCAGATCAGACGCACGGCCCGCATA
Organism: Parvibaculum sp.; assembly: GCF_035325945.1. Taxonomy (GTDB): domain Bacteria; phylum Pseudomonadota; class Alphaproteobacteria; order Parvibaculales; family Parvibaculaceae; genus Parvibaculum. The sequence continues at coordinate 309,492 of NZ_DAOKYX010000001.1, forward strand.
CTGCTTTTTGACGAAGCGCGGCGGCTCCTTCTCATGCATATGCACGACCCCGATGTGGCGGGCGCGAACGGCCGGGTGCTGACGCGCTCCTATTGGGTCACGATCGGCGGCGAGGTGGAGCCCGGCGAGGAACTGGCCGAAGGCGCGCGGCGCGAGATCGCAGAGGAGACGGGCCAGAGCGATGTGACGCTCGGGCCCGCCGTCTGGTATGGCGAGCATGTGCTCGTGATAAGAGGCGAGCCGCGCCTCCTTCAGGAGACATATTTCGTCGCCTTCACTGGGGACGGAAAGATTTCGGACGCGAACTGGACCGACACGGAACGCGCCGTCGTGAAGGAAATGAAATGGTGGGACGCGGAAGCGCTCCTGCAAAGCGACGCGCTGGTCTTTCCCACCTCGCTCAGAGAGCATCTGCCGCCGCTCCTCGAAGGGCGCTACCCTCGGAGCCCGCTCCGCATCGAACCGTGAAGCCATGACCACCGCCAGCCAATTCCGCGTCGCCGACGCGCCGCCTCAAAACTGGGTCGATAGATGGGCCCCGGCCTTCGCGCGGCCCTATATGCGGTTGATGCGGCTCGACCGCCCCATCGGCACATGGCTGCTTCTCCTGCCCTGCTGGTGGTCGATCGCGCTTGCGGCCGAAGGCTGGCCCGACCCGCTTCTCATGCTCCTCTTCGCCATCGGCGCGCTCGTCATGCGCGGGGCGGGCTGCACCTTCAACGACATCGTCGACCGCGATTTCGACGCGAAGGTCGAGCGCACCCGGCTTCGCCCCATTCCGAGCGGCGCGGTCAGCCTGCGCGCGGCATGGGTCTTCCTCGCCGCGCAGCTTCTCGCCGGGCTCGGCATCCTGCTCATGCTCTCGCCGCTCGCCATCCTGCTCGGCTTTGCCTCGCTCGGCCTCGTCGCCGTCTATCCCTTCATGAAGCGCGTCACCTATTGGCCCCAGTTCGTGCTCGGCCTCGCCTTCAACTGGGGCGCGCTGATGGGCTATGCGGCGGCGGCGAACCGGCTCTCGCTCGCGCCGGTGCTTCTCTATCTCGCCTCTATCGCCTGGACCATCGGCTACGACACGATCTACGCCCATCAGGACAAGGATGATGACGCGCTCATCGGCGTCAAGTCGACGGCGCTGCGCTTCGGCCCCATGACGCATCGCTGGATGTGGGGCTTCTACGGCGCCATGACGCTCGGGCTCGTCGCGGCCGGAGCCGCCGCCCATCTCGGCCTTGCCTATTATGCGGGCGTCGCGCTCGCCGCCGCGCATCTCGCCTCGCAGATCCTCCGGCTCGATATTGACGACCCGGCGCGCTGCCTCGCCCTCTTCCGCTCCAACCGGGATTTCGGCTTCATCGTTCTCGCGGCCATCGTCGCCGGGCGGCTCTTCTGATCAGACGGGCTTCACATCGCTCAGCCGGTCGATCTTGCGAAGATCGGGGAAGAGCCACATCCACAGCGCCACGACGCCGAGCGTGCCGACGCCGCCAATGACGACGGCGGGCACGGTGCCGAACCATCCGGCCGTGACGCCGCTCTCGAACTCGCCAAGCTCGTTCGAGGCGCTGATGAAGAGGAGATCGACGGCGCTCACGCGGCCAAGCTTGTCGGCGGGCGTCGCCAGCGGAATGAGCGTCGAGCGCACATAGACGCTTATCATGTCCGACCCGCCCATGATGACGAGAGCAGCAAGCGACAGGCCGAAATTCTCCGACAGGCCGAAGACGATCGTCGCCATGCCGAAGATCGCGACGCAGCCGAACATGGCAAGGCCCGTGCGGCGATTAAGCGGCATCCAGATGAGAAGAAAATTCACGAGCACAGCGCCTATGGCCGGCGCCGAGCGCATGAGGCCGAGGCCCTCGGGCCCCACATGCAGGATGTCGCGCGCATAGATCGGCAGCAGCGCCACCGCGCCGCCGAAAAGCACGGCGAAGAGATCGAGCGAGATCGCGCCGAGAATGATCGGCCGGGTGCGGATATATGCGATGCCGGCGGTAAGCCGCCCGAAGGCGGAAAGCGCCGGATCGACCGGCACCTGCTCGTGGCGCGTGTGGATGGCGATGAAGATGAGGGTGACGGCGAAGAAAAAGATGAGGCAGGCGCCATAGGCTGCCTCGGGGCCGAAGATATAAAGGAGGCCGCCAAGCGCGGGGCCGCCGATGACGGCGACCTGAAACGAGGACGACGAGATCGCGATGGCGCGCGGAAGCTGCGCCGATGACACGAGAAGCGGCACGAAGGCGCGAAGCGCCGGCCCGGCAAAGGCGCGCGAAATTCCCGTCAGCACCAGCACCACATAGAAGGGCCAGGCCGTGTGCGCCTCGAGATGCGTGAGCACCATGAGAAGCGCGATGGCGAGCGTCTGAAGCCCGTAGCTCGTCGCCACGATGAGGCGCCGGTCCACGCGGTCGGCAATGTCGCCCGCCGGCAGCATGAGCAGCACCATGGGGAGAAACTGCGCGAGCCCGGCGAAGCCCAGCGCCATGGGGCTCGACGTGATGTCGTAGATCTGCCAGCCAACGGCGACCGACTGCACCTGCGCGCCGAGCGTGCCGAGAAACCGCCCCGACAGGAACAGCCTGAAATCCCGGACGCGCAGAACGCCTTGAAGGGAAGTCGGGGAAACTGAGGACATGTTGCAACGGGCCTCCGAAGCGCCGGGCGGAGCCCCTGCGGGCGACATTTATGACCGAAACACAGGCCGAAGTCGCCTGCCCATGCGGGCGGCGGGCAGCAGGTCCTGCCCCGCCCGTGCAAATATGACGCAGTGTTCAAGACTTGAGATGTTGTGCTGCAACACCTACATATGTTGCGTTGCAGCATAGCAATCACATCGGAAGGAGAAATCCATGTTCAGACAATGGCTTCATGCAGCGGCCATCACGACGGCGGCCTTCTGCGGCATGTCTGCCTGGGCGGATGTGATCATGGAGGAGCAGCGCCGGAAACTCCCGGCGAGGAAGGCAGTATCGAAGCCGATCGAGGTCTCGACGCCGCGCAGGTCACCCATTTCCCGCGCCGCGGCCTGATGCATCCGTGAGAGTGAATTTATATTCACTCCTATAATACGCAAATGAATGGCGATTATGCTGCATTGCGAAATCGCCATTCAGCGCTATCCCTCATTGCAGCTTGACGACTCGGCGTGAACAGTAGTTCATTCCTCAAATGGAATGGAGGTTCACGCCTTGGCCTATCGACGCACCGATCATGTCTCCGCCCGTCTCGCCGACACGCGCCGGCGCATTCTGAACGCCGCCCGCGAGCTGGTCGCTGAAGGCGGATTCAGTGCCGCCCAGATGACCGAAGTGGCACGCAAGGCCGCCGTGGCGACCGGCACCCTCTATCGATATTTCCCGTCCAAGGAAGAACTCTGCCGCCAGGTCTTTCGCGAGGTTTCGGCCCGCGAGATGAACCTGCTCGTCGGCATCGCGCAGGGCGAGGGCTCGGCACGCGAGCGGCTGGACAGGGTGCTGCGGACTTTCGCCACCCGCGCCGTGCGCGGACGCCGGCTTGCCTATGCGCTGCTCGCCGAGCCCGTCGATGTCGGCCTTGCCGAGGAGCGGGGCCGCTTCCGCCGTACCCATGGCGAGATTTTCGCGAGCATTCTCGAAGAGGGCATTGCAAGCGGCGAGATCGCGCCGCTCAATGTGAAGATCGCGGCCGCCTGCATCGCCGGCGCCATCCCCACCGCCCTTATCGGCCCGCTCGCTCCCCAGTCGCATGAACTTGACGAGAACGCCGACAGGGTAGTCGATGAAATCGTACACTTCTGCCTTGCAGCCGTCGGCGCGGGCCACCCCCATAACAAGAATAATGATCTTCGGAGGATGACGGCATGATCGGCGCCAGCGAACTTCTGACCCCTCAGCAGCTTGCCGAAGTGCGCAAGCGCTCGGATCTGCGCGGGCTATGGGTGGTGTTTCACGCCTGGGCCGTGATTTTCGGTGCCATGGCGGTTTTCGTCTGGTTTCCCAATCCCATCACCTTTCTCGTCGCGGTGGCGGTGATCGGCGCGCGCCAGCTCGGCCTCGCCATTCTCATGCATGACGGCGCGCATGGCATTCTCTGCCACAATCCGAAGCTCAACATGTTTCTGAGCCAGTGGCTCTGCGCCTACCCCATGCTTGCGGAAACCGGCGCCTACCGGCGCTATCACCTCAAGCACCATGCCAATACGCAGCAGCCCGAAGACCCGGACCTCATCCTCTCGGCGCCCTTCCCCATCACGAAGAAGAGCTTCCGCCGCAAGATGATCCGTGATCTGACGGGCCAGACGGGCTACCAGCAGCGCAAGGCGCAAATCCTGAACGCGCTCGGCCCTTCGGACTGGCCGTTTTCGCGCCGCCTCGAGAATTACTGGAACAAGCTCGGTCGCCCCACCATCGCCCAGGCCGTCATCTTCGCGATTCTCGCGGCCAGCGGTCACTGGTATCTCTATTTCGTGCTCTGGCTCCTGCCTTTCCTGACGTGGCAGCAGGCGATCACGCGCATTCGCAATATCGCCGAGCACGCCATGGTGCCGGACAACAGCGACGACTTCCGCAATGCGCGCACGACCAAGGCAAATTTCATCGAGCGCGCGCTCATCGCGCCCTACTGGGTCAACTACCATGTCGAGCACCATCTGCTCATGTGGGTGCCCTGCTACAACCTGCCCAAGACCCGGGCCTTCCTCATCGCCAACGGCTTCGGCCCCCGCATGGAGACGAAGGGGAGCTACGCCGAAGTGCTGCGCATGGCGACTTCGCGCCCCGACGATGAAGACCAGCGCGGCAAGCTCGTTCACAATGCGCGCCGCCAGCGCGTCACCGGAACGATGAACGAAGGCTTCCAGCCCACCGACGGAACGGCGGCCTGAGGCGGGCCCGGCCCTTGCGTCAAGGCGCGTCGCTTTGCGCCTCCGGTCGGCCATGCTAAATCTCCCTCAACAAGAAATTCCGAGGGAGAGAAGGTCATGGCCGATGGAGCGCAGAGGGGCGCCGACGCGGAGACAACCGAAATTCGCGAGGCCCATCGCTTCGATGTGAAGCGGCTCGAGGCCTATTGCCACGACGCCGTCGAGGGATTTGCAGGCCCGCTCACCGTGCGCCAGTTCGAGGGCGGCCAGTCGAACCCGACCTTTCTTCTCATCACGCCGACGCGGCGCTATGTCATGCGCAAGAAGCCGCCCGGCGTGCTGCTTGCCAGCGCGCACCAGATCGACCGTGAATATCGCGTGATGAAGGCGCTTGCGGAAACCGACGTGCCGGTGCCGCACATGTATGCGCTCTGCGAGGATGACAGCGTCATCGGCACGGCTTTCTATGTCATGGAATATCTCGAGGGCCGCGTCTTCCGCGATCCGACGATGCCGGGCTCGACGGAGGCCGAGCGCCGCGCGGTCTATACGAACCTCGCCGAGAATCTCGCGAAACTTCACAAGGTCGATTACGAGAAGGTGGGGCTCGGCGACTTCGGCAAGCCGGGCAATTATTTCGAGCGCCAGATCGGGCGCTGGATCAAGCAGTATCGCGGCGCGCAGACGGCGGACATTCCGTCGATGGAAGAACTCATCAAATATCTGCCGAACCATATTCCCGACGAGCAGTCGGTGACGATCGCGCATGGCGACTACCGGCTCGGCAACACCATGTTCCACCCGACCGAGCCCCGCATGATCGCGGTCCTCGACTGGGAACTCTGCACCATCGGCCATCCGCTCGCGGACGTTGCCTATAACTGCATGTACGACCTTCTCGGCGTGGCGGGCGGTTTCGGCCCGGTCGACCGGACCAAGACGCCGGGCGTGCCGACGGAGGCTGAATATGCGGCCGCCTATTGCCGCTTCTCCGGCCGCGACCGCATCGAGAACTGGAATTTCTATCTCGCCTTCTCGATGTTCCGCCTCGCCTCGATCAGCCAGGGCGTCTACAAGCGCGGGCTCGACGGCAATGCCAGTTCGGAGCGGGCGATGACGCTCGGCGATGCGTGCCGCCAGCTTGCCGACCATTCCTGGCAGATCATCCAGCGCGGCGACTGAGGCCGCGCACCGCCACGCCCCTTCGCCGGCATGGTTAATGCCGGATGAACGGCAAAGGCAGTTCAAGATATCTTAAATCCAATGCTTTTAAGGTAACCCCCGTCCGGCGAGCGCACAGGAAGTGCCGTTGCTCGCCGACGGCCGGCCGGGACCGGCACCGGGGTGGGACATGGTCGATCGCAACAATGCGAAACCGACGACGGGCGCAGCGCGTGATTGGCGCTACGATCGCGTGTCCGCGACCGGCGGCAGCAATTTCTTCCGGGCACTGATCGAGAATGTGGGCGACATCGTTGCCCTGCTCGACCGCAACGGCACCGTTCTCTACCAGAGTGCCGCCGTCATGGAAGTTCTCGGCCATGAGATCGTTCCGCCGGTCGGCCATTCCGTTCTCGACAGCGTGCATCCGGAAGACCGCGAGCGCATGCGCGAACGCATCGCCATTTGCGCCAGAACGCCCGACTGGATGTCGATGGAGACGTTCCGTCTCCGACACCGCGACGGAAGCTGGCGCTGGATGGAAGCGCGGGCGAAGAACATGCTCGACGACCCCGAGGTCGGGGCCATTCTCTGCATTTCGCGCGACGTCACACAGACGCGCCGCCTCGAGCAGCAATTGCGCGAAGCAGAGCAGCTTGCCCGCTTCGGGCACTGGCGCTGGGCGAAGAACGAGCCCGCTCCGCGCTGGTCAGACGGCGCGGCGAAGATACTCGACCGGCCGGCCCAATCCATGCCCACGGATGGCGACTGGCATCGCGATCTCATCCACCCGGAAGATCAGGAGGCCCTTCTCTCGAAACTTCTGGAGGTCTTCGACACGAAGGAGTCCATCATAGCGGTGTCGCGCTACCGCTCGGGCGATGGCGGCTATCGCCACATCAAGACCTATGCCTATGCCGAATTCGACGCCAGCGAGGAAATCGGCGCGCTGTTCGGGCTGGTCGAGGATGTGACCGAGCAGGTTCACGCGGAGGAAGCGCTCCGCCACAGCGAGGCGCGCTACAGGCTGCTTGCGGAACAGGCGTCCGACATCGTCCACCATGCGACGCCCGCGGGCGAGATCATCTTCATTTCGCCATCAGTGGAAGGAACGCTTGGCTACCCGCTCGACGAGCTTCTGCAAATGTCGAATCTGGACGAGATCCTGCACCCGGAAGATCGGGAGCGGGTGGTCATGACCTACAGGGAACTCGCCACGAGCCGGGAGACGCTGCGCGTCGAATTCCGCCTGCGTCACAAGGCGGGAAACTATGTCTGGCTCGAATCCACCTTGCGGGGCGTGCGCGGGCCTGACGGATCGGTGAGCGAGATTGTCGGCATCACGCGCGATGTGAGCGAGCGCAAGCGCAATGAAATCGAGCTCATGGAAGCGCGCGAGCGCGCCGAGACGGCGAGCCACACGAAATCGCGCTTCCTCGCCAATATGAGCCATGAGCTGCGGACGCCGCTCAACGCCATTATCGGCTTTTCGGAAATGCTCAAGCTGCAGATGTTCGGCGAGCTTGGGCACTCGCGCTACCGGGAATACGCGCAACTCATCAATGAGAGTGGCGCGCTGCTTCTCGATCTCATCAACGACATTCTCGACATGTCGAAGATCGAGGCGGGCAAATATGAACTCCATCACGAGCCGATCGACATTCGCGAAGTGGTGCAAGGCGCGGCGAGGCTCGTGCAGGGGCGCGCCGAGGATGGCGGCCTGCTCCTCGATGTGGACATTCCCGCCGACGTCGCGGCCCTGCCGCTTCAGGCCGATGCGCGCGCGCTGAAGCAGATCCTGCTCAACCTGCTGTCGAATGCGATCAAGTTCACGCCGGCTGGCGGGCGGGTCATCGTCGCCGTCAGGCGGCGCGACGGCGCCGTCTCGATGAGCGTGACCGACACCGGCCAGGGCATTCCGGCGGAGGATATTTCACGGCTCGGCCAGCCATTCGAGCAGGCATCGAGCGATGCGAGCCTCAGCAAGCAGGGAACGGGGCTCGGGCTTGCGCTTGTGCGCTCGCTCGCCGAGCTTCACGGCGGCACGTTCAGGATCGAAAGCGAGCTTGGCCAGGGAACGACGGTGGAAGTGGCGCTGCCACTGGTGCCGCGCCGCCACGCGACGATCGCCGCGCAGTAAGGGCTCCCGTCAGCGTCCCATCACCCGCTGAAGCGCCGTGGCAAGCTCCGCAAGCACGCGGGCCGCATGCGGATCGCGCTTCAATCCTTCCCAATAGGATCTGACCTGCGGCAGCGCCCCGAAGGGATCGGCATATCCGAACATCGGCCCGATCTGCTCATAGAAAAAGAGGATCGGCGCGAGCGTGCAATCGGCGAGCGAGAGCTTTCCGCCGACGGCATAGGGCGAACCGTCGAGATAATGGGCGAGCCACTTCATGCCCTTGTCGAGTTCGGCAAGCTCGCGCTCGACCAGCGCCTGGTCGCGGCCTTTCGGATTGATCTGGCCGAAGAGCCTGTTCATCGGCTCCATGACATAGAGATCACCGATACGCGAGAGGAGGCGCATCCGCGCGCGCTCCTTCGGATCGTCGGGCCGGAGCGGCAGGCCGAGGCCCGCATCGTCGAGATATTCGCAGATGATTTCGGATTCGGGCAGCGCCTCGCCGTCGCAAACGAGCGTCGGCACCTTGTGCATGGGATTGAGCCCTTCAAGCTCTCGTTCAAGCTCCGGCGTGCCGAAGCCGTCGACGATCTCGACATCGAGCCCCTTGGCATAGATGGCGAGCCTTACCCGCGCCGAATAAGGCGATAGCTGCGAGTTGAAAAGCCTCATGCCCCCTCTCCCCCTGCCAATTCGCGTTCCCGGCCATCCCGGCGAACCAGAACCATCGCCGGAAGGCAGAACGGCCGGCCTTTCGATAGGGCCGGCCGTTCAAGATTAGCTCACGCGGACCTTATTCGGCCGCCGCGCGCACCTTGTTCGAGTACTTCTTGAACTCGAGCTTGGCAATGGTGCGGGCGTGGACTTCATCCGGCCCGTCGGCGAGACGCAGCGTGCGCATGCCGGAATACATGCGGGCAAGACCGAAATCGGTCGTCACACCGCCGCCGCCATGCGCCTGGATCGCGTCGTCGATGATCTTGAGCGCGACATTCGGCGCCGCGACCTTGATCATGGCGATTTCCGCACGGGCGATCTTGTTGCCCACCGTGTCCATCATGTAGGCGGCCTTGAGCGTCAGGAGGCGGGCCATCTCGATGTCGATACGGGCGCGGGCGACGCGCTCTTCCCACACGGAGTGCTCGGCGACCTTCTTGCCGAAGGCTTCGCGCGTGAGCAGGCGCTTCACCATCAGCTCGAGCGCGCGCTCGGCGACGCCAATGGTGCGCATGCAGTGATGGATGCGGCCTGGCCCAAGGCGGCCCTGGCTGATCTCGAAGCCGCGGCCTTCACCGAGAAGCAGGTTCTCGGCCGGGACGCGGACATTCTCGAGAATCACTTCCGCATGACCATGCGGAGCGTCGTCATAGCCGAACACGGGCAGCATGCGCACGACCTTGACGCCCGGTGCGTCGAGCGGCACGAGGATCTGCGACTGCTGGCGATAGGTATCGGCCTTGGGGTCGGTCTTGCCCATGACGATCGCGATCTTGCAGCGCGGATCGCCGACGCCCGACGACCACCACTTGCGGCCGTTGATGACGTATTCGTTGCCGTCGCGCTCGATGCGGGTCGAGATGTTGGTCGCGTCGGAGGAGGCGACATCCGGCTCCGTCATGAGGAAGGCCGAACGGATCGTGCCTTCGAGCAGCGGCTCCAGATATTCGCGCTTGTGGCGCTCATTGCCATAGCGCTCCAGCACTTCCATGTTGCCGGTATCGGGCGCGGAGCAGTTGAAGACTTCCGAGGCCCAGCCGACGCGGCCCATGATCTCGCAGAGCGGCGCATATTCCATGTTGGTGAGGCCGCCGCCGCGCTCGGATTCGGGCAGGAACAGGTTCCAGAGCCCTTCGGCCTTCGCTTTCGGCTTCAGATCCTCGAGGATCTGCGGCACCTGCCAGGGATTGCCCGCCTTGCGGAAGGCGTCCATCTGGTCGTTATAGGTCTTTTCGTTCGGATAGATGTGCTCGTCCATGAACCGCTGCAGGCGGGCCATGAGCTCCTTCGTCTTGTCGGAATATTCGAAATCCATGTGCATTCCTTCCGATTGCGTGTGACCGGGGAAAACGCCATGGCGTCCCCCCATTCAATGGCGAATGCGAGGACTGTAGCCGGTTGCACGGGCTAAATCACCCGCCAAATCGCGGGACAAATTGACCGGGCCGCCGCTTTCAGTTTCGCCGCAGCGCAAAAAAGCCGCGAAGCATCTCCGCCGCGCGCCGCTCGCCAATGCCGCCATAGATCTCCGGCACATGATGGCAGGTCGGCTGTGCGAAGATGCGCGGCCCGTGCTCGACGCCGCCGCCCTTCTCGTCTGAAGCCGCGAAATAGAGCCGCCTGATGCGGGCGAAGGAAATGGCCGTCGCGCACATGGGACAGGGTTCGAGCGTCACATGGATGTCGCAGCCCGTCAGCCGCTCGGAGCCGAGCTTCGCGCATGCCTCGCGGATCGCCAGCAATTCGGCATGGGCCGTCGGGTCCCGGAGTTCGATCGTCCTGTTGCCCGCCGCGGCGATGACGGCGCCCGCCCCGTCGACGATGACGGCGCCGATGGGCACCTCGCCCCGCGCGGCCGCCGCCTCGGCCTCGGCAAGGGCGAGATCCATGAAGGTCGGCTGAATGATTTTCCCGTCGGGAGCGCTCTCGGTCATGGAGCCGACCCTGCCCGCCCCCATCGCCTTCCGTCAAGATCGGCGGAGCGGCCTTTCGGCTTTGCCGCACCCCTGCTAAAGAGGGGGCCATGAACGCCAGATCCGGCCAAGGCCGCACCACCACGCCCCCTGCCTCCGGCACGAGGGAGGGCGACCGTATTGCCAAAGTCATCGCGCGGGCAGGCATCTGCTCGCGGCGCGATGCCGAGCGCCTCGTCGAGGAAGGAAAGGTCACCGTCAACGGCAAGGTGCTGAAAAGCCCTGCCTTCAACGTGACCCCCCACGACAGGATCGCCGTCAATGGCGAGGCGCTGCCACAGACCGAGCCGACGCGGCTCTGGCGCTATCACAAGCCCGCCGGCCTCGTCACCACCGCGAAGGATCCGGAAGGCCGCCCCACCGTCTTCGAGCGGCTGCCGGAGCATATGCCCCGCGTCGTCTCCGTCGGCCGCCTCGACATCAACACGGAGGGGCTTCTCCTTCTCACCAATGATGGCGAGCTTGCGCGCCTTCTCGAGCTTCCCTCGACGGGCTGGACGCGGCGCTACCGCGTGCGCGCCTGGGGCGAGATCACGCAGGAAGAACTCGACAGGCTCAAGGACGGCATCGAGGTCGAAGGCGTCCGCTACGGGCCCATCGAGGCGAAGCTCGACAAGGTTCAGGGCTCGAATGTCTGGCTCACCGTCGCCCTGAAGGAAGGCAAGAACCGCGAGGTGAAGCGCGTGCTCGGCGCGCTCGGCCTCTCCGTCAACCGGCTCATCCGCCTTTCCTTCGGCCCCTTCCAGATCGGCGATCTCGCGGAAGGCGAAGTGGCGCAGGTGCCGAACCGCGTGCTGATGGACCAGCTCGGGCCGCATGGCGAGAGCTTCAAAAGCCGGATCGAGGCCGCCCCGCCCACAAGCCCCTCCTCGCCCGCGGGCCCACGGCGCGGCAAGCTCCATCTGCCGAAAAAGCCCGGCGCGAACCCGAAGAAACAGACCCCGCAAAAGGTGAACAGACCAAATGAGAATCGTCGGCGGCGCCCATAGAGGCCGCGCCATAGCGGCGCCCACCGGCCTCCAGGTGCGCCCGACCAGCGACCGCGCCCGCGAGGCCCTTTTCAACATTCTCGCCCATGCCGATTTCGGCGCGTTCGAGCTTCAGGGCGTACGCGTGCTCGATCTCTTCGCGGGCACGGGCGCGCTCGGCCTCGAAGCGCTTTCGCGCGGTGCCGCCTTCGCGCTCTTCGTGGAAGAGGATGCCGATGCGCGCGCCGCGATCCGCGAAAACATCGAGATGCTGCATCTGACCGGCAACGCCAAGATCTACAAGCGCGATGCGACGAAGCTCGGCCCCCGGCCCGGAAGCGTCGGCCCCGCCTTCGGCCTCGTCCTGATCGACCCGCCCTATGGCAAGGGTCTTGCCGCGCTCGCTCTCGTCTCGGCGCTGGAAGGGGGCTGGCTCGGCGAGGAGGCGCTCTGCGTCGTCGAAGAGGCGGCGGATGCGAAGTTCGACGCGCCCGAGGGCTTCGAGGAGATCGACCGCCGCAAATACGGCATCTCCGAAATCATCTTCCTGAAACCCGTAAGATCATGAATCGAGGTGACATGAGATCCGTGCCCCTCATTGCCGGACTTTCCACCATCGCCGATCGCTATGAGGCGCTCATCTGCGACGTCTGGGGCGTGCTGCACAATGGCAGGGACGCCTATCCGGGGGTCGCCGCGGCGCTCCGCACCTTCCGCGACAGGGGCGGCCATGTGCTTCTACTCTCGAACGCGCCGCGCCCTTCGACCGAGCTTCCTGCCATGCTCGGAAGGCTCGGCATTCCGGATACGGCCTATGACGGTATTCTGACCTCGGGCGACGCGACGCGCGAATGCCTCACCAGGCACACATTCGGGCGCGACTGCTATCACATCGGGCCCGATCGCGACCTCGCCCTTTTCGACGGCACCAATGTCACGCGGGTGGACGAGGATCGCGCGGCCTTCATCCTCGTCACCGGCCCGTTCGATGACGAGGTCGAGGGACCGGAAGATTACCGCGAGCAGTTCACGCGGCTCGTCGAGCGGCGGCTACCGCTCATCTGCGCCAATCCCGACATTGTGGTCGAGCGCGGGCCGAAGCATATCTATTGCGCGGGCGCGCTGGCGGCACTCTATGAGGAACTGGGCGGCGCGGTCACCTATTTCGGCAAGCCGCACGGACCGATCTATTCGGTCGCGCGCCAGCATCTGATCGAGATCGCGGGCAAACCCATTCCCGATACGCATATCCTCGCCATAGGCGACGGCATGGCGACCGACATGAAGGGCGCCGACACGCAGGGCATCGACGCGCTCTTCGTGACCGGCGGCATCGCGGCGGCAAAGTGCGGGCCCGATCCCGAAAATCCGCAGGCCGACCTCGTGTCGAGCCTCTGCGAGGAGGCCGGGATACGGCCCGTCGCGGCGCTCCCCCGCCTTGTCTGGTAACAGGAGAATGAACCGGGCTTCACATCTTGTGATTTCGCGTGTGCACGCGATAGAGTGCGCCCGCTTGTTGCCCGTTTCCCCAGCGCACAGAACAGTCATGGCCGTGTTCAGCAGAAGCCGCTTCGAGAAATCCGTCAGGAACATGAGAGCCCCCTTCGCCGGGACGTCCCTTCGTGCCGCCCTCGATCTCGCCTCCGCCATGCGCGGCGCGATGAGCCTCGGCCGCTGATGCAGATCCTTCGCCATTACGCCAATGTGCCGGCGCCGCTTCAGGGCGGCGTCTATGCGCTCGGCAATTTCGACGGCGTGCATCTCGGCCACCAGCAGGTGATCGCGAAGGCGCGGAGCATCGCCGAAGAGCTTGGCGCGCCGCTCGGCGTACTTGTCTTCGAACCGCATCCCAAGCAGTTCTTCTTTCCCGACAGGCCGTTCTTCCGCCTCACGCCCTTTCGCTCCAAGGCGCGCGCGCTGGAGCGGCTCGGCGTCGACATTCTCGCGGCGCTCCCCTTCGACGCGGCCATGTCGAAGAAGCTCGCGCCGGAATTCGTGCTCGATGTGCTCGTGAACGGCCTTCATGCGATCCATGTCGTTGCGGGCTACAATTTCCGCTTCGGCAAGGGGCGCGCGGGCGATGCCTCCGTCCTCTCCTATATGGGCGAGATGGAAGGCTTCGGTGTTTCGATCGTCGATGAGGTCGCGCAGGATGGCGAGGCGTATTCCTCGACGCGCATCCGCGAACTTCTCGGCGCCGGCGACCCGCGCGGCGCGGCGCGGCTTCTCGGCCGCTGGTGGACGGTCGAAACCCATGTGCGCGGCGGCGACCAGCGCGGACGGACCATCGGATTTCCGACCGCCAATCTCGCGCTCGAGGATCATGTCGAACCGGCGCTCGGCGTCTATGCTGTGCGGATCGAGATCGAGGACGGGCCGCACAAGGGCGTCTATGACGGGGTTGCCAATCTCGGCCGCCGACCGACCTTCGACAAGAAGGAAGTCCTGCTCGAAGTCCATATCCTCGATTTCGCGGGCGACATTTATGGCTGCCACGCCGCCGTCTCCTTCATCGAGTTCATCCGGCCGGAAATGAAATTCGACGGGCTCGAAAGCCTGAAGGCGCAGATCGCAAGAGACAGCGAGAAGGCCCGGCAGGTTCTGGCCGCTCTCGCGCCATGAACGGGGCGCCATGAACAGGCAGGAGGCGCGCGCCTTCATCCGGGCCAATACCGCGCTTCACGAACCGCCCCTCGTCCCGGAAGTCCGGCTTCATCTCGCCACCGAGGTCGTGCCCATATGGCAGATGACCGAGGAAGAACTGGAGAAGACCGGCCTGCCGCCGCCCTTCTGGGCCTTTGCCTGGGCAGGCGGCCAGGCGCTGGCGCGCTACATTCTCGACCATCCCGAAACGGTGCGTGGCAAGCGCGTGCTCGATTTCGGCTCGGGTTCGGGGCTCATCGCCATCGCGGCGATGAAGGCCGGGGCAATCTCGGCGCTGGCCGCCGACATCGACCTTTTCGCCGCGGCCGCCATCGAGCTCAATGCAGAAGTGAATAATAGTTCACTTCTTGTTGAGACCGAAGACATCGTCGGTGTCCCCAACCAAGGCTGGGACGTGATCCTTGTCGGCGATATGTGCTATGAGCGCCCGCTGGCGGAAAGAATTGAAAATTGGGTTCATGATTTGGTCGCTGACGGGGCGCAGGCGCTGATCGGCGATCCTGGCCGAACTTACTTGCCGAAATCCGGGCTGGAGAAACTTATCTCCTATGCCGTGAAGACCACGCGCGAGCTTGAGGACACGGATGTCCGCAATACGAGCGTCTGGCGGGTGTTGTGAATAGAATTAAGGTTCACTTTTTCATGCGAAGCGTGTCCTCGATGCCGCCCGCCGCGCTCGACAGCAGCATCAGCGTGGCGCCCGCGACCAGCAGATCGACGCCGAGCAGGATGCCGAGCGCATAGAGCGACGCGCCCGGCAGCAGCCAGAGCAGCACTGCGGCCAGCACAAGGCTTGAAACACCATTCATTATTACGAGCCCCTGCCCCGGCACGCGGCCGATCTGCGCCGCCGAGAGGATGCGGATCACCCCGTCGGCGGCGAGGAAGCCGCCCAGAAGCAGGGTCAGGCTGAGCGCACCCGCAAGCGGATCGACGATGATGAGAAAGCCGACGCCGAGGCTGAGCAAGCCCGCCAGCAGATTGAGAACGATGGCCGGCGCACCCCGCGCACTCAGCGCGTGAAGGATCTCGACGATGCCGGACATGACGAGGATCCAGCCGGCGAAGATGGCCGTGGCCAGCGTGCCGAAGAAGGGAAAGGCAATGGCAAGCACGCCGCCGGCCATCAGGATGCCGCCTGCTATCAGATAGCCGATCCTGTAGCGGCGGATGATGCCCGCAAGGCCCTCGTCGCGGCTTCGATCGCTCATGCCATCCTCCGTCGATCCCGGACGCCCCCAGTCTACATCGCCTGCCGCCCGAAATCGAAGACCGGCCTGTTCAAAATTGCGATTTGCGGATGTGGCGGGGCTCCGGCAGGCTCGGCGCCCGGCAACACAAGGACCTGTAACACCAAGCGGAGTCTCACATGACCGACCATGTTCTCGCCGCCACGGACAAGGGAGTGCAGACGCTCACCCTCAACCGTCCCGACAAGAAGAATGCGCTGACCGCCGCCATGTATGGCGCGCTCGCGGACGGGCTGGAGCGGGCGGAGCGCGATGCCTCGATCCGCGTCACGCTCATCAGGGCCAATGGCGATGCGTTCACGGCCGGAAACGATCTCGCCGATTTCGCCGCCGCCGGAGCGACGCCCGTCGACCGGCAGCCCGACGAGAAGCCGCATGTCACGCGCTTTCTCGAAAATCTCGCCACCGCCGAAAAGCCCCTCATCGCTGCGGTGAACGGACTTGCCGTTGGCGTCGGCGTGACCATGCTCCTCCATTGCGACCTCGTCTATGCGGGCGAGGCGGCAACATTCCAGATGCCCTTCGTCAATCTCGGCCTCGTGCCGGAGGCGGGCTCGACGCTTCTCCTGCCGCGCCTTGTCGGCATGCAGAAGGCAGCCGATCTCTTCCTCACCGGCAAGAAGATCGACGCCGCCAGGGCCGAGGCGCTCGGCCTCATCGCCGAAGTCTTCCCCGATGCCTCGCTTCAGACGGAGGCGCTCGCCCGCGCCGAAGCCCTCGCCGCCAAGGCGCCGAATGCCGTCAGGCTCACCAAGGCGCTTCTCAGGGGCGAGGATCGCGGAGCGGTGCTTGCCCGCCAGAAGAAGGAAGGCGCCGATTTTGCCAATCAGCTCCGCTCGGCCGAAGTGAAGGAAGCGATCAGCGCCTTCTTCGAGAAGCGCGCACCGGATTTCTCTAAACTCGGCTGACACAAGAAATCCGCCCATCCCGATTCGCCACTTGCGCGGCTTTTTCACTTGTGATGCCATCTGTGCTGTCTGACCGGGGGGGAAGACTGACATGGGCAACGGGTGGCTGGGCCGCAAGGGCGATTCCTATACGGATTTCGTTCTGGATGCGGCCGTTGATGAGCGTGTGTTCGCGACGTTTCGACGTCAGCCTGTCTACAGGTCGATCGTCGAAACGTTATCCGCCGAACAGGGGGCGGAGTTCCTTTCAGCAATCGACGATCCGCTGGTGCGAAGGCTCTGCCTCGCATCGGCAGCCGCCGACTGCGTCGGTGGTCCGACGACCTTTCCATACGAGGGGGTGGCGCTGTCGCCGACGACGCTGCGCTACGGAAAGGTTCTCTGCGATCTTCAGCGCTTCTTTCCGAAGTACCCTCGGATGCGGCGCATTGTCGAGATCGGCGTCGGCTATGGTGGGCTCGCACGCCTCGTCTGGGAGCATCATTTGCTCGCAGAAACGATGCTCGAAACCTATGTCGGCATAGATCTCGCGCCAGTCGCCATGCTCGCGCGGCGCTACATGGACCTCTGCACAAGCGGCAACAACGTGATCTTCCTCGCCAGCGAAGACACGGCAGTCGAGGACTGGGATCTCGTCATTAGCAATTATGCCTTCTCGGAACTCGACCGGACGCTCCAGGAGAGTTATCTCGCCCGCGTTCTCGAGAATGCTTCTGCCGGCTATCTCACCATGAACACCGGCCTCTGGTCGGGCACTGCCTTCGGCCATGCCTGCTTCACGGTCGAGGAGCTTCTGGAGCGGCTGCCCAACGCGGTGCTGGCACCTGATCGGCCCGAAAGCGCGACCTCCAACTACATTCTCGCCTTTGGCGATCATGCGCTCGGCGCGGGCACACCGCTTGAGGAGATCCGCGCCGGTTCGCAGCGGCTCATCGCCGAGCGGGAAGCGCGGCGGGCAGAGCGGCGATCGCTCCGCGGCCTCTTCCGGCGCGCCACCTCAGGCATCGCCGCAGTCTTGGCTTCTTGAGAACGGCCGCTCGCGATCATGCTTAGCCGAACGAGGCGGCGCCGGCATGGCCCGGTCGCGCCGAATGCCAGCGGGCATCGAGATCGGCAAGAGGGATCCATCGGCCCGATCCAATCGCCTTCTTCATCGTCATTGCGAGCTGCGCAAGGGCCTAAGGCAGCCGCTACCCCAAACCCTTCGCGAGCAGCACGACGCCCGCCGAGCCCGCCTTGCGGTCGCGGGCGATTTCCTCATAGGCGGGCGATTCCGCCCAGTCGCGGAATGCCGTCTCATCGGGGAAGGACATCAGGATCAGCTTCTCGCGCTCCCACTCGCCTTCGACGACGAGCGGGTTCTCGTCGGCGGCAAGGAGCTTGCCCTTGAAGCGGCTGAATACCTCCATGAACCGCGCCTGATATCGTCCGTAGGCGTCCCTGTCATGGATCGCGATCTGTGCAATGGCATAAACGGTCATGAATTTTCCTTTCGGGAAAATCATGCCGGTGCGGCGGCCAGCGGGCGAGCCGCTATTTGCGCAGGCGGATTTGCGGAACTCAGTAGGCGGGGGGACGCGCCCCGGCGGTCAGGCGCTGCGGCCACAGGCGCGGACGGCCGGTCGCGCCGAATGTCAGCGGGCGGCGGGCGGAAAGCGGGTTTGCGCCCGCATGGGGCTGGGGCGTTTCGATGCGGAGCGCGCCGAGGCGCCGCTCGGCATCGCGCAACCTGCCCTCGCGGTCCTCGACGATAAGCGGCAGACCGAGGACACGCCCCCAGCTCCGCCACCGCGCGGCGACATCTGCGCCATCGAAGGAAGCGTGAAGCACGACCGAACGGCGCGGATCATGAGCATGCAGAAGCTCGACGAGGATCGCGGGCTTCGTGCCCCGCCCGGGCCGGCGCGCCACGCAGAGCGCGACGCCGCGATAGGCGGAAACAGGCTCCGACCAGACGAATGGCCCGAGAATGGGCGAGGAATCGGTCGCCTTCACCGCATCCCGGTAGATCACGGCATAGCGGATGAACCCGAAAGCGCGGGCCCACCATTCGCTTGCAGGGATCGTCACGCGTTGCGGCAGCACGAAAGGGTCGGCGTCGATCTCGCCGCCGTTCCAGCGCCGTCCGGTATGCGGGGTGTGATGAGCCTTCCCCATGGGTGCCCTCTTCAGCCTCTGCGAATGTCCCGAAACGAGGCTAGTGGCCCAAGGTTGGCAACCCATTAACGCGGAGGCGGGAAACTGCGTCCGGCGCCCCTCCCCGGCCCTCCGATCCGTCCGATTTGGCTTGGCCTGCGCTTTCCGGCATTCTCCGGCCCGGAAGCAGGCCCGCTTCGCCAGAAATGCCCCGAGAGACCCATGTCCTATTCCTCCCTCAGAGATTTCCTCGACCGGCTCGAAACGACGGGTGATCTCGCCCGCGTCAAGGCGCCGGTTTCGACCGTGCTTGAAATGACGGAAATCCAGACGCGGCTTCTGGCGGAAAAGGGGCCGGCGGCGCTGTTCGAGCAGGCCGTGATGGCCGACGGGCGCCCCTCGCCCATGCCGGTTCTCGTCAATCTCTTCGGAACGGTCGAGCGTGTGGCGCTCGCCGTCACCATGGACGGTATCGAGCGGCGCTCGGCGAAGGATCTGCGCGAAGTGGGTGAGCTTCTCGCCTTTCTGCGCCAGCCGGAGCCGCCGGGGGGCTTGCGCGAGGCCTTCTCCATGCTGCCGATCCTCAAGACGGTGCTGGCGATGAAGCCGAAGACGCTTTCGGCCGCGCCCTGTCAGGAGGTGGTGCTCAAGGGCTCCGACATCGACCTCGGCGCGCTGCCGATCCAGACCTGCTGGCCGGGCGAGCCCGCGCCGCTCATCACCTGGCCCCTCGTCGTGACCAAGGGGCCCTCGACCTCGCGCGAGGACGACTACAATCTCGGCATCTACCGGATGCAGGTGCTCGGCCGCGACAAGACCATCATGCGCTGGCTCGCGCATCGCGGCGGGGCGCAGCACCATCGCCGCTGGAAGGGCGAGAAATCGGAGCCGCTGCCCGTCGCCGCCGTCATCGGCGCCGATCCGGGCACGATCCTCGCCGCCGTGACGCCCGTTCCCGACACGCTCAGCGAATATCAGTTCGCGGGCCTCCTTCGCGGGCAGAAGGTCGAGCTTGTCGATTGCAAGACCGTGCCGCTCAAGGTTCCCGCCGAAGCGGAAATCGTGCTCGAGGGTCACGTCTCGCTCGACGAATATGCCGATGAAGGTCCTTACGGCGACCATACGGGCTATTACAATTCGGTCGAGAAATTCCCGGTCTTCACCGTTTCGGCGATCACCATGCGCAGGAACCCGATCTATCTCTCGACCTTCACCGGCCGCCCGCCGGACGAACCCTCCGTCCTGGGAGAAGCGCTCAACGAAGTCTTCATTCCGCTGCTCCAGCAGCAATTCCCCGAGATCGTCGATTTCTGGCTGCCACCGGAAGGCTGCTCCTATCGCATCGCCGTCATCTCGATGAAGAAGGCATATCCCGGCCATGCCAAGCGCGTGATGATGGGCGCCTGGTCGTTCCTCCGCCAGTTCATGTACACGAAATGGCTCATCGTCGTGGATGACGACATCGACGCGCGCGACTGGAAGGACGTCATGTGGGCGATCTCGACGCGCATGGACCCCGTGCGCGATGTGACGCTCATCGAGGGCACGCCCATCGACTATCTCGATTTCGCAAGTCCCGAATCCGGCCTCGGCGGCAAGATCGGCCTCGACGCCACGAACAAATGGCCGCCCGAGACGAAGCGCGAATGGGGCCACCAGATCCGCATGGACCAGAACGTCATCGACGAGGTGACGCGCAAATGGAGCTCCCTCGGCCTGCCCGGAACCGGCCGGCCGATCTGGAAATGAGTCTCAGGCCGCTTCCCTGCGCGTCTTCACCATCGAGACGATCACGCCTGCGGCGAGTAGCCCGAAGGTGACGCCGAGCGAGAGCAGCGCCGGCACCTTCTCCACGAATTCGGAATAGAAGATCTTGGCGCCGATGAAGATGAGGACGGCGGCGAGCGCATATTTCAGATAGGCGAAGCGATGGATGATGGCGGCGAGCGCGAAATAGAGCGCGCGCAGGCCGAGGATCGCAAAGATGTTGCTCGTATAGACGATGAAGGGGTCCTGCGTGATCGCGAAGACGGCGGGCACGCTGTCCACGGCGAAAACGATGTCGGCGCCTTCGATGAGTATGAGCGCGAGGAGCAGCGGCGTCGCATGCCAGACGATGCGGCCCGTCTTCGCATCGGGAAGTTTCACCGTGAAATCATGGCCGTGGAGCCGATCCGAAATGCGGATATGGCGGCGCAGGAATTTCACCAGCGGGTGATCCTCGATCTTCTTGTCGTGCTGCTCCTTCGCAAAGAGCATGCGGATGCCGGTGACGACGAGGAATAGGCCGAAGAAATAGAGGATCCAGTGGAACTTCGCGATGAGCGCCGCACCGACGCCGATCATGGCGCCGCGCATCACGATGACGCCCATGATGCCCCAGAAGAGAACGCGGTGCTGATAGATGCGCGGGATCGCGAAGGCGCTGAAGATCAGCGAGATCACGAACACATTGTCGAGTGAAAGGGATTTCTCGACGAAAAAGCCGGTGTAGAAGTCGATGCCGTGCTCGGCGCCGAAAGCCCACCACACGCCCGCGCCGAAAATGCAGGCCATGGCGACGTAGCCGGCTGAAAGCCAGAGGCTTTCGCGCACGCCGATTTCCCTGTCCTCTTTGTGGAGCACGCCGAGATCGAAGGCGAGCAGCGCGACGACGATTGCGCCAAAGGCTCCCCAGGCCCAGAGAGGGGTGCCGAGCAGTTCCATGAAACACCAGACCACGACGCGCCGCGCCAGCGCAGACGATCCTCAAGGTCCGACATCGCGGCAGACGCCTCCACCGCCAGAGGGGCCCGGACCCGCTCATGCGCTTGAAATAAGGGATGGCATGGCCGGATTCAAGAAAATCCCGCCATGTCCCGCCCGGCCTCAGCCCCGCTTTCGAACAAACTCGGCCTGGATGCTCACCTTCACATCGTTGCCGACGGCAGGCCACCAGGCGCCTAACCCCCAGTCGGCACGGTTAAAATGCCCCGTTGCGGAAAAGCCGAGCGTATCCTCGCCAGTCAGCGGATCGGGCGCGGCGCCGTTGAATGTCACGGCGAGCGTCACCGGCCTCGTCCGGCCGTGCATGGTGAGATCCCCCGTCATTTCGCCTGTGTTCTTGCCGGTGCGCTTCAGCGTGGTCGTCTTGAAGCGGATGTCCGGATATTTCGCCGCGTCGAGGAGGTCCTTACCCGTGATCATCCGGTCGAGTTCGGGGACGTTGGTGTCGACGCTCGCCGCCTTGATGGTCACGCTCAGGCGGCTCGTCGCGGGCGCCGAGGGCTTCGCATCGAGCGTGCCCGAGACCTCGTCGAAGCGCGCGACGAAGCGCGAATAGCCGAAATGATCGACATCGAAGAGAAGGCTCGAATGGCGCGGATCGAGCGTGTAGATGCCCGCGGGCGCCTTCACCGGATCGTCGTTCACCTCATGCGTGACAACGCGGAATGCCGAGCAGGACGCGAGCGCCGCGGCGGCGAGCCCGGCGGCGATGACGACGCGCCAGCGCCCGGTCACCCGCCATTCCTCGTGGCGCGAAGGTCGATCTTCACGCGCACATCGGGGCCGGCCACATCGCTGGATGCAAGCTGGCTGCTCGCGCCGACGCCGAAGATCAGCCGCTTGAGCGTCGTCTCGCCGACGACATGCGCCTTCGCGCCATCAATATCGAGGGAGAAGGGAAGGTTCACGGGCTTCATCACCCCACGCAGCGTCAGCGTGCCGTCGGCCACATATTTGTTGCCCCCCTCATGGCGGAACTTCGTCGCCTCGAAAACGGCCTTGGGAAAAGCCTGCACGTCGAACCAGCCTTCCTGCGGCAGATAGGCGTCCTTTTGCGTGTCGCCGGTGAGGCATGACGCCATGTCGATGACGACCTTGACCGAGGAATGTTCGAGATCTGCGGGATCGAAGGCGATCTCGGCATCGAAGGCTTCACAGCGGCCCGTGAACGCCTTGCCGCCGCCTTCCGTGCCATCCCAGGTGATGGTGTCGGGCGTTTTCGCGACCGACCAGCTCGGCACGGCGGCGCGGGCTTCGTTCGCGGCAAGGCTCGTCACCGTCATCACCAGCACAAAGGAGCGCAGGAACTGCATCATGGAATGTCATCCGTCTTTCGTGTCATGGCCGCGAAGAAAGAGAGCGCGGGACGGTAGCATGCGCGTGAGGATCCCGTCCTTCAGCCAGAAGTGGTGCCGAAGCGCCGCACCGGCGTGAAGCGTCACCAGCACCACCGCGCTCCATGCGAGGGTGACGTGAACCGTCGATGCCACCTTCCCGATCGCTTCCTTGTCGGGGTTGGCGGCGATGAAGCCGATATGAGGCAGCTTGATCACGCCATAAAGCATGGTGGGGATACCGAGCGGCGAGGCGGAAACGACGACCCAGCCCACGAGCGGCAGCAGGAGAAGCAGGGCATAGAGCCCCCAATGAGTGAGTTGCGCCGCGCGCCGCTCCCAGCCCGGCATTTCCGCCGGCAGAGGCGGAACGGGGCCTGCAAGCCGCCAGGCGAGGCGCAAGGCGACGAGCGCGAAGATCGTCGCGCCGATCGACTTGTGGAGCTGATAAAGCGGAAATGTGAGCGGATGCGTGAGCGGCAGGTTCGTCATCGCAAGGCCGATCGCCACCATCGCGATGAATAGGAGCGCGACCAGCCAGTGAAACGAAACGGCGATCAGTCCGAAGCGGTTTTCGTCGTTGCGAAGCTGCATGGTTGGCGTCGTCCCCTCGCATGTGTCCGGAAGAATGCGCGATCGGAAAATCTGCGGCAACCTCTCCTTGCCTTCACGCTCCTCACAACTTCGTAAGGTGGTATCCCGGATCAGGCATGGCAACCGTGGAAATTCCGTCCTTTCCGGCCGCCGGCCCTCGTCCCGCTCGCAGCCAATCCTTTACGCTTCCTTTCACCGATCACTCACAATGCTTTACGTCACTTTCAGTGTTCGTTAGCCATTCTGCGTCCCTCGAAACCGGGACCCTGTGTCATGAGGGCTCTCGCATCTTTCTTGTAGGGGACCACATGCACCTGTTCAGCCTGCGCAACATTCTGCTCGCCATCACGGGCATTCTCGGCATCACGGTGATCACACTCGCGGGGGACATGGCGCTGCGCATGCTGCATCAGCGCCAGCTCGCCGATGCCGGGCGGGAAATCAACGAGATCAGCGACCTGCTGCTGAAGAGCGCCGGGGCCTGGGCCGTCGAGCGCGGCGCGACTTCAACCGGCCTCAATGGCGAAAACCCCGCCGACGAGGGGCTGCACACGACGATCGAGGCTCAGCGCCGGACGGCCGATACGAGTTTCAAGGCCGCGATCGAACGGATCAGGAACCATGACGCGGCGACATATGCGCAGTTGATCGGCACGGCCGAACAGAGCTTCGCCAGCGTCGAGGCGCTGCGCCGCAGCGCCGATGGCGATCTTTCCAGACCCAAATCCGCGCGCGACCAAAATCTGGCAAAGGCATTCCCGGCGAACATCACATCGCTGATCGAGAAGGCGCAGGTGCTTCGCCGCAAGCTCGAGCTTGAACTCGACACGGCCGAGGCGCGCATGGCGCATCTCCAGCAGATGAAGGACTCGATCTGGGTGATGAGCGAATTCAGCGGCCGCGAGCGCGCCGCCTTCGGTGCCGCCATCGCGCAGGGACAGCCGCTTTCCGGCGAACAGATGCAGATCCTGTCGCAGTATCGCGGCCGGGTGGAGCTTGCCTGGGAAACGATCCAGATGATCGCCTCCAAGCCTTCGACCCCGCAGGATGTGCGCGCCGCGATCTCCACTGTCTCGACGGTCTTCTTCGACCGCTTCGGCGCCACGCGGAAATCGGTCTATGAGGCGAGCTTCGAAGGCAGCGCCTATCCGGTGAGCGCCGCCGAATGGGTCGTGCAGGCAACCGATGCCATCAACACCATTCTCGCGCTCAGCAACTCGACCGGCGAGAACATCGCAACGCTGACGGAACAATCCGCAAGCGAGGGCCTCCGGTCCTTCGTTCTCGCGCTCGTTCTTCTCTGCGCGGCCGGCGGCGTCATCATCGTTGCCTTCTGGACCGTTCTCGCTCGTGTCACCCGTCCGCTCGGCGCGATGAGCGAGCGCATGACGGCGCTCGCCGCAGGCGACAAGCAGTCGGAAGTTCCGGGCGCGGGCCGCAAGGACGAGATCGGCGCCATGGCGGCGGCGGTCGAGGTCTTCCGCCGCAACGCGCTCGAAATCGAGCGTATGGAGGCCGAGCAGGCGGAACTCGCCCGCCGCACGGAGGAAGAGAAGAAGCGCGCGCTCAACGAGCTTGCCGACTCCTTCCTCGCCAGCGTGGGCGGCGTGGTGGACATGCTTTCCTCGGCCGCCGTCGAGATGGAGGCGACCGCGCAGTCGATGAACCGCACGGCGGAACATACGAGCGAACGCGCATCGAGCGTCGCCACGGCGTCCGAACTCGCCGCCAGCAACGTCAACAGCGTCGCCACCTCGGCCGAGGAACTCAGCTCCTCGATCCAGGAGATCAGCCGCCAGGTTCAGGAATCGACGCGCGTCTGCGGCGATGCGGTGCGGAGCGCCGAGACGACCAATGCCATGGTGCAGGGACTTGCCGAGGCGGCGCGCCGGATCGGCGATGTGGTGAACCTCATCAATGACATTGCGGGCCAGACGAACCTTCTCGCGCTCAACGCCACCATCGAGGCGGCGCGGGCGGGCGAGAGCGGCAAGGGCTTCGCGGTCGTCGCCGCCGAAGTGAAGACACTTGCGAACCAGACGGCGAAGGCGACCGACGAGATCAGCCAGCAGATCGCGGCCATCCAGTCGGCCACGGCCAATTCGGTCGGCGCCATTCAGGACATCGGCAAGACGATCACCTCGATCAACGAGATCTCGTCGGCCATCGCATCGGCCGTGGAGGAACAGGGCGCCGCAACGCAGGAAATCTCGCGCAGCGTTCAGCAGGCATCGCAAGGTACGGCGGAAGTCTCGGACAGCATTTCCAGCGTTACCGAGGCCGCGACCGAAACGGGAACGGCCGCCACGCAGGTGCTTGGCTCGGCGACCGAGCTTACCCGACAGGCCGATCGTCTGCGCAGCGAAGTCGCGGGCTTCGTGGAGCGGGTGCGGGCGGCCTGATGCCGCTCAGCCACCCTGCATAGCTGCGGCAAGTGCCGCTCGAAGGGGCCTCGCGGCCCCTTCGTCATATGCGACGAGGATGACGCGCTTCGGCCAGTCATGCGCGGCGAGATGGTCATGCACGGCGCCGACGGCGATGCGGGCGGCGTCAGCCGGCGGATAGCCGAATATGCCGGTCGAGATCGCGGGGAAGGCGACGCTTTCGAAATGCCGCTGGGCGGCGATTTCGAGCGCGCTGCGGTAGCAGGAGGCGAGAAGCGCCGCCTCTCCCCGTCCGCCGCCATGCCAGACCGGGCCTACGCAATGCAGGATCCAGTTCGCCTTGAGCCCGTGCCCCTGCGTCAACCGGCACTCGCCCGTGGGACAGCCGCCGAGCGCCCGGCATTCGCCCACAAGCTCCGGCCCCGCCGCGCGGAAAATCGCGCCGCAGACACCGCCGCCCGGCGCCAGCGCCTCATTGGCCGCATTGGCGATTGCGGTGACATCGAGCCTGGTGATGTCTCCGACATGAAGTTCGATACCTGGAACCCGTGTCATAATTACCTCGCCGTGCTAGCGTTTGCCGCACAGAAAACGAATCACGCCCGGGCCCTACCGAACGCCCAAGCGCGATCATCCCCGGAGGGCCTCATGCTGAACTATTCACTTGAGATCGTCGGCGTCTATGTCGGTCTCAACCTGCTGATCAATCTGTTCCTTGCCTATCGCGTCTCGGCGAACCGGGTGCGGAGCAATGTGATGACGGGCACGGGCGAGGACGAAAGGCTCTACAACGCCAATCGCGCCCACATCGTCAATGTGGAGTATACGCCGATCGGCCTCATCGGCCTCGTCGCGCTGCATCTGCTTTCATCCTCGATCTACATCATTCACATCGCCGGCATCTGCCTGACCGTCGGCCGCATTCTGCATGCGATCGGGCTCAGCCAGGCCGCACGCATCTCGACGCCGCCGCGCCTCATCGGCACCGTGCTCACCTGGCTCGGCCAGCTCGTCGCGGGCATCGCCTGCCTCTATTACGCGGTGATGTAAGCCACCCGCCTGCCTTTTCCGAACGGGCTCCGATCTGTATAAGGGTCGGAGCCCTTTTCATTCGGGCCTTTCCATCCAGCAGAGTACCGAAATGGCCAGAACCGGGACCAAGCCGCCTTCCGAAATCGCAGGCAGCGTCGTCGATGCCGCCGCCATGCTGGTCGAGCGAGCGCTGCAGGCGGGCGCGGACGCCGCCGAAGCCATCGTCTTCGAGGGCCAGTCGCTCGGCGTTTCCTGGCGGCTCGGCAAGCTCGAGGATGTCGAGCGCTCGGAAGGGCGCGATGTCGGGCTGCGCGTCTTCATCGGAAGCCGGCAGGCCGTCGTCTCGACAACCGATCTTTCCGAACGCTCGCTAGGCCCGCTCGTCGAGCGTGTCGTCGCCATGGCGCGGGTCGCGCCGGAAGACCCTTACGCCGGGCTCGCCGATCCCGATCTGCTCGCAAGCTCATGGCCCGACCTCGAAATCGACGATCCCTCGTCCGCGCCGACAGCCGAGGCGCTCGCAGCCAGCGCGGCCGAAGCCGAGGAAGCGGCGCTTGCCGTGAAGGGTGTCACCAATTCCGGCGGCGCGGGCGCGCAATGGGGCCGCTCCGGCATGGCGCTCGTCACCAGCGGCGGCTTTTCGGGCGCCTATTCGGGCACGTCCTTCTCCGTCTCCTGCTCGGTGCTCGCGGGCGAAGGCACGCGAATGGAACGCGACTACGACTATTCGTCGGCGCGCCACCTCGCCGACCTCGATGCGCCCGCCCGGATCGGCCGCTCGGCGGGCGAGCGCGCCGTCCGGCGGCTCGATCCGCGCAAGGTCAGGTCGCAGGCGGTTCCCATCGTGTACGATCCGCGCGTCTCGGCGGGGCTCGTCGGCCATTTCGCGGGCGCCATATCGGGCGCGGCCATCACGCGCAAGACGAGCTTCCTCCAGCACGCCATGGGCAAGCCGGTCTTTGCGCCCGGCATCGAGATCGTGGACGATCCGCATCGCAAGCGCGGCCTGCGCTCCAAGCCCTTCGATGGCGAGGGGGTGCGGAACCGCGCCATGAAGCTCATCGAGAACGGCACGCTCACGACCTGGCTTCTCGACACGGCATCGGCCCGCCAGCTCGGCCTCAGATCGACGGGGCACGCGGCGCGGGGCGCGGGCGGACCGCCCTCGCCCTCGACAACCAATCTCTACATGGCGCCGGGCAAGCTCTCGCCCGAAGCGCTGATCGCCGACATCCAGCAAGGGCTCTACGTCACCGAACTCATCGGCATGGGCGTCAATGGCGTCACCGGCGATTACAGTCGCGGCGCCTCGGGCTTCTGGATCGAGAACGGCAAGATCGGTTTCCCGGTGAGCGAGATCACCGTTGCGGGCAACCTCAAGGAAATGTTCCTGCACATGACGCCCGCGAACGATCTCGTCTTCCGCTATGCGACCAACGCGCCCACCATCCGCGTCGAGGGAATGACCGTTGCAGGCATGTGAGGTTTCGTCTCCGTCACGCGAAGAAGATCGCGCCGCCATGCTGGCCGCGGTGCGCGAGGCAGGCATCCTGGCGCTCGGCTTCTACCGGACCGACCTCAAGAAATGGATCAAGGGCGGCGACAGCATCGTCACCGAGGCCGACATCGCGGTCAACGAACTGCTTCAGAAGAAGCTTGCCGTCGAGCGCCCCGACTATGGCTGGCTCTCCGAGGAAACGGAGGACGACCATCTCCGCCTCACCCGTTCGCGCGTCTGGGTCGTCGATCCGATCGACGGCACACGCGCCTTTGCCAAGGGCAAGCCGCATTTCGTCATTTCGGTGGCGCTGGTCGAGAACGGGGCGCCAGTGCTCGGCGCGCTTTTCAATCCGGCAACGGATGAATTTTTCGAGGCCAGCGCGGGCGGCGGCGCGCGGCTGAACGGGGCGTCCATTCACGTCACCGACCGGGCGTCGATCGCGGGCTGCCGCATGGCATCGCACCTCACGCTCTTCCGTCACCCGGCCTGGAAGGAACCCTGGCCCGAAATGGAGATGATCGAACGCAATTCGGTCGCCTACCGGATCGCGCTCGTCGCCTGCGGTGCGGCCGATGCGGCGATGGCGCTCTCGGCCAAGAACGACTGGGATCTCGCCGCCGCCGATCTCATCGTCCGCGAGGCGGGCGGGCGGATGACCAGCCATGACGGAAGGCCGCTCGTCTATAATCGCGAATTGCCCCGGCACAGAAGCCTGATCGCCGCGGGCCCCCGGCTCCACGAGGCGCTCTCTGCCCGCGTCGGAGGGCTGACGCTTCCATCCTGAGATGGCGTCCCGCAAGCGCCCACACGGGCATGCGTCGGGCGGTTCGCATGGCGGAAAATTTCTCCGTTTCACCCCACCAGAGCGGTTCATTCGTCGTTTCGTCGACCGGTGAAACCGTCTAGACTCCGCGCACCGAACCCGATGTTCCTGCGAGGCAACTACCCGTGCCCCGGCAACTCCTGCATCTCGTTTTCGGCGGCGAGCTCGAAGATCTCGAACGAACGGATTTCCGGGATACGAGCAAGCTCGACATCGTCGGAATCTTTCCCGACTATGCGAGCGCCTATGGCGCGTGGAAGACCGCCTCGCAGCGCAGCGTCGACAACGCCCATATGCGCTACTTCATCGTGCATCTGCACCGCCTGCTGAACCCCGGAGCGGAAGGGCCCGGAGCAGAACAGAAAGAGTCCGAATGACCCGCACCGCCCCCGGCACGGAGCCCCAGACGAGGACGCCCGGCGTCGCCATCTCCATCCTTCTCCTCTTCGGATTTCTCGCCTTCGTTTTCATCTTCGCGGCCATATCGGGCAAGATAACCGCCGCCAATCTCGGGGGCTGGTATGCCGGCCTTGCAAAGCCGGCCCTGACGCCCGCCGACTGGGTCTTTCCCGTCGTCTGGAATTTTCTCTACCTGCTCATAGCGATCTCGGGCTGGCTCGTCTGGCGGACGGCGGGAGGCTTCACGGCGGCGGGGCCCGCCATGGCGCTCTTTGCCGCGCAGATGATGTTCAATTTCGCCTGGAGCGTCCTCTTCTTCGGCCTGCACAGCCTCGGAGCCGCCGTCATCGAGGTCCTGTTTCTGGTGCTGGCGATCACGGCCACCATCGTCGCCTTCTGGCGGATCAGCGCGCTCGCCGCGGCATTATTGCTGCCCTATCTTGCCTGGACGCTCTTTGCCACCTATCTCACGGCTGCCGTCTGGCTTCTCAACCGCTGATGGCCGGTCACGGCCAGCGTGAAAAAAGCCAATCATCTCCGGCGTTTACCAATATCGCGGCATGGCCGCAGCGGTGGCGGGTCCCCCGGCTTCATGTTATGTTTCCGGGCAGCGGGGCCGATTTCGGGACAATTGTTTTCCGATGAGCGCGCCCCGCATCCCATATGACGAGGCCGCATTTGAGTGAGACAACCGCACCGGAAGGGCAAACCGGCGAGGACTTGGCGCAGCGCCGAACGCCTGCGGGCGATCCGGCGGACCAGTTGCGGACGGCGGACGTTCTCAGGCGGACGACGCGAGAGTATCTCTTGCCCAACTGGCGCCTTGTCGCGCTGGCGCTGGGCGCGAGCGCCATCGTCGCGGCGACGACCGGCGTCCTGCCCTATCTCATCAAGCAGGTCTTCGATGCCGTGCTCGATCAGAAGGACCTGCGCATGCTGGTGCTGATCGCGGTCGGCACGATCGCGGTTTCGGCCTTCAAGGGGCTTGCGTCCTATACGGCCAACGTCACCAAGAACGAGATCGGCCAGCGCATCATCTCCTCGATCCAGACGCGCATGTTCACGCGCATCATGCGGGCCGACCTTGCCTGGATCTCGGGCACGCATACGGGACGGTTCATCTCGAGCTTCATGACCGATGCGACCCGCGTGCGCGACACGGTGACGATGTCCGTCATCGACTTCACGCAGAACCTGCTGACCGTCATCGCGCTGATGAGCAGCATGTTCTTCATGAACTGGAAGCTCGCGCTTCTCGGCACATCGGTCATTCCCTTCGGCATCCTCTACATGCGCAAGCTCGGCCGCAAGACGCGCAAGGCGACGCGCAAGGGGCTCGCGGGAACGAGCGACCTGTCGGCGAACATCGCCGAGGCGCTTGGTGGCATCCGCGTCGTCAAGGCCTATGGGCAGGAAGAACGCGAGATCGCGCGGGTGACGCAGACGATCCGGAATGTCCTCCACCACATGATGGCGGGCTTCCGCGCCAAGGCGAAGGCGAGCCCGCTGACGGAATCGCTCTCCGGCGTCGGTATTGCGGGCGTGATCTATTTCGGCGGTCTTGCCGTCATCGACGCGCATCTGACGAAGGGCGAACTCATGGCCTTCATCTCCGCCATGATGCTCGCCTATCAGCCGCTCAAGGCCGTCGCCAACACACAGACGGTCATGCAGGAAGGCGTGGCGGCAGCGGCGCGCGTCTTCCCCATTCTCGACATCGAGCCCTCCATCATCGCCAACCCGGACGCGAAGCCGCTTCATGTCGTCGACGGCGCGATCCGCTTCGAGGATGTGAGCTTCGTCTATGGCGACGGAACGCCCGCGCTCAAGAACATCAGCATCGAGGTGCCGAAGGGGCACACGGTCGCGCTGGTGGGCCCGTCGGGCGGCGGCAAGAGCACGACGCTCAACCTCGTGCCGCGCTTCTACGATCCGACGAACGGCCGCGTCACCATAGACGGGCAGGACATTCGCGACGTCACCATCGACTCTCTCAGGCAGGCAAGCTCGCTCGTCACCCAGGAGCCCTTCCTTTTCGACGACACCATCCGCGCGAACATCGCCTATGGGCGCCCGGATGCGACCGACGCCGAGATCGAGGAAGCGGCGCGCAATGCGGCCGCGCATGATTTCATCGTGGCGCTGCCCAGAGGCTATGACACGCGGGTCGGCGAGGCGGGCTTCCGGCTCTCCGGCGGCCAGCGCCAGCGCATCGCCATTGCCCGCGCCATGCTCAAGAACGCGCCGATCCTGCTTCTCGACGAGGCCACTTCCGCGCTCGACACTGCTTCCGAGCTTCAGGTGCAATCGGCGCTTCGCGCATTGATGAAGGGCCGCACGACGCTCGTCATCGCCCATCGCCTTTCCACCATCAAGCATGCCGATGCGATCTATGTCATCGATGGCGGCCGCGTCGTCGAACAGGGAACGCACGCCTCGCTCGTCGCGCAGGGCGGGCTCTATGCCGAGCTTTCCAGATCGCAATTCGAGCAGGACGAGCCCGATGAGGAAGCGGCGGATGAAAGCGCCGCGCAGATTGCCATTGCCGGAGAATGAGCAGCGACATGTCGTTGGGTAAGCGCATACTGAAGAGTGAAACGGTTCAGACGACGATCGCCTTCGTCGCCGCCATGCTCATCAAGCTCGTGCGCCGCACCAGCCGCTTCGAGGTCCGCCGCGGCGACATCGCCGCGCGCTTCTGGACGGGCGACGAACCCTTCATCGGCGCGACGTGGCACGGGCAGAACCTGATCCTGCCGACCTTCTGGCACAACTGGCGCGAGATGCGCATTCTCGTCTCCCGCCACGGCGACGGCGAGATCGTCTCGAAGATCATGCATTTTCTGGGCGTCGGCACGATCCGCGGCTCGGGCGTGCCGAAGGGTGAGGAGCGGCGCGAGAAGTTCAAGGGCAAGGGAGGCGCGGGCGCATTGAGAGCGATGGTCCGCGCGCTCGGCGAAAACATTTCCGTCGGCATGACCGCCGATCTCCCGCCCGGACCGGCGCGGCGCGCGGGCGACGGGATCGTCATGCTGGCGCGGCTTTCAGGCTGCCCCATCGTGCCCGTTGCGGCAACGACACGCGCCCGCGTGCAGCTCAACAACTGGGACAAGTTCACGATCAATCTGCCCTTCTCCAAGGGCGCGCTGGTCTGGGGCGAACCCATCTATGTCGCGCGCGATGCCGATCCCGAAACGCTCGAAGATGCGCGCCGCCGCGTCGAGGAAGGGCTCAATGCCGTCACGGCCGAGGCCGATCAGATCGTCGGCCGCGCGCCGCGAAGAGCGGCCAACGGAGCGGCAGTGCATTGACGACCCCGGCGCCGCGCAGTTCCTCCCGCCACGGCTCGTTCGGACTCGCCGCATACAGGCTGGCGACGCGCGCCGTGCGCCCTGTCATCCCGCTCCTTCTTGCGGCGCGCATGCGGCGCGGCAAGGAGGATGCGCAACGCCTCGCGGAACGCTGCGGCATCGCCTCGCGCGAGCGGCCGCATGGCAAGCTCGTCTGGATTCATGCGGCGAGCGTCGGCGAATCCCTTTCCGTGCTGCCGCTCATCGAAAAACTGACCACGGCGCGTGACGATCTTCATGTGCTGCTGACCACCGGCACGGTCACATCCGCCCGCCTCATGGCCGAGCGCCTGCCCGAAGAGGTGCTGCACCAGTTCGCGGTTCTCGATCACCCGGAATACACGGCCCGTTTCCTCGATTACTGGAAGCCCGATCTCGCGGTCTGGGTCGAGTCCGAATTCTGGCCCAATCTCATTGTCGCCACGCATGAACGCCACATTCCGCTCGCGCTCATCAATGCGCGCATCACGGAAAAATCCTTTCGGGGCTGGCAGCGCTTTCCGGCCATGATCGCCGATCTCCTTAGCCGCTTCTCCCTCGTCCTCGCGCAGGATGCCGCAAGCGCCCGCAGGCTCATGACACTCGGCGCGGCAGAAGTCGGCACGCCCGGCAATCTGAAGCACGATGCCACGCCGCTCACCGCCGACGAGACGGAGCTTCAGCGTCTGCGCGCCGCCATCGGCAACCGCCCGCTCTGGCTCGCCTCGAACACGCATGACGGCGAGGAAGCGATTGCCGCCGAAATCCATGAGCGTCTTTCTCGCGCGCGGCCCGACCTTCTCACCCTCATCGTGCCGCGTCACCCGGCGCGTGGCGGCGCAATTGCGGCGATGCTGAAAAAGCGCGGGCTCACTGTCGCGCGCCGCGCCGAAGGCGATGCGATCACGGCAGCAACCCATGTCTACATCGCCGACACGCTGGGCGAGCTGGGGCTTTTCTATCGCCTCGCCAGGATCGCCTTCATCGGCGGAACCATGGTCGACATTGGCGGACACAATCCCTTCGAGGCGGCGAGGCTCCATTGCGCGCTCATTGCCGGGCCGGTGAGCTTCAATTTCGAGGAAGCCTATTCGGCCTTCGAGCAGGCTGACGCGATGATCCGCATCGCCGATGCGCCCATGCTTGCCAGCGCCGTGGAAAGGTTGCTCACAGATGAGGAGGAATGCGAGCGCCGCGCCGCAGCGGCCGAGCGCATCGCGGCCCGATCCAATGGCGCGGTCGAGCGGACGGCGGAGGCGCTGCTTTCGCTTCTTCCGCCGCAGGAACCCGCACGGAGCGGAGGCGCCTTCGCCCATGCATGAACCGCGCTTCTGGCGGCAGGCGCCTGCCGGCACCCTTCCGATACTGCCGCGCCTCCTTGCGCCTGCGGCCTATGTCTACGGGCTTGCCGGGCGCATGCGCCGCCAGTTCACCCGCGCCGAACGCGCGGGCGCGCCCGTCATCTGCATCGGCAATATCTCGGCGGGCGGCACCGGAAAGACGCCGGTCGCGCTCGCGCTCGCGACCCATTTCATCGCGAAGGGCGAAGCTGTCCACTTTCTGACGCGCGGCTATGGCGGGCGCGAGAAGGGGCCGCACCGCGTCGATCCGTCAACGGACGATGCCGCGCGGGTGGGTGACGAGCCCCTCCTCCTTGCGGCGGTTGCGCCCACATGGGTTTCCTCCGACCGCGTTCAGGGCGCCGCCGCCGCCGTGGAAGCGGGCGCGAAGCTCATCATCATGGATGACGGGTTCCAGAACCCGGCGCTCGAAAAGGATTTCTCGATCCTCATCGTCGATGCGGCGACCGGCCTCGGCAATGGCAGGCTCATTCCGGCCGGTCCTTTGCGCGAGCGAATGGGCGACGCGCTCTCGCGCGCCAATGCGGTCATCAAGATCGGGCGCGGCCATGCCGCGGACGGTCTTGCCGCGCGCGCACGCGCTCATGCCATTCCGGTTTTCAAGGCCATCTTGCGCCCCGCGCCGGCGCCCGAACTCGACGGCTTGCCGGTCATCGCCTTTGCCGGCATCGGGCGCCCGGAGAAATTTTTCGCGACGCTGCGCGAACTACATGCCGAGATCGTGGCGAGCGAAAGCCATGCCGACCATCACATGTATAGCGAGCGGGAGGCGACCGCCCTGCTGCAACGCGCACGCGACCTCAAGGCCGCCCTCGTCACCACGGAGAAGGATCGCGTCCGGCTGCTCGGCGCGCCGGAAGGCAGCGCAAGGGCCCAGCTCCGCGATGCGGTGAAAACCGTTACCATCGGTGCGCTGATCGATGACTTCCAGACCCTCGAAGCGCTGCTCGCCGAACAAATCAGGATCGCACGGCGGCGGACTGCCTGATATAAGCTGGCGAACGCATAGAAAAGACCGGTGCCGAAACTGGCATGAACAAGAACATACAATACCGCCTCGAAGCGGTGGCGCTGCGGGTGATGCTCGCCTTCTGCCGTATCCTCGGTCTCGATCGCTCATCCGCGCTCGGCGGATGGCTCGGGCACACGCTGGGGCCAAGGCTCGGCATCTCGCGGCGTGCCAGAGGCAATATCGCGCGCGCCATGCCGGAGCTTTCGCCCGAGGCGATCGATCGCATCGTCGCCGGCATGTGGGACAATCTCGGACGGACGGCCTTTGAATATGCGCATCTCGACAAGTTCAGCCGGCCCGAGGAAAGCGCGCGGATGGAGATCATCGGCGCCGAACCGCTGCTCGAACTGGCCAGGGCCGGTCAGGGCGCGCTCGTCGTTTCCGGCCATTTCGGCAATTGGGAGCTGATGCCGCTCGCCATGCGGCTCAAGGGCCTCGATGGAAGCGGGGTCTATCGCGCCGCGAACAATCCCTACGTCAACGAGTGGATGGTCGCCATGCGGCGCGAGCTGATCGTGCCGGAGCAGATCGCCAAGGGCCCGAAGGGTACGAGGCAACTCATCAAGGCTGTGCGCGAACATCGCTTCATCGGCATGCTCATCGACCAGAAGCTCAATGATGGCATCGAGGCACGGCTGTTCGGCCTTCCCGCCATGACGACGCCCTCGCCCGCGGGCCTCGCCGTGCGCTATGGCACGCCGATCTTTCCCGCCATCATAGAGCGCGTGCATGGCGCCAATTTCCGCCTCACCGTCTTCGACCGGATCGAGGTGAAGCAGGACGCCGAGATGAATTCGGAGATCGTGCGGATCACGCAGGCGCTCAATGATTTTCTGGAGGCCCGCATCCGCGAAAAGCCGGAAAACTGGTTCTGGCTGCATAATCGCTGGACGAACTGAGGCCGCGCCCGGGCGGAGAGGCGAGGCTCAATCGCCGCCGACGGCGGTTCCCGGCACAGCACCCCGCGCGGCCACGCCCTTCACGAGCAGCGAGGGATCGACGCGCGCATCGCGCCACACCATGCCCCAGTGAAGATGCGGGCCTGTCGCCCTTCCCGTCTTGCCGACGGCGCCGATGGGCTGGCCCTGCCGCACATGCTCGCCCTGCTTCACATCGATGCGCGACATATGCATCATCATGCTGATGACGCCCTGCCCGTGGTCGATAAAGACGAGGCCGCCCTCGAAATACATGTCCGGCTCGGCAAGGCGCACGATACCATCGGCGGGCGCGACGATGGCAGCGCCCGTCGGTGCCGCAACATCGACGCCGTAATGCGGATTTTTCGGCTGGCCGTTATAGACGCGCTGGCTGCCGAAAACGCCGGAGATCGTGCCCTTTGCGGGCCAGATGAAAGTTCCCGCGAACCATTCTTCATCGGTATCGACCGGCCGCGAAGCCGCCTTGAGCGCGATCTCGCGCCTGATGCGCGCCATGGCCTCGGGCGGCGGCGTGACCAGCGCGGGCGCGATGCCCTCGATACGCTGGATGTTCCAGTCGCGCGGCGCGACCACGAGTTCCATCGTCTCGGTCTTGCCGCCGGGCGCGGTGACGGCGAGCGTCGCGCGCGGCCCGTGATCCCGGTCGAAGCCGATGGCGAAGAGCCCGCCGGCCGATACGGGAAGCGCCTTGCCGTCGAGC
Source organism: Parvibaculum sp. (assembly GCF_035325945.1). Classification (GTDB taxonomy): domain Bacteria; phylum Pseudomonadota; class Alphaproteobacteria; order Parvibaculales; family Parvibaculaceae; genus Parvibaculum. The sequence goes on from NZ_DAOKYX010000001.1 coordinate 346,407, forward strand.
GCGACCTTCGCGCCGGGTTCCGTCCGGCCGATCACGAGCGAGCCCTGCTCGATCGCTCCCTTCAGCGTTGTTTCGGCGCGCGCCGACGAGGCCGCGGCGAGAATTGCCGAGACGAGCAGGAGGGCGCGGCCGAGCCTCATTTGTCCGGATGCTTCTGGCGGTAGCGCGTGAGCGAAGCCTCGGGGCTTTCATAAGCCTCCTGGAGATCGACGCTCCAGTAGCGCAGATCGTCGAGCAGAATGCGGTTGCCGGTCACGGCGCAAGTCACATAGGCGCCGGGGCGCACGACGTGATATTCGCCGTCGCCATAGACGATTTCGGCCTCGCCGCCGGTGTTCATTCTGTCGATCCTGTTCATGGGGCGCACTCTAGCGCGCCCGGCCGTGCTTTCAAAGCGGCTCTAGAGAAGGCTCCCTTGCGGGTCTTCGCCCGCATGCGCTTTCCGGCGCGGGGCGGGCTTCGGCGCGTCTGGCGCGCCCGCGACGACCACGCCGAGGCGATCCTTGCCGGAAAATTCGATCTCCAGCGCCTCGCCGGGCTTGCGGCCTGCGGAACCGCGGACAGGCGCGCCCTCGGCGGTGCGGACGAGGGCAAAGCCGCGATCGAGCACGCGCTCATAGGAATAGGAATCGAGGAGCTTTCCCGCGCTCTCCAGCCGCCGCGCCAGATCGACGAGCTGCCGCCGCTCCGCCACGCGGGCGCGGGCGTCGAGCTGTTCGAGGCGCTTCCGGCCTTCATCCATCCTGAAACGCAGGACATGCATCGAAAGCCTGCCCTCGATGCGGTGGAGCGCGGCGCGCTTGACCTCGGCCGCGCGGCGGAGCGCCAGCGCGAGCCTTTCGCCGATATGGTCGAAGCGCTGGCGGGGCAGCGCGATGAGATCCTGGAGGCGCGGCAGGCCGCGCGCGACGCCTTTCAACTGCGCGCGGCTTTCCTCGACGAGGCGTCCTTCGGCGCGGATGAGCCTGCGTGCAAGGTCATAGACAGATGCGAGACATTCGGCGCGCACGGGAACGGCCATCTCGGCGGCCGCTGTCGGCGTCGGCGCGCGCCTGTCGGCGGCATGGTCGATCAGTGTCACATCGGTTTCGTGGCCTACGGCGGCGATCAGCGGAATCTCGCTTGCCGCCGCCGCGCGGACGACGATTTCCTCGTTGAAGGACCAGAGATCCTCGATCGAGCCGCCGCCGCGCGCGACAATTAGAAGATCGGGGCGCGGGATCGAGCCGCCCGGCGCGAGCCTGTTGAAGCCCGCAATCGCATTCGCGACGTCGGAGGCGGCCGTCTCTCCCTGCACGCGCACCGGCCAGACGATGACGCGGCGCGGAAAACGGTCGGAAAGCCTGTGCAATATGTCGCGGATGACCGCGCCCGTCGGGCTCGTGATGACGCCGATGACATCCGGAAGATAGGGCAGCGGCCGCTTGCGCTCGGCGGCGAAGAGCCCTTCGGCGGCGAGCTTCTTCTTGCGCTCTTCCAGAAGCGCCATCAGCGCGCCGATGCCGGCCGGCTCGAGCTGCTCGATGACGATCTGATATTTTGAGCTGCCCGGATAGGTGGTGAGCTTGCCGGTCGCGATCACCTCGAGCCCTTCGGCGGGCTTGAAGCGGAGTTTCCCATAGACGCCCTTCCAGATCACCGCTTCGAGGCGCGCGCCCTCGTCCTTGAGCGCGAAATAGGCATGGCCCGAGGAATGAACCCCGCGAAAGCCCGTGATCTCGCCGCGCACGCGCACATGGCCGAAGGTTTCTTCGACCGTCCGCTTCAGCGCGAAGGAAATCTCGCTGACCGAGAACTCATGCGCATTGCCGCCCTCCTCGCCGGACTGCGACACTCTGGTTCTGCCTTTTGCCGTTCCGGCCATGCTCTTTTCTGGACTCGTTCTGATCTGGGTTTGCAACATGGGTCAGGGTTGCCTCACCCCGCGCACATGTTACAAGGAAAACCCTCAAAGCCCACCCTGGACGGGGCGGCTCGTTTCCGGCAGGCAAGAGGTCCGAAGCGCTCGATGAATGTACTCGTTATCGGCTCCGGAGGCCGCGAACACGCGCTGGCCTGGAAGATTGCGGCAAGCCCGCTCGTATCCCGCCTTTACTGCGCGCCGGGAAATGGCGGCATCGCCGAAATCGCGGAATGTATCGACCTGAAGCCGCTCGACTTCGACAGCATCGTCCGCTTCTGCCGCGAGTCGAAGATCGGTTTCGTGGTCGTCGGGCCGGAAGACCCGCTCGTCAACGGCCTTGTGGACCGGCTGGAGCGGGAGGGAATCAAATCCTTCGGGCCGAGCGCGGCGGCCGCGCGGCTTGAAGGCTCGAAAGGCTTCACCAAGGATCTCTGCGCGGAGTTCGGGATTCCGACCGCCGCCTATGGCCGCTTTTCGGATGCCTCCGCCGCAAAGGCTTTTGCGCGCGAGAAGGGTGCGCCCATCGTCGTCAAGGCGGACGGCCTCGCCGCCGGCAAGGGCGTCATCATCGCCGAGACGGCGGCCGAGGCCGAAGCCGCGATCGACGAGATTTTCAGCGGACGCTTCGGCGCGGCGGGCGCCGAGGTCGTAATCGAGGAATTCCTCGAAGGCGAGGAAGCGAGCTTCTTCGCGCTCTGCGACGGGGAACATGCGCTGGCGCTTGCAACCGCACAGGATCACAAGCGCGTCCATGACGGTGATCAGGGGCCGAACACCGGCGGCATGGGCGCTTATTCGCCGGCGCCCGTCCTCACGCCCGATCTCGTCGAGCGCGTCATGCGCGAGATCATCGAGCCCACCGTCCAGGCCATGAAGAAACGCGGCACGCCATTCAAGGGTGTCCTCTTCGCCGGATTGATGATTACGGAAAAGGGCCCGCAGCTCATCGAATACAATGCGCGCTTCGGCGATCCCGAAACGCAGGTCCTGATGACGCGGCTCAATTCCGACATTCTGCCCGCGCTCATCGCCACTCATGACGGCACGCTCGACAGGGTCGCTCTCGAATGGAAGGACGACGCGGCGCTCACCGTCGTCATGGCGGCGAACGGCTATCCGGGCGATTATCGGAAGAATACCGAGATCGCCGGCCTCGATGCCGCAAGCCGGGTGCCGAATGTGAATATCTTCCATGCGGGCACGCGCGTCGAGAACGGGCACATACTTTCGACCGGCGGGCGCGTCCTCAATGTCACCGCGACGGGCGCGACGGTGGCGGCGGCGCAGGAAGCGGCTTATCGGGCCATCGGCCTCATTCAGTGGCCGGACGGCTTCTGCCGCAGCGACATCGGCTGGCGCGCGATAGAACGCGAACGCCAGACGGCCTGACGATGGATTCTTGAATCGCATTCAGCATACGAATAATGTCACTGATAGGGAGGATGAGGCCATGAGTAACGAGGCCGCCAGCGGCAATGGCGCACAGCCGAGCCGCCAGGAACAGTTTTCCGGCACGAAAGAAGTGGCCGAAAGTCACCGTTTCGACGTCGCCCGGCTCGAAGCCTACATGGCCGGGCATGTCGAAGGCTTCAAGGGCCCGCTGACTGTCAACCAGTTCAAGGGTGGCCAGTCCAACCCGACCTATCAGCTCGTGACGCCTGCGCGCAAATATGTGCTGCGCCGCAAGCCGCCGGGCAAGCTCCTGCCCTCCGCCCATGCGGTCGATCGCGAATACAAGGTCATCACGGCGCTCAACGGCGTCGGCTTTCCTGTTCCGCGCACCTATTGCCTCTGCGAGGATGACAGCGTCATCGGCACCGCCTTCTACATCATGGACATGGTGGAGGGCCGCGTGCTCTGGGAGCCGCTGCTCCCCGCTCAGGATCCGGCAACGCGCTGGAAGATCTACGACTCGCTCAACGAGACGATGGCGCGCCTCCACATGGTCGATTACGAGGCCATCGGCCTCGGCGACTTCGGCAAGCCCGGCAATTACTTCATGCGTCAGATCTCACGCTGGTCGAAGCAATATGTCGCATCCGAGACCGAAACCATCGTCGAGATGAACCGGCTGATGGAATGGCTGCCCGAGAACGTGCCGCAGGACGATTCCACCTCCATCGTTCATGGCGACTACCGGCTCGACAACACGATCCTGCATCCGACGGAACCTCGCGTCATCGCCGTGCTCGACTGGGAGCTTTCGACACTCGGCCATCCGCTCGGCGATTTCACCTATAGCTGCATGCAATGGGTGATGCCCGGCCAGGGCACGGGCGGCGGCACCGGCTCCATCGCCACTGCCGATCTCAAGAGCCTCGGCATTCCGACGCTCGAGGAATATATCCGCATGTATTGCGAGCGGACGAACCGTTCCGGCATCGACAATCTCGATTTCTATTTCGCCTATAATTTCTTCCGCCTCGCGGGAATTCTGCAAGGCATTGCCGGACGCGTTCGCGACGGCACGGCTTCGAGCGAGCACGCAAAGCAGATGTCGCAGAATGTTCGCCCCCTTGCGCTGGAAGCATGGAAATACGCCCAACGCGCGGGCGCCCGGTAGCAGTAAAGGATCAGTACAAAGATGAGTTGGTTGCGTCATGGCTTCGAGATCAACACGGACAAATCGAAGCTGGACCGAGAATCGATCTTGCGAATGCTCCGCGCCACCTATTGGGCAAGCGAAGTTCCGCCCGAGGACCTGTGGACGAGCATCGTGAATTCCCGCGCCTATGGAATGTACTCCCCCGATGGCGAACAGGCGGGATTCGCAAGGCTCGTCACCGACACGACGCGATTTGCCTGGCTGAGCGACGTCTATGTGCTGCCCGTCCATCGCGGGCGGGGCCTTGGCAAATGGCTCGTCGATACCGTCCTCGCCGACCCCGCCATCGAGAAGGTCCGCCGGATCATGCTCAACACGAAGGACGCGCAGATCCTTTACGAGCGGATCGGCTTCACCACGCTCCAGGGCGAGGAAGCAGCGGCGACGATGCAGCTTCTGCGGTGAGGGGCCGAGACCCCTCACCTTCACATGCGTGGGCGACATGGCGCCGCCGGTCGGCTAGACTTCGGATCGCCTATCTCACATCCGCCACGCGCATCCGGTCATGAACACTTCAGGCGAAATCAAAATCGCGGTCGCGGGCCTCGGCCAGCGCATTTCGGTCGTCATCCGCAACCTCCTCGCCGCGGCGCCGGGCGCGCGCCTTGTCGGCTATGTGGACCCCGAGCCATACGGCCTCCCCTCGCTCGCCAAACGCGGCATCGAGCCCGGGCCGCAATTCGCCGATGTCGAGACGATGCTTGCACGGACGAAGCCTGACCTCTTGATGGTCGGCTCGCCCAACCACCTTCATCTCGAACATATTTCGGCGGGGCTCGCGGCGGGCGTGCGCGTCTTCACCGAAAAGCCCATCGTGCGCACCGAGGAAGAAAGCTGGGCGCTGGCCCGGCTTCTGCGCGCGCATGGCGAGGAGGCCATACTCGTCGGCCTCGTCATGCGCTCATCGCCCCTCACCCGCGCGGTCGCGGCCGCGCTCGCCGACGGGCGGCTCGGCACGCTCATCAGCATGGAAGGAAACGAACATCTGCACCCAGAGCATGGGGCCTTCCTCATGCGCGACTGGCGGCGCCGGCAGCAATATGGCGGCTCGTTCCTTCTCGACAAATGCTGCCACGACTTCGACATCTACCGCATGTTCATCGGCGCCAATCCGGCGCGCGTCTCAAGTTTCGGCGGGCGTGCGATCTTCACGCCCGGCCATGAGGAAATGACGGGGCGGCGATACGCCGACGGCACATCCGCCTATTCTGTGTGGCGGCCGGGCTGGAACACATCGGCGGAGACCTTCTCCTCCGACGCGGACGTGACCGACCATCAGGTCGCCATCGTCGAATATGAAAACGGGGTGCGGCTTTCCTTCAGCGCGAACACCCATGCGGGGCTGCCGCAGCGGCGATGGCTTTTCATGGGCACCAATGGCGCGCTCGAAGCCGACCTCGTGAGCGACCGGGTGCAGTATCGCGACGCGCTGGGCCTTGCCCCCGCCGAGACAATCGCCGTCGAAGAGGGCTCGGGCGGCCATGCCGGCATGGACCCCGCCATGGGGCGCGACTTGGCGGCTCATCTGCTCGAAGGCAAGCCCTTCCCCGTCAACGCACATGACGCGATGGTGGCCGGCCTCACCGTCATGGCGATCGACCGGGCGATGCGGGAAGGCTCGGTCGTCGATTGCCGTCCGCTCTGGGAGCGGCTCGACCGGGAGATGGGACGCTAGCGAGGGCGGGCTTCAGGCGCTTTTCCCGCGCGCCTCGATCGGCCAGATGTCGACCAGCGTGTCGCCGCGCACGACATGGTAGCAATCGTAGAGATTGACCGTGGGGTCGCAATGCGGCGTGATCGCGGTCAGGGCCGCGCCGAGCGGCAGGGATGCGCCCTTGGGCAGCGCGATGCCGCCCTGCTCGTCGCCGAAGAAGAAATAGACCGAGCCTTCCGGCGCACCGGATGAAAGCACGGGTGGCGCGGCGTCGGTCGAGAATGCCTTGAAGCCAGCATCGGTCGTCGCAAGGTTCGGCGTGTTGTTGGAAACGACGCTCATCTGCACAAAGAGCGATGTCTCGAAGGGCATGGGCGCGCCATTCGCGATCGGCACGTCGTTATATTGCTTGTCCATGAAGACGTAGGAGCCGCCCTGAAGCTCGGTAAGGACGCGCGCCTCGGGGTCGATATTGTAGCTCCCCGTGCCGCCCCCCGAGACGATATCGACCGGCAGCCCTTTGGCGCGGAAGGCATCGCGCGTTTCGGCGAGGAGCTTCATCGCGGCGAGCGACTTTTCGCGGCGGTCGGCGAAATCCTCGATATGCATGACATGGCCCGCATAGCACTGGATTCCGCGAAGCTCGAGCCATTCCGAGCGGTGGATCTGCTCGCCAAGCGCGAGAGCGGGCGCGCCGGGCGTGATGCCCGTGCGGTGCAGGCCCGGATCGAGATCGACAAGGACCTTGAGCTTCCTGCCCCCCGTGGCGGCCGCGGTGGCCAGCGCTTCGGCATTGAGCGGATTGTCGACCGCGACCATCAGATCGGAGACCTTCGCGTTCAGCGCCATGAGGCGGGCGATGCCGCCCTCGCTCACCACAGGCGAGGTGAGAAGGAGGCTCTCGATGCCGCCATCGGCCATCGCCTCGGCCTCACCGAGCTTGGCGCAGCACTGGCCGATGGCGCCGGCCTTCATCTGCGCCTTCGCAATTGCCACGCTCTTGTGCGTCTTCGCATGGGGGCGGAGCGCCAGCCCATTGCGGCGGCAATGCTCGGCCATGGCCGCGACATTTCGCTCGAAGCGGTCGAGATCGAGAACGAGTGCGGGCGTCTGAAGCCTGTCGCGCGAGCCCGGTTTGCCGATCAGCCCTTCATTCACGAAACGGCCGGCCATGATCATCCTCCCCCTGCCCATCTGCGAAAGAGGCGCCATCCTAGCTGGCGGCACGAGTTACGCAAACGGTGCGACAGCGGCGGCCATGACTTTGCGCCGGGCCTGGTGTATGCGAATAGGGATCGTCGACCGGACAGGGGGACGGCCGGGCGAACCACACCACCCGGCCCGCTCGGAATGGCAGCGAAGGTGAACGAAGCGTCGCAGCAGAAGGGCCCGGCCGCGGACAAGCGGACGCTCATTCTCGATTCCGCCTTCGATCTCTTTCGCCATTACGGCTACCGGCGCACCTCGATGGAGGACATCGCCCAGGCAGCGAATGTCGCCAAGGGCACGCTCTATCTCTATTTCAAGAGCAAGGACGAGCTTTTCGAGGCGCTGGCCCGCCAGCTCGGCGAGCGCATCGAAGCGAATCTGAAGGCGGCGGCGGCGCGCGACACGAGCGCCGAGGACAAGATCTTCGCCCTTCTCGACGCCAAGCTCGGCTTCATCTACCGCTGGGTGCTGTCGAGCCCACATGCGGCGGAATTCATCGATTCGAAGCACAAGCTCTCCGGCGACGTCTTCGAGCCGGTGGACCGAAGCTTCCGCGCCGCGCTGACGAAGACCCTGAAGGAAGGGGTCAGGCGGGGCGAGTTCGACCCCAAAGCCGCAGGTTTCAGCCTCGACGCCGCCGTCGACACGCTCGTGGCGGCCGCCCACGGCGCCGAATGGGGGGCCCGGGACGAGGCCGATTTCCGCGACCGGCTGGAGCGCATCGTCCGGCTCGCCCTCCGGGGCCTGCGCCCGCTCCCGCGCGAGCAAAAATAGCTCCCGCGATCCATCTCTTCATTGATCTCGCAATCTTGACATGCCCCAGGGGCACGCCTATCTGTTTTCCCGGTTGTTAGCACTCACCCCTAGCGAGTGCTAACAACCCATAATCCACAAAAGTTTCCCGCGAAATTCGCGGTTCCGAAACAGGAGCAGACAGAAATGAAATTCCGTCCTCTGCATGACCGCGTTGTCGTCAAGCGCGTCGAGGAAGACACCAAGACCGCCGGTGGCATCATCATCCCCGAGACGGCCCAGGAGAAGCCCTCCCAGGGTGAAGTGCTCGCGGTCGGCCCGGGCGCCCGCACGGACGAAGGCAAGATCCTCCCGCTCGACGTCAAGGTCGGCGACCGGGTCATCTTCGGCAAGTGGTCGGGCACGGAGGTCAAGATCGACGGCCAGGAGCTGCTGATCATGAAAGAGTCCGACATCATGGGCATCGTCGAAGGCGCCAAGAAGAAGGCAGCCGCCGAGTAAGGCTCGCAAACCGGCGAACGGTTGGCGAGCTTTTTTCGTGCCCGCACCGCGATCAGATCTGAACTCAAGAGGAACAAGAGACCATGGCTAAGGAAGTCAAATTCGGCCGTACCGCACGCGAGAAGATGCTGCGTGGCGTCGACATTCTCGCCGATGCGGTGAAGGTGACGCTCGGCCCGAAGGGCCGCAACGTCGTGATCGACAAGTCCTTCGGTGCGCCCCGCACCACGAAGGACGGCGTGACGGTGGCCAAGGAGATCGAACTTGAAGACAAGTTCGAGAACATGGGCGCCCAGATGGTGAAGGAAGTCGCCTCCAAGACGAACGACGTCGCTGGCGACGGCACCACGACGGCGACCGTTCTCACCCAGGCGATCGTGCGCGAAGGCGCCAAGGCGGTTGCCGCCGGCCTCAACCCGATGGACCTGAAGCGCGGCGTCGAGCTTGCCGTCCGCACCGCCATCGAAGACCTCAACAAGCGCTCCAAGAAGGTCAAGTCGAACGACGAGATCGCGCAGGTCGGCACGATCTCGGCCAATGGCGAGCGCGCCATCGGCGACATGATCGCCGAAGCGATGTCGAAGGTCGGCAATGAAGGCGTGATCACGGTCGAGGAAGCCAAGTCGCTCGACAGCGAACTCGAAGTCGTCGAGGGCATGCAGTTCGACCGCGGCTATCTCTCGCCCTATTTCATCACCAATGCCGACAAGATGGTGGCCGAGCTTGAAGAGCCGCTCATCCTTCTGCACGAGAAGAAGCTGACGAGCCTGCAGCCGATGCTGCCGATCCTCGAGGCGGTTGTGCAGTCGGGCCGTCCGCTCCTCATCATCGCCGAGGACATCGAGGGCGAGGCGCTGGCCACGCTCGTCGTCAACAAGCTCCGTGGCGGCCTCAAGGTCGCGGCCGTGAAGGCGCCGGGCTTCGGTGACCGCCGCAAGGCCATGCTCGAGGACATCGCGATCCTCACGGGCGGCCAGGTCATCTCCGAAGAACTGGGCATCAAGCTCGAGAACGTGACGCCCGACATGCTCGGCAAGGCCAAGCGCGTCCGCATCACGAAGGACGACACGACGATCATCGACGGCGTCGGCAAGAAGAAGGACATCGAGGCTCGCGTCACGCAGATCAAGCGGCAGATCGAGGAGACGACGTCCGACTACGACAAGGAGAAGCTGCAGGAGCGCCTGGCGAAGCTCGCCGGCGGCGTTGCGGTGATCAAGGTCGGCGGCTCGACCGAAGTCGAAGTGAAGGAGCGCAAGGACCGCGTCGACGACGCGCTCAACGCGACCCGCGCGGCCGTCGAGGAAGGCATCGTCCCGGGCGGCGGCACGGCGCTTCTCATGGCCACCAAGGCTGTCGCGAAGGTCACGAGCGACAACACCGACATCCAGGCGGGCATCAACATCATCCGCAAGGCTCTCGAGGCGCCGATCCGTCAGGTCGTCGAGAATGCGGGGATCGAGGGCTCGATCGTGGTGCAGAAGGTTCTCGAAGCGAAGCAGCCCAACTGGGGCTTCGATGCGCAGAACGAAGAGTACTGCGACCTCGTCGCCACCGGCATCGTCGACCCGACCAAGGTCGTGCGCACCGCGCTTCAGAACGCAGCTTCGGTCGCCAGCCTCCTGATCACGACGGAAGCCATGATCGCCGACGCGCCGAAGAAGGACACTGGCGCGCCCGCCATGCCCGGCGGCATGGGCGGCATGGGTGGAATGGGTGGAATGGACTTCTAAGAAGTTCATATCCGACGCCACGGAAACGGAAGGGCCGGTGGAAACACCGGCCCTTTTGCATGGCTGTCACGGCGAATTGAGGTGCAAGGCTGGGCGCCGAGCCGATAGTCTCGTCCCAACGACAAAATCGACGGGGACGGGGACGATGGATTTTTCCTTTTCGGAGGCTGACGAAAAGTTCCGCATGACGGTGCGGGACTTCTTCGAGAACGAGTACCCTCGCGAGATCGTGGAGAAGATGGCGCGCGGCTGCTCGCCCACGAAGCAGGATTATCAGCACTCGGAACGTGCGCTGGCCGCGAAGGGCTGGCTTGCTGTCAACTGGCCGAAGGCCGATGGCGGCACGGGCTGGACGGCCAACCAGAAATATATCTTCGACGAGGAGCTTGAACGCGCGGGCGCGCTCAATGTCGTGCCGATGGGCCTCCTCTATGTCGGGCCCGTCATCTACACATTCGGCACGGAGGAGCAGAAGAAGCGCTGGCTTCCCGGCATTCTCGACAGCACGGTCTTCTGGGCGCAGGGCTACTCCGAGCCGGGATCGGGCTCCGACCTCGCCTCGCTCCAATGCGCCGCCGCGCGGGACGGCGACGAATATGTCGTCAACGGCACGAAGATCTGGACGAGCCTCGCGCAGCACGCGGACTGGATCTTCTGTCTCCTGCGCACCGACAATTCCGGCAAGAAGCAGGAAGGCATCACCTTCCTCTGCATCGACATGGCCTCGCCCGGCATCACCGTGCGGCCGATCATCAGCATCGACGGCAAGCACTCGCTGAACAGCGTCAGTTTCGAGAATGTCCGTGTACCGGTCGAAAACCGCATTGGCGAGGAAGGCAAGGGCTGGACCTACGCCAACTATCTCCTCGGCCATGAGCGCACGTCCTATGCCCATGTCGCGGGCAAGCGGAAGCAGCTTGCGGATATTCGCGCGACGGCGGAGACGACAGATGCAGGAGGCCTGCGGCTCATCGACGACGCAGCCTTCCGCGCGAAGCTCGCAAGCCTGGAGGCGCGGCTCGACGCGCTCGAACTCACCGTGCTGCGTGTGCTCGCAACCGTCGCCGAAGGCGGGGCGCCGGGCAATGAAGCCTCGATCCTGAAAGTGATCGCGACCGAACTCGCGCAGGACATCACCGAACTCGGCATGGAAGCCCATGGCCCCTATGCCATGCCTGCCTTTCCCGATTCGGTTGCGCCCGGATGGGCGGGCAACACGCCGCTCCCCGCCGATGCGGCACCGGCCGTCGCGCGCTATCTCGGCGCGCGGGCGCAGTCGATCTATGGCGGCTCGAACGAGATCCAGAAGAACATTCTGGCAAAGCGCGTGCTCGGTCTGCCCTGAGCTGGATGGCCCGATGAGACCCGGCATGGCGGGGCAGCGAATGCCTTGCCACAAACTCTGCCGTCACCCCGGGCTCGTCCCGGGGTCCAGCTATGGCGCCCGCCCGGCCGAGACTTCATTTGACCCGCGGCGAGGCCCAGCCTAACGTCACCGCGTTACCGGTCGCACATATCCTCCGCGCGACTGGCGATATGAGATGGGCAACCATCGGGGAGCGCGGAGACTGGATTTCGAGCCGATCGCCTGGGCAGCACTTGAGAATGCTGGCCGGGCGTTTTTTGTTTTGGCATCGAAAGGACGACAGATGACCGACACCGCAGGCCGAACCCGCCTCGCCCAATCCGATCCAGACATATTCCTCGCGCTCAAGGGCGAGGAAGCGCGCCAGCGCGCCGGGCTCGAACTCATTCCATCTGAGAATTACGCCTTCCCCGAAGTGCTGACGCTGCTCGGCTCCGCCTTCACCAACAAATATGCCGAGGGCTATCCGGGCCGTCGCTACTATGGCGGGCAGGAATATACCGACCGCATCGAGACGCTGGCGCGCGACCGCGCTAAGGCGCTATTCCGCGCCGAGCATGCGAATGTGCAGCCGCTGTCGGGCTCCCCCATGAATCAGGCGGTCTATCTCGGCCTTCTCGAGCCAGGCGAGACGATCCTCGCCATGGACCTCAGCCATGGCGGGCATCTCACCCATGGCGCGCCCGTCTCGCATATGGGGCGGCTCTTCAACTTCGTGCGCTACAAGACCGATCCGGCGACGGGCGCGATCGACTTCGACGCGCTCCGAAAGGTGGCGCGCGAGACGAGGCCGAAGCTCGTCGTCTGCGGCTATTCCTCCTATCCGCGCGACTATGACTATGCCGACTTCAAGCGCGTGGCCGACGAGGTGGACGCGCTCACCATGGCCGATGTGAGCCATATCGGCGGGCTCATCGCCGCCAATGTCATGCGCAATCCGCTCGATGCCGGCTTCGACATCATGACGACGACGACGCACAAATCGCTGCGGGGTCCGCGCGGCGGGCTCATCCTCTGCAAGGAGCGCTTCGCGAAGAAGATCGACGCCTCGGTCTTCCCGGGGCTTCAGGGCGGGCCGCACATGAACCAGGTCGCGGCGGCGGCGACGACCTTCCGCCTCGCCGCCATGCCCGCCTTTCAGGACTATGCCAGGGCCGTGCTCGCCAATGCGAAGGCGCTCGCCGCGGCGCTCGTGAAACGACAGACGAAACTCGTCACCGGCGGCACCGACAATCACCTCATGGTCATCGACACGGTGGCAAGTTTCGGCATCAACGGCGCCGAGGCGCAGGAGGCGCTCGACCGCGTGGGCCTCACCACCAACAAGCAGGTGATCCCCGACGACCCCAATCCGCCGATGCGGCCTTCCGGCCTTCGCCTCGGCACGCCGGCCGCGACGGCGCGCGGAATGGGCGCGGATGAGATGGAGGAGATCGCCGCGATCATCGCGGGCACGCTCGCCGCAAGGGGCGACAGCGCGGCGGAGGCAGACTTCGCGAGCCGCACCCGCGCACTCACCGCGCGCTTCCCCGTGCCGGGTTTCTGATCCCGCACCGTTCAAACCGGCTCCTCGCCCATTCGGGTGCGGGGCCGGTCAGCCTTGCGCCTGAAGGAGGCTTTCGAGTTCGCGGCGCATCAGCGCGCGATATTCCTTCATGAGCCGGTCGCCTTCCTTTCGGTCGACGGCGATGGCGAGACGGACGGCAGCGCCCGTGAGCTGCATGAGGAGGAAGGACGCCGCCTCGAGCCGCGCCTGATCGCGCCTCGCCACCAGATGCTTCAACGCAGCGAAAAAGATACGCGCATTCTCGCGGCTGTCCTCGATGTCGAGCTCCTGAAGCGCCTTGTCCGACTGCGTGCCCGACCAGATGTCGCGCACAACCGGCTCTTCGAGGAAAAGCCGGTAATAATCCGTGAGCGATGCGTCGACACGCGCAATCGCGTCTTCCGCCGAGCGGATTTCGGCAAAGCCCGCGACGAGCCCCTGCCGCACGCGCTCCATGACGCGGATCGCGAGCGTCCGCAGGATCGCCGCCTTGTCCGGAAAATACTGATAGAGCGAGCCTATCGGCACGCCCGCGCGCTCGGCGATCTCCGACATGCGCATGGGCTCGCTGCCCGTTTCCGAGACGATGTCCGTCGCCGCCGCGAGGATGCGTTCCACCCTTTCGCGGGCGCGGGCCTGTGTGGGCTTCCGGCGAGCCGTCTCGACCGTCATCTCGAATCCTCTTGCGCCGATGGAATGTGAGGGATTATCATTTTCATAATATGAGGATTCCTCACATTTTGCAAGGAGCCGATCGATGGCCGAAGCGGGGCGTGTCTGTGTAGTGGGCGGGGGGCCGGCGGGGCTGGCGCTGGCGCGGAGTTTTCTCGCCCTCGGCATTCCGTTCGATGTCCATGAGCGGCACGCCGATGTGGGCGGATTGTGGGACCCGTCCAATCCGGGCTCGCCCGTCTACAATTCCGCGCATTTCATCTCGTCGAAGACGCAGTCGCATTATCACGACTTCGACATGCCGGAGGACTATCCGGACTATCCGTCCAACCGGCAGATTCTCGCCTATATGCACGCCTTCGCCGATGCCTATGGCCTTCGGCCGCATATCCGCTTCAACACGGAGGTGAAGGAGGCGCGCCGCGAGAAGACGGGATGGCAAGTCACGCTCTCGACCGGCGAGACGAAGCATTACGCCTCGCTCGTCTGCGCCAACGGCACCAACTGGCACGCCGCCATGCCCAAATATCCGGGCCTCTATACGGGCGAGATGCGCCACGCGCAGACCTACCGCTCGATGGACGAGTTCAAGGGCAAGCGCGTGCTCGTGATCGGCGCAGGCAATTCGGGCTGCGACATCGCCTGCGACGCGGCGCAGAGCGCGGACAAGGCCTTCATCAGCATGAGGCGCGGCTATCATTTCATCCCGAAGCATATATTCGGCATTCCGGCCGATGCCTTCGCCGCATCCGGCCCGCAGCTTCCGATGTGGCTCGAACAGCGCGTCTTCGGCGTGATGCTGCGCGTCCTCAATGGCGATCTCACGCGCCTCGGCCTCAAGAAGCCCGATCATCGCGTCTTCGAGACGCATCCGATCGTCAACACACAGCTTCTGCACTTCCTCGCCCATGGCGACATCAAGGCGAAACCCGATGTCGCACGCTTCGAGGGCAAGACCGTGCATTTCACCGATGGAAGCTCGGAGGAAGTCAACCTCGTGCTCTGCGCGACGGGCTACCAGTGGAAGGTACCTTATCTCTCGCCCGACGCCTTCGTCTGGAAGCACGGGCGGCCGGACCTCTACATGAACCTCTTCAGCCGCGAGGATGGCGCGCTCTACGCGCTCGGCTTCATGGAGACGAATGGCGGGGCCTACAAACTCTTCGACGAGATGGCCGACCTCATCGCGCGTACGATCCGCGCCCGGGCAAATGGCGGCGCGGAAGCCGATCGCATCGACAAGCTCATCGCGAACGACCGGCCCGATCTCAGCGGCGGCATCCGCTTTGTCGGCTCCTCGCGGCACGCGACCTATGTGGAGATCAATGCCTATCGCAAGCAGATGAAGCGCCTGCGCAGGCGTCTCGGCTGGCCCGCTCTCGCCGATGGCTGCTTCGAGCGCCTTCGCGCCGCGTCCGCCAGAGAGGCCGCATGATGAAGAAGGCTTTCATCACGGGCGGCGGCGGCGCCATCGCCGGGGAAATAGCGCTTCGTCTCGACAAGCGCGGCTATGGCCTCATCCTCGCCGATATCGACGAGGCGCGCATGGGCGCGGTGGCAAAGCGCCTCTCCCGCCCCGCGCTCGCCCTCCGCGCCGATCTTTCGACAACCGAAGGCATCGCTGCGCTCGCCGCCGCCATCGAGACGGAACATTCCGACCTCGACCTCCTCGTCAACAATGCGGGCTTCATCGAGCCCGGCGATGCCGACCGGCTGGCGCCAGATGTGCTCGACCGGCACATCTTCATCAACCTCATCGCCCCCATGCAGCTCACAAGCGCGGCGGCGCGGGTCATGCGCCCGCGCGGATCGGGCGACATAGTTTCCATCGTCTCCATGGGCGGGATCATGGCGCTCAAGGGAAGTGCCGCCTATGCCGCGTCGAAATTCGGCCTTCGCGGCTTCCTCACCTCGGTGCGGGCGGAACTCGCCGGCGATGGCGTGCGCGTGATGGGCGTCTTTCCAAGCGGCGTCGATACGCCGATGCTTCGCTACGAAGCGACGCATGGCGGCTCGCCGCTCAATTTCATGGGCAAGGTGCTCACCGCCGCCGAAGTCGCGGACGCCTGCATGGCGGCGCTCGACAGCGGACGCCTCGAAACCTATGTGCCTTACAGCGACAGCGTGATGGCGCGGGTGATGGCGGCCATTCCCTGGGCGATCGAGAAAGTGCTGCCGCGCTTCGAGGCTTCGGGCGAGAAGGGCCGGATCAAGTTCCTCGCCGAACGCAATCTCACGATCGAGCGCTGACGCTCAGGCGACAAGGAGACTGAGGCCCCGCCAGAGCAACACCGCGCCGATGGCAAGCGTGATGCGCTGGCTCCAGACGCGAAAATTGCTGTCGGTCATGCGGTCGAGCACTTTCTTGCCCGCCGTCGTGCCCGCCATGGAAAGCGGAATGACAGCGAGGAAGATCCACCAGGGCAGAACGGCGGCCGGGCCCGCGCCCGCCGTCTCATCCGCCGCCACGCGCAGGATCAGACCAAAATAGACGAGCTTCAGGATATGGCTCAGCGTCTGCGTCACCGCCTTGGTTGCGACGACCTGATGGCGCGTGAGCGAGGTGCGGACAAAGAACACATCGAGCAACGCGCCCGCCACTCCCGCCGACAGGTTGAGAAGCGTGACGAGAAAGCCGCAGATCTCGGCAGCGCCGCGCTTCGTCACATCGAGCGCCCAGCGCTGCGGCACGGCGGCGGCGGCGAACGGCACCAGACCGAGAAGGAGATACATCGTCACCTTGTCCGGCACATAGGCAATCGCGGTCAGCAGCGCGAGGCCGAGCATAGAGCCGATGATGTAACGGCCGAAGATGCGCCAGTCGATGTCAGCCCGGTTGAGCACGGCGCGATAGCCATTGGCGGCGGCCTGCGTCGCGCCATGCAGCATCATGGCCGCGCTCACCGGCAGCACCCAGGCCAGAAAGCCCATCAGGATCATGCCGCCCGACATGCCGAAGATGCCGGAAATGGCCGAAGTGAGAAAAACGACGGCGCCGATGGCGGCGGCAAGCAGAGGTGTCATGAGAGGCATCTCCGGCCAGAGGAGCCAATGAGGGCATTTACTTCATTGACATATATCTGCGCCCGAACGGCTTACCGATCAATAACCTATTGATTTTATTAATGTCATTTATTGACAGCCTGCGCCTAACCCAATCTGTCCGATTGTGATGATTGTAAAATAATCAGGCGCGGTTCCACGCCGGACTTGTCGCGCCAATGGGCCGGGACTTCTAGAGCCCCAGGCGCGCCTCGAGCCGGGGCAGAAGATCGCTCCTTGCACGGAATATATATTCGGCCGCCGACACGGTGACGGTGCCGCAGCCAAGCTCGCGCAGCTTCGTCGCGACGGCGTGAATGTGCTCGCGCGGACAGAGAACGGAATTCTCCTTTCCGCCATCCAGACAGCCGAAATCGCGTCCGAGCGTGGCGAGCGCCGATGCCGCGTCGGAGAGGCCGCCGCCCGCCGTCACGACGGCATGGCTGTCGGCGAAGCGCTTGGCGTCGATCCGGTCGAGCATGGCGCTTGCGGCGGCGAGCGCGCGCGCGCCCCAATCCGCACGAAGGCTTGCCACGAGGTTCGCCTGGCTCTTCAGCATCACGCCATCGTCGAGAACCTTGAGATTGTTCGCGGCGAGCGTCGAGCCCGTCGTCGTGATGTCGACGATCGCTTCGGCCGTTCCGGCCGCGGGCGCGCCTTCGGTCGCGCCGCTGCTTTCGACGATGCGGTAATCGACAAGCCCATGCGCGGCGAAGAATTCGCGCGTGAGATTGAGATATTTGGTGGCGATGCGGAGCCTGCGGCCGTGCCTGCGATGAAAGGCGAGCGCCACATCGTCGAGATCGGCCATGGTGGAAACGTCGATCCAGCTCTGCGGCACGGCGACGACGACATCGGCATGGCCGAAGCCGAGCGGCAGCAGAAGCTCGACGGAATTGTCGGCATCGGCGAGCTGTTCGCGGATGAGGTCTTCGCCCGTTACGCCGAAATGGATGGAGCCGTCTTCGAGGCGGCTTGCGATCTCGGACGCGGACAGAAAGGCGACGGCCACGTCCTTCACGCCGGAGATGCGGCCCACATATTCGCGCCCGCCGCCCGCCTGCTTCACGGCAAGCCCCGCACGGGCGAAAAAGGCGTTGGCGTTCTCCTGCAGGCGGCCCTTGGAGGGAATGCCGATGATCAATGCGTCGCCCATCAGCGAACCTCCCCCGTTGCGCCCGCCAACCGCTCGAGCGTGATGGCGCAGCCGACCGCCGGAATGCGCGCGGACGCGCCGAGGCTTTGCAGCAAGCCGTCATAGCGCCCGCCGCCCGCGACGGCACCCTCCGGGCCCTTTCCGGCCGCGCGCAGCTCGAAGACGAAGCCGGTGTAATATTCGAGCGTGCGGCCGAAGCCCGTCTGGAAGCGGGCGCGCGAAAGATCGACGCCCTTCTTCTCGATGAGTTCGAAGCGCCGTTCGAGAGCCGCCAGCTCCCGGCCGATCGAAATGCCCGCCGCTTCCGTCAGATCACGGATCGCTTTCGCCGCATCCTTGGGCGCGAGAGAGAGTGAAAGGAATGCGCCGATGAGATCTGCCGTCTCTCTTGATAGAGGCGCGGTATTGGCGTCGGCCGCGCGCTCCAGAAACCGCTCGGCGATCTCGGCGATGCTGCGACCGCCGACCGGCGCGATGCCTGCAAGGTCGAGCACATCGGCGATGACCCTCTTGGCGCTCGCCTCGTCGAGCGCGCCCAGCGCGGCAAGAAGCCCGGCCTGCGCGTCGCCGCCCACCGTGGCGCCATTGGTCGTGAGCCGCGTCACCAGTTCCTTGAAATAGGCAGGCCGCCAGAAGTGCCGCTTGAGGCGCGAGCGCCAGCCCGCCGGAATGTCGAGCGCATCGACCAGCGCATCGAAAAGCGCAAGATCGCCCATTTCGATGTCGAAGTCGCCCAGCCCGCCCGCGCGAACGGCATCCGCCGTCAGCGCCAGCATCTCGGCATCGGCGGCTTCGGCGTCCGCGCCGCCGAAGAACTCCGCGCCCGTCTGCACGAATTCGGCCGATTTCGACGAAGCGCTCGGCTCGAAGCGGAAGACGGGGCCGGAATAGCAAAGCCTCGCCTCGCCCGCGCTCCCACCTTCGAGATAGAGACGGCAGGTCGGGATGGTGAGGTCGGGCCGCAGGCAAAGCTCGCGGCCGCCCGGATCGCTGAAGACATAGAGGCGGCGGCGGATATCCTCGCCCGAACGGTCGAGAAAAACCTCCGCGGGCTGCAGAAGCGGCGGCTCGACATAGGCGAAGCCCGACTTCTCGAAGACGGCGCGCATGGCCGCCGCCATGCCCTCGCGGGCGCGGCGCGGCTCGCTCATGGTGGCTGGCGTCGATGACATGGATTTGACCTTTCGCGCGCCCTATCCTCCGGACGCGCCCTGTTTAGCATGAATTTCGTTAATTTCGGGAATGCTAGAGAGCGATCGCCTAGCGGCGATGCTGCCCCGAATGGAGGCCGTGCCGGGCAAGAATTTCGCGCACGCCCTCGACGAGCCCTGCCCGCTCGACCTCGATCTGGGCGGCGGCGCCCTGACGCCACTCGGCATTGTCCGTAATCTCGCGCGAGACTTCCGCGCCGAGGATCAGGTCCTTGAGCGTGACCACGCCCCTGGCGCGCTCGTCCTCGCCCTCGATCACGGCAACGGGCGCGCCGCGCTTGTCGGCATATTTCATCTGGGCGCGCATGCCGGAGCCGCCGAGATACATTTCGGCGCGCATGCCAGCGGCCCGTAGCTCGCTCACCATGGTCTGATAGCCGGCCATGTTCGCGGCATCGAGCGTCAGCACGACGACCGGCGCGGCAATGGCGTCCTCCTCGACGCGGCCCAGCGCCTCCAGCGCCGCCTGAAGGCGGCTCACACCGACGGAAAAGCCCGTCGCCGGAACCTTCACGCCCTTGAAGCGCTCGACGAGGCCGTCATAGCGCCCGCCCGAGCCCACCGAGCCGAAGCGGACCGTATTGCCGTCCTCATCCTTCACGTCGAAAAGAAGCTCAGACTCGAAGACGGGGCCGGTGTAATAGCCAAGGCCACGCACGATCCAGCTATTGAACTCGATACGGTCGGCGCCATAGCCCGCGGCGGCGAAGAGCGCGTCCATCTCGGCAAGCTCCTCGATCCCTTCGCGGCCGATGGCGCTGTCGCCCACCACATTGCGCCAGCCCGCGAGCACGAACCCACGATCGGCGGAGGCCTCGTTAAGGCCGGATTCCACATAGTCGAGCACGCGCGCGATCTGCTCCGGCGCGAGACCCGCGCCCTTGGTAAAGTCGCCGGATTCATCCTTGCGGCCCGCGCCGAGCAAAAGTTCGACGCCCTTGCGGCCGAGCTTGTCGAACTTGTCGATCGAGCGCAGCACGGTCATGTGCGTGCGGTCGCCCGCATCGCTACCAAGGCCGATCTGCTCCAGCAGACCGTCCAGCACCTTGCGATTGTTGACGCGGAGACGGTACTGCCCGCGCGCAAGGCCGAGCGCCTCCATCGTGTCGCAGGCCATCATGCACATCTCGGCATCGGCCGCGACGCCGGGCGCGCCGACCGTATCGGCGTCGAACTGGGTGAACTGGCGAAAGCGGCCCGGCCCCGGCTTCTCGTTGCGCCAGACAGGGCCCGTCTGATAGCGGCGGAAGGGCTTCGGCAGCGCGTCGAAATGCTCCGCGACATAGCGGGCAAGCGGCGCCGTCAGATCGTAGCGCAGCGCGAGCCACTGCTCGTCATCGTCCTGAAAGGAAAAGACGCCCTCGTTCGGCCGGTCCTCGTCGGGCAGGAACTTGCCGAGCGCATCGGCATATTCAAGCGCCGAGGTCTCGAGCGGATCGAAGCCATAGCGCTCATAGACCTCGCGAATGCGCGCGATCATGCGCGCCTCCGCCCGCACGAGCGGCGCGGCGACATCGCGCAGCCCCTTCGGCACGCGCGCCTTGGGGCGATAGGTCTTTTCCTGCTTGGCCATGATCGTCCGGAGCCCTGGAAGCGCTTCGGAAAAGCGCGGGCGCATACCTAACCCATTGCATCCACGGGAACAAGGTTGCCCGTCCCGGCTGGCGGCCGCGAATCAGCACATTTTTAACGATGGCTGCAGGCCGGGGCGCCGGACCGCCGCGCCACGCCCGAATCCGGGCGCCGGGCAGCAGGAAACGACGTTTCCGTTTACCCTGCCGCGCCTTGCCGGCGATGGCCCAGAGCATTGAAATTCCTGGTTTTTCCACCACGGGGCGACGTACCACTTGTGGCTTACCCACAGCCCGCCCACCAGATACGCGGCATCTTTACCAAGCGTTTACCAATTGGGCGGATCGTGGGGACAGATCGATTCGGAAGACGCGCCGCATCCCGGCTGACGGCTTCCGAAGAGTTTTCCGGCCGGGCCGGAAAGGAAGCTTAACCGGGGGCGGGATCGATCGCGTGACGGGTGGAACAGTGATCAGATCGATCCAGGGTGGGGGGCGAAGGGCAAGCCTATGATGCGCCAACCCAAGGAGACGTCGGCAGCCGGTTCCGCGTCAGCAACGCGCCAATATCAGGGCGAAGAGCGCCTGCAGCCGCTTTCCGCGCATGTCGTGAGTGACGATGCGCCCTTGCGCGAGGCTCTGCGCGGCCTCGATCCGGCAAACCTCGCCGGCCCCATCAATTTCAGCTTCTCGCGCCCCTCCGATGGCATTGACCCGCTGCTCTCGCCGGGCCTCGATGTGGTACTGATCGACATCGGCGCGGGCGGATCCAAGGAAATGGGCTTTCTCAAGCGCGCCATCGCGCTTGGCCCCGATGCGCCGGTCGTTGCCATCGGCAATGACGATGCGAGCCTCCAGATCGCCGCGATCGAGGCGGGAGCGGAGGATTGCATCGAGTGCGACGCCCGCGCGCTGCGTAGCCTCACGCTCGCTATTCGCCGGGCCACAGTGCGGCGCTCGGCGCGGGAGGAGCGGTGCACGGCAAGCGTCCGCCCGGTAGCGGAACCCCAGGTCACGCTGGTGCAGGAGACGCCCGAGGCCATCGTCATCCTCGACAGCCAGGGCAATGTCCGCTTCGTCAACGGCGGCGCCGAGGAGCTTCTCGGCCGCATGGCGTCGGAAATGCTCGGCAAGCCCTTCGGCCTGCCGATCGAGCCCGGCGAGCACGAAGTCGCCGTCATCAGGCCCGATGGCGACAATCGCTTCGCGGAGATGCGGATCGTGGACACGCAATGGGGCGGCGTGCCTGCGCGCGTTGCCGCGCTCAACGACACGACGGTGCGCCGCAAGCTCGAACGAACGATGCAGGCCGCCGAGGCGCAGAGCCGCGAGACGCTGAAGCGCAGCCGCAGCTTCTTCTCCAACGTCAATCACGATCTCAGGACGCCGCTCACACATATCATCGGCTTTTCGGAGCTGATGAAGAACGAGCAGTTCGGCCCCATCGGCCAGCCGCGCTATCGCGACTATGCGCGCGACATTCATTCGAGCGGCGCCATGCTTCTCGACATGATCGAGGATCTTCTCGGCATCGCGGAAGCGGAGACGGAAGAACTCGATCTCACCAACGAGATCTGCAATATCGGCCAGCTCGTCGAGATCGCCGCCGCGAGCCAGAAATTCCTTGCAGGCAAGGAAGGCGTGCGGCTCGAGATCGACTGCCCGCCGAGGCTGCCCGGCCTTCGCGGCGATGCGCGGCGGCTGCGGCAGGGGCTTTTCCGGCTGATCTCCGAGGCGATCCACTGCGCGCGCCGGGGCGCCACGCTGCGGCTCTCCGCGCGCGAGGAAGACGGGCGCCTCGTCCTCACCGTCGCGGAAGATCCGCAGAAGGACGAAATCGCCGCCCAGACGCCGCTTCCCTATGCGCTGGAGCGCCATGACGATCCGTTCGTGAGTTCGGAGGACAGCGGCACCGCGCGCGAGGAAGGGCTCGCCCTCTCGCTCACCCGCAAGGTGATGGAGTTGCATGGCGGCACGCTCGATATCGGAAGCGCCGCCCAGCCGATGTCGATCATGCTGAGCTTCCCGGCTGACCGCGTGATCCGCTGAGCCCGAGTGCCGGGCGATCGGGCCCGGCGATTGGCGCTGTGACTTGCGAGCCCGCCTCATGTATATTCATGAGGCTCGAAATGGGTTCGGAGACAGGCCATGCCGGAACTCGACGTCGTCGTCCTTTCGCGCCTTCAGTTCGCCTTCACCATCTCGTTCCACATTATTTTCCCCTCCCTGACGATCGGCATTTCGGGGTTCCTCATGCTCGTCGAGGCGCTCTGGCTCAGAACGGGAGAGGACATCTACAAGCGGCTCTACCAGTTCTGGGTGCGCCTCTTCGCCCTCACCTTCGGCATGGGCGTCGTCTCCGGCATCGTCCTTTCCTATGAGTTCGGCACCAACTGGGCGACCTTCTCGCGCATCGTCGGGCCGGTCATCGGCCCCCTCATGGCCTATGAGGTGCTCACCGCCTTCTTCATGGAAGCGGGCTTTCTCGGCATCATGCTTTTCGGCTGGGACAAGGTGGGGCCGCGCCTGCACTTTCTCGCCACCTGCCTCGTCGGCGCGGGCACGGTCGTCTCGGCCTTCTGGATCATCTCCGCCAATAGCTGGATGCAGACGCCCGCAGGCGCGCATCTCGACATGGCCGCCGGACATTTCGTGCCCGACGACTGGGCGGAGATCATCTTCAATCCATCCTTCGCCTATCGCTTCCTGCACATGGTGGCGGCGGCCTATCTTGCGTCCGCGCTTTTCATCGCCGGCATCTCGGCCATCTATCTCCTTGGCGGCAAGCACACATTGCTCGCGCGCACGAGCTACTCGATGGCGCTCTGGGCCGTGCTCGTGCTCGCCCCTCTGCAAATCCTCATCGGTGATCAGCACGGGCTCAACGTGCTCGAACACCAGCCGACCAAGGTCGCAGCGATGGAGGGAAACTGGGAGCGGCAGGCGCGCGCGCCCATCCTCTTCTTCGCCATTCCCGACGCGAAGCGGGAGATCAACCATCTCGAAATCGGCATTCCGGGCATAGCGAGCCTCATCCTCACTCATGACATGGACGGCATCGTGCCGGGCCTGCGCGACGTGCCGAGAGAAGACAGGCCGCCGGTCGGCATCGTGTTCTGGTCGTTCCGCCTCATGGTGGCGCTCGGCCTTCTCTTCCTGCTGATCGGCCTCTGGAGCGCCGTGGCGCGCTCGCGCGGCCGTCTCGATACGGACAAATGGCTGATGCAGCTTTCGGCGGCGGCAACGCCGCTCGGCGTCGTCGCCATTCTCGCGGGCTGGTTCGTCGCCGAGATCGGCCGCCAGCCCTACACGGTCTATGGCTTTCTTCGCACATCCGACAGCGTGTCGCCCGTGGTCGATGCAAGCGCGGTGACGACGAGCCTTGCCATCTTCCTCATCGTCTATGGCGGGCTTTTCGGCGCCTATCTCTACTACTTCACCAAGCTCGTCCGCATCGGCCCGCGCCCGCCAGAGCGGCCGGAAAGCGAACCCGAGGCCATTCAGGGCGCGCGGCCCGGCCTTGTCCTGCCGCCAGCCGATGCAACAGGCGCGGAGGTGACACCATGATCGACCTGCCCCTCATCGCCGCCGGCGTGATGGCGCTCGCCATCCTTTTCTATGTGGTGCTCGACGGCTTCGATCTCGGCGTCGGTATCCTCTTTCCATTCGCGCCCGACGACACGGCGCGCTCGACCATGATGAATTCCGTCGCCCCCGTCTGGGACGGCAACGAGACATGGCTCGTGCTCGGCGGCGGCGGGCTCATGGTCTTCTTCCCCACCGCCTATGCGGTGGCGCTGCCCGCCTTCTACATGCCGATCATGGGGCTTCTCTTCGCCCTCATCTTCCGGGGCGTCGCCTTCGAGTTCCGGCATGGCGCGACGACGAGCAAATACATATGGGACCGCGCTTTCTTCGGCGGCTCGATCGTTTCGGCCTTCATGCAGGGGCTGCTGCTCGGCGGGCTCATTCAGGGCGTGCGCGTCGAGGATCAGCGCTTCGTGGGCGGACTCTTCGACTGGCTCACGCCCTTCTCGGTCCTGACGGGCATCGGCGTCGTCTGCGGCTATGCGCTGCTCGGCGCGACATGGCTCGTGCTGAAGACGGAGAATGCGACGCAGACATGGGCGCGGCGCGCGGCGATGGTGACGGGAGGCGGCGTCATCGTGGCGATGGGCGCGGTCAGCATCCTCACACCGCTCATGTCGCCGGCGGTCGCGGAGCGCTGGTTCGGCGGCATCAACATCATCGCCTTCGCGCCCGTGCCCGCGCTCACGCTCGCCGCGGCGGCCGCGCTTTACTGGACGCTCATCGCGAAATTCGAGCGCGCGCCCTTCGTCTGCGCCATCTCGCTCTTCCTGCTCGGCTATGCGGGGCTCGGCATCAGCCTGTGGCCCAACATCATCCCGCCTTCGCTCACGTTTCATGAGACGGCGGCGCCCGACGCGACCATTCGCTTCGCGCTGATCGGCGTCGCGATTTCTCTGCCCATGATCCTCTTCTACACCTGGTACGCCTATAGCGTCTTTCGCGGCAAGGCGAGCGAGCATGGCGGCTATGCGGAGCACTGAGGAGGCGCGAACGGGCCACCGGCTTCTCTGGTTCGTCGCGCTGTGGGTCGCGGGCGTGGCGGCGACGGCGCTCCTCGCCTATGGCCTGCGCGCGATCCTCTCGCTCTAGCCTTCCGCGCTCTCAAGTATTGTTGACGGGAATGCCGAAGGGCGACACGCCGCGCACATGGTCCTCGACGCGCAGCCGCTGCTTCAGGGGCGGGAAGGCGCGCTGAGAGCAATCGACCCGCTCGCACAGGCGGCAATTCACGCCGATGGGCGTCGCGCCCCTTTCATCGTCGAGATCGTAGCCGCGGCTATAGATAAGCTTGCGCGCATGGGCGATGTCACAGCCGAGGCCGACCGCATACTGATCGCCCGGCACGCCGATGCCGGAGCCGCCGCGGCTCACCGTGCGCGCGATGGAGAAATAGCGCGTGCCGTCCTCCATCTGGATCACCTGGGTGTAGATCTGGCCGGGCACGCGGAAGGCGTCATGCACGTTCCAGCGCGGGCAGGTGCCGCCGAAGCGCGCGAAATGGAACCCCGCCGCCGAGAAGCGCTTCGACACATTGCCCGCATTGTCGACGCGGATGAGGAAGAAGGGGATGCCGCGCGCGCCGGGGCGCTGGAGCGTCGTCAGCCGGTGGCAGACCTGCTCGAAGCTCGTGCCGAAGCGGCGGCCGACGAGCCTGAGGTCGTAATGCGTTTCCTCCGCCGTCCTGAGGAAGGCGGCATAGGGCATCAGCAGAGCGGCGGCAAAATAATTGGCGAGCGCGACGCGGCAAAGCGTGCGCGACTCCTCGTCCTCAAACCCCGAGGTTTCGACGATGTCCTCGATCGCGCGGGACTGCTCGAAATAGCCGAGCTGATAGGCGAGCTGGAACGAGCGGCCCGGCTGATCGACGAGTTCCGAGAGGAAGATCGTCTGGCGGTGCCGGTCATAGCGGCGAAGCTCCCCCGACATGAGATCGGCAGGGACGACGCGCGTCGTCACGCCATGAGCAACGCGAAGATAGTTTCTGAGGCTCACATAGGGCTCGTCGGCGCCGAGCGAAGCCTTGCGATAAAGCTCCTCCGCCGTCTCGTCGAGCACGGGGAAGTGATTGTTGCGGCTGTTGATGAAATCGCGCACCACTTCGAGCGGCGCGCTCACCGCCTGCCCGCCATCGAGGAGATCGCGGTCGGCGAGCCTCTCGGCAAGTAGCGCCGTATTGGCCACGGCCTGCTGATAGGCGCGGTAGAGAGATGCGATGCCCTCGGCGGCGACAGGGCTTGCCGAGGCCACCTCCTGCATGTCCTGGACGGTCATCCCGCTGTCGCGGAAAAGCGGATCGGCGAAGACCTCGCGCAGCGCCGTCAGCGCCCGGGCCTCGTCGTCGCCGGCGAGGCTGCGCAGCTCGACGTCATAGACCTCCGCGAGCTTGAGCAGGATCTGGGCCGACATGGGGCGCTGGTTGCGCTCGATGAGATTGAGATAACTCGCCGAAATGCCGAGATCGGCCGCCATGCGCGCCTGGGTCAGGTTCAGTTCCCGGCGCAGGCGCCTAACACGCGGCCCCGCAAAGACTTTTTTCTCCGACGCCATGGCGTGAAAACCCTCGTTCCATGCCAGAAAGCGGCATCTTATTTTACAAGCTTTACATTCACAACCGTTTTCAGCGTTAACGCTGTAATGTTCTTTACTTTAATAGTTTCAAAGACTTAGGAATGTTTTGGACATTTCGTTGTCGTGGCTGTATGACCTCGCCAACATCCATCATCAGCGGAGGCATCGGGTATGAGCCAGTCGACAGCCACGGCCAGCACCAGCGGCATCAACGTCCGCGGAAAGATGAAACCCGGCTATGACCGGGTGCTCACAGCCGAGGCGCTCGCCTTCGTCGCCGATCTGGAGCGCCGCTTCGGCGCCCGTCGCCGTGAGCTTCTTGCCGCACGCGACGAGCGCCAGAAGCGCTTCGACGCAGGCGAGCTTCCCGACTTCCTCCCCGAGACGAAGTCCATCCGTGAAGGCGACTGGAAGGTCGCGCCCATCCCGCAGGACCTGCTCGACCGCCGCACCGAGATCACCGGCCCCGTCGACAATCGCAAGATGGTCATCAACGCGCTCAATTCCGGCGCGCAGTCCTACATGACCGACTTCGAGGACGCGGCCGCGCCGACCTGGGACAACATGATCGGCGGCCAGATCAATCTCATGGATTACTGGGACGGCAAGATCGGCTTCACGGAAGAAGCGTCGGGCAAGAGCTACAACGTCAAGGAGAAGCCGGCCGTCCTCATCGTCCGTCCGCGCGGCTGGCACCTCGAGGAAGCGCATGTCGAGATCGACGGCCAGCCCATGTCGGGCGGGCTCTTCGATTTCGGTCTCTACTTCTTCCACAACGCGAAGAAGACCAAGGCCCACAACACCGGCCCCTATTTCTATCTGCCGAAGATGGAGAGCCACAAGGAAGCGCGGCTCTGGAACGACGTCTTCGTCCACGCGCAGAAGACCCTCGGCATCCCCAACGGCACGGTCAAGGTGACGGTGCTCATCGAGACGCTGCCGGCCGCCTTCGAGATGCACGAGATCCTTCATGAGCTGAAGGACCACATCGTCGGCCTCAATTGCGGCCGCTGGGACTACATCTTCAGCTACATCAAGCGTCTGGGGAAGAACCCGAACTACCTGCTGCCGGATCGCGCACAGGTCGTCATGGGCAAGAACTTCCTCAATGCCTATTCGCTCCTTCTCGTGAAGACCTGCCATGAGCGCGGCGCCTTCGCCATGGGCGGCATGGCGGCGCAGATCCCCGTGAAGGGCGACGAAGCGGCGAACGAGGCCGCCTTCGCCAAGGTCCGCGCGGACAAGGAGCGCGAAGCCAATAACGGCCATGACGGCACCTGGGTCGCGCATCCCGACCTCGTCGCCGTGGCGATGGAAGTTTTCGGCAAGCTCACCGGCCCGAACCAGCTCGCGCGCCAGCGCCAGGACGTCCATGTCGGCCAGAAGGAACTTCTGGAGCCGCATCAGGGCGAGCGCACCGAGGAAGGCATGCGCGAATGCTGCCGCGTCGGCGTGCAGTATATCGAAGCCTGGCTCGGCGGGCGCGGCGCGGTGCCGCTCTACAATCTCATGGAAGACGCGGCGACGGCCGAGATCAGCCGCACGCAGATCTGGCAGTGGCTCTATCACGGCGCCACGCTCTCCGACGGCCGCAAGGTGACGCCGGAACTCTTCCATGAAGTGCTGGCCGACGAGATGACGAAACTGCGCGCCACGCTCGGCGAGACGCGCTGGACCTCCGGTCACTTCGAGGAAGCCATCCGTCTCTTCGACGAAATGGCGACCGCAGAGACCTGCGAGGAATTCCTGACCCTTCCGGCCTACAAGCTGCTCGTCAGCCACGAGGCCTGAGAAAGACGCTCCGAGACTGTACCCAGAACCTTTCCGACCCCAAGGAACCTACCTATGAGCAAGAAGACCTTCTACGATCTCATCCCGAGCGCGCCCAAGGGCCGTTTCGACAATGTGAAGCGCAACTATTCGGTCGAAGACGTCGAAAAGCTGCGCGGCTCGTTCCCGATCGAGTACACGCTCGCAACCCGCGGCGCGAACAAGCTCTGGGAACTCCTGCACACGACCGACTACGTGCACTCGCTGGGCGCCCTTTCCGGCAACCAGGCCATGCAGATGGCACGCGCGGGCCTCAAGGCGATCTACCTCTCGGGCTGGCAGGTTGCCGCCGACAACAACACCGCAGGCACGACCTATCCCGACCAGTCGCTCTATCCGGCGAACTCGGGCCCGGAGCTTGCCCGCAAGATCAACCGCACGCTGAAGCGCGCTGACGAGATCGAGCACTCGGAAGGCGGCGCGAAGCGCGACTGGTTCCTGCCGATCGTCGCCGACGCGGAAGCCGGTTTCGGCGGCCCGCTCAACTGCTTCGAGATCATGAAGGCCTATATCGAAGCGGGCGCCGCCGGCGTCCACTACGAAGACCAGCTCGCCTCGGAGAAGAAGTGCGGCCATCTCGGCGGCAAGGTTCTCATCCCGACCCGCGCCCATGAGCGCAACCTCAACGCCGCGCGCCTCGGCGCCGACGTGATGGGCGTGCCGACCCTCATCATGGCCCGCACGGACGCGGAATCCGCGAACCTCATCACCTCGGACATCGACGAGCGCGACCACGAGTTCATCGACTTCGACGCCGGCCGCACGGTCGAGGGCTTCTACCGCCTGAAGCCGGGCAAGGGCGTCGACCACTGCATCAAGCGCGGCCTCGCCTTCGCTCCTTATGCGGACCTGCTGTGGTGGGAAACCTCGCACCCGAACCTCGAAGACGCGAAGCGCTTCGCCGAGGCGATCCGGAAGGAATATCCGGACCAGCTCCTCGCCTATAACTGCTCGCCTTCCTTCAACTGGGAAGCGAACCTCGACAAGGCGACGATCGAGAAGTTCCAGCGCGAAATCGCGGCCATGGGCTACAAGTACCAGTTCGTGACGCTCGCCGGTTTCCACCAGCTCAACTACGGCATGTTCCAGCTCGCTTCCGCCTACCGCGATCGCGGCATGGGCGCCTATTCCGAGCTGCAGCAGGCCGAGTTCGCGGCGGAGAAGAACGGCTTCACCGCGACGCGCCACCAGCGCGAAGTCGGCACGGGCTACTTCGACCTCGTTTCGCTCGCAGCGGGCGGCGGCGAGAGCTCGACGACTGCGCTGGCCGACTCGACCGAAGCCGCGCAGTTCAAGACGGCCGGCTCGCACTGATCCGGCTTCACGGCTGAAACAACGAACCCGCGGAGAGCGATCTCCGCGGGTTTTTGTTTGTCCACCGTCACGAATCATGCCTGACGGCGGAGTCCGATGAATTGCAGCTCCGCGAAGACGCCGCCGACAAGCGCCTGCGCCACAACGAAAACATAGCCGAGCCGTGTCGGCTCGACCCAGCCGCTTGCGAGGAGCGCGATGCTGTCGATGACCCAGAGCGCGTTGAGGATGATGATTGCCATCGCGGCCTTGCGCGAAATCGGCTGGCCGTTTGCAGTGATGTAGACGAAGCCGGAAAAGAGGATGAGCAGCAGGCCTGCGTAGAAAACCAGATTTTCAGGCAGGCCGAGCAGAGGGGCGAGGAGCGATGCCGCCACAGCCATGAGCAGGCCGGTTGCGCCGGTTCCGATTGCATCCACAAGCAATGCGTTGCGGAGCAGCGAGGGGGAAGAAAGAATGGCTTGCATGGGTCTTTCTCCTTTCAAGCATTTGGCATCTGATCGAGGAAGCCGGTGATGGCGGCGAGCCGCCCGTCTTCGGCGATGACGCCGAAATCGGTGCCCGCTATGCCCGCCTCCCTGCCATCCGGCCCGATGAGTTCCCAGCTGAAGCGCAGGCGGGCATTGTGCCCCTCGCCCTGGCCTACCTGCTGGAAGACATGGCCGGGGAACTGCGCCTGCGCGCCCGCGATCATGCGGTCGATGCCCGCATGGCCATGACCCGCCATGACGGGATCGATATAGGCGGCGTCCTCGGTCCAGTGCCGCTCGATCAGCGCGCGGCGGCGCTCCGCATCCGTCTCGTTCCAGATGGCGAGGTAGCCATCGATAAGGTGATTGACGTCGGTCATACTGATCTCCTGATGAAGCTTTGCACGAACGGCTGCGATCCTCGGGCCGCGCCGTGCGCCAGTCGATTACCCGGGAGGTAATTGCCGCCATGTCGCGAACGATCAAAACTGACGGCATGTTGAACATGAACCGCCCCGCCGCCGTCGGAGATCTGCTGCGCGCCTGGCGCCAGCGCCGGAGGCTCAGCCAGCTCGAGCTGGCCTGCGACGCCGATATCTCGGCGCGCCATCTGAGCTTTCTCGAAACCGGGCGCTCGCGCCCGAGCCGCGAGATGCTGCTGCATCTGAGCGAGCTTCTCGATATTCCCCCGCGCGAGCGCAACGCGCTCTTCATGGCGGCAGGCTTCGCGCCGCTCTACACGGAAACGGCCATGACGAGCCCCGCCGCCGAGGAGGCGCGCCGCGCCGTCGAATTCATGCTCACGAGCCACGAGCCCTCGCCCGCGCTCGCCGTCGACCGGCACTGGACGCTCGTCGCCGCCAACCGCGCCATCGGCCTCTTCCTTGCCGATATCGCGCCGGAGCTTCTCGAGCCGCCGGTCAACGTGCTGCGGCTGAGCCTCGATCCGCGCGGGCTCGCCCCCCGCATCGTCAATTTCGGCCAGTGGCGCGGCCATGTGCTGCACCGCCTGCAACGGCAGGTCGCCGAAAGCGGCGATGCGACGCTCGCGGCGCTCCAGCGCGAGCTTGCGGCGCTGCCCCATTCCGGCGGCCGGTCCACCGCCCGCCTCGACGAGCCCTATGGCGACATCGTTCTGCCGTTCCGGATCAGGAGCGAGGAAGGCGTGCTCTCCTTCCTCACCACCACGACCGTCTTCGGCACCGCGGTCGACCTCACCTTTTCGGAACTGGCGATCGAAACCTTCTTCCCGGCCGACCCCTTCACCGCGGCGGCGCTGCGCCGAAAACTTCCGCAGACAGCGGGCTGACCGCCTTTCGCTCCGCGCGGCGGCTTGCTCCCGCCGTTCCAGCGTGGGAAAAATCCGGCCGATCCTCCCAATGACCGCGAGAGAGAAGCCGATGACCAGCCCCGCCACCACCGATCTTTCCGACGCCCATCCCGATCTCGTCGAGCATTGCGAGCCGATCTTCCGCGATTTTGGCGGGCGGCGCGCCTTCTCGGGCCCCATAGCGACGCTCAAGACCTTCGAGGACAATCCGAAGGTGCGCCAGGCGCTCGAAACACCGGGCAATGGCCGCGTGCTCGTCGTCGATGGCGGCGGCTCGCTGCGCTGCGCGCTTGTCGGCGGCAATCTCGCAGCTCTCGCGGTTCAGAATGGCTGGGCGGGAATCGTGGTCCATGGCTGCGTGCGCGACACGGCGGAGCTTGCCGCCGCGCAGGTGGGCGTGAAGGCGCTTGCTGCACACCCCAAAAGAAGCGAGCGGCGCGGGCTCGGAGACTATGATGTCGTTCTACGCTTCGCGGGCGCGACCTTCCGGCCCGGCGAATGGCTCTATGCCGATGAGGACGGGATCATCGTGAGCCCTAAAAAGCTCGACTGAAGCAAAACGGACGATCCGCCTGTTCGCGCGGATCGTCCGTCTGCGTCCTTTCGCCTTGCGGCTCGTCAGTCCGCGGCCTTCGCCACGATCTCCTCGATGAAGGCAGGCAGCGCAAAGGCGGCCTTGTGCACGGCCGGCGTGTAGTAGCGCGTCTTCAGCCCCGCCTCGCGATAGCGATGGGTGAGTGTTTCGACCGTCACCGCGTTCAGGAACTCGTCATCCGTGCCCCATCCCATCGCCATGAAGCCGCCGACATAGGTCGGAATGGTGGCGACATAGCAGTGAGCGTAGCGGAAGAGCCGCTTGAACTTCGCCATGGTGCTCGAAAGCTCGGTCGACTGCAGGAACGGCACGCCGTTCTGCGTGACGAGGATGCCGCCTTCGGTGAGGCGCGCCTTGGCATTGCGGTAGAACTCTTCCTCGAAGAGGACGACGCCAGGCCCGACGGGATCGGTCGAATCGACGATGATCACGTCATATTGCTCCGACGAGGTCCGCACGAACTCGGCGCCATCCGTGAAGATGAGGTCGAGGCGCGGATCGTCGAATGCGCCGGCCGAGATCATCGGCAGATGCTCCTTCGCCAGATTGGTCACCGCGGGATCGATCTCGACCATGGTGATCTTCTCGATGCCCTTGTGACGCACGGCCTCGCGCAGGATGCCGCCATCGCCGCCACCGATGATGAGCAGACGCTTCACATTCCCATGCGCGAGCACGGGCACATGGGTCATCATCTCGTGATAGACGAACTCGTCCTTCTCGGTCACCTGCGTGGCGCCGTCGAGCGCCATCATGCGGCCGAAGGTCTGGTTGTCGTAGATCACGAGGTGCTGCTGGCCGGTGCTTTCCTCGAAGATGATCCTGTCCGCACGATAGGAAATGACGAGGCCGCCATTCTCATGGAGAACCTCGTCGACCCAATGGGTCTTTCCGTCGCTCCGAACCGGCATCAGACCATGTCCTTTCCGCGCCGCAGTTCCTCGACGCGAATGTTGGACGGGCCGAACGCCTCCTGCAAGACGGCGATCGAGTTCTGCGGCTCGGCCTCGCCACACATGAAGACGTCGAGCGCGGCGTAATTCGCCTCGGGCCAGGTGTGGATCGAGATATGGCTCTCCGACAGCACGGCCACGCCCGACACGCCGCCATTGGGCGTGAAGTGATGGAGGTGGATGTGCAGCAGCGTCGCCTTGGACACCTCGACGCAACGGATCAGCGTTTCCTCGATGTGCTTCAGATCGTCGAGCCTGCTCGCACCGACCAGATCGATGATCAGATGCGTTCCGGCGAAACGTTCGCCATTGCGCTCGATGAAGAAATCCTTCCGCTCCTCGTCATGGGTGCGCGGTCCTTCGGACAGCGTTTCCACCGATGCGAGATTCGGGGCGTTGTGGGGGAACTCGAGTACTTCCGCCTGGGTCTTCCTTGAATCGCGATTCAAGTCGATCCCCAATTGGAAGAGGGCGCGGGGCTCGGACATGGGCCTCTCTCCAACCAGTAGATGGACCTGGCTTGCCGGACGCATTGCGCCGCACCGGATTCCACACGGGAAATCGCGATGGGCTGCGCCGGGGCCGTGGATATTTAAGCTTTCGCAGATTGAACGCGGTGGCTTGAGGTGCCGAGTGCAGGGCGAACTCGCCCGGCTTGTCCGTTCCGGAGAACGGCGCGGCTCGGCGTCATCAGGGGCGTCAGCCCCTCAGACTGTAATCAGGCATATGCATTCTCCCCAGAAACCCGGCTGGCTGCCAACGCGGCATGCCGCCAAACCTTCCAAAAGAGACGCGTACGCCGTTACGTAGCCGGTTCCGGGCCAGGGGCACGTGCGATTGCGTTCTGGCGCTCATGTAGATGGCGCAGTGCAGCGTGTCAAACAAAAACCTCCGCATGCGCACATGGCGCCGAATTTTCATCTGCGGTGTCCGGATTACGGCGTTCTACGTCCGGCGAGAGGGTTCTCGCGCATGAAACTGTCGAGGCAGGCGATCAAGTGCCTCATCCGATTCGCGTGACGAGAATGCCTGGCGATGCCGAGCCCGGCTCTTCAGCCTTCGATCTGCATGATAGTTATTGCGATTGATTATCAATAGCGATAGCCTCGCTCCATCCTCCCGCATCGGAGACACGCCATGAAGCCAGCAGACCGCGCCTTTTTCCCCTCTCCGTCGCGCCATCCCCGCTATGTCCCGGAGCTGCCGGTCGCCGAGCTTGGCTTTGCCGAGCAATTCCTCGTCTGGGCGATGCGCGTTCAGTGGTCCCATATCGGCGACGGGCAGCAGAACTCGCTCGTCGTGCAACGCGCCTTCGACAAGCTCGACATGCCCGAAGGGGCGAGCCTCATCGCCGAGCTTACCGAGGCGCTGATCGGCGCCTCGACGCGGCCCCTTTCCGTGCCCTGCCCCAAATGGCGGGTGCTGACGGGCGACGAGGCGCGGCTTCTCAACTTCCTCGCCGCGCTACAGACGCGCGATGGCGCGCCCCTCGCCTTCTTCGCGCCGGAATGGCGCCTGCCCTCGCATGCAGCGATCTGGCCGCCCGCGCAGCGGCTGGCGCTCGCCTGCACCGCCGCTGGCCTCCATCTCGGCTCCATGCGCGCCGACGCGCCGACGCTGCGGCTGGCGATGCCGCAGCTTCACTGACGCGGCGATCAGCCGAAGCTCTGCGCCGAGGCGAGCCCACCGAGACGGTTCGTGATCGAGAAGAACTGGGCCACCGTCTCCTCGATGATGTCCTTCGCCGACTTCACCTCATGGATGAGGCCTGCGGACTGGCCGGCAAGCGCGGGCGCTGCTTCCATGTCGCCGCCGAAATAGACATCCCGAATGCCCTTGAAGACATCGGCCGGCATGCGCCCTTCCTCATGGATCGCATCCATGCGCTCCGACTTCAGCGCCCGGATGCAGGGCGTCGATTTCTTGTTGAGCACATATGTGCCCGTCTCCTTCGCTTCGACGATCTTCTGCTTGTAATTCCGGTGCACGGGGCTTTCGGCGCAGCTTACGAAGCGCGTTCCCATCTGGATCGCTTCGGCGCCGAGCGCGAAGGCTGCCGCCATGCCGCGCCCGTCGCAGATGCCGCCCGCGGCGATGAGCGGCACATCGACCCTTTCGCGGATCGCCTGAAGGAGCACAAGCGTCGAAACCTCTTCCGGGTTCTTGAAGCCGCCGCCTTCCGCCCCTTCGACGACGAGCCCGTCGACACCCGCATCGACGCATTTCAAAGCCGCATCGACCGTCGGCACGGCGTGATAGACGACGATGCCCGCCTCCTTCAGCGGCGCCACGAACTTCGCCGGGCTGCCAGCCGAGGTCGTCACGAACTTCACGCCCGACGTGCAGACGAATTTGAGCATCGCATCGTCGCGCAGGAAGAGGATCGGCAGATTGACGCCGAAGGGAAGACCCAGCTCGCTCATCTTCGCGATCTCGGCCTTGCAGGCTTCGGTTTCGCCGGACGAGGTTTCGATGATGCCGAGCCCGCCTGCCCGCGAGACGGCGGATGCAAGCGGCGTGCGGGCGATCCAGCCCATCGGCGCCTGGATGATCGGATATCTGGCGCCCGTATGGGCGAGTACGCGGTTCATGTCGTTCCTCCCGGCTATGAAATTCTTATGCCCGGAGTTAGCCCGCTCGCAGGAAACGATGCAAGCGGCACAAACGAAAACGCGGAGCCCAGGGGCCCCGCGTCAGTAGCACCGCGTTCACGATAGCGCGAGCGGCGGCTCGCCCTTTACCTGAAATGGCCGTAAGCCTTGACGACAGCCTCCGAAAGCTCGCGATAGGCGGCCTCGACGCCCGCGCGGATCTCGTCGAAGGCGTTCTCGCCCTGCGAGGCGAGCGTCTGGAGGCGCTTCTGAAGCCTGGCGCGATCGGCCTTGAGGCCGGAGAGGATGCCGCGATAACGCTTCTCGGCGTCGCGCAGCGATTTCTTCGCCTCGCGTTCGGCCTTGTCGATTTCGCGGGAAACGCCCTTCACCTGCTTTTCGAGCGCCTTTCTGGCGGCGGCCTGTTCGGCCGAGAGCCGGGGCGCGGTCTTGGCTTTCTTCGCGGTCCCGGCGGCCCCTCGCGCCGCCTTCGGCTTCGCTTTCGCGGGCGCCTTCGGACGCGCTTTTGAACCCGCCTTTGAACGCGCCTGGTCAGCCCCTCCGGCCGCCTTCACCGGACGCGCCGCCGTCCGCCGCTTCGCCGCCGCCGCGCGCGCCGCCGAAGTGCGCGCTGCCGGAGTGCGCGCCGTCTTGCCGCTTCCGCTCCTGCGTCTTTCCGTCATGCCGATCCCCAATCGATGTTCCATGCGCGGCGCCGGCCTCGACGCCTTCATTGATCAGAGTGCCGACATTGCCAGTCCCGTTCAAGAGCGCCATTGTGGGGGCGCGGCCGCACGGCGATACCCAATTCGATCCGCATTCCGCATAATGTTGGCAGTTTGGTAAGCGTTCCTGTCGTTAAATGCGCTCACACATGGGGAAACGCCGGTGCCCGTTGGCGCGCCCCCTCATCTGGGGATTATGTTCCCCGAGGAACGAAGAGCCGCCACATGGCAAAATTCCTGTCCCTCACCAACGCCCCCGGGCGAGACATTCCGCGCTGCGGGAGCGGTCCTCGGACATGAACGCCGGAGACAGAACGCGCATGGATGACGGCACTCCCGGCGAACGGACGATCATGCTCGTTCACGGCATGTGGAGCGGCCCGCATGTCTGGGAGAATTTCCGGGCCTATTTCGAGGCGAGCGGCTACAGGGTCGTGACGCCGACGCTGCGCCACCATGACGTCGCGCCCGGCGCGCCCGTGAACCCGGCTCTCGCCACGACGAGCCTTGCTCATTACGCGGACGATCTCGAAGCCGGCATCCGCGCGCTTGGCGTCAGGCCGTTCGTCGTCGGCCATTCGATGGGCGGGCTTCTCGTCCAGATGCTTGCCGCGCGAGGGCTTGCGCGTGGCGCGGCGCTTCTTGCTTCCGCCCATTGCGCGCCTGTCTTCGCGCTCGATCCCATGGTCGCATGGTTCTTCCGTCGGGCGTTTCTCACGCCTTTCTGGCGGAGGACGCAGCTTCCCACCTACGACACCATGCGCTGGGGCGCGCTCAACGGCCTCGACGAGGAGGAGGCGCGCAGGCTTTACGCGACACTCATACCGGAATCAGGCCGGTGCCTCGCCGAAATGGCCTTCTGGTATCTCGACCGGCGGCGCGCCGCCCATGTCGATGCGAGCAAGGTCACTTGTCCGCTGCTCTTTCTCACCGGCAGCGAGGACCGCCTCACTCCCGCGTCCATCGCCTGGTCGACCGCCGACTATTATGGCGGCAAGGCGCGCATCGAATTCCTGCGCGGACGGGCGCACTGGCTGCCGAGCGAGCCGGGCTGGGAAGAGATCGCCGCGAGGGTCGAGCGCTTCTTCAGGACGGAAACGCCGCGCTTCCAAATGGAAACGGGCGCAGCCGAAGCCGCGCCCGAACACTTCCTTCCCATTCCCGCCTGAGCGGACTATTCGGCCGCGCGCAATGCCGGTGCGGGCTGCTCGCCGCGCACGAGCCTGCCCGGCAGGGCGCCGGTCGGCTCGCCATCGCGATAGATCACCTGGCCGCTGGCGATGGTGACGACATAGCCTTCCGCTTCCTGCATCAGGCGGCGCGCGCCGGAAGGCAGGTCATAAACCATATGCGGCGGCTTCAGGCGCAGGCGCTCGAAGTCGATCACATTGACGTCTGCCTTGTAGCCCGGCGCGACGACGCCGCGATCCCTGAGGCCGATGGCCTCCGCGGTGTCCTTCGTCTGGCTCTTCACCACGAAGGGCAGATCGAGCCTTTCGCCGCGCGTGCGGTCGCGGCACCAATGGGTGAGCATATAGGTCGGCACGCTGACATCGCAGATCGCGCCCACATGCGCGCCACCATCCGACAGGCCGAACAGCGTGTTCGGATTGCGCATCATGGTGAGCGTGTTGTCGAGGTTGAAGTCGGTGTAGTTGTGCAGCGGGAAGAACAGGAATCCCGTACCGCCATTCGCCGTCAGAATGTCATAGACGATGGCGTCGGGGTTCTCGCCCGTGGCCTTGGCGCGCGCGGCGATGCTCTCCTCCGGCGCGGGCTCGTAATTCGGCGGATCGCCGAGATCGAACATCTTGTGATAGGCGCCGGCGAGCGAATTGACGAAGGGGTGGCCCGCCTCCGGCGCCTCCGCGATGAGCTTCGCGCGGAAAGCGGGATCGCTCATCACCGCCACCCGCTCGGCAAGCGGCAGATGGGCGATCGCCTGATAGGAAGGCCGCGTGACGAAGGGATGGACCGAGCCCTGAAGGCCGAGCATGAGGCCCACGGGGCGCCCCTGCACCTGCGCCTTGATGGGCAGTCCGCGCGATGCCGCGCCATCGAGGCGCCTCATCAGCTCGCGCCACTGATCGGGCATGACGTCGGCCTGCACCATGGAGAAGCTGAGCGGCCGGCCGGAAACGCGCGTCAGCTCCTCGATGAGGCCGAACTCGTGATCAATCTCGCGGAAATCGGACACCCATTGCAGAACGCCCGTGCCCGCATCGCGCAGTGCCTCGGCAATGGCGACCATCTCGGCATCGGCGGCGCCGAGCGTCGGCGTGAGGTCGCCGTCGGCCGTCCTGTGCACCATCGTCCGCGTCGTCGAGAAGCCGATGGCGCCGGCCTCGATCGCCTCGCGCGTCAGGCGCTTCATCTCGGCGATCTCGTCGGCGGTCGCCGGCTCGCGCTTCGCGCCGCGCTCGCCCATGACATAGACGCGCAGCGCGCCATGTGGCACCTGCGTCACGATGTCGATGTCATGCGGCAGCTCCTCGATCGCGTCCATATATTCGGCGAAGCTCTCCCACTCCCAGGAAAGGCCCTCATGGAGCGCCGCGCCCGGAATATCCTCGACGCCTTCCATGAGGCGGATGAGCGTGTCGTGATCGGTTGAGCGCACGGGCGCGAAACCGACGCCGCAATTGCCCATGACGACGGTCGTCGAGCCATGAATGGAGGACGGCGTGACGCGGCTCTCCCATGTCACCTGCCCGTCATAATGGGTGTGAATGTCGACCCAGCCGGGCGTAACGAGAAGACCCTTTGCGTCGATCTCCTCGCGGCCCTTCGCCGCCACCCTGCCCACCGCGACGATACGGCCCTTGTCGATCGCCACATCGGCCTCGCGCGGCGCGCTGCCCGTGCCGTCGACGAGCATTCCGCCTCGAATGACGATATCCACTTCCGTCATGTCGTTCCTCCTGGAGTTTCAATTTCTTGTTGGGAGGCAGTCTAGACGGGGGAGACGGTCGGGGGAAGACACGCAAATCTCCCCGAACCGGCCGCAAATCCGCCGGATGGACGCGCTGCCGAATCAGAATCTGCCGATCAGAACCTGAAAGTGATCTTCCCGACCTCGGCCAGCTCCTCGGCCGAAAGCTCCCACTCGCCCGCCTTCACATTCTGCTCGACCTGTTCGGGCCCTGTCGCGCCGGCGATGACGCTGCCGACATGGGGTTGCGAGGCGAGCCAGCCGATGGCGAGATCGAGGAGCGAGCGGCCGCGCGCGGCGGCGAACGCCTCGAGTTTCTCCACGAAGTCGAAATTCTCGTCCGTCAGGATGGCTTTCGCGCGGTCGCCCATGAGGGTGAGGCGACCGTCGCCCGGCCCGCCGGTCCCACGCCTGTACTTGCCCGTCAGCATGCCGCTCGCCAGCGGGAAGTAGGGAAGAACGCTGGCCCCATAGGCCTTGGCGGCGGGCACAAGCTCCAGCTCGATCTTGCGGTCGAGGAGGTTGTAATGGTTCTGCGCCGAGATGAACCTTGCGCCGCCCGCCTTGCCGGCCAGATACCACGCCTCGACGAGCTGCCAGCCCGCGAGATTGGACGAGCCGATATAGCGCACCTTGCCCGAGCGGACGAGATCGTCGAGAGCCGCAAGCGTTTCCTCGACCGGCGTCTCGGGGTCTGGGAAATGAAGCTGGTAGAGGTCGATATAATCCGTACCAAGACGTTTCAGGCTCGCCTCGACGGCCTGCACGATATAGCGGCGCGAGGCGCCCTTCATATAGTCGCCATCGCCCATCGGCAGGCCGAACTTCGTCGCGACGACGACATCCTTGCGGCGCTGTCCCAGCGCCTTGCCGAGCATCGTCTCGGAGCCGCCCTTGTTGCCATAAGCATCGGCCGTGTCGAAGAAGGTGATGCCGAGATCGAGCGCCTTTCCGACCACCGCGTCGGTTGCCGCCTGATCGCATTTCATGCCGAAATTGTTGCAGCCAAGACCGACGACCGACACCTTGAGGCCCGACCGGCCAAGCACTTTCATGCGCATCGCATCCTCCCGAAATTTCTCACGACCGAACCGGATGCAGCATAGCGCCATTGGCCCCGGCCTGCGCTAACAGGGCTGTCAGCAATGGCACATGCGGCGCAATTGCACCCCTTGGGCAAATTGACTAGACTCCCGGCCTAGGGGAATTACCCTAAAAACGAGGACGGGCCGCAACAGACCCGAAAACGGGCGTGCTCCCCCGGGGCAAGCGGACCGGGCCTGTCTCAGGAGGAGGAGACGCATGAAGTTCACATGGTTCAATCTGATGCCATGGCCCTATCTGCCGGACGACTTCCGCGAGAAGTACCGCTCGGTCTGGGTCGACATTCCCTCGAAGCTCTTCGATCCGGCGAAGAGCCATGAGGTCTACAATACTCATATCGACCTGCTCGAATATGCCGCGACGCTCGGCTTCGACGGCATCGGCGTCAACGAGCACCACCAGAACGGCTACGGCATCATGCCGTCTCCGAACATCATCGCGGCGGGGCTTGCCCGGCGCACGAAGGATGTCGGCATTGTCGTACTCGGCAACTCGATCGCGCTCTACAATCCGCCGGTGCGCGTCGCCGAGGAATTCGCCATGCTCGACTGCATCTCGGGCGGTCGCCTCGTCGCCGGCTTCCCGGTCGGCACGTCGATGGACACGAACTATTGCTACGGCCAGATCCCGGCGCTGACGCGCGAGAAATATCAGGAAGCGCACGACCTCATCATGCGCGCCTGGCACGATCCCGAGCCCTTCGCCTTCAACGGCCGCTACAACAAGCTCCGGCATGTGAACATCTGGCCGCGCCCGATCCAGCAGCCCAATCCGCCGATCCACATTCCCGGTGGCGGCTCGGTCGAGACCTACGACTTCTGCATCGACAACACCTACTCCTATTCCTACCTCTCCTTCTCGGGCTATATCCGCGCGCGCGCCCTCCTGCAGGGCTATTGGGACCGCGTCGCCCAGCGCAACGCGCCCGACACCTCGCCCTATCGCGCAGGCTTCGCCCAGACGATCTGCGTCGCCGAGACGGATGAGGAAGCCGAGCGGCTCTACTCGGAGCATGTGAGCTACTTCTACAATCGCTGTCTCCACGTCTATCCGGGCTTTGCCGACGCGCCGGGCTACCGCACGATCAAGACGATCCAGACCGGCGCTCTCTCGCAATATGCGCCGCCCATCGGCGGCTATGCGTCGCTCACCTGGAAGGACCTCGTCGAGCAGGGTCACGTCATCGCCGGCAGCCCCGAAACGGTGCGCCAGCGCATGGAAGAGCTCATCAAGGGCCTCCATGTCGGCAACATCTTCTGCCTGCTGCATGTCGGCGACATGCCGAGAGACAAGTGCATGTATTCGACCCGCCTCTTCGCCGAGAAGGTCATGCCGAAACTCCGCAATATGTTCCCCGAACATGCCGATGACGGACGTTTCTGGTGCAAGCCGCTGGCGAAGCAGGTAACGCCGGGCAACCTGCCGAGCGAAGCGGCGGTGGCGGCGATGGTGGGAGGAAAAGACTGATGGAAACGAAAACCGTCAAGACGCAACACGCGCCCGTTCGCTATTTCGAGGGCGGAAAGGGCGCGCCGCTCGTCTATCTCCATGGCGCGGGCGGCGTCACTGCCGAGGATCCGCTCCTCAACAAGCTCGCGGAGAGCCATCACGTCTTCGCGCCGCTGCTGCCGGGCTATGGCGATTCGGAGGAATGCGGCGAAATCCGCGACATGCTGGACTTCACGCTGCACACGGCGGATGTCGTCGAGGCTCTCGGGCTCAAGGACCCGATCCTTGTCGGCCATTCCATGGGCGGCATGATCGCCGCCGAGATGGCCGCCATCGCGCCCAACGACTTCTCGCGCCTCGGCCTCATCTGCCCGGCGGGTCTCTGGCTCGACGATCATCCGATCCCCGATCTCTTCGCCATGCTGCCCTATGAGATGCCGCAATATCTCTTCCACGATGTGGAGGCGGGCACGAAGCTCATGACGGCGGGCGTCGCGCTCGACGATCCTGAATGGCTCAAGGGCTTCCTCGTGCAGAACGCCCGGCAGATGGGCATGGCGGGCAAGATCCTCTTCCCCATCCCCGAGCGCGGCCTTTCGCAGCGCCTCTACCGCATCAAGGCGAAGACGGTGCTCGTCTGGGGTGACAGCGACAGGCTCATTCCGCCGGCCTATGCCCATGCCTGGAAGAAGGCGATCAGGGGCGCGGAACTCGTCTCCATCCCGGAGGCGAGCCACATGGTGACGCTGGAAAAGACCGCCCAGGTCGCCGCCGCGCTCGCCAGGCTCGGATAGCCGGACACGACATCGACATTCGGCGTCACATAACAAGAAACGGACGTTGGATAGGAGCGAAGGGCCGTCCCGAAAGGGACGGCCCTTCTGCTTTGCGGCGCACTCCTTTCAGAGATGCGTCGCGATGGCCGCCATCACCAGCGCGATGAGATCGCCGACGACGAGAATTCCCGTGGCGATGATGCCGATGCTGAAGCCCAGCTCGCGCTTTTCGGCGGCCTTGTAATAACCGCGCGCGTAAATGACCCGGCCGATCGGGTAGAAGATGCCGACAAGCGCCGCCCAGAGATCGCCGATGGTGAGCGCGAAAAGCCAGAGCGCGGGCAGGAAGAGCACGAGACCTTCCAGCGTGTTCTCATGCACGCGGATGACACGCATGAGTTCGTCCGGCCCGCTCATCGCGGGCGCGGGCACCTTGTGCCGGCCGCGGGCCCGGCCGACCTGGAGGGCCATCCAGAAATAGACGAAGAGTGCGAGAAGGGTCACAAGACCCGTATGCGGATAGGCGAATGACATGCGTTGCTCCCCCTGAGCCTTTTCGATGGAACGAGGTTACACGGCTGGCCGCGCGCCCCCAAGAGCCATGCGGGGGCGGGCAAATGGGCTCCCGGCGCGGCCCACCCTCTCAGATCTTCTTCTCGCCCTGCCAGTAGCGGTCGCGCACCGA
>NZ_DAOKYX010000001.1:390341-399108 GCF_035325945.1 Parvibaculum sp.
GCGGCCCACCCTCTCAGATCTTCTTCTCGCCCTGCCAGTAGCGGTCGCGCACCGAGCGCCGCACGATCTTGCCCGAGGGCATGCGCGGCAGATCGTCGGTGAAATCGACCGAGCGTGGGCGCTTGTAGCCCGGCAGGCGCTCGGCGGCGAAGGTGAGAAGCTCTGCCTTGAGCGCGTCGCCAGGCTCGACCCCCTCATTGAGCTGCACGACCGCCTTGATCTCCTCGCCCCATTCCTCATTGGGCACGCCGACGACGGCGACGTCATAGACGGCGGGGTGCTTCAGGATCTCCTCGTCGATTTCCGCCGGGTAGATATTGACGCCGCCCGAGATGATGACCTCGGCGCTGCGCCCGGTGAGGAAGAGGAAGCCGTCGGCGTCGAGATAGCCCATGTCGCCCATGGTGAAGTAGTCGCCGCGATAAGCGCCCTCGGTCTTCTCCGGCGCCTTGA
This sequence comes from Parvibaculum sp., assembly GCF_035325945.1. Taxonomy (GTDB): domain Bacteria; phylum Pseudomonadota; class Alphaproteobacteria; order Parvibaculales; family Parvibaculaceae; genus Parvibaculum. The sequence goes on from NZ_DAOKYX010000001.1 coordinate 390,795, forward strand.
AATATTCGAAGCGGCCCTGCGCGGGCGCCTGAAAATAGATGGTGCCGACCTGATCGGGCCCGAGCGCGCTCCCCTCCTCGTCCACCACCTTCATGACGACGCCGGGAAGCGGCTTGCCGACCGTTCCCTTCTTCCCCAGCCATTCATGACTGTCGACGAAAATGCCGCCGCCCTCCGTCGCCGCGTAATATTCGAACAGGATGGGGCCGAGCCATTCGATCGAGCGTTCCTTCACATGCGCCGGGCATGGAGCCGCGCCATGCAGCACCCAGCGCAGGCTCGAATAATCGTATTTCTGCCGCAGCTCGGGCGCGAGGCTCAGCATGCGGTGGAGCATGGTCGGCACCACATGGGTGTGGGTGATGCGGTGCTTCTCGACGAGGCGCAGCGTGTCCTCGGCGTCCCATTTGTCCATCAGCACACAGCCGACGCCGGCATTGAGCGGGAAGTTGAGATTGAGCGCCAGCGGCGCCGCGTGATAGAGCGGCCCGGTGACGAGCGCCATGTCCTCGCCGGGGCGGAATTGCGCCGTCTCCGCGAGCTTCGCGTTGAGCGGCGTCACGGGCGGCGCCTCGCGCCGGAAAACGCCCTTCGGATGGCCGGTCGTGCCGGAGGTGTACATCATCTGCGTGCCGAGCACGGGATTGTCGATGTCGTGCCCGGCCTCCGCCTCGACCATGGCGTCGTAAGCGGCGAAGCCCGGAATCTCTCCGCCGACGGAAAGCCTGATCGTGGCGAGCGGCGACATGTGGGCCGCCTCCTGCGCGCTCGCCGCAAAGCGCATATCGGCGACCAGCGCCTTCGCCTCGCAATTATCGACGATATAGCCGACCTCGGAGCCCTTGAGGTGCCAGTTGATCGGCGTCAGCCGGAAGCCGCCACGCTGGCAGGCGGCCACCACCTCTGCGAATTCCGGGCGGTTGGAACAGAGAAGCGCCACCGCATCGCCGGGTTTGAGCCCCGCGCCGCGCAGGGCGCGCACGAGGCGGTTCGCCCGCGCATTGAGTTCGCCATAGCTCCGCCCGCCCGCCTGCGAAACGATCGCCAGCCTGTCAGGCGCCTGCGCCGCATGCCAGGCGATGAGCATGCCCTTCGCCTGTGCTTCCTCCCTGCTCATGCGAGCCGCCGTTCCAGCAACATTCATGGTCATCCTCCCCATTTGCGGTTTCATGTTATTTTCTCCCGCGCAACCATTGGACAGCGGCCGGTTTCCTGCCGTCAAGCTCTCCTCCGAAAGACCACTGGACTCCGGTATGACGAACAAGCCCGGCCCTGCCCTCCGTCTGACTGCGTTTTTTCTCCTCGTCTCCATCTCAACCGCCTTTCAGCCGGCCCCGGCCGAGAGCGCCGAGCCGGCCGATAACGGCTTTCTGACCGTGCAGGCCGAAAACGACCTCTTCGCCAAATTCGCCAATACCGACCGGCACTACACGAACGGCGTGCAGATATCCTGGCTGTCGGCGCCGCGAGACGACCTGCCGGAATGGCTGCGAACGATTTCGGCGCCGCCGGTCTTCGCTCTTTTCACCGACGATGCGGAGGTCGTCCGCACGAGCCACCGGATCGGCGTGAGCCTCGCCCAGGCGCTTTTCACGCCGGATGACACCGACCAGAGCGCGCCCATTCTCAACGACCGGCCCTATGCCGCCTGGCTCCACACCACCTTCACGCTGCAAAGCGTGCGCGAGAACGCGGCGCATGAAGCCTGGCAGGACCAGTGGAAGCTCGATCTCGGCGTCGTCGGCCCCTGGGCGCTCGGACGGGAGACGCAGAACGGATGGCACCGCCTCATCGGTGTCGATCAGGCGAGCGGATGGGCGAATCAGCTCCGCAACGAGCCCGGACTCAATCTGAGCTTCGAGCGCGCCTGGCGCTCGGCGACCTTCAGCACGCCGCGCATGCTCGGCCTCGAAACGGATATCATTCCCTACGGCATCATCGCGCTCGGCAATGTGCAGACCTATGCGGGCGGGGGTGGAACGTTCCGCATCGGCCCGGCCCTGCCCAATGATTTCGGCCCGACGCGCATCTATCCCGGCATCGGCGGTTCGGAATGGTTCCACAGCGCCAACGGTTTCGACTGGTATCTCTTCGCTGGCGCCGAAGCGCGCGCCATCGCGCGCGACATCTTCCTCGATGGCAACACTTTCCGGGACAGCCAGAGCGTCGACAAGAAGGTCTTCGTCTTCGACGGCAAGCTCGGCGCGGTCGCCGTTCTCGGCGCGACGCGGGTGAGCTTCACCCATGTCTTCCGTACACGGGAATTTTACGGCCAGCCCAAGCCCGATCAGTTCGGCTCGATCTCGGTCAGCTTCGGCCTCTGAATATCGCCCCTCGCGGCGGGCCCGCTTGTAATTCGCCTGACGTTCCGCATGATGAACGCCATTGAACGAATTATGCAGGAACGGACATGACGGGCTCTCTCATCTCGGCCGATAACAATTTCGGCCTCGTGGCCGCTTTTTTGTGCGCGGCGGCCTTCGGCGTCTGGTCGGAGGGGACGAGGCTCGGCAAGATGCTGTCCGGCGTCATTCTCACCATCGGCGCGGGCGCGCTTCTTTCCAATCTGCGCATCGTGCCCTTCGCCTCGACCTTCCACGATCTCGTCTGGAGCTATGCCGTCCCGCTCGCCATTCCGCTCCTTCTCTTCAAGGCGGATTTGCGGCGCATCATTCCCGAGACGGGACGCCTGCTCTTCGCCTTCGCCATCGCTTCGCTCGGCACCATCGCGGGCGCGATCGCTGGCTTTCATCTGATCGATCTCGGAACCTACGGGCCTAAGATCGTCGGCACGATCGGCGCGAGTTGGATCGGCGGCTCCATGAATTTTGCCGCCGTCTCGCAGATGCTCGAACTCAAGGACGGGGCGGTGCTGGGCGCGATGGCCGCGTCCGACAATGTTGGCGGCACGCTCTTTCTCACCCTGCTCGTTCTCCTGCCTGGCTCGGCGCTCATCCGTCGCCTCTTTCCCTCGCGCGTGATCGACGAAGCGCCGACCGAGGACGAGGCCATCGAGGCGCAGGAACGCAACCATTTCCACATCGCCGATCTCGCAACGGCGCTCGCGCTCTCCGCGCTTTGCTGCTTCGTGGGCTATGCCGTCGCGAGCCTTGCCGGCATTCCGCAATTCGGCGTGCTCTTCGTCACCATCGCGGCGCTCGCTCTCGCCAATTTCTTTCCGCAGCGCATGCACAGACTCAATGGCGATTTCGATCTCGGCATGTACTTCATGTACATCTTCTTCGCGGTCGTGGGCGCGGGCGCCGACGTGCTGCTCATGGTGCAGACGGCGCTTCCCATCTTTGCCTTCACGGGCGTGATGGCGACGGTGCATCTCGCCTTCGTCCTTGGCGGGGCGAAGCTCTTCCGCATCGATCTTGCCGAAGCGCTCATCGCTTCCAATGCCTGCGCGCTCGGTCCCGCAACTGCCGCTGCTCAGGCCGCGAGCCAGCGCTGGCGGACGCTCGTCACGCCCGCCGTGATGCTCGGCGTGCTCGGCTATGCGATCGCCAATTTCATCGGCGTGGCGCTGGCGCAGTTCCTCGGCTGAAATGAGGGCCGAGGCGATCAGACCTCGGTCTTGGTGCCCAGTTCGACGACGCGGTTCGGCGGGAGCTGGAAATATTCCGTCGGCCCCAGCGCATAGTCCATCAGTAGAATGAAGAGCCGGGACTGCCAGGCCGGCATCTTGGACGAGTGCTCATGCACGAGCGTCTGGCGGCTGACGAAGTAGGACGTTTCCATCGGCGGGAAATCGAGGCCGAAGGTGCGGCAGCGCTCCAGCTGTTCAGGCACGTCCACCTGCTGCATGAAGCCATGCCTGATCTCGATGCGGGCGAAACCGTTCGACAGGGTTTCGACCTTGAGCTGCTCGGCGAGCGGCACACGCGGCGTGTCCTCCGTGCTCACGCGCAGCAGCGCCACGCGCTTGTGCAGAACCTGATTGTGCTTGAGGTTGTGGAGCAGCGCCGTCGGCACGACATCGAGATTGGCGGTGAGGAAGACGGCCGCGCCCTTGACGCGCTGGATCTTCTGTTCCGACGCCTGCCGGAGCAGCGTGTCGAGCGGCACGGCGCCGTCGAGGAACTGCTCGGCGAGGAGCTTGCGCCCGCGCCGCCACGTCTCCATGACGATGACGATGCTGATGCCGACCGCGATGGGAAGCCAGCCGCCCTCGAGCACTTTCGTCAGATTGGAGACGAGGAAGCTCAGATCGACCGTCAGCAGCAGGAGCGCAAAGGCGGCGACGGGGATCAGCGGCCATTTGGCGATGCGGTAGTAATAGTAGAAGCCGATGCAGGTCGTCATGACCATGGTGCCGGTCACGGCGATGCCATAGGCATAGGCAAGGCGCGACGACGTCTCGAAGCCGAGCACCACGGCGAGCACGCCCACCATCAGCGCGGCGTTGATCTGCGGAACATAGATCTGGCCCGATTCGCGCGCCGAAGTGTGGCGGATGCGGAAGCGCGGCAGCCAGCCAAGCTCGACCGCCTGGCTCGTCACGGAGAAGGCGCCCGAAATCACCGCCTGCGAGGCGATGATCGCCGCCATGGTCGCGAGGATGAGCAAGGGCACGCGCAGGATTTCGGGCGCGAGGAGATAGAACGGATTTTCGATGGCCGTGGGCTCATAGAGAAGAAGCGCACCCTGCCCAAAATAATTGAGAATGAGCGCGGGCCAGACGAGCGATATCCAGACACGGCGGATGGTCGCGCGGCCGAAATGGCCCATATCCGCGTAGAGCGCTTCCGCGCCGGTGATGGCGAGCACGACCGCGCCGAGTAGCGCCAGCGGATGCGTGTGCCCGGCCATGAGAAGCTGGAAGCCCGGCCGCGGATCGAGGGCGGCGAGCACAGCCGGATGCTGGACGACGCCATAGATGCCGAGCGCGCCGATGGCCACGAACCAGGCGGTCATCACCGGGCCGAAGAGAGCGCCCACGCGCGCCGTGCCGTTGCGCTGGGCGAGGAATAGGCTGACGAGGAGCGCCGCCGCGATTGGCATGGTCATGCCGCTGAAGACGGGCGAGATGACTTCAAGACCTTCGACCGCGCCGAGCACGGAGATCGCCGGCGTCAGAATGCCGTCGCCATAGAAGAAGGCCGCACCGAGCATGCCCGCGCCGGTGATCGCGGTGGCGAGCAGACTTCCCGAACGCGCCTTCTTGAGCGCGAGCGCCGTCAGCGCCAGCACGCCGCCCTCGCCCTTGTTGTCGGCGCGCAGGATGAAGACGACATATTTGATCATCACGACGAGCGTGATCGCCCAGAAGACGAGCGACAGCACGCCGGTGACGGTTTCCGTCGTCGGCTTCAGGCCCACTGCGGGATCGAAGCACTGGCGAATGGTGTAAAGCGGGCTGGTCCCGATATCACCGAAAACAACGCCAATAGCTGCGACATGGAGAGCAAGCCTGAGCGGCTGACGCTCGACTTCGGACGAGGCGATGCTCAACGGCTGGAGCCCCCTGGGTTGCGAGGGGGCGCATGCTGTCCGATGAGCGCCCCAAGGTCAACACACCCCCACCGCGAACGAGCCGGGCGGATTGCGGCGTGTTGTCTCCTCTGTTAGAGCAAATCTATCGCAATTCACCAACTCGCACTAACGATTATGGAGAATATACATGGCTGGGGATCCGGTGCTTCTCGTTGAAAAGTCGGATGGCATCGCCACCGTCACCCTGAACCGTCCGACCGCCATGAACGCGCTGTCGCGCGAACTCCGGCAGGCCATCGCCGAAACATTCGAGGCGCTGGAAGCCGACCCGGAAACCCGCGCGGTGATTCTGACCGGGGCGGGCAAGGCTTTCTGCGCCGGGCTCGATCTCAAGGAGCTCGGCTCGGGCGCGAGCACGGTCAACGGCACCGTGACGGACAAGGACCCCGTGACCTCGATCGGCCATTTCTCCGGCCCGGTCATCGGCGCGATCAACGGCGTGGCCATCACGGGCGGTTTCGAGCTGGCGCTGGCCTGCGACGTGCTCATCTGCTCGGCCAATGCCCGCTTCGCCGACACCCATGCCCGCGTCGGCATCCTGCCGGGCTGGGGGCTCAGCCAGAAGCTTTCGCGCGCCATCGGCATCTACCGGGCGAAGGAACTGTCGCTCACCGGCAATTTCCTCTCCGCCGAGCAGGCGGCCGAATGGGGGCTCATCAACCGCGTCGTGGCGCCCGAGGACTTGCTGCCCGTCTGCCGCAAGCTTGCCGAGGACATGCTCTCGGTGGTGCCGGACTGCCTGCCCGCCTACAAGAAGCTCATCGACGAGGGCTTCGCGCAGAGCTTCGGCGAGGCGATCCGCACCGAGCGGCGCTTTTCGAGCGAACGCAACGGCAAGGTCGAGGCTGGTGCCATCGAGGCACGGCGCGAAGCGATCCGCCAGCGCGGCCAGCAGCAGAAGAACTGAGGCCCGTCGGGCTCCTTTTGCTCCACGGAGCTGAAACCGCTAAGCTCCCCGGAAACACCATTCAGAGCATTTCCGGGGAGACAAACCATGCACGATCTCGTGATCCGCGGCGGCACCGTTTACGACGGAACGGGGCGAAAGCCGTTCGAGGCCGACATCGCCATTGACGGCCGCACCATCGTCGCCATCGGCAAGGTCGAAGGCGGCGGCCGCGAGGAAATCGACGCGCGCGGCCAGATCGTGACCCCCGGCTTCGTCGACGTGCACACGCATTATGACGGCCAGGTCACCTGGGACCCCTATCTCCAGCCCTCGACCTTTCACGGCGTTACCACCGCCGTCATGGGCAATTGCGGCGTCGGCTTCGCGCCCTGCAAGCCCGAGCAGCGCGAATGGCTGCTCGGCCTGATGGAAGGCGTCGAGGATATTCCGGGTACGGCGCTTGCCGAAGGCATCAAGTGGAACTGGGAGAGCTTCCCTGAATACATGAATGCGGTCGAGGCCTCGCCTCTCGCGCTCGATGTGGGGTTGCAGGTACCGCATGCGGCCGTGCGCGCCTATGTGATGGGCGAGCGCGCGCCTGCGCTCGAGCCTGCGACGGAAGCCGAGACGGAAGCCATGGCGCGGCTCGTGGTCGATGCGCTCGATGCGGGCGCGCTCGGCTTTTCGACCTCGCGCACGCTCAAGCACCGCGACAAGCACGGCGCCTCGACGCCGACGCTGAAGGCGGAAGCCGACGAGCTTCACGGCATCGCGCGCGCCATGGGCAAGGCCGGCAAGGGCGTCCTTCAGCTCATCGCCGACTTCAAGGACACGGACGCCGAATTCGCCATGCTGCGCGGCATGGTCGAGCTGTCGGGCCGGCCCATGTCGATCACCATCGAACAGGATGACCGCTGGCCGACCGTTTGGAAGCGCGTGCTCGACAACATCGCCGCCGCCAATGAGGCGGGACTTCCGATCAGGGGCCAGGTGCCGCCGCGCGCGACGGGCCTCCTCCTCGGCCTCACCGCCTCGCTCAATCCCTTCGTCATGCATCAGACCTTCCGCCAGATCTGGGGCGCGCCGCTCGCGGAGCAGGTGAAGGCGCTGAGGGATCCCGAATTCCGCGCGAAGCTCCTCGCCGAGGAGCCCGCCTATCCCGCGGGCGAGATCATCGAGATGATCTGCACCGCCTATCACAAGATGTTCGCGCTGGGCGAGAAGCCGAACTACGAACCGGCGCCCGAGGAGAGCGTCAAGGCGCGGGCCGAGCGGGCGGGCAAGAACCCGCGCGAGATCGTGCTCGACCTCATGCTCGAACGCGACGGACGCGCGCTCATCTATTTCCCGCTGATGAACTACCATTGCGGCAGCCTCGCCGATGTCGAAACCATGCTCACCCACCCGAACACGGCCTTCGGCCTTTCGGATGGCGGGGCCCATTGCGGCATCATCTGCGATGCGAGCTTCCCCTCGACGCTGCTGACCCATTGGGGCCGCGACCGCACCCGCGGACGCAAGCTGCCGCTCGAATGGCTGATCCACGGGCTCACGGGCCGCAACGCGGAACTCGTCGGCCTCAACGACCGCGGCGTGCTCGCGACCGGCATGAAGGCCGACGTCAACGTCATCGACTTCGACGGGCTGACGCTCTACTCGCCGCGCATCGTCAACGACCTGCCGGCGGGCGGCAAGCGGCTCATCCAGGAGACGGACGGCTATACCGCGAGCATCGTGTCGGGCGTCGTCGCGTTCAGGAACGGCCAGCCGACTGGCAAACTCAACGGCAAGCTCGTGCGCGGCGCGCAGGCCCGCCCTGCGGGAGCGAGGATTTCCGCCGCTGCCGACTGACCGGCGTTCGGAACATGACGGAGTGGATGGATGGGCCGGCAATCCTGCCGCTCGGAAAATCGCCGTAACGTGGCC
>NZ_DAOKYX010000001.1:399208-421226 GCF_035325945.1 Parvibaculum sp.
GAGTGGATGGATGGGCCGGCAATCCTGCCGCTCGGAAAATCGCCGTAACGTGGCCAGGGCCGCGCCCGGCCATTCATCGACGGTTCATCGCCCGTCACCTATCAGTGACGATGAAAAAGTCCGATCATGCGGTGCTCGCAACCGCATGCCGGAAACGATACGTGGCGGGCGCGGCAGAGCTTGGCTGCCGGACCGCAGGCAATCCGGAACATCCCCCCAGGCGGTTTCTCTTACGGTAGCTTGAATGGACAACCCCGCGTCACCACGCACTTCGAGCAGGTCCCCGCTTGCCCGCGTCGCGATATTCTTCGTCTTCGTGCTTCCGGTCGTGATCGCAGCCAATCTGGCGATCTGGGCCTCGTTCAACCGGCCTCACGAGGCCGAGGCGTGGACCGGCGAGATCGTCGGCTTCTCCTACAGCCCCTATCGGCTCGGGCAGGACCCGACGAAGAACGTCAACCCGACGCGCGAGCAGATCGAGACCGATCTCAAGCTGCTTGCGGGCACTGTTCAGGCCATTCGTACCTATAGCGTCATTCGCGGACAGGAAGACATCCCCGATCTCGCGGCAAGCCACGGGCTGTCGGTCGCAGCGGGCGCCTGGATCGGCACCGACCAGAAGCGCAATGACGAGGAAATCGCCAACCTCATCAAGCTCGCGCCGAAGCGCAACGTCGTGCGCGTCCTGGTCGGCAACGAAGCGCTGCTCAGAAACGACCTGCCGGTGAGCGAACTCATCGACAAGATCCGCGAAGTAAAGAAGAAGGTCTGGAAGCCCGTCTCCACCGCCGAGCCGCCGCATATCTGGCTGAAGCATCCGGAACTCGTGAAAGAGGTCGACTTCATCGGCGTGCAGATTCTGCCCTACTGGGAAGGCATTCCGGTGGACCGCGCGGTCGATGCGGTTTTCGAGCGCCTCGACGAACTGCACAGGGCCTATCCCGACAAGCCCATCGTCATCACCGAAGTCGGCTGGCCGAGCCGCGGCAAGATCATTCCGCGCAAGCCCTATCCCGGCATTCCCGAAGCCGAGCTTTCGGGCGAGGCCGTGCCTTCGCTCGTCAATCAGGCGACCTTCCTGCGCGAGTTCCTCAACCGCGCGAAGAAGGCCGACCTCACCTATTACGTGATGGAAGCCTTCGACCAGCCCTGGAAGGCGGCCGAGGAAGGCGCGGCGGGCAGCTACTGGGGCATCTACAATGCCGAGCGCCAGCCGAAATTCCCGATGGCGGGCAGCATCATCGAGGCGCCGCACTGGCGCTTCTGGGCCTCGATCGCGGCGGGCCTCGCGCTCGTGCTGGCCGTGGTCTTCATGCTTCGCCGCCAGCATGTCGAGACGGCGGGCGTCGTCATCTTCACCATCATGACGCAGATCGCCGCTTCCGCGCTCGCCTGGGCGGGGCTCTCGGTCACGGGTCTCTATCTCACCTCGGTCGATACGTTCATCTGGAGCTTCCTCTTCCTTGCGCAGGGGCTTCTGCTCATCGTGCTTCTCGCCGAGGCGATCGAATTCGTCGAAGTGATCTGGACGCGGCATGGCGAAAGGCACTTCGAGCCCTTCGAGAAGGCGGAAGCCTATCCGCCAAACAAGGTTTCAATTCACGTCCCGATCCACAACGAGCCGCCGGAAATGGTGCGCGAGACGCTGCTGGCGCTCTCCAAGCTCGACTACCCGAATTTCGAGGTGCTCGTTCTCGACAACAACACGGTCGATCCGGCCGTCTGGCAGCCCGTGCGGGACTATTGCGCACAGCTCGGGCCCCGCTTCCGCTTCTTCCATCTTGAGAACTGGCCGGGCTTCAAGGCAGGCGCCCTCAATTTCGGCCTGAAGATGACCGCGCCCGACGCCGACATCATCGCCGTCATCGACAGCGACTATCAGGTCTCGCCGAACTGGCTGCGCATGATGGTTCCCTATTTCGCCAAGGAAGATGTCGGCTTCGTGCAGTCGCCGCAGGACTATCGCGACCGCCACGAAAGCATGTTCAAGAACATGTGCTACTGGGAATATGCCGGCTTCTTCCATATCGGCATGGTTCAGCGCAACTACTTCAACGCCGTCATTCAGCACGGCACGATGACGCTGGTGCGGAAATCGGCGCTCGAGAAGGTCGGCGCCTGGGCCGAGTGGTGCATCTGCGAGGACGCCGAACTCGGCATCAAGCTTTACCGCTCCGGCTATGACAGCGTTTACGTCAACCACTCCTTCGGCCGCGGCCTCACGCCCGATACGCTTGCGGGCTATATCAGCCAGCGTTTCCGCTGGGCCTATGGCGCGGTGCAGATCGTGAAGCATCACTGGGACGCGCTCGCGCCCTGGGCGCGCAAGGGTGGGCTCACCCCGGCGCAACGCTACTACTTCCTCGCGGGCTGGCTCCCCTGGTTCGCGGACGGGCTTGCGCTGCTCTTCACGATCGCCAGCATCGGGCTTTCGCTCTTTGCTCTCTATGCGCCGAAGATGGTGCAGCTACCCGTCGCGGCGTTCCTCATCCCGACGATCGGCAGCTTCATCTTCAAATTCGTGCGCTCGCTGCTGCTCTATGCCGTGCGCGTGAGGGATTGCAGCTTCATCGAAAGCCTCGGCGCAGGCGTCGCGGCGCTCGGCCTCACCCATACGGTTGCCAAGGCCATGCTCAACGGCATGATCACCACGAGCAAGCCCTTCATCCGCACGCCGAAATGCGAGGACAAGCCGCCCCTCGCCGCCGCGATCATCCAGGTGCGCGAAGAAGCCGTGATGCTGACCCTGCTCTGGGGCCTCGCCATCGCCTTCTTCCTCAATCAGGATTTCTCCGACAGCCTGTCGCGGCTCTGGATCTGCGTGCTTCTCGTGCAGTCGGTGCCCTATGCGGCGGCGGTGCTGCTCTCCTTCATCAACGTGCTGCCCTCTCTCTTCAAGCGCACGAAGAAGGAGCCGAGCGGCGCGCTGTCGCCAGCGGAGTGAGACCATCAAGGCAAAGAAAAAGGCCGGCATCTCTGCCGGCCTTTTTGTTCGTGCCCAGCGGCCGTATCAGTTGCCGCCGCCGTCGATGTTGAGTTTCTGTCCGTTGGCGTAGGGATTCGCATCCGAAACGAGATAGACGACCGCCGCCGCCACTTCTTCGGCCGAGCAGACATGGCCGAAGGGGTATTTGTCGTCGAGTTCGTGAATGTCCATGTCCTTCTTGCCGGCACGCGCGGCGGCGAGCCTGCGGCCCATGTCGGTGTCGGTGAGGCTCGGCGCCACGATGTTGGTGCGGATGCCGTATTTGCGCTCTTCCTTGGCGAGCGTCAGCGCCAGCGCTTCCGCTGCCGCCTTGCCCATATTGTACGGGCCGCCATTCGCCGACATGTAGAGCGTCGCCACCGACGAAATGATGATGATGTCGCCGCGCTTCTCCTTGCGCATATGCGGGAGCACGAGCTTCGAGACGAAATGCGGCGCCATGGCGTGCACGCGCAGCACGCGCTCGAGTTCCTGCGGATCGGTATCCGCGACCGACTGGCCGCGCGAGGCGATGCCCGCATTGTTGACGAGGATGCCGATCGAGCCGAAATCCTTCAGCACATCGGCGACCATCTTCTGGTCTTCCTCGAAATTCTCGACCGAAGCCGCATAGGCCTTTGCCTTGCGTCCGAGCTTGCGGATCGCCTCGACGGTTTCGTTCGCGGCCTCCTCGTCGCGGCGATAATTGACCGCGACATCCGCGCCCGCCTGTGCAAGCGCAATGGCGATGGCCCGGCCAATGCCGCGCGAAGCGCCCGTGACGAGCGCGACGCGCCCGCTCAGTGAGATTTCCATCAATCCTCCCATTTCAGGTTGCCGGCCGTCCGCTTCTTCGGCGACGGCTCAATTGGTCGCATATTTCTTCATGTCCTCGCGCAATTCCGTTTTCAGGATCTTGCCATTGGCATTGCGCGGCAGCGGCTCGTGCCGCAACTCGATCTTCACCGGCACCTTGAAAGCGGCGAGAAGCCTGCGCACATGCGCCTTCAGCTCTTCCTCGCTCACCTCCTTGCCCGGCGCGATCTGCACCACCGCGCCCACCTCCTCGCCAAGCACCTTGTGCGGAATGGCGACGACGGCGGCATCCATCACAGCGGGATGGGCGTAGAGCGCGCCCTCGACCTCGACGCAATAGATGTTCTCGCCGCCGCGAATGAGCATGTCCTTCGCGCGGTCGAGAATGAAGACGAAGCCTTCCTCGTCCATGCGGACGAGATCGCCGGAATGAAGCCATCCATCGGTGATCGCGGTGGCCGTCGCTTCGGGCTTGTTCCAGTAGCCCTTGACGATGTTCGGCCCCTTGATCCAGAGCTCGCCCACCTGTCCCGCGGGCACTTCATTTCCCTTCTCGTCGACGACCTTGAGATCGCAGACCGGCACGGCAGGCCCGGCGCTCTCCGGCCGGTTCTCGTAATCCTCGGCCGAATTCTGCGTGGTGATGGACGAGGTTTCCGTAAGGCCGTAGCCATTGCCCGGCTGCACCTTCGGGAATTGCTGCTTGATGCGGGTGACGAGATCGGGCGCGGAGGGCGCGCCGCCATAGCCGATCGCCTCGACGCTCGATGTGTCGTGAAGCGCGAAGTTCGGGCTTTCGAGCACCTGCCAGACCATGGCGGGCACCCCGCCGAAGGACTGGATATGCTCCTGCTCGATCAGTTCGAGCGCGCGCTCGGGATTCCATTTGTGCATGAAGACGAGCTTGCCGCCGCCCGCATACATGGGAACCAGAATCGAGTGACAGCCGGTAGCGTGGAAGAGCGGCACCGAGAGAAGCATGGAACGCTGCGGCGCGTCGGGATCGGGCGCGGGCGGCGTCTCGCCGCGACGGAGACAGGCGCGCGCCGGCGCATAGGCCGCGCTCATCAGATTGGTCATCATGTTGCGATGCGTGCCGAGCGCGCCCTTGGGCTTGCCCGTCGTGCCGGACGTATAGAAGATCGTCGCGTCGTCGTCGGGCTCGAGCCCGGGATCGGGCAGTGCGGCGTCGGAGAGCTTCGCATAGTCTTCCGGCTTGCCGATCAGATCCTCGAGCGCGAGCGCATCGCCCAGCGGCTCGCGCGAGGCGCGCGCCGCGATGATGCCGGCGACCTTGAGATCGCTCATATGCGGCCTCAGCCTGTCGAGGCGTTCGCCATCGACCACGACGACCTTCGAGCCCGAATCCGTGATGCAATATTCAAGCTCCGCCCCGCTGCCCCAGGCATTGATCGGCACGGTGATGGCGCCGATGGCGGCCGCCGCCCAGAAGGCGATCGACCATTCGGGGAAATTGCGCATGGCGATGGCGACGCGGTCGCCCTTGCGGATGCCGAAGCGGTCGGCATAGACGCGAGCGAGTGCGCAGACAGCGCGATAATGGCTGTCGAAATCGAGGCGCTCGCCCTCATAGACGATGAAGTCGCGTTTGCCCCAGCCCTTGCCGAGTTCGAAGATCGCGCGCAGATGCGGCGGCGCGTTCTTGTAGACCCGGGTCGGAATGCCCCGGATCGTCACCGTTTCCATTTCAAAGGGCATGCCCGGCGCCGTCAGCAGCCGGTTCGCATCCGCGATGCTCATCGCGGGCCATTTCGTGTCGGCCATCTTCTCCTCCCCTCAGCGCGGTCAGCCAAAGCAAGCCCTCGAGCGAGGCTTGGGGGAAGGGCTTTGCGATGGCCCGCAAATTCGACCTGTCATTCGGGAGCATCGTCGCTGCCCGGAGGGTCCCTCCGCCCGCCGGACCACGCTCCCCTTGCGGTCTTGTTTCAAGTGCCGCCTGACATATGAAATAGACCTTTTGGGCGCGGATTTGAAGGCGGGAGGCGGCACGGCGATGCGCATGCCGCCTTCCCTTGCGTCAAGACACCGAGGATGTCAGAGGCCGAGCTTGCTGACGAAGCTCCGCTCCTCCGCGATCACGGCGGCAAAGCTCGGCCGCGCATGGATCTCCTTGAGATACCGAGCGAGATTGGGCCATGTCTTCGCGTCCGGCCCGTAGCCCGCATGGGCGAGATTGACGAAATGCGTCGCCACGGAAATGTCCGCGACGGAAAAGGCGCCGCCGGCGATAAACGGCTTCGAGCCGATCTCGGCATCGAGATAGGTGAAGTATTTCGGCAGCTTTTCCGCGAGGGTCTTTTCGGCGGCGGCGCGATCCGGCTCCTTGCCCATCATTTTCGCCAGAACGACGGGGCGGAAGACGCCCATGCCCACATTGGCGGCGAGTTCGGAGTCCGCGTATTCCTCGTACCAGAGCGCGCGGCCATAGGCGAAATTATCCTTGGGGTAGAGCGCAGGTTCGGGCTTCAGCCGCTCCAGATAGGCGCAGATGACGGAACTGTCAGGGAGCGTCGCATCCGGCCCCGCCGCCTCGTCACGCAGAACGGGGATGCGGCCGAGCGGCGAGATCTCCCTGAACCATTCCGGCGGCTGGAAGGGGCTCACCTGCTCCAGCTTGTAGTCGAGGCCCTTCTCGGCCAGAAAAACCCGCACCTTGCGGACGAAGGGCGAGATGGCCCCTCCATAGACGATCAATGACATTTTATACTCCCTGATGACGATGCCCGATGCTGCGTCGGCGGCTTTGCGCGAGGCAAGTCATTTGTAAATTCGAGCGGCGCTGCTCTCGGCCTTCTTGCGGGCGAACCGCTTGCCCTAAATGACACATAGGATCACACGAGCCTATAATCCGGGGTGAATCCATAACCGGCAATGGGTGCTGAAAGCATGGGCAAGGTACTGGTGATCGAAGACGAGCCGCTCGTGCGCGACACGATCCTCCTCGCACTCGAAACCGACGGGCATAGCGTCGTCACCGCCTCCGACGGCCGGGAGGGCATGATGAAGCTCGGCCTCCAGCCATTCGACGTGGTGGTGACGGACCTCATCATGCCGGAGCAGGAAGGGCTCGAATCGATCCGCATCATCCGCCGCGACTATCCCGGCACGCGCATCATCGCCATATCGGGCGGCGGCCGGCATGTGGGGACGGACTATCTCAAGGCGGCAAGCCTGCTCGGCGCCGATTTCGCCCTGCAAAAACCCTTTTCCATGGCGCGGCTGCGCCAATGCGTGGCGGAGTGCCTCGCCCCCTGAACGGGCTCGAATTTCGGGGAGGGAATGGTACAGGCGCCCCGGATCGAACGGGGGACCTCTAGATCCACAATCTAGCGCTCTAACCAGCTGAGCTACGCCTGCACCGGCGGCGTGGGCTCCCTTGTGGGGACTTGCGGCCGATGCGGCCACCCTCGCGATGGCCGGGAACTTAATTCGACCTCCCCGCGAAGGCAAGGGCCACAAATGCCCATCCACATCCCCGATTCAGGACTTGATCGAGGGAACGCGGCAGCCGACAGCACCGGCGGCCCTGCATCTTGCCGCGCGCCTGAATCGCGTATAGTCGCCGGAGCCGATAATCCAGAAGGCAAATCATGAGCGAGCATCCGATCAGCACGGCATATATCGAGGCGAACGGCCTCGCCTTCGAAGTCGATATGTGCGGCGAGGGCGAAAAATTCGCGCTCTTTCTGCACGGGTTTCCCGAGAACAAGTTCTCCTGGCGCCACCAGCTCCCGCTCCTCGCGGAACTCGGTTACACGGCCTGGGCGCCCAATCTCAGGGGCTATGGCGGCACGTCGCGACCCAAGGGGGTCGCCGCCTACCGCATGGAGCACCTCAAGGCCGATGTGGCGGGCCTCATCGACGCGGCTCGGACGCGCGGCATCAAGGGGCCGGTCACCCTCATCGCCCATGACTGGGGCGGCGCCATCGGCTGGGCCTTCGCGCTTTCGGGCGACAGGCCGCTCGAGCGCTTCATCGTCATGAACCTGCCGCATCCCGCCCTCTTCCTGAAGGGCCTCAAGAGCTGGGCGCAGATCAGGCGCTCCTGGTACATCTTCTTCTTCCAGCTTCCCTGGCTCCCCGAAAAGCTCTTCACCGCGCGCAATGCGGAGGCGATCGCGCAGGCCTTTGTCGGCATGGCGGTGACGAAGAGCCGCTTCCCGGAGAGCGTGCTCGCCGAATATCGCAAGTCCGCGCTCATTCCCGGCGCGATGACGGCGATGATCAATTATTACCGCGCGAGTTTCCGTGATCGCAGCGGCGCCAGCGCGCTCAGCGAGCCGCCGATCCTCGAAACGCCGACGCTCATGCTCTGGGGCGAGGAGGATGCGGCGCTCGGCCGCGAGTTGACGCTCGGCACCGAAAAGCTCGTGAAGGACTTCACCATCCGCTACCTGCCGCAGGTCTCGCATTGGGTGCAGCAGGAGGCGCCGGAAGCGGTCAACGCCATGATCCGCGCCTGGATCGAGGGTCGCCCGGTGCCGCAGGCAGGCCCCAGAGGCCAGCTCCTCATCGAAGCGGCGAACTAGAGCCCCGAAGGGCGGCAGGCCTCACAGGGCGAGGCGGCCGAGCGCCCCCGCAACGCCGCGCACGATCCATTTGGGCGCCGCGCGCGCGGCGATGCTCGCCGCAAAATTGATCGCGCCCGGCACGCGGATCACCTCCCCCGCAATGCAGGCGGCATAGCCCTGCGCCGCCACATCTTCGACATCGCCGATGAGGAAGGGCGGCAGTTGCGAAGCGGCGGCGCTCCCCTCCTTCGCGCGCTCGACCATGCTCGTTTGCGTGATGCCGGGACAGAGGGCCGTCACGCTCACGCCCGTGCCCTTGAGTTCCTCGGACAGAGATTCCGTCAGCGACAGCACATAGGCCTTGGTCGCGGCATACGTCGCAAGCGACGGCACGGGCTGGAAAGCGGCGATCGACGCGACATTGAGGATGCGGCCCCGCCCGCGCTCGAGCATCGGGGCGAGGAAGCGGCTCGTCATCTCGGTGAGCGCCGCGATATTGAGGCCGATCAGTTCCTGATGGCGTTCGGGCGGAATGCTCCGGAAAGCGCCTAATTCGAGCACGCCCGCATTGTTGACGAGCACGTCAATATGGAGTTTGCGCCGCGCGCAAGCGGCAAGAAGGGTCTTGGGCGCGCCGGGCTTCGAGAGATCGGCGGGCATTGCGATCGCCTTCACGCCGAATTCCGAGGCGAGCTGCCCGGCAAGCGCTTCGAGCTTGTCGCGGCTGCGCGCCACGAGAACGAGATCGAAGCCGCCCGCCGCGAACTGGCGCGCGAGCGCCGCGCCTATGCCCGCCGACGCGCCGGTTATGAGTGCGGTTTCGCGCGCCGGCGCCTTTGAACGTGCGGTCATGATCCCCTCCCTCTCCCTGAAAAAGCATAGCGCCCTTTTTCGCGCGCGGGATCATGCTTTTTTTCACAAATCTTCTCTTCGCAAGGAATGCGGCAGGCGTCACAATTGTGCCCGACTGCCGTGCTCAATCGACCGCAAATCATCCGCGCGGGGACGTAATGATTCTCAGCCGGCCGGAACTGAAGCTGGCCGTGTTTGCGAACGAAAAGCCCCCGCACTCCGCCAAGAGCAGACGAGGGAGAACTCCATGTCGCGCCTCATCGCCATCCTCGCCGGTATTGCCGTCATCCTCATTGCGGTCATCGTCGCAGTGCCGCTCTTCATTCCCACGAGCGTCTACAAGGAGCGCGTCGTCTCGATCGTGAAGAGCCAGACGGGCCGCGACCTTGCGATCGGCGGCAATGTAGGGCTCTCCTTCTTTCCAAGGCTTGCGGTCAAGGTCGAGAATGTGAGCCTCTCCAACGCTTCCTGGGCGAAGGATCGCGACATGGTCGCGATGCGAGAGATGCGGGCCGCGCTCAAGATCCTGCCGCTCTTCCGGGGCGAGGTCGAGATCGACAGTTTCGTTCTCGTCGATCCGGTGATCCATCTCGAAGTGCGCGCGGACGGCACGCCCAACTGGCAGTTCTCCACCGCGCAGGCGCCCGCAGCGACCGGGCAGGCACCCGCGGCGCAGGGACCGAGCGGCGCATCGCTGAAGCAGATCCGCCTCGGCGATGTCTCGATCTCCAACGGCTCCGCCACCTATCGCAACGCCAGGACGGGCGCCTCGCTCGCCTTTGAAAAGGTCAATCTCGATCTCGCCATGCCGAGCCTCGACGAGCCTTTCAAGGCCGATGGTTCGCTGGTCTGGAACAGCGAACCGCTGAAGCTCTCGCTCGTGGCGGATCGCCCCCGCGCGCTCACCTCGGGCGGCGAAACGCCCGTCACCTTCTCGCTCGCCTCCTCCAAGATCGACGCGACCTACAAGGGCACCATCCGCCCCCTCGAAGGTCTGCGCTTTGCGGGCGACATCAAACTCGCCATCGCCTCGGTTCGCCAGCTTTCGGCATGGCTCGGCCATCCGCTGCCCGCCGGAAACGGCTTCGGCCCTCTCTCGATAGAAGGCCGCGCATCGGGCGAAAGCGGCAATTATGCCTTCAACGACGCGAAGGTGAGCCTCGACGGCATGAATGCGACGGGCGCTCTCACCATCGCGACCGGAGGCGCGCGGCCGCTCGTCAAGGGCAAGCTCGCGGTCGACCGCATCGACACCAATGTCTATCTCGCAAGCAATGACACCTCCGCCGCCCCGAAACCCGTGGGCGACGCGGCGGAGAGCGGCAATGGCGGCTGGAGCAACGAGCCGCTCGATCTTTCGGGCCTGCGCGCGGTCAATGCCGACATCGCCTTCAGCGCGGGCGAACTCCTGTTCAAGAAGATCACGATCGGCGAAAGCGCGCTCGCCCTGCGCCTCAACGATGGCGTGATGACCGTCAATCTTTCCCGGCTGGCTCTCTATGAGGGCTCGGGCACGGGCATGGTCGCGCTCGACGGTTCGGCGCGCGAGGCGCGGGTCAAGGCATCGTTCACGATTTCCGGCGTCGCCGCCCAGCCGCTTCTTGCCGATGCCGCCGATTTCAAGCGGCTCGACGGGCGCACCGCGCTCAATTTCGCGATCGAAACGGCGGGCGCGAGCCAGCGCGAAATGATTGGCGCCCTTGGCGGCAGGGGAGAGGTCCGGTTCACGAATGGGGCGATCAAGGGTGTCAATGTCGCCCAGCTCATCCGCACCGTCACCACCAATCCCGTGACCGGATGGGGAAGCGGCGGCACTCAGGATACGGATTTTTCGGAGCTCGGCGGCACTTTCACCATCGAGCGCGGCATCCTCACCAACAGCGATCTCAAATTGCTGAGCCCGCTCGTTCGCGTCAGCGGCGCGGGCACGGTCGATCTGCCGCACCGGACGCTCAACTACCGTATTGCTCCGAAGCTCGCCGCCACGCTCGAAGGTCAGGGCGGCGCTGCCGATACGAAGGGGCTCGAAGTGCCGCTCATCATCGAGGGGCCATGGGCCGCGCCGAAATTCCGCCCGGACCTTCAGTCCATGCTCCAGAACCCGCAAGGAACGATCGAGCAGCTCAAGGGCCTCAAGGGCGAAGGCGGGAAGGAATTGCTGAAGGGGCTTCTCGGCGGCTCGAAGAGCGAAACCCAGCCGCAGACGACCGGGCCGGAAGGCGCGGCGCCCCAGACGCCATCCGGCGAGACGGGCGGCACGCAGCAGACGGCACCGTCCGGCGAGAAGCCGAAGCCCGGCGAAACGCTGAAGAAGCTCTTTGGCGGCTAGAGCGTTTTCGGCAAGAGCGGAAACCGCCCGGCGCGCCTCCCGGAGCCGCGTCAGACCTTCTTCACATCGGCGAGATCGATATATTCCTTCACGCCGTCGACCCGGTACATGCGGCGATCGAGGCGGGGATAGGTGCAGATGTCGATCCGCGAGCGCGTGCCGCCCATGAGATAGACGAGATCCTCGCCCGCCTCCTCCGGCACGCGCATGGAATGGGCGGGCGAATTTGCCGGAAAGGCCATGAAGTCGCCGGGGCCGACCGGAAACTCCTCCGCGCCGATGGCCGCCACGCCCCGGCCCGAAAGGATATAGAGGAATTCCTCGTCCTGACCGTGGAAATGGTGCTCGGTGGTGGCGTGGCCGGGCTCCACCCGGACAAGGTGAAGGCCCATATCCTTCAGCCCTGCAAGATCGCCGAGCGAGCGCGTATGGCGCACCGCCCCGGCGTTGAACTGGTGGACATGCCGCCGCTCCTCGAGCGCCGCAATGGCCTCCGCGCTCAAGAATAGCCCTTCGGCCCCCTTCCCTTTCCCGTCCATCCCCTCCTCCCGCCTGAAGCCCGGGCTTTGTCCCGGGGCGCGCGGCGTCTAGACTGTCCCAAGTCGAGATTCACAGGGACGCGAGCCAGCGCCGCCCATGTTCTACAACTTCATGTCGACGCTCGTGAAATTCACCCTGGGCGCGGTCCTCATCGGGGCGCTGCTCAATGAATTCAACATCAGCGCCGATCAGGTCCTCACCGATGTGGGTCTAACGCCGCAGCACATCATGGCGGTGATGCGCGAGGGTGTCGAATGGGCGCTGCCGCATTTCATACTGGGCGCCATCGTTCTCGTGCCCATATGGATCGTCATTTTCCTGCTCAAGCCGCCCAGACTGGGCAAGTAGGCGGCGCCCCACGGGCAGGCGCGTCCGCGGCTTTGCAAGCGGCGGCAATAAAATATAGAAGAGCCACATGCTGAAACCTGCCCTCATGGCGCGGGCCGCGACCGCCGCCATCCTCATCGCCGCGCTTGCGCCCGGCCTTGCCCATGCCGCGGGGAAGAAGGGCAAGGATGTGGGCGCCGGGCTCGTTGGCAACACGGTCGAGCTTGCGGGACCTCAGGGCACGACCAGAATCTACTACCCCGACCGCAAGGCCATCGTCGTGCGCGCGCCCGACGGCTCCGAGATGAAGGGGCACTGGCGCGTCAAGGGGCGGCAGATTTGCACCCGCATGGAGAAGCAGGCTGAAAACTGCACCGCGCCCATCGACGTTCCCCCCGTCGCCGGAAGCTCCGGCACGCTTCCCGGCGAGGCAGGCGGCGCGGACCTCCAATGGTCGGTGAGGAAGGGCAAGGGCTTTTAACCCGCCCCTCCTATCCGGCACCCTCGCAAGCGCCTAGAATCCGGCAAATCATTGGAGAGCGATTCGCGGAGGGCGACATGGGCAGACTCTCGGGCAAGCGGGCCATCGTCACAGGCGCTGGAAGCGGCATCGGGCGCGCGAGCGCCGTTCTCTTCGCCCTAGAAGGCGCGAAGGTGGTGGCCGTCGACCGGGTCGAGGACGCGGTCGACGAAACGGCGGCCATCATCCGCAAGGCGGGCGGCACCGTGACCTCCGTCGCCGCCGATGTGGGCAACGAGGAGGCCGTGAAGGGCTTCATCGACCATTGCGTCGAACAGCATGGCGGCCTCGACGTCATCTATGCCAATGCGGGCATCTCCGGCGGAATGGTGCCGCTCGCCGAGCAGACGGTCGACTACTGGGCTGAAATCCTCCGCATCAACCTCATCGGCCCGTTCCTCGCCATCAAGCACGCCGCCCCCCATATGATTCGCCAGGGCAAGGGGTCGATCATCTGCACGGCCTCGGTCGCGGGCCTCAGGGCCAATGCAGGCGGCACGCCCTATAGCGCGAGCAAGGCAGGCGTCATCAGCCTGGTGCAGACGACCGCGAACGAATTCTACGGAACCGGCGTGCGCGTCAACGCGATCTGCCCCGGCCTCATCGAAACGGGGATGACGAAGCCCATCTTCGACAATGCCCGCGCGCGCGGCACGGATACGAAGATCGGCCAGCTCAATCCGCTCAAGCGCTACGGCGTGCCGGAGGAGATCGCGCATATGGCGCTCTTCCTCGCCAGCGACGATGCCTCCTATGTGAACGGCCAGGCCATCGCCGTCGATGGCGGGCTTTCGAGCACGCATCCCTTCGCCGGCAGGCGCTGATTGTTTGGACCCGAACCGGAGCGGTCTATGAGCTGGCGTCCCGCGTCATGGTGACAGCGCCGGACGATGGCTTCCTTGAGGGCGTGGTCCATTGCGACGAACAGGTGGAGCTTGCCTTTATCCTGCAGTAGCGGCGCGCTCGCGAAAGGCGATGAAGGTCGCCTCCCCTCATCAACGGTCAAAACGGTACTCCGGAGGCAGAGTGGACTGGGGGCCGCGGAGATTCAGGCGCTCGTAGCGCGAGCATGCGACGCCGGCAACATTGCAGCTTTCCCATAACAATCATGATACGAGTTCGTCACAAAACCGTCTTTCAACGGACGACCTCCGAAGAGTCTCATGCTGAGTTTGACTCAAGCACCAACAACACAGCGCAACCATGACATTGACGCCGCCTTTCTACTATCGGCTTCCCGTTACCTTGCAGAATGCGGCGGTCAGCCTTTACGGCCTGTGGCGCGAAAGACGCCGTTTCGGTTCCGATTTTGAAAAGAAGCTCGCATTGGTCTGTGAGAGGGCGGCCACAGATCATGAAAGCATGATCGCTTACAGGGATAATCGCCTCGCGGTCTTTGTCAGGCACGCGGCCAAAACGACGCCTTATTATCGCGAGTTGTTTCGCAAGAACGGCATCGATCCGAACGAGATTCGGACGATCTCCGATCTCTCGCGGTTACCAATCCTGGATAAAAATTTCGTAGCCCGCAATCGCGACCAGTTCATCTCCGAAGCCATCGATCCGAACAAGGTAATCTGGGCTCGCACCAGCGGTACGACGGGCGGCGGATTGGTCTTTCCCGTCACATTGAGTGCGCATCAGGAACAGTGGGCGACGTGGTGGCGATATCGCTCATGGCACGGCATCGACAGGTCGATCTGGCACGCGACATTTACCGAACGAAGTATCGCGCCAGCCGACCAGACGAAGCCGCCCTTCTGGCGTATGGACTATGTCGGGCGCCAGATTTTCTTCAGCCCTCACCACATCAGTGAGGAAAATATCCGTCACTACATAGATCATCTCAACAGGGTCAAGCCGCGATGGCTGACCGGACGCCCATCGCTTATCTCCGAATTGGCGTCGTATATGAACCGCACAGGGCATGGTCTCGACTATCAATTGGAGTGGATCACCCTTGGAGCCGAGAATTTGCTGGCGCATCAGAGACATCAGATCCAACGGGCTTTCGGCATTACACCGGTTCAGCACTACGGGATGGAAGAAGGAGTGGCGAACATCTCGGAGCACCCCGATCACACACTGCGCATCGACGAAGACTTCGCGGCGGTCGAGCTGGTCCCATCGGACATGCCCGGATTATGTAAAGTTGTCGGTACCAATTTCAGCAATCCGGCCTTTCCTCTACTGCGCTACGATGTTGGCGATCTCGTATCCGCCGATGAACTGCCGGCCAGAAGCGGCGCATTCAGACGCATCATTCGCACACTCGATGGCCGGACCGACGACTTCGTCGTGCTGCGCGACGGACGGAAAGCCATAGGCTTGAACAATCTCTTCGCTCCATTTACCGACATAGCCAGCGCCCAGATCACGCAGACCGAGCCGGGCGAAGTTACGATCTGCCTCGTCAAGGGCTCGGGCTTTTCGTCCGAAACCGAAACAAAACTTCGGCAGGCAGCCGCAGCACACCTGGGAGCCGACACCCGGATCGACGTCAAATATGTGGACACCCTCGTGAAAACGAGCAATGGAAAAGTCAGGCTGGTCATCTCCAGCGCCGGTAGAATCTATTGATTGATCATCACAGTGCCTCGGTCCGCACCGACAGGAAGCGGCCTTCCGTAATTGCCCTCGTTCAGCTTCCGCCGCCGATGCATGGTGCGGCGGCAATGAATTTGCGCGTCGTCGAGTCGAAGCTGCTGAACGAGAATTTCGACATCGAAACCATCCCCATCCAGCTCAGCACCTCGCAGGTGAATATCGGCAGCCTGTCGCCCGGAAAGCTGCTCCGTGTCGCGGCGTTGTCCATCCGGTTTGCACTTGCCCTCTGGCGCCGACGACCGGACATCGTCTATTTCACACTGCCACCGACGGGGGGCGGCTTCTATGCGTGTCTGCCGCTCGTGACTCTCGCGAAGGCATCCGGCACGCGCATCGTCTATCATTTCCACGGGAAAGGTATTGAAGCCCATGCGCAGCGATCCGGAATATACCGGCGGCTGATGAAATGGGCGCTCAAGGGCAGTCGGGTCATTCTTCTTTCCCCACGCCTCTATGATGAAGTTGCGCCCTTTGCTCCGCGCGAAGCGGTCCACTTCATTCCGAACGGCATCCCGATCACGGCAGCACCTCACCACGAGGGCTCGACTGACGACAGGCCCCCGCAAATCCTCTATCTGTCGAACCTTGTTCTCACTAAGGGTCCACTGGTCCTGCTCGAGGCGCTGGCCACTCTCGCAGCGCGCGGCGCGAATTTCCGGGCAGTCATAGCCGGAGCCGAAACCTCTGATCTCAGCGCTGCCCGTCTCGCGGAGGAAATCCACATTCGTGGCCTCGAGAGACATGTGCACTATGCCGGTCCTGTCTATGGGGCCGACAAGGAACGGCTACTTGCGCAATCGGATATCTTCGCCTTCCCCACCTACTACCGGAACGAAGCTTTCCCCATTACCTTGCTCGAGGCCATGTCAACGGGCCTTGCTATCGTCACCACGCCGGAGGGCGCCATTCCGGATTTCATACGCGACGGAGTAAACGGCATACTGGTTCCGCAACAAGACCCGGCCGCTCTGGCAGACGCTCTGCAACGGCTTCTGGAGACACCGCCTTCGCGTACCGCAATGGGACTGATCAACAGGGATACCGTGCTCCGCGACTTTACCCTCGATCGGTTTGAGGGGCGCATGCGCGAGGTGCTGATTGAGACGTTGTTATGATAGGTTGCGCCGGATTTACGATAGAGGACCCATTCCGACCGTCGAGATTCAGCTACGGATTTGAGTGATGCACGCACACGGCCTCAATCGGACGACCTCCCATTCCAGCATTTCAATTCGATTTCCCACGCTTCTGATCTGCTGGTTCATCGGCGCCATCATCCTTGGGCAAATCGGTCCGGCGACCCCGCTGAAATGGATCATCTACACGACGCCTCTCGTGGCCTTGATGGCTCACGCCGTTGCGAGCTTCCGTTTCGGAGAAAGACTGGAAAGAGGTCCTGCATTCGCCTTTCTGGCTTACGCTTTGGCCGTCTTCGGGACGCTGATGTCGCGTACGCAATTCGATTACTACATGGTGCGCGACATCACCTTCATCTTCGGCGCGATTATCACGTGCGTTCAGCCGCTGCAGCCGCAGCATCGGGACGTGCGCTTCCTGCTCCTCGGCCTATTCCTCACACTCATCACCGCGATCATATTTGGCAACGTCGCATTCGAGGACACGTTCAACATCCTATCCTCGCGAGGCGGCGCCGAAACAAGTTTGTCATTCGCATTTGGCGCCATCTTCATCTATTTCTGCCTTGCGAAGGACTGGCGCTGGGCAATCCTCGCTGGATTGCTGACTCTGATCACCTTCAAGCGCGGCGCCCTTCTGGCGATTTTCGTAGTGCTCTCGATCCACTTCTTCTTGCAGAGCATGCCTGGCCTGACGCACTTCCTCCGTCGCACGACACGGTCGTTATTTCCGATTGCGATTTTCGCATTTGCTACGCTTGCCGCGCTCTATCTCAATGAAATTGCGACTGTGATCGTTCACTATTTGGATCCCTATGACAGCTCCAACCGCTTCACGATGGGACGCATCATGCTTTCCAGTATTGTCGGCTGGCATTTTCAGAATTCGCCGTGGATCAGCTATCTGTTCGGCCATGGGCCCGGAACCGCCGAGCTTCTTCTGACCCAGTCTCTTGGGCAGACCATGCTACCGCACAATGACTATCTCAAAATGCTCTATGAGTATGGCGTGGTCGGCGC
The DNA here is from genome assembly GCF_035325945.1 of Parvibaculum sp. Lineage (GTDB taxonomy): Bacteria > Pseudomonadota > Alphaproteobacteria > Parvibaculales > Parvibaculaceae > Parvibaculum. The sequence continues at coordinate 416,853 of NZ_DAOKYX010000001.1, forward strand.
ACCCCTTGTTTGCTTCACGATATACGCGCTGTTCGGAACAACGTCGATTGGCCGGCGTCTCCTGTTTTACACGGCGATCCTATTCATCACGGATAATCTACTCATTTACTATTACTATCTTTTCACCTGCATCATACTCTCTCGCGTTCGACCGCCATTGCCGGCGGCGCGAACACACGGCAACGCACATGTCGATCGTATCGCGCAGACGGCATGAAAATACGCTCCGCCGAAGGTGCTCATAGTGACCTCTACTGCTTGAGCGGCGTATCCCCCGTCAACCGGCCAGAGAACGACCTCTGCAATGCATCGGCACTGTGCGTTCCTCTCTGCAACTGCGCGGCAGAAAGTGAAGCTTCAATTCGGAATTGGCGGGGAGCGGTGGCCTGATGGGTAAAAACCGCGGAAACGCCAATATCGACCTGCCCGCCCACTCTTTGACTAAGGGCATAACGTCCCTCTACGTGCTGCAGGCGATAAACTATGTCTTTCCTCTCATCACCATTCCCTATCTCACCCGCGTTCTCGGGGTCGAGGCATTCGGTATCACCCAGGTCACGATCGCCTTCGCGACCATCGGAAGCCTCATTGCAGATTGGGGGTTCAACTATACGGGCACTCAGGCTGTCGCTCGTTCGGCCAAAACCGGTTCGGCCCTGAACAAGATCGCTTCGGACACGATATCCGCGAAGTTACTGCTCTGCTTCCTCTGGTGCGCCGGTATTCTGATATGGGCGGTCACTGTCGGAAAAGGCCTCCTCCATTATCACCTTCTCGCATTACTGATTACGCTGTCGACCACGCTGACGCCGACATGGCTCTATCAGGGATTGGAACTCTTTCAGGAAATAGCGCGCATCAATGCGATCATCCGTATCCTGACCACAATTTTGATTTTCGCGCTGGTCAGGGAGCCTGATGACATGGCGCTTGTCATCCTGTTCACAGCGCTGCACGGCTTTTTAGTGGCGGCATGGTTGTGGACGCGGATCTTGCGCCGCGGCCTGCGGCTTCATTTCCCTGAAATGTCAGCGATCCGCGGAACGCTTCGCGACGGGTTGGAAGTATTTTTCACCACCGCACTCACGAGCTCCTATACGACGGGCGCTGTTCTTGCCGTCGCCGCGATTGGCGGCAACGAAGCGGCCGGTGCATATGCGGCAGTCGAGCGCATCATATCTGCGTGCAAGGCGACGATGGGGCCGGTGGTTCAGGTCCTCTACGCGCGGGTCAGCAGCTATCGTCAGATATCGCGTGTTCAGTATATGGACGTCACTTTCTGGCCTTTCTCGATTCTGTTCGTTTTCATTTGCGCAGCCACTTTCTTACTTATTGCAGGCAGTCCCTATTTTTTCGACGACCTGATGAAGGTTCCATTTGAACAGATCCGGCTTGTCCTCCCGATATTGGCGCTGACACTTCCGACGCTGGCTCTGGCACACTGGCTCGTGACGATCGGCCTCCTCGCCCGAGGCAAGAGGACCGAATGGATGATCGTCATTCTCTGTGGTCCTGCCGTCGGCTTACTCAGCGGAGGAGCACTAATCGGTCACGCCGTCGCTCAGGACGTGGTCGCCGTGGCGGTGTCTGCCACTGAGTTCACCATCCTCATGGTCGGCTATTTTGTGTGGAGAAAGTCATGGCGATAGGCAGCGTACTGCGCGCTACCAAACGCAATCCCGTTGCCCGAACGATAACCGGCATTTTCGGAACCTCGGATTTTCACAGCCATCTCAGGCTTGAGGCGCCACTTCGATTCGTGCGCTCGCTACCCGAAAAGCCGATCGACATTCTCGAACTCGGCTGTGGCGGCGGTTTCGTTCTGACAGAAATATGCTCTCGTGTCGAAGTGAACACCGCGCTTGGCATCGATTTGTCCGAGACGCATGTGGAAAGCGCTAATGCGCTTCGGGCGGCCGTTCTTCCGGACAAGGCGCTGCGCTTCGAAGTCGGAGATGCTTCAGAGATGGCCTCCGGCAGCCACTACGATATAATTCTCCTGATGGACGTGCTGGAGCATATTGACGACGTCAAGCCCGTTCTGGATTTCGTCAGGACACATCTTAAATCCGATGGTGTACTGCTTGTCTCTGTGCCGACACCCTTGTATCCACATGTCTTCGGCCGCAAATTTCATGAACAGATCGGTCACGTCCGTGACGGATACACGCTCCAGTCGCTGAAAGAGGCATGTTCGGATTTTGTCGTTGAATCCTATAAATATTCCACAGGCCCTTTGGCCATTCCGTTTTGCGCCTTTTATTATCGTGTGGCGACGCGCCTACCGCGCAAGCTCTGCTCGCTGATCGGATTTGTCATGACGCCCTTTTCGGTGCTGGACATCTGGCATCCTCCCGCCCTTTCCTGTTCACTGTTCGCGGTTCTGCGACCAGCGACGAAATCGGTTGCCGCATGATTCACGACTATCTCATCGTCGGCGCTGGCTTTGCCGGCAGCGTCTGCGCGGAACGCCTCGCATCCGCCGGCAAGACCGTTCTTCTGATCGATCGGCGAACGCATATCGGCGGGAACGCCTATGACTGCCTTGATCAAGCCGGTGTGCTCATCCATCCTTACGGACCGCACATCTTCCACACCAATTCAGAGCGTATATTCGAATATCTGAGCCGGTTCACCGACTGGCACTTCTACGAACACCGCGTTCTGGCCCAGGTCGACGGCGGGCTCTATCCGATCCCGATCAACCGAACCACGATCAACAGTCTCTACGGGCTCGATTTGCGCGAAGACGAGGTTGAAGCCTATCTGGAGAAGGTTCGCGAGCCATGCCCCCGCATCGCGACGAGCGAGGATGTCGTCTTGTCGAGCGTCGGCCGCGACCTCTGCGAGAAGTTCTTTCGAGGCTATACGCGAAAACAATGGGGGCTCGATCTGTCCGAGCTCGCAGGTAGCGTCGCAGCGCGAATCCCGACACGCACCAATGACGACGATAGATATTTCACCGACAAATTCCAGTTCATGCCCTCGCAAGGTTATGCGCGGATGTTCGAGCGCATGCTTTCACATCCCAATATCGAAATCCGGCTCGGCGCCGACTACTTCGAGCACCGCGCATCTCTGCGTGCGCGGCACATCGTCTTTACCGGCCCCATCGACGCCTTCTTCGGTTTCCGGTTCGGCAAGCTTCCCTATCGCAGCCTGCGCTTCGAGCACGAGCATCTGCCCTCGACCGCACAATTCCAGCCAACCGGCACGGTCAACTTCCCGAATGATCATGCCTATACGCGCATCACCGAGTTCAGGCACCTGACTGGCCAGCCGCATGAAGGCACCTCCATAGTACGGGAATATCCGCAGGCGGATGGAGAACCTTATTATCCGATCCCCGCGCCTGCCAACGAGGTGCTCTACAAACAATATGAGGCGCTGGCGCTGCAGGAAAAACACGTGACCTTCGTCGGACGTCTGGCCCAATATCGCTATTACAATATGGACCAGATCGTCGGCAGCGCCCTCGCGGCCACCAGCCGGATTATCGGGAATTGACCTCCATGCGCATCGCAGCGGTTATCGTCACCTTCAATCGCAAGGCTCTGGCCATCGAGTGCCTGAAGGGCATGCTCGGTCAATCCCGCATGCCCGACCATGTGTTCATCATCGACAATGCGAGCACTGATGATACGCCTGAGGTGCTGAGTGCTACTGGCATTCTGGGGCGCGAAGACGTCACCTATTTTCGTACGGAAACGAATCTGGGTGGCGCGGGCGGCTTCCATCAAGGCATGAAGCTCGCGTATGAGGCCGGCTATGACTGGATCTGGATCATGGACGATGATGTCGAGCCGCTACCCTCGGCACTGGAGCGCATGCTCGGATTCGCCGATATTTCCCGCTGCATTCAGCCGGGACGCATGTATGCCCACGGCGAGCGCGTTGATTGGGATCAGACATTCGACCCTTCAACGGGAATCAAAAGCTTTCACAAAGACACGCGGCTGAAATACCGACCATGGAAGGAGGTCGATGTCGGCTGCTTCGAGGGCATGCTGATCGCAAGAGAGATCGTGGATCGGATCGGCCTACCTGATCCGCGTTTTTTTCTCGTTCACGACGATTCCATTTATGGCTTCGCGGCATCGCTGCATACGCCGGTCATCTATCTGCGTGACAGCCTGATGCTCAAGAAGCTCCGTCCGAACACGCTCTCGCCCCGCTTCTGTTTCTACGCCGCACGCAATCATTTTCTCGTGATGGAGCAGCTGACGGCGCTTGGTGCTGCCGATCGCAGGGGAAGGCTTATCGTCGGCGCCTGTTTCCTCCTCTCTACGCTTCTTGCCAAGTCGCTGGTTCGCGGCGGCCTCAAACCAGCCATCGCGGTCATGCGCGGCATCCTCGCGGGATGGCAGGGGAAGT
>NZ_DAOKYX010000002.1:0-4556 GCF_035325945.1 Parvibaculum sp.
ATGCTGAAGCCCGGCGCAAGCGGCGCGAGATAGTGTCCCTTCTCGACGATGCAGGGCGACACGAAGTGCTCGTGCAGATGGTCGACGAACTCGGTGATGCGTCCGTCCATCGTGCCTGAAATGGCGAGGTAGTCGATCATCGACAGGTGCTGCACATATTCGCAAAGGCCGACGCCGCCGGCATGCGGTACCACGGGCTTTCCGAATTTCGCCGCCAGCAGCATGATCGCCAGATTCTCGTTGAGCCCGCCCACGCGCGCGGCATCGATCTGCACGATGTCGATCGCCTCCATCTGGAGGAACTGCTTGAACATGATGCGGTTCTGGCACATTTCGCCGGTCGCGACCCGGATCGGCGCGATGGCATCGCGGATCTCCTTGTGGCCGAGAATGTCGTCGGGGGCGGTCGGTTCCTCGATGAACCAGGGGTCGAATTCCGCCAGCGCGCGCATCCAGCCGATCGCCTCATCGACCTCCCACACCTGATTGGCGTCGACCATCAGCTTCATGTCCGGGCCGATTTCCTCGCGCAGGATGCGGCAGCGCCTGATGTCGTCCTCCAGGTTCTTCCCGACCTTGAGCTTGATATGGGTCCAGCCTTCCGCGCGCGCCTTGCGGCTCAGCATACGGAGCTTTTCATCGTCATAGCCGAGCCAGCCGGCGGATGTCGTATAGGCGGGATAGCCCGATGCAAGGAGCCTCGCGCGCCGCTCGTCCTTGCCGGCCTGCACGTTTTCGAGGAGCCGAAGCGCTTCCTCCGGCGTCAGCGCATTGGTGAGATAGCGAAAATCGACGCAGCTTACGATCTCTTCCGGCGTCATGTCGCCGACCAGTTGCCAGACCGGCTTTGCGGCGGCGCGCGCCCAGAGGTCCCATACGGCATTGACGACGGCGCCAGTTGCGAGGTGAATCACGCCCTTGTCAGGGCCGAGCCAGCGAAGCTGGGAATCGCCCGTGACATGGCGCCAGAAGCCGGCCATGTCGGCCTTGATCTCGGCCAGAGAAAGGCCGATCAAGCGTGGCATGATCGCGTCGATGGCGCGCACGCAGAGTTCGTTGCCTCGCCCGATGGTGAAGGTGAGGCCATGTCCCTCAAGTCCCGGGATCGAGGTTTTCAAAGTGAGGTAGGCGGCGGAATAATCGGGATCGGCGTTCATGGCATCCGAGCCATGCCGCCCGGCCGACGTCGGAAAGCGGATGTCGTAGCTTTGCCAGCCGTCGATCTTCAGTCCGTCGAGCACGTTCACCTCTGACGAATGTTTTATGAGTGAATGTGTATGTCATATATAAAACCACTTCGTCCACTGTGATCCGAGCAGGAAACCGACACCATGGCCAAGAAAACCTCGGCAAAGCTCCCGGCGGAGGAGGCTGCGGCCGAGAACCCGAGGGAAACGGGGCGCTATTCGGCCCCCGCGCTCGAAAAGGGGCTCGATATTCTGGAGTATCTCTCGGAACGCGGCGACGGCTCGACGCTGGCGCAGATCGCCGACGGCATCGAGCGCACCAAGGGCGAGATATTCCGCATGCTCGCCGTTCTGGAGGCGCGCGGATATGTGGAGCGCGAAGATGAGCGCTACCGGGTGACGGACAAGCTCTTCCGGGTCGGGATGCGGCGCCCGAAATATCGCGCGCTCGCGGACATCGCCACGCCGCTCATGCGCGCCTTTTCTGAAGCGACGCGCTATCCCTGCCATCTCGCCATTCCGACCGGCGGCCAGATCGTGGTCATCGCGCGGGCGGAGGGGCCGGACCTCGTGGGTGTGACGGTCCGCATCGGCTATCGCCAGCCGTTCCTCGTCACAGGCTCTGGATACTGCCTGCTCTCCTTCATGTCGGAAGCGAACAGGCTCAGGGCCTTCGAGGCGATCCGGGCCGAGAATCACAGTGTTGACTGGGCGGCGCTCGACGCACGCCTCGCACAGATCCGCAAGCAGGGCCGGGTCGTCGAACCGAGCCGTATCATGGACGGGGTCTGGGACGTCTCCTGTCCGATCCTCGGGCCCGACGGCAAGAACGCGGTCGCGGCGCTCACGGTTCCCTATGTCCGGCTCGTCATCAATCCGGTCACCCCGGAGGCGGTGGGAGACGCCTTGCGCGAAACAAGCGCGCAAATATCCGCCGCGCTCAGCGCTCTCTAGTTTACATATAAAATGACAACGTATATATAAAACTCTGGGGCAGCTAAAAAGCCAGACCGGGGGGATATGCTTGTGCGTAGTCGATTGCTCGGCCAATCGGGGGTCGAGGTGTCCGAACTCGGGTTCGGCGCCGCGCCGGTCGGCAATCTTTATCGCCGGATGACAGATGAAGCGGCGGGCGAGCTGCTTGCGGAGGCGTGGGACGCGGGCATTCGCTATTTCGACACGGCACCGCTTTACGGCTTCGGGCTGAGCGAGGAGCGGCTCGGCAAATTCCTGCGCACGGTGCCAGCGGACGAAGCCGTCATATCCACGAAAGCGGGGCGCCGGCTCAAGCCCAATGCGGCATGGCATGCGGAGCGCGAGAACTTCATCGACGCGGGGCCGTATGAGCCATGGTTCGACTATTCCTATGACGGCACCATGCGCGCCTTCGAGGACAGTCTCGTCCGGCTGGGCGTCGACAGGATCGACATTCTCTTCATGCACGACATCGGCGCGGCGACGCATGGGGCAGAGGCGCATCCCTCGCTGATGAAGACCGCCATGGAGGGCGGCTATCGCGCGCTCGATGAATTGCGGCGCGACGGCCGTGTGAAGGCGATCGGCCTCGGCGTCAATGAATGGCAGGTCTGCGCCGAGGCGATGGATCATGGCGACTGGGACTGCTTCCTTCTCGCGGGCCGCTATACGCTGCTCGAGCAGGAGCCCGTCGAGCATTTTCTGCCGCGCTGCGAGAAGGACAGCATCGGCATCATCATCGGCGCGCCCTTCAATTCGGGCATCCTCGCGACCGGCCCGCGCGAAGGCGCACGCTACAATTACGCTCAGGCGACGGAGGAAACGCTGCGGCGCGTCGCCAGCCTTGACGATGCGTGCCGCGCGCATGGCGTTCCGCTCGCTGCCGCCGCGCTGCAATTTCCGCTGGCGCATCCCGCCGTCGCGTCCGTCATCCCCGGCATGGCAAGCGTGGCGGAACTCGAAAGCTGTCTCGCGCTCGCGGCTCATGCCATTCCCGGCGCCTTCTGGGCCGATCTCGCGGCGCGGGGGCTCGTCCATCCTCGCGCACCCGTTCCGGCGGGGGCCGTCGCATGAGGATCGACGCGCACCAGCATTTCTGGCGTCTCGGTAATGGCTATTACGGCTGGCTGACGCCCGACCTTGCGCCGATCCATGCGGATTTCGGTCCGGCCGAGCTTCTGCCGCACATGGTGGACGCGAATGTTGACGGCAGCGTGCTCGTGCAGGCGGCGGCCGATATGCGCGAGACGGAATACCTGCTCGGGCTTGCGGCGGAGCACGGCTTCATTCGCGGCGTCGTCGGCTGGGTCGATATGGAAAGCGCGGAGTGCCACGCGCAGCTCTGCCGCCTCGCTGAAAATCCTGTCTTCAAGGGCATAAGGCCGATGCTTCAGGATCTGCCGGACAAGGGCTGGATGCTGAAGAGCGAACTCGATCAAGTATTCCTTACGCTAACAGAACTCAAACTGAGTTTCGATGCACTGGTCAGACCGGAGCATCTCGACAATCTCGTGACCCTCGCCCGGCGTCATGGCGGGCTTTCCTTCATCGTCGATCATGGCGCAAAGCCGGACATTGCCGGGGAAGGCGGAAAGGGCGATGGATTCGACGCCTGGGCGGACGGGATGGCGCGCCTCGCGGCGGCGCCGAATGTCGCCTGCAAACTCTCCGGTCTCGTCACGGAGGCGCGCCCCGGTGCAGCGCTCGGCGACCTCGCGCCCTATCTCGATCATCTCTATGAGGTCTTCGGTTCGGCGCGCCTGATGTGGGGAAGCGACTGGCCCGTGCTCCTTCTCAAGGGCAGCTATGCGGGCTGGTTCCACATGTTCGCGGAATGGGCAGCGGGAAAATCCGCCGAGGACAGGCGCAACTTCTTCGGCGCGACGGCCGCGCGCTGGTATCGCATCGACACGCAGCCCGACGCGCAGACTGAGACGCCTCGCGGCACGCGCGTGCAAGACGGAGCCCGATGACGATGGCCCGGATCGAGCGCGTTGAAATCCTGAAAGTGCCTCTGGCGCCGAAGACAGCGCGGACGGACGCCATTCAGAGTTTCGTGTGTCAGGAGACGATCGTTCTGCGAATCCATGACGCCGATGGCGCAGTCGGCGCGGGCTACAGCTACACGATCGGCACGGGCGGATCTTCCATCCTCGCTCTTCTGGCCGATCATCTGGCGCCTAGGCTCATCGGCGCGGAGGCCGATGCCATAGAGAGCATCTGGTCCGATCTCAAGTTTCACACCCATGCGACGACGGTTGGCGCGATCACTTCGCTTGCGCTCGCTGCCATCGACACGGCGCTCTGGGATCTGCGCGCGCGCCGCGCCGCCATGCCGCTTCATCTGCTCGCAGGGGGCGCCAGGAAGAGCATTCCTCTCTACACGACGGAAGG
>NZ_DAOKYX010000002.1:4656-80837 GCF_035325945.1 Parvibaculum sp.
GCCCTCGACATTGCATGGATCGAGGAGCCATTGCCGGCAGATGATCTTGCAGGGCATGTCAGGCTCTCCGCTCTCACATCGCTTCCCGTGGCGGTGGGAGAGTCGATCTATTCGATCCGGCATTTCCGCGACTACATGCAGCAGGGCGCGTGCTCGGTGGTGCAGGTCGATGTGGCGCGCATCGGCGGCATCACGCCGTGGCTCAAGGTCGCCCACGCCGCCGAGGCGTTCAACCTCGCCGTTTGCCCGCATTTCCTCATGGAGCTTCATGTGGCGCTGGCCTGCGCCGTGCCGAACGGAAGATGGGTCGAATTCATTCCGCAACTCGACGACATCATCGCATCCGGTATGACGATCGAGAACGGTCATGCCGTGCCTTCGCAGGAGCCGGGGCTTGGTATCGACTGGGATTGGGAGGCGATAGACGCGCGCAGGGACAGTTATTTCGACATCAGGCGGCCGGGCTAGGGGGCGATCATGCAGCGAATGGGAATGGTCATCGGTGTAAGGCCGGAAAAGATCGCCGAATACAAGCGATTGCACGCGGCCGTCTGGCCGGAAGTTCTGGACATGATCTCGGCCTGCAACATCCGCAACTACACGATCTTTCTGCGCGAGCCGGAGAACCTCCTTTTTTCGTGCTGGGACTATGTGGGCACGGATTTCGAGGCCGACATGGCGCGCATGCGAGCGCATGAGCCGACGCAACGCTGGTGGGAACTCACTGATCCCTGCCAGCAACCGCTCGCAAGCCGCGAGGCGGGCGAACACTGGGCGCGCATGGAGGAGGTGTTCCATGCCGATTGAGGGAGCAGGCGGAAGGCTTGCAGGCAAGCGCATATTGGTGACGGCGGCGGCGCAGGGCATGGGCCGCGCGGCCGTAGATGCGTTCCGGCGCGAGGGTGCGGAAGTGATCGCGACGGACCGCGACGAGGAAAAACTCGCGACGGTCGAGGCGGCACGACTTGTTCCGCTCGACGTGACCGATGCGCGCGGCATCGAAGCGCTTGCCGAGGAATCGGGCGCGGTCGATGTGCTTTTCAACTGCGCCGGCTTCGTTCATCACGGCACCATCCTCGATTGTGATGAGGACGACTGGGAGCGCTCTCACGCGATCAACATCCGCTCGATGTACCGCATGTGCCGCGCGTTTCTGCCCGCGATGATCGCAGCGGGCGGCGGGTCGATTATCAACATGTCATCCGTCGCCTCGTCCATCATCGGCGTGCCGAACCGCTTTGCCTATGGGGTGACCAAGGCGGCTGTCATCGGCCTCACGCGCTCCATCGCCGCCGATTTCGTCACGCAGGGCATTCGCTGCAACGCCATCTGTCCGGGAACGGTCGATACGCCGTCCCTCGATCAACGCATGCGCGCGCAGGGCGACTATGACGCCGCCCGCGCCGCCTTCATTTCCCGCCAGCCTATGGGCCGCATCGGCAAGCCGGAAGAAATCGCCGAATTGCTGGTCTATCTCGCCAGCGACGCATCGGCCTTCATGACCGGCAGCACGCTCGTCATCGATGGCGGCTGGACAAACACATAGGAGTCAGACCGATGAAACTCTTGCGCTATGGCGAGCGGGGAAAGGAAAGGCCGGGAGCGCTCGACCGGCAGGGGCGCATACGCAGCCTCGCCGGGCTCATCGACGATATTCAGGGCGATTATCTCGTTCCGGCGGAACTTGCCTTGTTGCGTTCGATCGATCTCGAGACGCTGCCGATCGTCACCGGGACGCCGCGTCTCGGCCCTTGTGTGGCGAATGTTGGAAAGTTCATTTGCGTCGGGCTCAACTACGCCGACCATGCGGCGGAATCCGGCATGGAGACGCCGAGCGAGCCCGTGCTCTTCTTCAAGGCGACGAGCGCGATCTCGGGCCCGAATGACGATGTCATCATCCCTCGCAATTCCAGAAAGACCGATTGGGAGGTCGAGCTTGGCGTCGTGATCGGACGGGAGGCGCGCTATGTGTCCGAGGCCACGGCGATGGACCATGTCGCGGGCTATTGCGTCATCAACGATCTTTCCGAGCGCGAATTCCAGCTCGAGCGCGGCGGGCAATGGGTGAAGGGCAAGAGCGCCGACACTTTTGGCCCCATAGGCCCCTGGCTCGTGACGAAGGACGAGGTTCCCGATCCACACGATCTTTCGATCTGGCTCGATCTCGATGGACGCCGCGTCCAGAACAGCAGCACACGGATGATGATCTTCAGAATTCCGTTTCTGGTGAGCTACATCTCGCAATTCATGAGCCTCCAGCCGGGCGACATCATTTCCACCGGCACGCCGCCCGGCGTCGGGCTCGGCATGAAGCCGGAACCTGTCTATCTGCGCGAGGGGCAGGTCATGCATCTCGGTATCGAGGAGATCGGGGAACAGCGGCAGCGGACCGTTCGCGCCGAGAGCGTGGGAGAACATCTTCTTGCCGGAGTGGCGGCGCGATGAACGGAGACAGGAGAATGGCTTACGCGCCCGATCTTCAATCGCTCAACAGCCGTCCTCTGCCTGAATGGTACGATGCAGCGAAGTTCGGCATTTTCATTCATTGGGGCGTTTTTTCGATCCCCGCTTTCGCGCCGCAGCTTGGAAGCATTTCGGATGCGTTCAAGCTCGAATATGACCGCGCCGTGGCGATGGTGCCTTATACGGAATGGTATGCGAATGCGATCAAGGTGCCGGGCACGCCTTCGGCGAAGTTCCATGAAGAGCATTACGGCAATGCACCGTATGAGAATTTCAAGGAGCCGTTTCTCGAAGGGCTGAAGCAGTGGGACCCGGCCCAGTGGGCCGAGGCGTTCCGCGATGCCGGGGCGCGATATGTCGTGCTGGTGACGAAGCATCACGACGGGTTCTGCCTCTGGCCGAGCGAGGTTCCTCATCCCCATCGCCAAGGCTGGGACAGCAGCCGTGACATTGTGGGCGAGCTTGCCGCCGCAGTGCGGGCGGTGGGCATGCGCTTCGGCGTCTATTATTCCGGCGGTATCGACTGGACGTTCAATCCGGAGCCCTTGCGCACCATCGCGGATTTCATCGGCTCCGTGCCGGGCGGCGACTATCCGCGCTATGCGATGGCGCAGACGCGCGAACTCATCGAGCGCTACGAGCCAAGCGTGCTCTGGAACGATATTTCCTGGCCGACCGGCCTCGATGAGCTTCTGCCGCTTTTCGCCGATTACTACAACGCGGTGCCCGATGGCGTGGTCAATGATCGCTGGCCGCATGCGAACTGGGGCACGAAGGTGATGCGGACGAAAACCGGGCGCAGGATTTTCGATCTGATCGCCAAACGTTACATCAGGCGCAATCCGGACGCGCTCGACGGCATGATCCCGCCCGTCGTTCCGCATAGTGACTTCCGCACGCCGGAATATGTGCGCTTCTCGAGCATTCAGTCGAAGAAGTGGGAAGCGACGCGCGGCATGAGCTACTCCTTCGGTTACAACCGTCTGGACCGCGATGCCGACTACCTGCCTTCGGAAACGCTTCTGTCGGATTTCATCGACGGCGTTTCCAAGGGCGGCAACCTGTTGCTCAATGTTGGCCCGCGCGGAGAGGATGCGCAAATTCCGCAGGAGCAATTGTCGCGCCTCAGGGACTTCGGCAACTGGCTGCGTCGCAATGGCGAGGCGATCTATGGCACGCGGCCCTGGTCGCAGGCCGAAGCCGAGACGGCCGATGGTCTTTCCATCCGCTTTACCGCCAAGGGCAGCGAAATCAACGCGATCGTGCTCGGCCGGCCTGCGGGCGAGGAACTGCGGATCAGGAATTTCAATTTTGCCGGGCGCGCAAGGCGCCTCGAGGACGGGAGTCCCGTCTCATTGCATCAGGAAGGGGACGACCTCGTCCTCGGCTTCACGACGCCGCTCGCGAGTGATTTCGCGCCGGTCGTCGTCATGACACCGGAGGCGTGAACGAAACAAAAAAGTTCGCGCCTTCGACATCGAAACAGGGGAGGCCGCCACATCACGCAACGAAGGGTTTGAGAGGTGAGTTGCGGAGGGCGGAAGGAATGTTCGATTTCAATTCAACGGTGGGGAGGAAATGAATATGACGGATTTCCTGAGGGAAACGAGACGACGCTACCGGACGGGTTTGTTGTGCGGGGGAGCGTTGCTTCTTGCAACGGCGCTTGGCGCGCCCGCGACGGCGGCCGAGTGGACGTTCGGCAATGTCGAAATGCGTTTGAATTCGACGGTCTCGGCGGGTGCGGGTATGCGCCTCGTAAACCCGGACGCCGATTATATCGGCGTTACGAATGGTGGTAACGACCCGAGCGGCGTCAATTTCGATGACGGTAATCTCAATTATCGCCGGGGCGATTTCTATTCGGCCTCGACGAGGCTTCTGAACGAGCTGGAGATCACGGCAGGAAACTTCGGCGCCTTTCTCCGGGTCAACACGTTCTATGACGCCATCAACAACGATGCGGAAAGCACGCGGCGAACCGATCTGAGCAAGACCGCGCGCCATCGGATCGGGCGCGGCATCGATCTGCTCGATGCCTATGTGTCCGGGAATTTCGAGATCGGCAATTCGCCGCTCACCATTCGCGCCGGTAATCAGGTGATCAACTGGGGCGAGGCGCTCTTCACATCGGGCGGCATTTCGCAGACCAATGCGCTCGACGTCGTCAAGCTCGTCACGCCGGGCACGAATATCCGCGAGGCTTATCTGCCATCGCCGATGATCTACGGGAATATCGGTCTGTTCCCGAATTTCAATCTCGAAGCTTATTACCAGTTCCAGTGGCGGCAGAGCAAACTTCCGCCCGTGGGCACTTTCTTCGCCACCGACGATCTCTTCGGTCCCGGCGCACAAGGCCTCTTCTACCTTGCCGATCCCGGCGGATCCGGACTCGATCCGGCGACGCTTTTCGCCTTCGGCCTCGGCATTCCCAAGACCGAAGACAAGGCTCCGAGTGATCAGGGGCAGTTCGGCGTTGCGGCGCGCTATTTCGTCGAAAACATGTCGACGGAACTCGGTCTGTTCTTCGTCCGCTACCACGCCAAACTGCCATACTTCGCGGGCTCGGCGGAGGCTGTTCCGATTGTGGTCTTCCCATTCATTGATATCGTGCCGGCCAATTACTTCGCGGCATTCCCTGAATCGATCGATCTCTGGGGCGCGTCCGTCAGCTTCCCGGTCGGTCAGTTCTCGGTCGCGGCGGAAGCGAGTTATCAGCCGAACTTTCCGGTACCGACCAACGAGAACTCGCTGGTTGAAGCCGCCTTGGCGGTCCTCGGCGATCCTTTCCTGCGGCCGGCTTCCGTCTTCACCTATCCCAAGGCGGATCGCTTCAACATGATCGCGAATGCCGCGATCTCGATGGGACCGACGGATCCGTTCTTCGGCGTTGCGACCACGGCCATCGGCGCGGACAGCATCGATGCCATCGTCGAAGTCGGCGGTGTGTCGTTCGACAAGCGGCCGATCGACACGACGGGCGATCTCTTTGCCTGGGGATACAAGCTCTCGGCTTCCGCCACCTACAGCAATGCATTCGGAAGCAGCGTAACGCTGACGCCGCATGTCGCATTCTCGCATGACGTTCGTGGCACGCCGATCGACCGGACTGCCACCGGCAATTTCATCGAGGGGCGCAGGGCCGTCACCATCGGACTCGATGGCACGTACAACGCCAACCTCAAGGTGGGCGTCGCCTATACCAACAATATGGGTGGCGGTGTCGTGTCCAGAAATTCCGATCACGACTACGCCACTGTGGCTGTGAGCTACGCATTCTGACCGGCCATCGATAGCGATCAATGAGCCAGGAGAAAGAAACCATGTCTTATTCAGTCAAACTGAGAAGTGTTCTGACGGCCGGTCTTTTGTCGGTTTCCTGCATTGCGATGGCCCAGGCGGCCGGCGTTGATGATCTCGGAAAATCGCTGACGCCGGTGGGGGCGGAGAGGGCAGGCAATGCCGACGGCAGCATTCCGGAATGGGCGGGCGGCATCACCGCGCCACCTGCGGGATGGACGGTCGGGCAACCGCGCGTCAATCCTTACGCGGGAGATGCGAAGCTATTCAGCATCGACGGCGGCAATGTCGATCAGTATAAGGATAAGCTTTCCGAAGGCCAGATAGCGCTTATCAAGCGCTATCCCGGCTACAGGATGGATGTTTATCCGACGCGGCGGAGCTGCGCCTATCCCGAGCGCGTCTATGAGCGCACAAGGGCGAATATCGCCGAAACGAAGATGGACGAGAGCGGGCACATAACCGCTGGCTATGGCGGCTTCCCGTTCCCGATCCCGACGACCGGCTGGGAAGTCATCCAGAACCACCGCTCGGCTTATCGCGGCTATGGCGTCATCAGCACCCCGGCCATGGCCGTGATGCAGGGCGGCGATCGCTACATTCTCAATGTGGGCGATCAGGTGTCCTACACGCCGCAATACGACCCGAAGACGAAGTCCTTTGCCGATACGAAGGGCTTCAGAGGCAAGTTCATCTATACGCAGACCCAACCTGCCGCGTCGGTAGGCGGCGTGCTGCTCGTGCATGAGTATTACAACGGGCGGAAGGAATCCTGGGGCTACATCCCCGGGCTTCGCCGCGTGAAGCAGGCGCCCAACGCTGCCTATGACAATCCGGTGCCGGGGCAGGACGGGTTGCGGACCTTCGACCAGACCTTCATGTTCAATGGCGACGGGGATCGCTATGACTGGAAGCTCGTGGGCAAAAAGGAACTCTATGTTCCCTACAATGCCTGGGCGCTGAAGGACCAGAAGCTCACGATCAAGGATATCGTCGGTCCGGACTATCCGAACCGCGATCTCATCCGCTACGAGCTGCACCGCGTCTGGGTGGTGGAGGCCACTGTAAAGCCTGGCATCCGCAACATCCTTCCGCGCCGCACATTCTATGTGGACGAGGATAGCTGGACGATCGTTCTGGCCGATCTCTACGACACCAAGGGCAATCTGTGGCGCACACAGGAGAACAGCCTTTATGTAGCGTCGGAATTGCCTGCCTGCGTCACGGCGGCGGACTTCTATTTCGATCTCTCGGCCGGACGCTACATCGCCGACAACATGATCCTCGGCAATGCGACTGAGAACTATCTCGCCGGCGCTTCCGTCGATGGGGAGCGTTTCACGCCCTCCAGTCTGCGGCAAACGGGCATGCGCTAGAATTCCTCCTGCGAGACCACTCGCTCGCAGACCTGCCGGCCGCAATCCCTCTTGCGGCCGGTTTTTTTATGCGCTGCGTTTCCTATCTGATGAAGACGTGATTTCCGATGCGCGCCGTCTCCTCGTTGTTTTCGGCCCATCGCGGCGGCGACTTGCGGAACTGAAGCGTGGAGTAAAACGACGTCGCGCCGCTCGTCGTATCGGGGATCGCGCCCGCGATAAGCTTGTCGGCGATGGTCGAAGCGTCGCGCCATTGGCGCGACTTCCCGACAGCGACTTGTTTGCGCGATATGCGTCGCGTCCAGCCGAATTGCCCCGGCTCATAGACGACATCGCAAATGGTGGTGCCGGCCGGACGTGCGTCGAGACGGTTGAGGATCACATGGCCGACGCCGATCATGCCGTCGTCGCCTTCGCCATGCGCTTCGTAGTATATGGCGGCGGCGAGGCATGTATGCTCGCGCGAACCGAGATATCGCGGACGGGGAAGAGGAACTCGCAACCCGGGCGCTGCATGCGCGGAGGTGAAAGCCGTGCGCGCATCGCTCTCGACGATGGAACCTGTTGTAGTCGTGTCAGCCGCGACTTCGTCTGCCGCTGCGCTTGCCGCGTCCGTGGTCGCGGCCGCAGGCGCTGCGGATTCGGTTGAAGTCACGCAAGCGCTTAGCGCCATTACGATTGGAGCGGCAATGATCGGCGAGAGGCTGCGGCGCATTGACATCTCGTCATTGTGAAAGGGCGGGGGATTATGACGTCACGCATCCACGGCCGATAGCCGGAAATATCGGAAAAATATGATCGAAATTGCGCGTGATGTACCGAAACGGATCAGTTTCGCAAATCGTTTACATAATCAGCACACATAACTCGACATGATGGATGAAGGTCGTTGTGCTTAAATCCGGAGCCTGAGCGCGTTCGGGGACAGGACATGCTGGAGCAGAGAATTGGCGCCGCATTGCGCGAAGCGCGTTGCGAGCGGAATCTGACGCTGGCCGAGATAAGCGGGCGTCTGCACATCAGGGAATCCCATCTCAAGGCCATTGAGCGCGGAGAGGCGGAAGCGTGCTTTCCGCGCTTCTATCTCGTCGGCCACATGCGCAGCTACGCGAATGTGCTCGGCGTGGATATTGGTGACGATCTCGATGCGCTCTCGGCGGAGTTGCGGCGCGAGCGCGAGCAGACGGTGCCTGAATTCAAGCTTCCCGAAAGCACGAGCTGGTTTCGTCGTGCACAAGGCTGGGTACTGATGATCGGCCTGGCGTTCGGGGGGCTTCTCTTCTATCTGGGCGCCGGCGATGCCTCGCCCGAGGTGCATGTCGCAGGCAACGACATGGTGGAGCCAGTTGTTATCGACGCGCCGGAGCAAGCGCCCGCGCCGGAGCAAGCCTCCACATCGGCGTCGCGCGCTGTGGAGGATTCGTCCGCTCCCGATCTCATTGAGACGAAAGCGCCAGAGGCAGAGAAGGTAGCGGCGATACCAGTCGTGGCCGCATCCGCTGCGGCTGCACCCGATACCGTTGTACCCGACGCGCCGAAGGAACAAGTGGCGGCCCCGGCCCGCACGCAGGTGGTGGCGAAGTCCGTCTATCTGCGGCAGGGACCGACCGTTGCGAGCCCGGCCGTCGGCACAGTCATCCGCTGCACGCGCGTGGTCGTGGAGCGTGTCGATCCCCGGTCGGGTTGGGTCGAGGTTATGAACTCCGCCGAGCGCGGCTATCTCCATCGGAGCTTCCTCAAGGACGCAATGCCCGCCTGCGGCGAGGAGGGGGCGGGCGAGGCCGGCTAGATAGCGTCGAAACCTTCCGCTCGCTGTCAATTGCGGCGACGGGCCTGTTGCGGGTAATCTCGCATACCGGGCCTGAGGAAGGATGATCATGCGGATGAACAGGGTGGGGCTGGCGCTCCTTGCGATGCTTGCGGTCGCAGGCTGTGACACGAATCTGGGTCGCTCGGCGGGGCTGAATGCGCCTGAGGATGTTGGCGCGCTGCCTGCCGACTACCGCGAACAGGCGGTTGCCTTCACAAGGGCGAAGCTCAACGATCCGAAGGCCAATGTGACAGTGCTCGCGCCTTCGAGCGAGATCGCCAACTGCAATGTCAGCGTCATCGGAAGTCATTTCGGCTGGATGGTGCCGGTCGTCTATGACGCGCCGGACGGCTGTGGCGACTGCGAAGGCCACAAGACCATGTATCTGTGGTTCAGCCACGGCAAGATCGAGCACATGTCCTATTTTCCGGACCAGTGCTGACGGAGACATGACGGCCTAACGGTGATGAGCGCTCTCTAGGCGTTCGACCGCGACGGCGGTGAGCTTGTATTCCGGCGCGTGAACGACCCTGTCGCGGT
Organism: Parvibaculum sp.; assembly: GCF_035325945.1. Taxonomy (GTDB): domain Bacteria; phylum Pseudomonadota; class Alphaproteobacteria; order Parvibaculales; family Parvibaculaceae; genus Parvibaculum. Next base: position 14,146 of record NZ_DAOKYX010000002.1, read on the forward strand.
GGGGGCTCGTCACACGGTTGAGAACGTTCTCAGGATCGTGGAAGGTGGCGAAGACCTCGCCCGTCTTCATTCCCTCATCGAGGCGCAGCGTCAGTTGCGCCTCGCCGTGGCGGCTTCTCACGCACACCCGCGCGCCCGCTTGCAGCCCGAGGCGGGCGGCATCTGACGGCGCCATGTCGAGCGTGTCGGTCGGGCGAAGCTTCGCATTATCCGTTCGCATGGTCATGGTTCCGGCGTTGAACTGGTAGAGATCGCGGCCGGTCATGAGCAGGAACGGAAACTCGTCATCGGTTACTTCTTCGCTCGGTATGTAGTCGATGCAGCGCAGGGGCGCGGCGCGGGCATGGGCGAATTGCGCAACATGCATGATCTCCGTGCCGGGGTCGCTTTCACTGCGGCAGGGCCATTGGAGGCCGCCCGCTTCGAGGCGGTCATAGGCGATGCCGCGTCCGTCAGGCCAGAGAGCGCGGATTTCGTTCCAGATGGCTTCGGACGACGCGAAGGAAAACGAGGAGCCGTGTCCCATGCGTGCGGCGATTTCCTGAACGATCTTCCAGTCCGGCAGGGCCTCGCCCGGCGGCGTGACAGCTTTCCTCACGCGCTGGATACGGCGTTCCGAATTCATGAAGGTGCCATCCTTCTCGAAGGCCGAGGCGGCAGGAAGAACCATGTGCGCTAAATGGCGCGCGGTTTCGTTGATGAAGAGGTCCTGCACGACAATGAATTCGAGGTTCGAGAGCGCCTCGCGGGTTTCATTCATGTTCGGAAGGGTCGCCAAAATGTCGTAGCCGACGACCCAGAGCGCCTTGAGACTGCCTGCGGCGGCGGCGTCGATCATGCCCAGTAGATCGTGGCCGGGGCGCGTGGGAATGGCAGTCTTCCAGATCGCCTCGAAGCGGCTTCGGCCTTCCTCGATGGCAATGGCGCCGGTGAGGCTTGCCGGTTCGCAACCCATATGCGCGGCGCCTTGCACATTGTTCTGCCCACGGAGCGGATTGATGCCTGCGCCCGGCTTTCCGAGATTACCTGTAAGTAGGGCAAGATTTGTGAGCGCCATCACCCCTTCGGTTCCCTGTGTGTGCTCGGTGAGGCCGAGCCCGTGGAACGCCATGGCGGGAGACGCCGCCGCATAGAGGCGCGCTGCGTCGCGGATCGCGCCCGCCGGAACGCCGCAGATCGCAGCCACGCGTTCCGGCGTCCAGCCTGCAATGAAGCGACCGAAATCCTCCCATGCGGCTATGCGTTCGCGGATGAAGGTCGCGTCGAACAATTTTTCCTCGACGATGACGTGGGCGAGCGCGTTGAGCAGCGGCACGTTCGTGCCCGGCCGGGGCGCGAGATGCAGCGTCGCATAGTCTGCAAGCTCGATCCTGCGCGGGTCGATCACGATGAGTTTGGCACCGTCGAGAACGCGCTGCTTGATGCGGGCGCCGACAACCGGATGATTGCCCGTCGGATTGGCGCCGACGATGAGAAACGCGCTCGCCTTCTCGATGTCGTCGAAGGAATTTGTGGCCGCGCCCGTGCCGAGCATGGCCTTGAGTGCGGCGGCGCTCGGCGCATGGCAGACACGCGCGCAGCAATCGACATTATTCGTGCCGAGCACAATGCGGGCGAATTTTTGCAGCAGATAGTTTTCCTCATTCGTCGCGCGGGCGGAGCCGAGAACGCCGATGGCATCGGGACCAAATGTCCCGGCAATGCGGGTGAATTCCTTTGCGCAACTGTTGAGGGCGACGTCCCAGCCGAGCGGTTCCCATCCATCGTGGCCGCGCTTCAGCGGCTGCCGGAGGCGGTCAGGCGAGGCGTTGAAGGCAAAGGCATAGCGTCCCTTGGAGCAGAGATGCCCCTTGCTGACGGGGCTGTCCGCTGCGGGGCGGATTTCCAGCACCTGCGAGCCGCGGCTGTGGATCTCGATCTCGCATCCGACGCCGCAATAGGCGCAGGTCGAGCGTGTCCATTTGTCGTCGTCGCGAAACGCCGTCGAGAAGATATCCGTGAGCGCGGCCGTGGGGCAGGTGTCGACGCAGGCGCCGCAGGCAACGCAATCGCTCGAGGCGAGATCGGACGCGTCGCCCGGCACGATCTCGGTTTCGGCGCCGCGGCCGACCGCATGCCAGACGAATTGTCCCTGCACCTCGTCGCAGATGCGCACACAGCGGAAGCAGTCGATGCACTGCGCCATGTCGACCTTTATGATCGGGTGCGAATGATCGCGCTCGCGCTCCGGCGATGGCTGCCCGCGCGGTTCGACGCCATAGCGGCGCATGAGCATGTGAAGCTCTTTTCCGGGCAACGCATCGAAGCTCGCCGGTGAAATGCGATCTGCCATCCAGGCGAGGATGGTCCTCCTGAAACCTTCGAGCGCGGGCGAGCGAGTCGTGATGGACATGCCGTCGGTGGCTGCCGTCGTGCAAGCCATGCGAGGATGCGGTTCGCCCGCAATCTCCACGGCGCATATGCGGCAGCCGCCGGCGGGGCGCAGGCGCGGATCGTGGCACAGCGTCGGCAGGTCGATGCCGATATGACGTGCCGCCTCCAGGACGGTGGTGCCGGGGGCTACGTCCAGTTTGCGGCCGTCAATTTCCACGACAGGCATGAGCGCCTCCCATCCGCCGGCCGGGTGCGGGGCCATGCGAACGGGATCATTCTAGGCGCGGGCTGCTGCCGGGTCTTTAGGGAATGACCCTGCTTGACAAGAGAGGTGGGCGGCGCGCAAAGCCGCTCAGATTTCGGCTTCGAGCTCGCCTATCTCGTCTTCCTCTCCGGCGATCGCCTGATGGTCCTCGGCGATGAGCATATACATGGCCGGGACGACGAAGAGCGTGAAGAGCGTGCCGATGGCAAGGCCGCTTGCGATGACGAGACCGAGATTGAAGCGGGAGACGGCGCCGGCGCCGCTTGCCAGGATGAGCGGCATGACGCCGAGCACCATGGCGGCCGTCGTCATGAGGATGGGTCGCAGGCGGATGCCTGCCGCTTCCTCGATCGCCTCGCGCTTCGACCGGCCCTGAAGCTGAAGGTTGTTCGCAAACTCGACGATGAGAATGCCGTGTTTGCTGATGAGGCCGATGAGCGTGACCAGTCCGACCTCGGTATAGATGTTGAGGCTCGCGCCGCCGAAGCCGAGATTGATGAACAGGAGAGCGCCGCAGAGCGACATGGGCACGGTGATGAGGATGATCACCGGGTCGCGGAAGCTCTCGAACTGGGCGGCGAGAGTGAGGAAGATGATGACGAGCGCGAAGAAGAAGGTGATGAGAAGCGCGCTGCTTTCCTGCACGAACTGGCGCGACTGGCCGCCGAAGTCGATCGTGTAGCCCGTCGGCAAGGTCCGGCCCGCGAGGTCCCTCAGATAGTTGAGGGCTTCGCCGGTAGTGATGCTGGGATTGGGCACGCCGTTGATCGTCGCCGCGTTGAGCTGCTGGAAATGGTTGAGCGTTTGCGGAACGGTCTTCGTCTCGATATGCGCGACCGTCGATAGCGGTATCGAGGCGCCGGAGGCCGAGCGGATATAGTAGTTTCCGAGCTGATCCGTGTTCAGACGGAACTTCTGCTGCACCTGCGGTATGACCTTGTAGGAGCGGCCGGAGAGGCTGAAATAATTGACGTAGCCGCCGCCGAGCATGGAGGAGAGCGCCGCGCCCACATCGGTCATGGTGAGGCCCATCTGGGCCACCTTGTCGCGGTCGATCACGATCTCGGCCTGAGGCTTGTCGAACTTCAGATCGGTGTCGAGGAAGATGAAGTTGCCGCTCTTCTGGGCCTCGGCAAGAAACTGCTGCGACACCTCGTAGAGCTGCTCGAACGGCTCCGTCGTCTGGATCACGAAGTTGATGGGAAAGCCGCGCGCGCCCGGCAGGGGCGGCGGCTGGATGGCGGCGATGCGGGCGAGCGGAATCTTGTTGAGCTCGGCCTGCAACTCGTTCTGAAGCTTCGTTGCCGATTTGGTGCGCTCGTCCCACGGCGTCGTGACAAGGCCGGCGAAAGCCTGCGTCGGAAGGATGTTCTGGAAGACGTGATCCGTCTCCGGATGCTTCGCATAGATGTCATAGATCTCGCGCATCGCGATCTGGCGCTGCGCGAGCGTGGCCGAAGGCGAGGACGACACGATGCTGACGACGATGCCCTGATCTTCCTGCGGGGCGAGTTCGGTCTTCGCGGTGGTGAACAGGAAATAGAGGCTGCCGATCACGATCAGCGCGAAGACGACAACGACCGAAATCTGCTCGTGGCTCGCATGGAGCATCCGGGCGTATCCGTGGCGAAGTCGCTCGAAGCGCTCGTCGATGTAGGCGACGAGGCGCTGCTCCCAGTGGCTGCGCTCGGCATCATGCGGCTTCAGGAAGCGCGCGCACATCATGGGCGAGAGGGTTAGCGCGACGACCGCCGAAACGGTGACGGCGGCGACGAGCGTGAAGGCGAATTCGGTGAAGAGTGCGCCCGTCAGGCCGCCCATGAAGCCGATGGGCACATAGACCGCGATCAGCACTACCGTCATGCTGACGATGGGGCTGCTCAATTCCCGTGCGGCGATGATTGACGCCTTGAGTGGTGGAAGGCCCTCCTCCAGATGCCGGTTCACGTTTTCGACGACGATGATGGCGTCGTCGACGACGAGGCCGATGGCGAGAACGAGCGCGAGCAGCGTCAGAAGGTTGATCGAGAAGCCGAACACCACCATGAAGGTGAAGGCGCCAATGAGCGACAGCGGAATGGCCAGCGTCGGAATGAGAACGGACCGGGGCGAACCGAGAAAGGCGAAGACGACGAGGGTGACGATGACAAGCGCCTCCACCAGCGTGCGGATGACTTCGCTGATCGAACTGTTGACGAATTTCGTCGCGTCATAGGCGATGGCGCCGTGCAGCCCCTCGGGAAGCTGCGCCTGGATCTCGGGGAAGATATTGCGCACCCGCTTCATCACATCGAGCAGGTTGGCCGTGGGCGCCACCTTGATGCCGATCTGGACGGAGGGCTTGCCGTCGAAGGCGGCGGCGGTTTCGTAGTCCTCCGCGCCGAGGGTCACATTCGCCACGTCCTCGAGCCGGACGGAGGCGCCCTTCTTGTCGCGGATGATGAGGTTGCGGAATTCGTCGAGCGAGTGAAGGCTCGTCGAGGCTGTGAGGTCGATCTGGACCATCTGGCCCTTGGTCGTGCCGACGGCCGAAAGAAAGTCGTTGCGGGCGAGCGCGGCCGAGACGTCCGACGCCGTCAGCCCGTAGGCTGCGAGTTTGTCCGGGTCCATCCAGACGCGGAGCGCGAAGCGCTTCTCGCCCAGGAATTCCGCCTGCTGGACGCCTTCCACTGCCTGCAGCTTCGGCGTGACGACGCGCAGGAGGTAATCGCTGATCTGGTTGTTGGCGAGGACGTCGCTCGAGAAGCCGATATACATGGAGTCGATCGTCTCGCCGACGGCGATACTGATGACTGGCTCCTGCGCTTCAGGGGGAAGCTGGTTTTTGACCGCGTTGACGCGCGTGTTGATCTCGGTCAGCGCCTTGGCGGAGTCGTAGTTCAGGCGTATCTGCACCTGAATGACGGAGAGGCTCTGCGAACTCGTCGAGGTGATGTAGTCGATGCCGTTCGCCTGGGCGATCGAGGTTTCGAGCGGCGTCGTGATGAAGCCGGCCACGACATCGGCGCTGGCGCCGAAATAGGCCGTCTGCACGGTGACGACGGCATTTTCGGTGCGCGGATATTGCAGCACGGGCAGCAGCGATACCGACCTGAGGCCGAGCACGAGGATCATCAGGCTCACGACCGTGGCGAGAACCGGACGGCGGATGAAGATGTCCGTGAACTTCATGGCCTGCTCCGGTTACCGGTCCTGAACGACGGGATTGATCTCGTTTGGCAGCTTCACCTCGTTGTTGATGGTGACCGCCATGCCGTTCTTGAGCTTGAGCTGGCCGGTGGTCACGATCATGTCGCCTTCCTTGATGCCGCCGGTGATGGCGACCTGATCGCCCCGGGTCTCGCCCGTGGTGACGAAGGTTTCTCGCGCGGTCATGACAGGCTTGCCATCGGCGCCGGGCTCGCCCTTGGTGACGACGTATACGGACTGGCCGTAAGGATTGTAGGTGATCGCCGTCTGCGGCAGGGTGAGGCGCTTTTCGGGCGAGCCGGTCGTGATGTTGATCGAGGCGAACATGCCCGGAAGGAGCCGGCGGTCAGGATTGGCGAGTTGGGCGCGGATGGCGACGTTGCGCGTTTCCGGGTCGAGCTTGGGGTCGATGGCGATGATCTCGCCGCTGAAGCTCTCGCCCGGGAAGGCGTCCGTGGTCACCACCACTTTCTGCCCGGTTGCGATCTGCCTCACGTTCCGCTGGGGCAGCGAGAAGTCGACATAGATCGGGTCCAGCGCCTGCAGCGTCGTGACCTTGATGCCGGCGGCGAGATATTGCCCGACATCGACGAGGCGGATGCCGACACGGCCGTCGAAGGGTGCAACGATCCGCTTCTTGTTGACCACGGCCTGCTGGGCGGCGACCTGGGCCTGGGCGCTCTTGTAGGTGGCGATGGCGTTGTCGAGCGCGGCCTGGCTCACCGTGCGGGACTTCACGAGCTGCTTGTTGCGCTCATAGGTGATGCGGGCAAGCTCGGCCGATGCCTTGAGCGCGTTCAGGTTGGCGATGTCGTCCTCGTCGACGAGCCTGAGAATGACATCTCCGGCCTTCACATCGTCGCCCGACTTGAAGGGAACCTCGGCCACGATGCCGGCAAGCTGGGGAGCGATGTCCGTGCCGCGGACGGCGCGAAGCGTGCCCACGGCCTTCAGAACCGGGCTCCAGTCCATGGCTTCGGCGGGCATGGCGGAAACCGTCGCGGTCTGGTGGCTCATGGCCGCCAGGAATTTCCGGGTCATCATGCCGACAAACAGTTTCCAGCCGACGAAGCCCGCCAGGATGACGCCGACTACGATGAGCATGGTGGCCATGCGCTTGGTCATCATGGACTTCTCCGCGTTCGCAAAGACCGAAGGCTACCCGAATGTTCGTAAAGGGGCGGTGAGCGGCCGATAAGGCGTAGGATACAGGCAGGCCGCCGCCGCGCCAAAAATAGTTGGGCACATTTACTACGTCCGCGCCGCATACAGGGCAAGGGGTGGATGAGGCCGGAAGGCCGGAAATGTGGTTTCCAGAGATTTACTGGCTCTTTCCAGTCGACGGGCCCGCCGCGTTCGCCCCTTCCAGCTCGTCCGGCGCCGGTCGATCCCGGGCCTTGAGGGATCGGCCGCGCGGATGGCGGGTGAGGGGCGGGACCGTCCGGGCCCTGCCTATTTGACGTATTTGCGGAATTCCGGCTTCCGCTTCTCCTTGAAGGCGTTGGTGCCTTCCCGCGCCTCGTCTGTATCGTAATAGAGCGCGACGGACTGCATGCCCATGGCGCCGATGCCCTTGATGTGATCGGTATCGGCGTTGAAGGAGCGTTTGGCGATGGCGATGGCGGTCGGGCTTTTTTCGAGGATTTCGGCGCACCAGCGGGCGATTTCGGCGTCGAGTTCCTCATGCGGCACCACGGCGTTGACGAGGCCCATGGCAAGCGCCTCGGCGGCCGAGTAGCGCCGGCAGAGATACCAGATCTCGCGCGCCTTCTTTTCTCCGACGACGCGGGCGAGATAGGCGGTGCCGAAGCCGGGATCGACGGAGCCGACCCTGGGCCCGACCTGGCCGAAGACCGCCTTTTCCGAGGCGATCGTGAAATCGCAGACCGTGCAGAGCACATTGCCGCCGCCGATGGCATAGCCCTGCACGCGGGCGATGACGGGTTTCGGTGCTTCGCGGATGAGGCTGTGCACCTCCTCGATGGGCAGGCCGATCGTGCCGCGGCCGTCATATTTTCCCGAATGCGCCGACTGGTCGCCGCCGGTGCAGAAGGCGCGCTCGCCCGCGCCGCCGAGCACGATGACGCCGACCTCCTTCGACCAGGCTGCCCGGTTGAGCGCGTCGATCAGCTCTTCGCAGGTCTGGGCGCGAAAGGCGTTCATCTTGTCCGGGCGATTTATGGTGATGGTCGCGACGCCGTTCGCCTCGGCGTAAAGGATGTCGGTGTAGCTCATGCCTGCCTCCTGATTCACTGTCTGCCGAGCGTAAGGCTGCGAGGGGCCTTGGCAAGCGTCCTGCGCAGGCGTAGATTTGCGAACGTCCCGGCAGAAGCCGGGCGAATGACTGGACGATGGAAATGGCGCACGGTTTTCTTTTCGTGAAGGGCTGGTGGACCACCTGAAGGGTGGCCCAGTCATGTCGTCTATCGACCTGCCGGATCGGCCGCCCCATTTGGAGGCGGCCTTTTTGTTTCCGTGTTCGGATCGAGGCCGCCCTTCCGGGGAGCGGCATCCGGCCCGAACATGGAGTGCAGGATGATCAAGGAACGCAATCGGACAAGGGAGTTCGCGCTCGAGGGCATCGTCCCCTGGGGGCGGCGGCTTGAGGAATATCGCGCCTTTTTCGCGCTCGATGATGTCGCGCCTGGTGCGAGCGTGCTCGACGCGGGCGGCGGGCCTGCTTCCTTTGCGGCCGAAGCCTGTGCGCTCGGCGCGAATGTCGTCGCAGCGGACCCGATCTACGAGCTTCCCGGCGAGGCGATCCGGCAGGGTTTCGAGGCGACGCGAGCCGCGATGATGGAGAGCCTGCGCATCGCGCGTTATCGCTTCAGATGGAGCCGCTACGGCTCGCCGGAGGCGCTGGAGCGCATCAGGTGCGAGGCGCTGGAACTCTTTCTCGCCGATTACGAAGCGCGGCGGGGAACGCGCTACGTCCCGGCGTCCCTGCCGCATCTGCCGTTCGGCAACGATGTCTTCGACCTCGCGCTTTCGTCGCATCTGCTGTTTCTCTATGGCGACGATCTCGACTGCGACTTCCATGTGGCGGCGGTGCGCGAGCTTGCGCGCGTGGCGCGGGAGGTCCGCATCTTTCCGCTGGTCAATCTCGACGGGCGGCCGTCGAGCCACCTTCCGGCCGTGATGGCGGAACTCGAGGCCGCGGGCCTTTTCGCCGATCTCGTGCCGGTGCCGTTCGAATTTCAGATCGGCGCGACGAGGATGCTGCGCGTGAGGCGGGCGTGATGCGTTTTCAGAACTGCTCGAAGAAGGCGTCGATGGCGGCGAGCGCTTCCGGCTCGTCGAGGAAAGGGGCGTGGCCGCGATCCTTCACCGTCACGCATTGCAGCTTGCGATGGCGCATCTCCATGCGCCGGGCCGTCTCGGCCGAAAGAATGTCGGAATTCTCGCCGCGCGTGACGAGCACGGGCACGGCGGTGAGCACGTTGAACTGCGCCCACATGTCGGGGATTTCGCCCTTCGCAGCCTCCAGCGTCTTGCGGAGCAGGGCGCCGATCCGCGCGTCATAGTCGAATTTCGGCGCGCCGTTTTCCTCCGCATAGGTCCGATGCGCGAAGGCGTACCATTCCTCGTTCGTCAGCGCCGGGAATTCACGCTCATTCATCATGCGGAGACGAAAGGCAGCTTCGGTCCAGCTTGCGGGCGCGTCTCCGACGCCCGCATATCCCGCAATGCGTTTCAGCCCCGCGATCTCCACTTCGGGGCCGATATCGTTCAGCACCGCGCCTTGCACAGCATTCGGGCGCTGCGCGGCCATGAGCATGGTCACGATGCCGCCGCGCGACGTGCCGATGAAGACGGCGCGGTGAATGCCGGCCGCGCCCATCAGGTCGAAAATGTCGAGCGCCTCGTTGGCGGGCGTATAGTCGGCGGCGTTTCTGCAATATTCCGAACGGCCGCGACCGCGAAGGTCGGGGCAGAGGACGCGCCGCGAGGTGGAGAGGCGTTCCGCCAGGGCCGCGAAGTCCTTGGAATTGCGCGTCAGGCCCGGCAGGCAGATGACGGGCGCCCGCTTCGACGTCCGCGAGCCATAGTCTCTCGCGAAGAGGCGCAGGCCATCCTGCGACGTATAGAACAGTTCGCGAAAGGGCATCGGCTTCACTGTTTGGAGTAGCTGCGCCGTGGCGCCAGGGGAGTGCGGCTCGGCACCTCCATCGCGGAGGTTTTCGTCTCGGCATCGGCGAGTTTGGCGTCATTGACGCTGCCGCCATCACCTGCGGAGGGGCGGTCCTCCTGCTCGACGACAGGCGCCATTGCGGGGCTTGCCTCCAGCGGCGAGATCGACGGCGCCTTGCCCGGCATCGGCGCCGGGGTCGTGATCGGCGCGCCCGTGTTGCGGCGCAGATCCTTGGACAGCCGGATGCGCTCGGCCTTGCCGCTGAGGCGGGTTCTGTAGACTTCGAGGTTTTCCATCACGCGCTGCACATAGTTGCGCGTTTCGGAGAAGGGAATGTTCTCGATCCAGTCGATCGGATCGACCGCCGGCGAACGCGGATCGCCGAACTGGCTCGTCCAGTCGGACACGCGGCTTCCGCCCGCATTATAGGCGGCGACGCTCATGATGTAGGAGCCGGTATAGTTTTCGACGAGGTCGCCGAGATGCGCCGAGCCGAGCATCGCATTATAGGCGGGGTCGGTCGTCAGACGGGATGGCGAATAGGGCACGCTGATCTTGCGCGCGACCTGCTTGGCCGTGGCGGGCATGAGCTGCATCAGCCCGCGCGCGCCGGCGGGGCTCACCACGGCCGGATCGAATTCGCTCTCCTGCCGCGAGAGGCCATAGACGAGCGCCTTTTCGACCAATGGCCCTTTTTCGTGGAATTTCGGCATCAGCGAAACGGGATAGGCGCGCTGCGCGAGCACGATGTTTCGCTGCGCGGCCGACTTGGCCACGCGGAGCGAGAGTTTCGGGTCGCCGAATTTGACGGCAAGGTCGGAGAGCGCCGCGATCTGCGCCGGCTCGTCCAGAATGTCGGCGAGGTGGAGCATGAAGCTCCACATCTGATCGTTGCGGTTGAAATCGTGCAGGATGTGCGCCGCGTGCACGAGTTCGAGCCGCTCGAAGCTCGCCTTGATGTCCTGTGTCGGCTTCGGGTCGCTTGCGAGGTGCAGGCGCGGCTCGCCGCCGCTCATGCTCGCGAGCGCCGCCGCGCCGAGCTGGCCGTAGAAGGTCGTGGGGTAGGCCGAAGCCTTGCGGTAATAGAGTTCCGCCACCTTCTTGTCGCCCTGTGCCGATGCGGCGCGGCCGCACCAGTATTCTGCTCGCGCCTTGCTGATCGGCGTCGACACGGCTTCGTTGAGCTTTGCGAAGTGCGAAAGCGCGGCACCGGCATTGTTAAGGTATTGCAGCGCGATCCAGCCGGACATGAACTCGGCGTCGGCATAGTCCGCGCCGCTCTTCAGCCCATGCGCCGAGACGATCTGATAGGCGTCCTTATAGCGGCCCTGCGCCAGCGCCTTCCGGGCCGCGATGCGACGCTCGATCCACCATGCGTTCGGATCGACCATGCCGTGCGGCTTGTTGGGCGCGGTCAGGATGAGCGGCAGCGATGCCTCGTCATTGCCCCGCCGGCGCTCATAGCGGATCCGGTCGAAAATGAGGCCCGGATCGTCGTTGAAGCGCGAAGGCACGCGCGAAAGCGCGCTGCCCGCGTCGTTCGATCCCGACATGAGCTTGATGCGGGCATTCGCGAGTGCCTGCGCGTCGGCGCCGATCAGGGCGGCGGTCGTCTGGGCGTCGCCCGTCCGCTCGTTCCAGAGCAGCCGGTCGAGCCGGGCCTTGTGCGTCGAGGCTGTGAGATAGGGGCGGAAACTGGCGAGGATTTCCTTCTGTCGCGCGGGCGTGAAGTCGTCCTCGACCCAGGCGCGCTGGATCCAGCCCTTGCCTTCCTCCGTCCGCCCGGCGGCGATCAGCGCCTGACCGAAGCGGATCTTGCCCTCGCCGGTTACCGGCGGATGGGCCGTGAACCAGCCGAGCCGGTCCTGATCCGTCATGGCATAGGCAAGAAGGGCCTCCTCCGCGCGGCGCGAGAGGAGCGCCTGGCGCGGCCAGTCGGGGTTCTGCTCCTGGAAGGCGACGATCTCGCCAAGGGTTGCGCCGGAATCCTGCGCGACGAGGCGGTTCCAGAGAACGAGCTTCGCGGCGACCGGGTCCTTCAGGCGCTTCATATGCCGCATCGCTTCCGGCCAGTTCTTCCGGTCGCCCTCGGCGAAGGCATCGGTCAGGGCCGCGATGTCGTCCTTGGTGAGAAGGGTGGAGGTGACGGTGGCGAGCTTGTGCTTCGGGCGGGTCGCAGCCTTCGCGTGCTTCTTCTTGTGCGCGGTCGTCCCTGTGTGCTTCGCCGGCTTGGCCTTGCTCGAGGAGGTGGCGCTCTTCTTCGTGGTCTTGGCCGGCTTGTGCGTAGTTTTGGCGGCGGAGGGCTTTTCGGCCGGCAGAGGCGCGGCGAGAAGCGTGCCGGCCGAGCCGACAAAAAGACAGGCCGAGGCCAGAATGGCGGCGGCGAAGGCGAAACGCCGGCCGAAATTCAGGCCCTTCATGCGATACTGCCCCCGATCGTGCAACGGCGCGGTCCAATTCATGCTTCTGCGGCCGTTCACGCTCCCCGCTGGAACGATCGAGCCCCTTAACATCAATCCCTACATACGCTATTCCGCGTCGGATTGTCCTTTGTCGAGATTACCTTTCTGCTATCAAGCAGGGCAACATGCCAAGGACGAAGGATTTGCCGGATTTGTTGCCGCTTTCGCGGGTTATGGTTATCGTGCGCGCCGCCTCAAAGGCGGTCAACAAGCCCCGTGGCGGGGCATTGGAGCTATAAAAAATGTTCAAGGGATCGTACGTCGCCCTCATCACCCCATTCCGTGACGGCAAGGTGGATGAGGAGGCGTTCGCCAAATTGATCGAATGGCAGATCGCCGAGGGCACGGACGGTCTGGTGCCTTGCGGGACGACGGGCGAGTCGCCCACGCTCTCGCATGAGGAACACCGGCGCGTCGTCGAAATCTGCGTCGAGGTCACGCGCAAGCGCGTGCCCGTCATCGCTGGCGCTGGCTCCAACAACACCGCCGAGGCGCTCGATCTCATGCGCCATGCAAAGTCCGTTGGCGCGGACGGCGCGCTCTGCGTGACGGGCTACTACAACAAGCCGTCGCAGGAAGGGCTCTATCAGCACTTCAAGGCGCTGAACGATGCCGTCGACATTCCGATGATCCTTTACAACATTCCCGGCCGCACGATCGTTGACATCAGCGTCGAGACGATGACCCGGCTCTTCGCCCTGAAGAACGTGGTCGGCGTCAAGGACGCGACGGCGAATCTCGCGCGTGTGAGCCTTCAGCGGCAGGCGATGGGCGCCGAATTCATCCAGCTTTCGGGCGAGGATGCGACCGCTCTCGGCTTCAACGCGCATGGCGGTCAGGGCTGCATCTCGGTCACGGCCAATATTGCGCCGAGGCTTTGCGCCGAGTTCCAGAAGGCGACGCTCGCCGGCGACTACCGAAAGGCGCTCGAATATCAGGACCGCCTGCTGCCGCTTCACCATAATCTTTTCATCGAGCCGAGCCCGGGGCCGGTCAAGTATGCGGCGAGCCTGCTCGGCCTTTGCCGTGACGAATTGCGCCTGCCGCTGGTGCCCGTCACCGCGGAGACTCGCGAGAAGATTCGCGGCGCGATGCGGCATGCCGGTCTGATCGACTGACGCCAATCAGGACAGAAGGACCATGTCCTCCAAGAGCGGCGGTGCGAAAAAGAAGCTCGGAGACGGCCGGAAGATCATCGCCGACAACCGCAAGGCGCGCTTCAACTACACGATCACCGATACCTTCGAGGCGGGGATCGAGCTGAAGGGCACCGAGGTGAAGTCGCTGCGTGTAGGGCAGGGAAGCCTCAACGAGGCCTATGCGCAGGCGACGAAGCAGGGCGAGATCATGCTGGTCAACGCCTATATCCCCGTCTATCTCCAGGCCAACCAGTTCAACCACGAGACGCGGCGGCCGCGTAAGCTCCTGCTGCACCGCCGCGAGATCGACAAGCTCTCCCAGGCGGTTCTTCGTCAGGGGATGACGCTCGTTCCGCTCAAGATGTATTTCAACGAAAAGGGACGGGTTAAGGTGGAAATCGGTCTGGCGCAGGGCAAGAAGCTCGCCGACAAGCGCGAGACGGAGAAGAAACGCACCTGGGAGCGCGACAAGGCGCGGGTGATGCGCGAGCGCGGCTAGGTTCGAGCGGAGAACATGCACGGGGAGCGGCCATGAGCGAAGAGGGCAAGCCCGGCCTGCTTGGCCAGATCAAGGACAGGCTGATCCGTTCCAAGGAAAAGACCGCGGCGGAGGGCCGGCACATCACCGGCAGCCCCGACCGGGGACATGAGCGCCGATTGCCGCCCGGCCAGCACCTCGTCGAGAAGTGGCCTGTGCTCGACCTCGGCATCCAGCCCGAAGTACCACTCGACGAGTGGCGGCTCGTCGTCGACGGCGCGGTGGAAGCGCCGCTGACGCTGACCTTCGAGCGGTTCATGGCGCTGCCGCAGTCGCATTTCGTCAGCGACATTCACTGCGTCACCACCTGGAGCCGCTATGACAATCGCTGGGACGGCGTGTCGTCGCGTTCGATCCTCGAAATGGTGAAGCCGAAGCCCGAGGCGCGGCACGTCATCTTTCATTCCTATGACGGCTACACAACGAACATCACGCTCGAGGCTTTCGCCGCGCCGGACGTGATTATCGCCCATAGCTGGGAGGGGGAGCGGCTCACGCGCGAGCATGGCGGACCTGTCCGCATGGTGGTGCCGCAATGGTATTTCTGGAAGAGCGCGAAGTGGGTCAGGCGCATCGAGTTCAGCGCCGTCGACAGGCCAGGCTTCTGGGAGCTGCGTGGCTACCACAATGAAGGCGATCCGTGGACGGAGCAGCGCTATGGCTGAAGCTCAGGCCTTGTCGAGAAAGGCTCTTATGTCGCGGAAGACGGCGTGGAACATCTCCGTCGTGAGGCGTCCCGTGTTCGTGTTGTAGCGCGAGCAGTGATAGCTGTCGAAGAGCCGCACGCCGCCGCCTATGTCATGGCTTGCCTGATGGGCGAAGGCGGCCTGTGTGCGCTTCACCTGCCGCTCGACGAGCACGCTGTCATGGGCAATGCGGCCGAGCGCGAGCACGGCCTTGAGGCGAGGCAGCGCGGCGATGCGTGCGGAAAAGAAGGGCAGGCAGGTTCTCGCTTCGAGCGGGGTCGGCTTGTTCTGGGGCGGCACGCAGCGCACGGCATTGGTGATCATGGCATCGACGAGCGTGAGCCCGTCATCCGGGCGCGCGGCATAGCTGCCTTTCGCGAAGCCGAATTCGATGAGCGTCGAATAGAGAAGATCGCCCGCATAGTCGCCTGTGAAGGGTCTGCCAGTCCGGTTCGCGCCCTGAAGGCCCGGCGCGAGGCCGACGATCAGGAGGTGGGCCTTTTCGCTGCCGAAGGAGGGCACGGGTCCGTTGAACCAGTCCGGATGCGCGTCGCGGTTGGCCTGCCGAAAGGCGACGAGGCGGGGGCAAAGCGGGCAGTCATGCGGCGGCTCCGCCTCCCACTGCTTCAGGGCTTTCATGGGTGCAAGTCCGGAGTTCAGGCGCGGGCGGGGAGGTCGTCGTCGTCCTCGTCCTCGTCGTCGTAATAGTCGTCCTCATCCTCCGCGTGGAGCGGCGCGTGGCTGCGATTGTCCTGATTGCGGCCAAGCGAGCCGCGCAGGGTGTCGAGGTCGATGAACTGGTCGGCCTGACGGCGCAACTCATCGGAGATCATCGGCGGCGCGCTGCGGATCGTCGAGACGACCGTGACGCGCTTTCCCTTGCGCTGGATGGCGTCGACGAGGCGGCGGAAGTCGCCGTCCCCGGAGAAGAGAACGAGGTGGTCGATCTTGTCGGCGAGCTCCATGGCATCGACGGCAAGTTCGATGTCCATATTGCCTTTGACGCGGCGGCGGCCGGTGGAATCGGTGAATTCCTTGGCGGGCTTCGTCACCACCGAGTAACCGTTATAGTCGAGCCAATCGATCAGTGGCCGGAGCGGCGAATATTCCTGATCTTCCAGAAGAGCCGTGTAATAAAAAGCCCGGACCAATATGCCTTTTGACCGAAAAAGCTCCAGAAGACGCTTGTAATCTATGTCGAACCCAAGTCCCCGCGCGGCTGAATAAAGGTTGGCGCCGTCGATGAAAAGGGCAATACGTTCCTGCGGGTAAAAACCCATACTTCTCTCCTTGAAACCCGGTGCAAGCGGAGATTGGAAAATCCATTTTTCACGCAAGCTTCGATTGCGTGTGTGAATAGCGCCAAACTATAGAAGTACTCGTGATTTGGGAACGGATATCGAAATCGTGCTGAGCGGGCCGCAATGATCCTTGTCGGAATGGGGGCAAATCTGCCCACGGCGCATGGCGACCCCCTTGCGACGCTGCATGCGGCGATCGAGGCCATGCCTTCATTCGGCGTCGATGTCGTCCGGCGGTCCTCCTTCTACCGCACGCCCGCCATGGCGGCCTATGCGCAGCCGCCCTATGTGAATGCCGTGATCGTCGTGGAGAGCGCCTTGCCGGCAGAGGAGCTTCTCCAGACGCTCCACCGGATCGAGGCGCAGTTCGGGCGGGTGAGGCTCGTCCGCTGGGGGGAGCGCACGCTTGATCTAGATCTTTTGGATTATAGTGGCATGGTTCTGCCACCGAGGCATCCCCAGGGGCTTCAGGCGGGGACGGGGCCTATTCCGCTCTGCCTGCCGCATCCCGGCATCTGCGAGCGCGGCTTCGTGCTCGTTCCGCTGGCTGAGGTCGCGCCGGAATGGCGCCATCCGGTCGATGGCGAGGGCGCGGCCGCCCTGTTGCGGCGCCTCATTGCGGAACAGGGCGAGGCCGCAATGGCCGGGATCGAGCGCCTGACTTCAGGATGAACCCATGGACAAACCCATGGAATGAGCCAAATCGGGGGCCTAACGCCCTGTTTTTTCTTGCTTCCCCGAGGGCCAGACCCTACATACTCGGCAAAACCTTTTCCCTGACCTATTGCGGAGTTCCGATCCATGGCGCGTGTGACCGTTGAAGACTGCGTCGACAAGGTGCCGAACCGTTTCGAGCTCGTGCTGCTTTCGGCCCATCGTGCCCGGGCCATGTCGGCTGGCGCGGAGTTGACGGTCGATCGCGACAACGACAAGAACCCGGTGGTGGCGCTGCGCGAGATCGCGGAACGGACCATCGCGCCGGACGATCTGCGTGAGGATCTGATCGGCAGCATGCAGAAGCGCGTCGAGACGGAAGAGCCCGAGGTCGAGAGCCTGCAGCTTCTGACCTCCGGCGAGGTCGCGGCCTCCGAGATCGACACTTTCGGCGCGGCCGGCGGCGGCGACCGGATGAGCGAGGAGGAGCTTCTCCGCGCGATCCAGAACCAGATCGACTCTCCGCAGCAGAAATCGGCCGATGCCGACGACATGGATGCGGAAGACTGAGAGAAGGCCAAAGGCGGAAGGATGAGGTTCCGCTGCCGAGCGTAATCGAGCGCCGCCCCGGCCGGAAGGTGAGGGCGGCGTTTTTGTGTGCGTGAGGCGGATCGGGTGGACGAACGGGTGAGCGATGCTGCGCCAGTACGAGCTGGTTGATCGGGTTCTGGGCTACGATCCGAAAGCGGACGAAGCCCTCATCAACCGCGCCTATGTCTATGCCATGAAGCAGCATGGCAACCAGATGCGGGCGAGCGGCGACCCCTATTTCTCGCATCCGATCGAGGTCGCAGGGATTCTCACCGATCTCAAGCTCGACACCGCGACCATCGTCACCGCGATCCTGCACGACACGATCGAGGATACGGGCGCGACCATGGAGGAGCTGACCAAGCTCTTCGGCGCCGAGGTCGCCAATCTCGTCGATGGCGTGACCAAGCTCACGCGGATCGAGATCACGTCGGAGCGCTCCAAGCAGGCGGAGAATTTCCGCAAGTTCCTGCTGGCCATGTCGAACGACATCCGCGTGCTGCTCGTCAAGCTCGCGGACCGGCTCCACAACATGCGGACGCTGCATTTCATTCCGTCCCCGGAGAAGCGCCGCCGCATTGCGCAGGAGACGATGGACATCTATGCGCCGCTTGCCGGCCGCATGGGCATTCAGGAAATCCGCGAGGAGCTGGAAGACCTCGCCTTCAAGGAACTCAATCCCGAGGCGCGCGAAACGCTGCTGAAGCGGCTCAACGAATTTCATTCGGCAAGCTCGGAAACGCTCAAGCGCATCGCGGAGAGCCTTCAGGCGCGGCTGGAGGAGGGAGGCCTTGCCTGCAAGGTCGACGGGCGGCTGAAGCGCGCCTATTCGATCTGGCGCAAGATGGAGCGCCGGGCGATCTCGCTCGAGCAGCTTTCCGATATTTTCGGCTTCCGTGTCATCGTCGACGATGTCGGGGACTGCTATCGCGCCGTCGGCATTCTGCATACGAACTGGCCGATGGTTCCGGGCCGGTTCAAGGATTACATCTCGACGCCGAAGAACAACGGCTATCGCTCGATCCACACCACCATGATCGGGCCGGAGAACAAACGCGTCGAGGTGCAGATCCGCACGCACAAGATGCACGAGGTGGCCGAACTCGGCATCGCCGCGCACTGGCTCTACAAGGACGGTTCGAGCGGCGCGGAGCGCTCCGAGGAATTCGCGAGCACGTTCCGCTGGCTGCGTCAGCTCATCGAAATGCTGGAGCATGGCGGCACGCCGGAAGAGTTTCTGGAGCACACCAAGCTCCAGATGTATTCGGACCAGGTGTTCTGCTTCACGCCCAAGGGGCTTCTCATCACGCTGCCGCGCGGCGCGACGCCGATCGATTTCGCCTATGCCGTCCATACGGAAGTCGGTGACAGTTGCGTCGGCTGCAAGATCAACGGCCGGCACATGCCGCTGCGCTCCATCCTTCAGAATGGCGACGAGGTGGAGATCATCCGCTCGCAGGCCCAGCGTCCCTCACCCGGCTGGGAGGCATTCGTCGCAACGGGCAAGGCGCGCTCGGCCATCCGCCGCGCGATCCGGCAGGCCAAGCAGGCCGAGTTCGGCAGGCTCGGACGGCAGATCGTCAAGGGCGTGTTCGAGGCGGCGGGCAAGGAGGTGACGGATGTCATCCTCCAGCGCGCCATCGGACCTCTGCATATGGACGATCTCGGCGATCTTCTCGCTTCAGTCGGCGATGGCACTCTGACCGGCCAGCAGGTGCTCGAAACGGTCTATCCCGAACTCCCGGCGAAGAAGACCCCGGCCCGCAAATCCGTCAAGGCCAATGGCGCCGGCGACCACCGCGCCGTGGTGCGGTTGACGGGCCGCGGGCACGGTCTGGCGATCCGCATGGCGCCGGACAGCCAGCCGCTGCCCGGCGAGCGCATCGTCGGCATCATCACGCCGGGCGAAGGCGTGACCGTCTATCCCATCGACGCGCCCGCTCTGGCCGAGTTCGACGGCGAACCCACGCGCTGGCTCGATGTGAAGTGGGATATCGACCCCGACCATCCGCAGAGTTTCCCCGCGCGCCTCAACATCACGGCGCGGAACGAGGTCGGCGCGCTCGGCCACATCACATCGCTCATCGCCGACTATGGCAGCAACATCACGAATCTGAGCATGACGGAGCGGGATTCCGATTTCTACGACATGCAGGTCGATCTCGAGGTCCGCGACTTCAAGCACCTGACCCGGATCATGTCGGCGCTAAACGGACTTTCCGTCGTGAGCAAGGTCATCCGGCCCCGCCGCTAGGGGCGCGCGGGGGCTCGCATCAGCCTGTCCGGGGCTACGCAGGGCGCGTAATTTTCGGGCCATGGCAGCCGAAATCTGCTATCCCGAAGCGCCATAACGAGGGGCGCCATGAAAGAAGCGAAAGTTCTCAAGGAATTCGAAAAGGCCGGAGCCCTGCTCAGGGGCCACTTCATCCTGTCCTCCGGATTGCACAGCCCGATGTTCCTGCAAAAGGCATTGGTGTTCATGAATCCGAAGCGGACCTCGCGGCTCTGCAAGGCGCTCGCCGCCAAGGTGAGGGACGAGGTGGACGACGATATTGACGCCATCGTCTCGCCGGCCGTCGGCGGCATCATTCCGGGCTATGAGACGGCGCGGCATCTCGGCGTGCCCGCCATGTATGTGGAGCGCGAGGATGGCGAATTCGTCGTCCGCCGCGGCTTTCCGCTGAAGAAGGGCATGAAGGTGCTCATGGTTGAGGACATCGTCACGACCGGCCTTTCCTCCCGCGAATGCATCGCGGCGATCAAGAAGACCGGCGCGCGCGTCGTCGCGGCGGCCTGCCTCATCGACCGCTCGGGCGGCCGGGCCAATGTCGGCGCCAAGCTCGTCTCTCTGGCGCAGATCGACATTCCGGCCTATCCCGCGAGCGAACTCCCGCCCGAACTGGCGGACATTCCGGCCACCAAGCCAGGCAGCCGGGGCCTCAAATAAGGAATGATCGGTGTTCCGGCGTAGGGTCCAGCTTTCCGCCTTGCAGAAAATGCGGGAGTCATTGTGGCCCCGCATCGGCTGGAAGCGCGCGAGCCTTTATGTCTGGCGGCGCGTCTGGCGGCTGAGCGGCACGCCCCATGCGATCGCGATCGGGGTCGCGGCGGGGGCGTTCGTCTCCTTCACGCCCTTTCTCGGCTTCCATGTCATGATGGCCCTGCTGATCGCATGGGTGCTGCGCGGTAATCTCATTGCGGCCGTATTCGGCACGATGGTCGGCAATCCCGTTTCCTATCCGCCGATCTGGTTTGCCACCTACGATCTCGGCAACCGGCTCCTCGGCCTGTCGGGGCGGCCGAATGTGAACCTCACCGAGCTGCTGATGGGCGGCAAGGCGTTCGACGTGATCCTCCCGGTCATGGTGCCGATGGCGATCGGGGCCGTGCCGCTCGGTCTTGCGGGCGGGCTCGCCGCCTATTTCTTCGTCAAGACGGCCGTCTCGGCCTATCAATTACGCAGGCGCGAGCAGCTTGAGGAGCGGGCGCTTTCGCGGCATGTGGAAGACGCCGTGCCGGCACCGGCAGGCAATGAGAGCGAAAACGACGAGCAGGAATAGAAGCATCCGGCATTGAGCGCGCGATCCGCGCTGCCGGCGGAGATGGAAGAGATGAGCGGACAGAAGGCGGCGCATCTGCGCCTCGGCGTGAATATCGACCATGTGGCCACGATCAGGAACGCGCGTGGCGGCGATCATCCCGATCCGGTGCGGGCGGCCGAGGCCGCCGCGGCGGCGGGCGCCGATGGCATCACGGCGCATCTGCGCGAGGATCGCCGGCACATCCGCGACCGCGACATCGAGCAGTTGATGAGCACGATCGGGCTGCCGCTCAATCTGGAAATGGCGGCGACGGAGGAAATGCTTGAAATCGCCCTCCGGCACCGCCCGCATGCCTGCTGCATCGTGCCCGAGCGGCGCGAGGAGGTGACGACCGAGGGCGGCCTCGACGTCGCGGGCCATCGCGAGCATCTGGCGCCTTACGTGGCGAAGCTGCGTGATGCGGGCATTCGCGTCTCGCTCTTCATCAATCCCGACCGCCACCAGCTCGAAGCCGCTGTGGCTCTCGGCGCGCCGGTGGTGGAGCTTCACACCGGCGCCTATTGCGAGGCGGAGGGAGCGGCGCGCGCGGCCGAGCTTGCCCGCCTCACGGCAGCGGCGCGCGAGGGCGGGGCTCTGGGGCTCGAGATCCATGCGGGCCACGGCCTCACCTTCGCCAATGTCGGGCCCGTGGCCGCGCTGCCGGAAGTGGCGGAACTCAATATCGGACATTTCCTGATCGGCGAGGCGATATTCACCGGCCTCGATCAGGCGATCAGGCGCATGCGCGCCCTGATGGAGGAAGCGCGCGCGGAGGCGCTTTGCGCACCGAAGGCATGAGCTCGAGGGCATGGCCATGAGCATGATCATCGGTATCGGCAACGACATGATCGACATCAGGCGGGTCGAGCGGACGCTCGAACGCTTCGGCGACCGCTTCACCGAGCGGATTTTCACCGAGGTGGAGCGACAGAAATCCGACCGCCGGAAAAACCGGGCCGCCTCCTATGCCAAGCGGTTCGCGGCCAAGGAGGCATGCGCCAAGGCGCTCGGCACCGGGCTCAATCGCGGCGTCTTCTGGCGGGATATGGGGGTCGTCAACCTGCGAGGCGGCCAGCCCACCATGGCGCTGACGGGCGGCGCGCGCGCGCGGCTGGAGGCGATCACCCCGGTGGGCATGGAGGCCGTCATCCATATAACGATTACGGATGATCATCCGCTCGCCCAGGCATTTGTCATAATTTCGGCCATTCCGGCGGGGAATATGGCCGGCCGATAGAAGCGGTTGGTGGGGCCGGGGTCTATGCTATTGTCCGCCTGTCCCGGGACGGGAATGGAAGGACCGGGACGCAGGAGCTGGATAATGTCGATGAGTGAACAAGCAAATACAGGCCGGGGCGGCGCCATAGGCGAAAATATCCGCACCATAGGCTACGCACTTCTGATCGCCCTCATCATCAGGGCGTTTTTTTTCCAGCCCTTCAACATCCCGTCGAGTTCCATGGTGCCGACGCTGCTCGTCGGCGACTACCTTTTCGTTTCCAAATACAGCTACGGCTACTCGAAACACTCGCTGCCCTTCAGCCCGCCGATCTTCGACGGCCGTATCCTCGCTCGCCAGCCGCACAGGGGCGACGTGGTCGTCTTCAAGAAGCCGACCGACAACAGGACGGATTTCATCAAGCGGCTGATCGGCCTTCCCGGCGACCGGATTCAGATGAAGGATGGCGTGCTCTATCTCAACGGCACGGCGGTTCCGAAAGTCAGGATCGAGGATTTCGTCGAGCGCGACGAGTTCGGCAGCGTCATTCGCGTGCCGCAATATCGCGAGACGCTTCCCAACGGCGTCACCTATACGACGCTCGATTTCCAGCAGAACGGCGACCTCGACAACACCGATGTCTATGTCGTGCCGCCCGGCCATTATTTCATGATGGGCGACAATCGCGACAATTCGATGGATAGCCGCGTGCCGAGCGTGGTCGGCTATGTGCCGTTCGAGAACCTCGTCGGAAAAGCCGAGATCATTTTCTTCTCGACCGATGGCAGCGCGCATTTCTGGGAGTTCTGGCGGTGGCCGTCCTCGATCCGCTGGAACCGCATTTTCATGTGGGTCGATTGAGCCGGAATCGCAGTTCCCAATATCGGGCGCTCATGGCCCGGCTGGGGCACAGCTTCAAGGATGAGAGCCTGCTCGATCTCGCGCTCTGCCATCCGAGCGCGGTAAGCGGCGCGGCCGAGGGCGCGAGCAATCAGCGGCTCGAATTTCTGGGCGACAGGGTGCTCGGCCTCGTCATCGCCGAATGGCTGCTTGGCGAGTATCCGGCGGCGGAGGAGGGCGAGCTTGCGGTGCGCCTCAACGCGCTCGTCCGCAAGGAGGCTTGTGCGGGCGTCGCCGAGAGGATCGCGCTCGGTCCCTGCCTCGCGCTCGGCCCCGGAGAGGAGCGCGGCGGCGGGCGGGAAAAAATGGCGATTCTGGCCGATGCCTGCGAGGCAGTCATCGCCGCGCTCTATCTCGATGGCGGGCTTGGCGCGGCCGAGCGCTTCATCAAGACGGAGTGGGCGGGGCTCATCGCCGGCCCGGCGCGCGCGAGGCGCGATGCGAAAACCGCGCTTCAGGAATGGACGCAGGCGCTCGGACGTGGCATCCCCACATACAGGGAAGCCGGGCGCTTCGGCCCCGATCACGCGCCCGTCTTCACGGTGCGGGTCGAGATCGCGGGGCTCGAGCCCATAACAGGCGAAGGCGGATCGAAGCGGCAGGCCGAGCAGGCAGCCGCCGGCGCCATGCTGATCAGAGAAGGTGTCTGGAACGACGATGAGTGAGATGGCAAACAGGAGCGGTGAGACACGATGCGGCTTCGTCGCCATCATTGGCGCGCCCAATGCGGGCAAATCGACGCTGCTCAACGCGCTTGTCGGCTCCAAGGTCGCCATCGTCACGCATAAGGTGCAGACGACGCGCAGCCGCATCCGCGGCATCGCCATCGAAGGTCAGGCGCAGATCATTTTCGTCGACACGCCCGGCATCTTCAAGCCGAAGCGTCGGCTCGATCGCGCCATGGTGGAAGCCGCCTGGGGCGGGGCGGGCGATGCCGACCTCATCGTGGTCATGGTGGACACGGAGCGCGGCCGCACCGCCGATGTCGATCGTGTGCTCGAGGGCCTGCGCGATCAGGGGCGCAAGGCGATCCTCGTCCTCAACAAGACGGACGCGCTCGCCAGCGAAAAGGGGCGAGAGAAATTGCTGAAGCTCGCAAGCGATCTCGATGCGACGGGGCTCTTCACCGACACTTTCATGATCTCGGCGCTCACCGGCGACGGCGTCGCCGATCTGAAGATGCATATCGCGGAGCGCATGCCGAAAGGCGCGTGGCACTATCCGGAGGATCAGGCGGCGGACGTGCCCCTGCGCTCGCTCGCGGCGGAAGTCACGCGCGAGAAGCTCTTTCTCAGGCTCCATGACGAGCTGCCCTACGAACTCACCGTGGAGACGGAGCAGTGGGAGCACAAGAAGGACGGCTCGATCCGCATCCAGCAGGTGATCTACGTCCAGCGCGAGAGCCAGCGCAAGATTGCGCTCGGCGCCGGCGGACAGACGATCAAGACGGTCGGCCAGCTCGCGCGCGCCGAACTCGAGGAAATGCTCGGAACGAAAGTGCATCTCTTCCTGTTCGTGAAAGTGCGTGAAAACTGGGGTGAGGATCGCGAGCGCTATCGCGAGATGGGCCTCGATTTCCCGAAGGATTGAGGGGCGCACGGATCCGCGTCCGCCCGCGGCGTCCGTTCGGGCGTCGCAGGGGCGGCCGAAGAGAGGTGAACGCTCTTGGAATGGCGTGACGAAGGCATTGTGCTCTCCGCGCGGCCCTATGGCGAAACGGGCGCGATCGTCGAGCTTTTGACGCGCGCGCATGGCCGCCATCTCGGCCTTGTGCGCGGCGGCGCGGCGCGGCGTCACAAGAGCATGCTGCAACCGGGAAACAGCCTCGCGGCGCATTGGCGCGCGCGCCTCGCCGAGCATCTTGGCACCTATACGGTGGAGACGCAGAAGCCGCGCGCGGGGCTCATCATGGAAAATGGCTTCTCGCTTCTCGGACTGAGCGCCGCTTGCGCGGTGGCGGGCGTCATTCCCGAGCGCGAGGCGCATCCCGCGCTCTATGAGGGGTTCGAGCTTCTGCTCGACACGATGGAGGACGCGGATATCTGGCCAGCGGTCTATGTGCGCTGGGAGCTTGGCCTGCTTCAGGAGCTTGGCTTCGGCCTCGATCTCGGCCAATGCGCCGCGACGGGCGCGCGCGAGGATCTCGTCTATGTGTCCCCGAGAAGCGGCGCGGCCGTCAGCCGCGCGGCGGGCGAGCCGTGGCGGGACCGCCTCTTTCGCCTGCCGCCGTTTCTCGTCGGCTCGCAGGCGGGCGAGGCGACGGCCGAGGATGTGCTGGAAGGGCTTCGCATCACCGGGCATTTCCTCGACCGGCATCTCTTTTCCGCGCAGCAGCGCCATTTGCCCGATGCGCGGATCAGGCTTCAGGAGCGCTTCGCGGCGCGGTCCCGAGGCCAGACGGCGGGGCGCGACGAATCGCTGATATAATGGCCATCCGCCGACATCCAATCGTCATGGCTCGTTCCCGCCGGGCCGTTCGTGCCGCCAGCCCGGCGTCGAGGAAGAAACGCGACGATCCGTAACGAAGAGGCGCAAGCCGATCCTTGTGCCGTAGATAGTCCGATGAAAGCTGAACCGATATGACCAAACTTGCCCCGCCGCCCCATGGGCCCGAGCATGAGATCAAGCTTCGCGACGCGCTGGAAGAGCGCTATCTCGCCTATGCGCTCTCGACCATCATGCATCGCGCGCTGCCCGATGTGCGCGACGGGCTGAAGCCGGTCCACCGCCGTGTCCTCTATGCGATGCGTCAGCTCAAGCTCGATCCGGGCTCGGGCTTCAAGAAGTCGGCGCGCGTGGTCGGCGATGTCATCGGCCGCTATCACCCGCATGGCGATCAATCCGTCTATGACGCGCTGGTGCGTCTCGCGCAGGATTTCTCCGTGCGCTATCCGCTCGTCGACGGTCAGGGAAATTTCGGCAACGTCGATGGCGATAACGCGGCGGCGATGCGCTACACCGAAGCGCGGCTCACCGACGTCGCGGCGCTCCTGCTCGACGAGATGGACGACGACACCGTCGATTTCCGCGAGACTTATGACGGCGAGGACAGGGAGCCGGTGGTGTTGCCCGGCGCCTTCCCGAACCTGCTTGCGAATGGCGCTTCCGGTATCGCGGTCGGCATGGCGACATCGATCCCGCCGCACAATGCGGCCGAGCTTTGCGACGCGGCGCTCCATCTCATCAAGCACCCCAACGCGCGGACGGACAAGCTCGTCGAATTCGTGCAAGGTCCCGATTTCCCGACCGGCGGCATTATCGTTGAGAGCCGCGAGGCCATTGCGGAGGCCTATGCGACCGGCCGCGGCGGTTTCCGTGTTCGCGCGCGCTGGGTGCGCGAGGAGCTGCCGCGCGGGCTCTGGCAGATCGTCGTCACCGAAATTCCCTATCAGGTGCAGAAGTCGAAGCTCATCGAGAAGATTGCCGAGCTTCTGATGGCGAAGAAGCTGCCGCTGCTCGACGATGTGCGCGACGAATCCGCCGAAGAGATCCGGCTCGTTCTCGTGCCGAAGAGCAAGACCGTCGATCCCGAGCATCTGATGGAGTCGCTTTTCCGCGCAAGCGATCTGGAGAGCCGTTTCCCGCTCAATCTGAACGTGCTTTCCGCCGAGCAGGTGCCGGGTGTCATGTCGCTGCGCGATGCGCTTCAGGCATGGCTCGACCATCGCAAGGTCGTTCTCATCCGGCGCTCGAACTTCCGCCTGCAGAAGATCGCCAAGCGGCTCGAGGTTCTCGACGGCTACCTCATCGCCTATCTCAATCTCGACGAGGTGATCCGCATCATCCGCGAGGAGGATGAGCCGAAGGCCGAGCTGATGCGCGTCTTCAAACTCACCGACAATCAGGCGGAAGCGATCCTCAACATGCGCCTCAGGAGCTTGCGCAAGTTGGAGGAAATGGAAATCCGCGGCGAGCACAAGGAGCTGACCGCCGAGCAGAAATCGCTGAATGCGCTTCTCAAGTCCGAGCAGGCGCAATGGGCGAAGGTCGGCGACGAAATCAGGGAGGTGAAGGCGAAATACGGTCCAAAGACCGAGCTTGGCCGCCGCCGCACCACCTTTGCGGATGCACCCGCCATCGAGTTCGTGCCGCCGGAAGCAATGATCGAGCGCGAGCCCGTCACCATCGTCTGTTCGGCCAAGGGCTGGATTCGCTCGATGAAGGGCCATCTCGCGCCGGATGCCGAGATCAAATACAAGGAAGGCGATGGCGAGCGTTTCGTGCTTCACGCCGAGACGACCGACAAGCTGATCCTTTTTGCGACCGATGGCCGCTTCTACACGCTCGCCGCCGACAAGCTGCCGGGCGGGCGCGGACATGGCGAGCCCGTGCGGCTGCTCATCGACATGGAGGAGGGCCGCGAGATCGTGCAGATCTTCGTGCATGAGCCCGGACGCAAGCTGCTCGTCGCCTCGCTTGAGGGCAATGGCTTCATCGTGCCGGAGGACGAGGTCGTGGCGATGCGGCGCGCGGGCAAGCAGGTGCTCAATGTTTCGGGCGCCGACGAGGCGGTCGCCTGCGCGGTGGTGCAGGGCGATCATGTGGCCGTCATCGGCGAGAACAGGAAGCTGCTTCTCTTCCCCATTGCCGAGGTCAACGAGATGACGCGTGGCAAGGGCGTGCGACTGCAGAGCTACAAGGATGGCGGCCTCGACGACGTCAAATGCTTCCGGCTCAAGGACGGGCTCACCGTTTATGACCGTTCGGGGCGGGCGCGCCAGTTCGCCGATCTCAAGGATTGGGTCGGCAAGCGCGCTCAGGCGGGCCGCCTGCCGCCAAAGGGCTTCCCGTCAGGTCCGAAGTTCGGCGGCGCGTTCGGCGCGGCGTAGTAACACGCAAGCGGCCCCGGATGCCGGATCAGGTCCGGCATGACGCGCCTCGGGCAGACGTGGATGGCCCGGACGAGCCGGGCCATGACCTTTGAGGCAAGGATCGTTCAGCGATCTCTCAGCGTATGGTCACGGGCGCATTGGCCTCATGGCCCCAGTAGCGCACATAGATGCGGTATTCGCCGGGGCGCACGCGATTGGGATCGAGTTCGACGGGGAAGGATTCGTTCATCGCCCGATGGGCGTCGAGCGCGGTCGAGACGGTGACTTGCGTGCACGCGCCCTCGTCGGATTGCGATTGCACGAATTCGTTTTTGGAGTCGGTCAGGAACCAGCGGAAGATCTCGCATTGGTTGGGCGCGGTGAGCGCAATGCGTTCCTTGCTGTTGTTCTCGAGGCGCAGGTCGATATTCATCGGGATCGACTTTTCGCCGCTCGCCGCGTCGCGCTGGACCGCGCTGACGGTCAGCTTCACGGGCTCGTCCGGCTCGACCGCGCCCGTATAGAGAAAATAGGCGATGACGCCGACAATCGCGATCATCGCGACCGACATGTTGATCATGCGCTGTCCGAGTTCGGACGCGGGGCTCGGCGGTTTCAGTGCGGCCATGGCGGATCTCCGGTGGGGCGGGCTCAGGCAGGCACGCGCTGCCAGCCGTCCGCGCCCAGTGCTTCCTGCGGGCGGAAGCGGGTCTTGTAGGCCATTTTCCGGCAATCCGCGACCCAATAGCCGAGATAGACATAGGGCAGGCGCAGCTCTCTCGCGCGCCTGATGTGGTCGAGCACCATGAAGGTGCCAAGGCTGCGCTCCGCGAGCGAGGAATCGAAGAAGCTGTAGACCATCGAGAGCCCGTCCTCGAGCCGGTCGGTGAGGGCGGCGGCGATGAGCGGGCGGCCGCGCCCGTCGCCCGATGTAACGCGGTATTCGAAGACCGAGGTCATGACCGTCGTGTCCTCGATCATGGACACGTAGTCGAGCGCGCTCATATCGGCCATGCCGCCTTCGGCGTGGCGCTCGTCGAGATAGCTGCGCAGCAATGCGAATTGCTCTTCGGTCGCGCGGGCGGGCTTTTCGGTGCCCGTCACGTCCTCGTTGCGCGCAAGCACGCGGCGGAAGCTCTTGTTGGGCTCGAACTCGTCGACGAGGATGCGGACGGAGACGCAGGCCGAACAGCCGTCGCAGGCCGGGCGATAGGCGATGTTCTGGCTGCGCCGGAAGCCGGATTGCGTCAGCACGTCGTTGAGCGCGACGGCGTTTTCGCCGAGAAGGTGGGTAAAGACCTTCTTTTCGTAGCGCCCGGGCAGATAGGGGCAAGGCTGCGGCGCCGTGATGTAGAACTGCGGAAACCGGTTGCCGAAATGCTCTGTCACTGGTGCTCATCCATGCGAGGGTACCGGTGACAGGATAGGGCGGATGGGCCTTTCTGACGAGCTTTCTGTGGCCCCACGGGCTTCACGCTTGCTGGGCCTGAGTTACGCCCTGGCGGCGGACGACCACCGTGCCGCAGAGCATGTCGTGCAGGCCGCGCTTGCGCTCATTGAGGAATGGCACGATGAGCACAATCGCCCAGGTCACGCTCACGGTGACGTAGAAGAGGATCGTTTGCAGCGCCGCCTGGAGGTAGCCGGGCCGGTATCCGTCCCATGTTCTCAGTTCGATGCCCTGCCAGCGCATGCCGGGCGTTGCCGAATGCGGCCCGCCAAGGGTCAGAACGAAATAACCGAGACAGATGAGCGGCCAGAGCGCGGCGCCCGGCCAGAGCAGGCCGAGAGTGAGAATGCCGAGAATGACGAAAACGATCATTGCGGCAAGGCCGATGACCGAAAGGATCAGCAGGTCCGCGATATAGGCGAGCGCCCGGCTGAGAATGACCCCGTCAAAAGCGCCCTGCGGCCAGGAATAGGCGCTGCTGCCGCTCGTCGCAGGTCCGCTGCGGATCAGGCCGTTTTCCTCGCTCATCGGGCTCCCTCATCCTTCCCAATAATCACTCGCTGTCTGGTGAAATAGGAAGGGCCGAGAGGCTTCGCAAGCGGGGAAAGCCCGATTGTCAGGGTTTGAAGCCGGGCGGCACCGGCGGCGCTTCGCGCAGCAGAACGATGGAGAGGCGCCGGTTCGCCGCCATGCGCGGGTCCTCGGGGAAGAGCGGCTCGGAATCGGCCTTGCCGACAACCTGATAGATGCGGTCGTCCGGAAGCCCCAGCGAGCCGATGATGCGGCGGGCTGCGTTGGCGCGGTCGGCGGTCAGTTCCCAGTTTGTATATCCGGCCGTGCCCCTGAGGGGCGCGGAATCCGTGTGCCCTGAAATGCTGACGCGGTTCGGCAGCTTCATCAGCACCCTGGCCACCGCCTCGATGAGGTGGCGCGTGCGCTCATAAGGTTCGGCGCGGCCGGAGGGGAACATGGAGCGGCCGTCCTGATCGACGATCTGGATGCGCAGCCCCTCGGGCGTTTCGTCGATGATGACATTCTTCGAGAGTTCGGCGAGTTCGGGGCTGTTCTGCATCGCCTGTCGCAGGCTTTCAGCGGCGCTGCGGAAGTTCTGATCGTCCTGCGAAATGGCTCCGATGGCGGTCGCGTTCGTCGCGGCCGATGTCATCGTCGCCTTCGCGGCGTTTGTCGATTCGCGATTGCCATTGGAGGCGGCCGCGGTGCGCTGGTCGTTCGTCTCCGGGCTCTTCGGCGCGGCCGGCGTCGAGATCGTCATGACGACGCGCGGCGTGGTCCCCGGCATGCGCGAGCCCTGCGAATCGAAGGCGGTGCCTCCCATCACGCCGCCCGAGCCGCTCGTCGAGCGGCTGACATTGGCCGGCGCGAAGTAATCGGCCAGTCCCTGCTTCTGCTCCGGCGTCGTCATGCTGATGAGCCACATGAGCAGGAAGAAGGCCATCATGGCGGTCACGAAGTCGGCATAGGCGATCTTCCAGGCGCCGCCGTGATGGGCGTGGACGACCTTCTTCACCTTCTTGAGGATGATCGGGCGTTCGTTGGACGTGGCCATGCTCGACCCTCCGTTGCGACGTCAGGCTGCGGCGGGCTGAAGGTTTGCGGTGGATTGCTCCACTTCCGCGAATGTCGGGCGCACCTCGGACATGAGCGCCTTGCGGGCGAATTCGATCGAAACGGCGGGCGCGTAGCCGGCCATATGCGCAAGGAGGCCCGCCTTCATCGACAGGTAATATTTGGACTCGGCTTCGTAGATGTTGCGCAGCGACTGGGCCATGGGGCCGAAGAAGCCATAGGCGCAGAAGACGCCGAGAAAGGTTCCCACAAGGGCGCCGCCGATGAGGTGGCCCAGCACTTCCGGCGGCTGGTCGATCGAGCCCATGGTCTTGATGACGCCGAGCACGGCGGCGACGATGCCGAGGGCCGGCGTGCCGTCGGCGAGCGCCTGAATGCTGGCGACGATCCGCTCGCGCTCCTGATGGTGCGTTTCCAGCTCTTCATCCATCAGCGCTTCGAGTTCATGGGCGTTTTCGGTGCCCATGGTGATCATGCGCAGGTAGTCGCACATGAATTCGACGGCGTGGTGATCGGCGGAGAAGTTCGGGAACTGCTGGAAAATTGAAGATTCGGAAGGGTTCTCGACATGTGCCTCGAGGGCGAGGTTGCCCTTGCTCTTGGCGAGCTTGAAGAGGGTGAACTGGAGGCCGAGAAGTTCCAGATAGGCCGCCTTGTCGTAGCGGGGCCCGCGAAAGAGGGTCTTGAAGGTGCTGCCGATCTTCTTCAGCACGGCGGGCGGATTGCCGATGACATAGGCGCCGACGGCCGATCCCAGGATGATCAGGGCCTCAAATGGCTGAAACAGCACGGCAAGATGGGCGCCCATGGCGGCATAGCCACCGAAAACGCTCAGCAAAACCACGAGAGTGCCGACGATCAGGCGCATTTGCGTCCGTTACTTTCTTCCAGAAATCCCCACATTCGGGAGCGCGGGCCATCCCGTGGGGGCCATTCTGGTCGGACGCCTCTTAACAGGCGGTTTAACATGTCGGATTTGCACAAAAAACACAGGATTTGCGCGGCTCGCAGGTTGCGCGGGTCCCAGCCCTTTGCTTAAACGAAATCGAGTGCCGCTCCCCGCGGTGCCTGCTGAGAGGGAGCGGCAAATCCATCATGACCCACGACACCCGTAAATTTCGTAACGCCCTTGGCTGCTTCACCACGGGCGTGGCCGTCGTCACCACGCAGGTCGAGGGCAAGGAGCCGATCGGGGTCACGATCAACTCGTTCGCGTCGGTCTCGCTCGAGCCGCCGCTCGTGCTCTGGAGCCTGGACAAGAAGTCGGACACGCTGCCGGTCTTCAATGCGGCCAAGGCTTTCACGATCAATATCCTGCGCGAGGACCACAGGGAGCTGTCCTCCCGCCTGGCGCGTCAGGGCGACCACAGCCTAGCGGGCCTGCCCGTGCGCCCCGGTGCCAGCAATGGCTGCCCGGCGCTCGAAGACGCGCTCGCCCATTTCGAATGCGAGGTCGAGGCGCGGCATGAAGCGGGCGATCACATCATCATGATCGGCCGCGTGCTCCACTTCGAATATTCCGAGGACGGACGGCCGCTGCTCTATCATCGCGGCAGCTACAGGGGACTTGCCGAGGGCAATCCCTAAACCGGCCCGGCCTGTCCGGCGGCCGCCCTCAGGCGGTCCTCTTCCTCGACCGACAGCAGATTGGCGCGCATCAGCGTCAGACATTCCAGCATCGCCAGATAATCGGCTTCGCGGATGCCGTCGATCGAGGCGTTGTGAATATCCGCGTAATGCGCCATGCCGCGATGCTTGTGGGCGTGGAGGAGTTCGGTCAGGTAGATGCATTTGGCGCGCTTGTCGCGCGGATGCGACCGCCGCTCGACGAGCCCCAGCGCTTCAAGTTCGCTCACATAGATCCCGATCGAGACCTTGTGTATCTGAAGCTCGTTCGCAAGCTCCGTCTGCGTGCGCCCGTCATGCTGGAGGAGCGCGGTGATGATGCGTGTCTGGTTGCGGGTGAGGCCGCTGCGCCGGTCATAGACGGTGGCGAGAAGCGTGCCGACTTCGGTGATGAGGTTCAGGAAATATTGCGGCGAGAAACGTTCGTCGGGCGCTTCGCGTTCGACAGCCTTCGCTGCACCTGCCTGTTTCGCCTTCGCCATGTGATCCCCCTCAGACGACGCACACGCGGCGACACGATGTGTCATTCCTTCAAATTTGGCCGCGAATGCCGACTTGACGCCTGCCAGCCCGGATGATTTCGTAACTAAGATTTACTAAAAAGGCGCCCGGCGGTCATTGAAATTCGCATCGGCCGGGAATGTATACGCCATTCGGGGAGAATCGGGAGATGGCAGAAGATTCGGCGGTTCAGGCCGTGGCCAATGCGGCCGGTGCGGCGCAGACGGCGGGCGATGCGATCGCGCAGGCTGCCGCGGCGGGCGCGGCAGAGCCCTGGTATGCGCTTGGGCCCCTGATCGACAAGGGCGGCCCCATCGTCGCCCTGCTGCTGGTCCTCTCGGTCATTTCGGCGGCGATCATTCTCCTCAAGGTCTTTCAATACTGGAGCGCCGGCCTTTCGAGGCGCGGCTTCATCGAGCCCGCGGTCGAGCGCATCGAGGCGGGCGATCCGGAAGGCGCGCTCAAGGTGCTCGGCAAGCATCGCACGCCGGTTGCGCGCGCCATGGCGGCGGGCATTCGCGCCAAGGTGCGCGGCGACTTGCGCGACGAGGACGTCGCCGCCGAGATCCAGCGCGTCGGCGCGGTCGAACTCGGCGCGCTGCAAAGCTATTTCCGCTGGCTCGAAGTCATCGGCAACATCTCGCCGCTGCTCGGCCTGCTCGGCACCGTCATCGGCATGATCCAGGCCTTCCAGAAGCTCGAACTGGGCGGCAGCAATGTCGATCCGGCGCAGCTTTCCGGCGGCATCTGGACGGCGCTGCTGACGACGGCCGTCGGCCTCGTCGTCGCGCTTCCCGCCGTGACCGCGCTCAATCTCTTCGAGGGGCGGGTCGATCAGGTGCGTCTCGTCATGCGCGATGCGTCCGCGCGTGTGATCGCCGGACTTCATGCGCGCCAGAGCGGCGTGCGCTCGAAAGCCGCCGAGTAGCGCCGGAAGGGGCGAGCGTTCATGTTCGACGAGCCCATCAGGCGACGGCGCGTTTTCAGCCTCACACCGTTGATCGACGTCGTTTTTCAGCTCCTGATCTTCTTCATGCTGTCGGTGACGTTCCTGCAGACGCAGACGCTCACCGTCTCGACGCCCGCGCAGAGCAGCGGCGCCGCGCCGCTTGATGCGAATGTCGTCGAGATCTGGCTCTATGCCGATGGCGCGATCAGGGTCGCGGAAAAACCCGTCGCGCCCGCGGGGCTCAATGAGGCTGTCAGGAGCGCCATTGGCGGGCGGGGCGACATGACGGTTTCGATCCTCGCGCAGCGCGGCGCGCGCACACAGGCGCTTGTCAGCGCGATCGAGGCGGCGCGGCTTGGCGGGGCGAAGGATGTCGGCACCGCGCGGGTGGAGAATTTCACGCCATGATCGAGTTCGACGAACCGCTGCCGCGCCGGCCCTATGAATCGATCGTGCCGCTCATCAATGTCGTCTTCCTGCTGCTCATTTTCTTCCTGCTCGCAGGCACGATGGGGCCTTCCGAAACGGTCAAGGTGAACCTGCCCGTGGGCACGCTCGACGACAAGAACAAGCGCCAGCCCGCCATGATCTATATGGAGCAGGACGGCTTCATGTGGCTCGGCAAGACATTCGTCGCGCCGGAAGCGGCAGGCTTCATGGTCAGGGACTTCATCCGGGACGCGGGAACGGACCGCGTCGCCGTGAAGGTCGATGAGGCGGCGCCCGCCGATGCGCTGCTTACGCTGATGGAGGTTTTGCGGATCGCGGATGTGAAGGAAGTCACCATTCTCACGGAGCGCGCGCGGTGAGCATGGCCCTCGACAGCGCCTCGTTCGATGAGCCGGCCGTGCGGACGCCGCGTCTGTGGCTCTTCATCGCGGTTTCGATCGCGATTCATCTCGCGCTCTTCCTGTTCGGCCTCGTCAGTGGCGGTATTTTCGGCGGGCCGGGACCGGGCGGCGGCGACGCGGTGACGTTCCGTCTGGCGGCGGGCGGCGGGCATGATCGTTTCGCCGCGCCGGTATCCGGCCATGCGAAGCCAACGCCGCGGCCGAAGCGCGTCGAAAAGCCGAAACCCAAACCCGAGCCGAAACCGGAAACGGTGGTTCGCAAGAAGCAGGGCGAGGCGCCGAAGCCGCTCGTGGCGGAGCCCGAAGAGCAAGCCGAGGCGAGCGCGGAAGAGGCAGGCGCGGCCGGCGGCGGCCTTCCCGGCGGGCAAGGTCAGGGCGCGGGCGGCGATGCGGAGGAAACCATCCTCAACCGCAAGGGGACGTTGCTCTCGGGCGGCGAGATCACCTCGCGGATGGGCGGGCGCACCTTCCATCTCGAAATGGGCCGCATCGACGTCGAAGGCGGTAACAGGCTCATCAACACTGTGATCGCCCTCAACCCCGATGGCACATCGGAAGTCACCCTCACGCGCTATTTCTACCAGACCTATCACTCGCAATATTCATCGACGAGAAGCGCCACCGGCACGGGGCGCTGGTGGATCGAGGGCAATCGCTGGTGCCACCAGTCGAGCATCATCAATTACGGCACCAAGGACTGCTACAACATCACCGTCGATGGCCCGACCGTGCGCCTCTATTACGCGCGCTGCAACCTCGAATCCTCTCAACTCTGCAAGACGGGCCGCATCGCGGGCGAGGGCAACGTCAAATAATCAGACTGCGGAGCGACATGCGCCGATTTTACACGCTGGCGCCACCCTGCTAGAAAATCGTCTCCACAGCAATTCAGGGACAGGCGAGGCGACGATGGCGAGAGTGGCGTTTCTCGGGCTCGGTGTCATGGGCTTTCCGATGGCCGGGCAT
This sequence comes from Parvibaculum sp., assembly GCF_035325945.1. Taxonomy (GTDB): domain Bacteria; phylum Pseudomonadota; class Alphaproteobacteria; order Parvibaculales; family Parvibaculaceae; genus Parvibaculum. The sequence continues at coordinate 49,917 of NZ_DAOKYX010000002.1, forward strand.
CTCAAGAAGGCGGGGCATGAAGTCACCGTCTATAATCGCACATCGGCAAAGGCCGAGGCGTGGGTCCGCGAATATGGCGGACGCTCGGCGCCGACGCCGGGCGGCGCGGCGCAGGGCGCGGAGATCGTCTTCGCCTGTGTCGGGAACGACGCCGATGTGCGCGAGGTGACGCTTGGTTCGGGCGGCGCCTTCGCCAGCATGGAACGCAGCGCCGTTTTCGTCGATCACACCACGGCGTCCGCCTCTCTCGCGCGGGAACTCGACGCGGCAGCGCGGGAGCGTGGGCTCGGCTTCGTCGATGCGCCCGTTTCCGGCGGGCAGGCGGGAGCGGAGAAGGGCATTCTCACGGTGATGGCAGGCGGCGAGGAGGCGGCCTATCGCGTGGCGGAGCCGGTGATCGGCGTCTATGCCCGCGCCGTGCGGCTGATGGGGCCTGCGGGCTCGGGCCAGCTCACCAAGATGGTGAACCAGATTTGCATCGCGGGGCTGGTGCAGGCGCTGGCCGAGGGGCTCGAATTCGCGAAAAAGGCCGGGCTCGACGCGGCGGCGGTCATCGACGTGATTTCCAAAGGCGCGGCGCAATCCTGGCAGATGGAAAATCGCTACAGGACCATGATCGATGGCGCTTTCGATCATGGATTCGCCGTCGACTGGATGCGGAAGGATCTCGGCATCTGCCTCGACGAGGCGAGGGCGAATGGCGCGCATCTGCCGGTGACGGCGCTGGTGGACCAGTTCTATTCCGAAGTGCAGGCCATGGGCGGGGGGCGCTGGGACACGTCGAGCCTCATCGCGCGCTTGCAGCGAGGCGCCGGAACGTGAAGTAAACCCGGGCGCGTCTCCACGCCCGGGTTTTTCTTCGCCTTTCAGGGGCCGATCTTCTCAGAAGTTTGCCGCCAGAGTGAGGAAGGGTCCGTGGATGAAATAGTCGGACTTGCCGACATTCATGCCGTAGCCGTTGTTATCCGTGATGGCGACATTGACCGACGACCAGTACTGGAACTGATAGCCGAGAACGAGCTTCGTATTCCCGACAACGTTCACCGAGGCTTGCGTCCCGGTCGCTCCAGCGATAGCCGGCCAGTGCCTGGCCGAGCCAGCCGTCGCCGGGCGCGGTTCGGGCGGTTTCATGGGGCACGGCCGGTCCGAACAGCTGCCAGTCCTTCGGCATTGCATCGACGAGGTAGGAGCCCGTCAGCGAGATGAAATAGCCGGATGCGGGTGTCTGATCTTCAGTGCTTGCACTCGCGATTCCGATGCAGCTCACCATCGCCACGATCGATGCCGAAGCCAATAGCCATGCCTTGTTCACAGATTGATACCTTTGTGATTGTAAAGAAAAGACCGTCTGCCCGGCCCGTTATGAAAAGAGGGAGGTCAGCGGGGAAAGCAATGGAGAACGGGGAGGTATGTATCCCTCGCCGATGAACTTGCCCGATGCCCTGCCGCACTGTCAGACTATGGGTGAAATCCGACGGAGCGTTGCAGCGACGTCGTGTCTGGCATGGTGAAGCTTGTGGTCAAAGAAGCCCGCTTCTCTTCCGTCGCCGAGGTGATCGAGCGGCTGAACCCCTCCTATCCGGTGTTCATGGTCTTCCCGGGGATTCTCAAGGATCGCGCGCGTGCCTTCCTTTCCGGTTTTCCGGGCACGGTGCTCTATGCCGTCAAATGCAATCCGGACCCGCATGTGCTGCGCGCGCTTCACGAGGCGGGCATCCGGCATTTCGATACGGCCTCGTTGCCCGAGATCGCGAAGATCAACGAACTCTTTGCCGATGCACATTGCTATTTCAACCATCCGGTGAAGAGCAGGGGCGCGCTCGAATCCGCGTCCGATGTCTATGGGCTCGCGGACTATGTCGTCGATCACATGGCCGAACTCGACAAGCTCTGCGAAGTCGTGGGCACGGACATAACGGTCGAGGTGCGGATCGCCACGGAGCATGGCAGGGCGGTCTATGATCTCTCCTCGAAATTCGGCGCGAGGCACCGCGATGCGGTGGCGCTGCTCAAGGAGGCGAACCGGCGCGGCACGCGTACGGCGGTGGCCTTCCATGTCGGCAGCCAGTGTCCCGATCCGGACGCCTACAGGCTTGCCATGATCGATGCGGCGGCGATCATCCGCGAGGCAGGCGTGCCGGTCGAGTATCTCGATATTGGCGGCGGCTTCCCTGTGGAATACGGCACGCCGGTGCCGCCCATCACAGCTTTCTTCGACGTCATCATAAGAGCGAGGGATGAGCTGGGGCTTTCCATGCCGCTCTTCGCCGAGCCCGGACGCGCGCTCAGCGCCGATGGCTGCTCGGTGCTTGCGCAGGTTCAGCTTCGCAAGGATGGCGATCTCTATATCAATGATGGCGTCTATGGCTGCCTTGCCGAAATCCAGCTTGGCGGCCAGAAGCCACCGCTGCGGGCGCTCCGCCTTGCCGGTGGAAAATGCGCGTCCGTTTCGGGCGCGACGCGGACCTTCCGCATCTTCGGTCCCACCTGCGACAGTCTCGACGTGTTCAAGGTCCAGTTCGAGTTGCCGGATGGGATCGAGGAGGGCGACTGGATCGAGTTCCGCCGCATGGGCGCCTACTCGATCGGGATGCAGACCGCCTTCAACGGATTTTTCACCGATACGGTCGTCGAGGTCGCGGGGCTGAACGACACCTGAAATTTTTCCCGGAATACATCCTCAGTTCACGGAGTGTTCTACTGCGCTCTGTTGATTTTCATGTTAACGATGATAACATGGGTTCGCGCGGACAAAGAAGGAACGCCATGAGGGCAAGGCTTCGTGGACAGAAGACGCATTACCATCACGGCGATCTGAAGCGCGCGCTTATGGATGCGGCGGCGACGCTGATCGACATACGCGGGCGCGACGCGCTCACGCTGCGGGAAGCGGCGCGGAGGGCAGGCGTCTCCGAGGCTGCGCCCTATCGTCATTTCGCCAATCTCGACGAGCTGTTGGGGGCAGTGGCGCTTGAAGGCTACGAGATGTTGATCACCGATCTCGAACATGCGGGCTCGGCGCGCGGCGTGCGCGACGCCTATCTCGCCTTTGCGGGCGATTTTCCCGGCCGCTATGCGCTGATGTTCGGTCCGCTCGCCGACAGGAAGGCGGCGGCGCGGCGCAGGGAAGAGGTCGAGCACGTCGCGGAATTGACGGAAGAGGCAGGCGGGCTCACCACGCTGCACGGCATGGCGTCGCTCAGGCTCGCGGGGCTTGCGGAGTAGCGGGGCTCAAAGCCCCTTCAGGAGCCGCGCGGCCGCGGGCGCGAAATAGGTGAGAATGCCGTCGGCACCGGCGCGCTTGAAGCTCAGCAGGCTTTCGAGGATGACGCGGTCGCGGTCGAGCCAGCCATTTCCGATGGCGCCTGCAAGCATCGCGTATTCGCCGGAGACCTGATAGGCGAAGGTCGGCAGGCCGAAGGCCTGCTTCACCCGGTAGAGCACGTCGAGATAGGGAAGGCCCGGCTTCACCATCACCATGTCGGCGCCCTCGGCGATGTCGAGCGCGACTTCGCGGAGCGCCTCGTCGCCATTCGCCGGATCCATCTGATAGGTGCGCTTGTCGCCCTTGAGCGCGCCGGACGAGCCGATGGCGTCGCGGAAGGGGCCATAGAAGGCGGAAGCGTATTTGGCCGCATAGGACATGATCTGCGTGTCCTTGTGGCCTGCTTCCTCCAGCGCGGCGCGTATGGCGCCCACCCGGCCGTCCATCATGTCGGATGGCGCGATGATGTCGCAGCCTGCCTCGACCTGAAGCAGCGACTGGCGAATGAGGATTTCGACCGTCTCGTCATTGAGGATGCGCTCGCCTTCCATCACGCCGTCATGGCCGTGGCTGGTAAAGGGATCGAGCGCCGCGTCGCAGAGGACGCCGAGGCCGGGAAACTCCTTCTTGATCGCGCGCGTCGCCTGGCAGACGAGATTATCCGGATCGGTTGCGAGAGAGCCGAGGGGGTCGCGCTTCTCCATCGGCGTATGCGGGAAAAGGGCGATGACGGGAATGTCGAGCGACACGGCCTCTCCCGCGGCGCGCACGGCCTCGTCGACCGAAAGCCGCTCGACGCCGGGCATGGAGGGAATGGCCTCGCGCTTGCCCTTGCCCTCGATGAGAAAGAGCGGCCAGATGAGATCGTTCGGCGAAAGGGAATTTTCGGCGATGAGCCTGCGCGACCAGTCGGCCTTGCGATTGCGGCGCATGCGGATGGCGGGAAAGGCGGGCGTGGGGCGTGGCTCGTTTGTCATGCGCCACTCATAACGCCTGCGGCCAGCCGGCGCAATGTGACGTTGCGCCGGGCGGATGCTCTCCTTTCCGCTGCGTTAGCCTTGCCCGCGTTGACAGGGGGTAGGGGCGTCATTATCACGGCCGGAGGCGCAGGGCCGCAGGAGGGAGATTGCGATGCAGTTCGGGCTTAGCGAGGACCAGCGGGCGTTTCAGGAGATGGCGCGGACATTCGCCGCCGAGGAACTGGCGCCCCATGCCGCCGAATGGGACCGGACGCATTTCTTTCCGGTGGAGACGCTGCGCAAGGCGGCGGCGCTCGGTCTCGCGGGCATTTATGTGAAGGAAGATGTCGGCGGATCAGGGCTCACAAGGCTCGATGCGGCGCTCGTCTTCGAGGCGCTGTCGGAAGGGTGCACGTCCACGGCGGCCTTCCTGTCGATCCACAACATGGCGTCGTGGATGATCGACACATTCGGGACCGAGCTTCAGCGCCATCGCTTCCTGCCGAAGCTGACGACGATGGAACTCATCGCGAGCTATTGCCTGACCGAGCCGTCGTCGGGCTCGGACGCCGCCTCGCTCCGCACGCGGGCGGTGAAAGACGGCGATTACTATGTGCTCAACGGCTCCAAGGCTTTCATTTCGGGCGGCGGAGTGTCGGACCTCTATGTCTGCATGGTGCGGACGGGCGAGGCGGGCGCGAAGGGCATTTCCTGCCTCATCGTCGAGAAGGGAACGCCGGGGCTCTCCTTCGGCGCGCCGGAGCGGAAGATGGGCTGGAACTCGCAACCCACCGCGCAGGTGATCTTCGAGGATTGCCGCGTGCCGGTCGCCAACCTCATCGGCAAGGAAGGCGAAGGCTTCAAGATCGCGATGATGGGCCTCGATGGCGGGCGGCTCAATATCGGCGCCTGCGCGCTCGGCACGGCGAAGGCGGCCTTCTCGCGCGCCAAAGCCTATCTCGGCGAGCGCCAGCAATTCGGAAAGCCGCTTTCGGCCTTTCAGGCGCTTCAGTTCAAGCTTGCGGACATGGCGACGGAGTTCGAGGCCGCGCGGCTTCTGCTCTTGCAGGCGGCCACCAAGGTCGATGAGAAAGCGCCGGATGCGACCATGCATGCCGCCATGGCGAAGCGCTATGCCACGGATGTGAGCTTCAAGGTGGTGAACGAGGCGCTGCAGATTCACGGCGGCTACGGTTATCTCAACGATTTCCCGCTGGAGCGGCATCTGCGCGATGTGCGCGTGCACCAGATTCTGGAAGGCACGAACGAGATCATGCGCGTCATCATCGCGCGCGAGTTGCTGAAGAGTTGAGCATGAGCGAAGAAGCCGAAGTCCTGTTCTCGCGCGAGGGCCGCGCGGGGATCATTACCCTCAATCGTCCCAAGGCGCTCAACGCGCTGACGCTCGGCATGGTGCGGCTCATCCATCCGCAGCTCACCGCCTGGGCCGCCGATCCCGAAATCGGGCTCGTCATCATCGAGGGCGCGGGCGACCGCGCCTTTTGCGCCGGTGGCGACATACGGGCGCTGCATGACTGGGGCAAGGCGGGCGACCCGCATGTAATCCGTTTCTATGCGGAGGAATATCGCCTCAACACCTTCATCAAGCGCTATCCGAAACCCTTCGTGTCGCTGATGGACGGCATCGATATGGGCGGCGGCGTCGGCCTGTCCGTTCACGGCTCGGTGCGCGTCGCGACGGAGCGGCTGACCTTCGCCATGCCCGAGACGGGGATCGGGCTTTTTCCCGATGTCGGCGGAACGTGGTTCCTGCCGCGCTGCCCCGGCGAGGTCGGCATGTTCCTCGCGCTCACGGGCGAGCGGCTCAAGGCGGCGGATGCGATTTATGCCGGGATTGCCGATGTCTTCGTTCCGAGCGACCGGCTCGGTGCGCTGAAGGAGCGTCTTGCGGCCGGCGAGACGATCGACGAGGTGCTGAAGGAACTTGCGGGCGATCCGGGCGAGCCGTCTCTGGCCAGGCAACGCGAAGCGATCGACCGGCATTTTGCGCGAGGCTCGGTCGCCGGGATCGTCGCCTCGCTCGAGGCCGATGGCGGCGAGTGGGCGGCGAAGGTGCGCTCGACGCTCGCGACGAAATCGCCGACGAGCCTCCTCGTCACCTATCGCCAGATCCGCGAAGGCGCGAAGCTCTCCTTCGAGGAGTGCATGAAGCTCGAGTTCCGGCTGACCAATCGCTTCATGCGGGGGCACGACTTCTATGAGGGCGTGCGGGCGATCATCATCGACAAGGACCAGACGCCGGTCTGGAAGCCGGCCGCGCTCGGCGAGGTCGGCGCGGAGGCCGTCGATGCCTATTTCGCATCGCTGGGCGACGATGAGCTGACGTTCGTCTGAGTTAAGGAAAATTGAACGCCGTGTCTCCTTCCGGGTGACAAAGCTTCAATTTGTATCGGGTTTAAGCAGTCGTTAGGCACATGCGGCTATTCTCTCATGCGGTGGGAGTCCAGGAGCGACTCCAGCCGGTGTTCGCTGAAGTTGAGAGGCTAGATCATGTCTATGATGACGACGCAGGCTAATGTTGTGGTTGCCCGGGACGACCAGGCAGCAGCTAAGCCGTCATATCTGGAAGCGCTGACCTATGTCGAGCGTCTGCATCGCCGGCTTCTCGACGTGATCAAGGACGAACTCGACCGCCTCAACTGCTCGGAGATCAACAGCGTTCAGGCGCTGCTGCTCTTCAATATCGGCGATGCGGAAATGACCGCAGGCGAACTTCGCACGCGCGGCCACTATCTCGGCTCGAACGTCTCCTACAATCTCAAGAAGCTCGTCGAGGCCGGCTATATCAGCCATCAGCGTTCGCGGCTTGATCGCCGCTCGGTCAGGGTGCGCCTCACGGAAAAGGGCCACGACATCTGCCGGGCGATCGACGAGCTTTACAACAAGCATTGCCGCTCCATCGCCGAGGTCGGCGACATCAGCATCGAGGAGCTGAAGCTCATCAATGCGACGCTGAACAAGCTCGAGCGCTTCTGGACCGACCAGATCCGCTATCGCCTCTGAGCCCCAAGGCCCCTTCCATACCGCACCCGTCCTGTCCTGCGCGCGGACTGCATGCTTATTGCAGTCTGGTAGAGATCAGGCGTTAACCTGTCCCGAAGCCGGACGAAGCGCCGGAGACAGGGTTAATTCTGATCGGGCCGTGCCGGGTTGGGGCGTATTTTGGCGAAATCGAACGGACTTCGTGTTGCGGGGCTGTTGCTTCAGGCTGTGATCGCCTGCGGGCTGGCATGGCCTGCTCATGCCTCGTCCCGCGCCGCCCCCCGCGATACGCAATGGATCGACCCCTGGTCGCTCCAGTCCGATAGCGAGGTGGCGCCCGCCGCAAGCTCGGCCGTGCCAACGCTCGGCGCGGACGGGCTTTCGCGTTTCGGCGAAGCCATCGCGCGCTACAGGCGCATCGAGGCGCGCGGCGGCTGGCCGCGCATTCCCGAAGGCGAGCTTCTCGAAAAGGGCGTTCGCGATCCGCGCGTGGCGCTGCTCCGCGCGCGCCTTGCCGCGACCGGGGACATGGCGCAAACGGCAGGCGGCGATGCGCAGCTTTTCGATCAGGCTGTGGCCGATGGCGTCCGAAAATTTCAGACGCGGCTCGGCATGCGGGCGGACGGCACGGTCGGGCGCGCGACCATCGCGGCGCTCAACGTGCCGGTTGGAACGCGCATCCACCAGCTTGAAATCAACATGCGGCGGATCGGCAACGCCGCGCAGGAACTTCCGTCTCGCTATGTGTTCGTGAACATTGCCGGCCAGCAGGTCGAGGCGGTGGAGGGGGGCAGGGTTTCGCTCCGCAAGCGCGTGATCGTCGGCAAGGAAGATCGTCAGACACCGGAACATACGAGCCGCATCGGTTCCGTCACGCTCAATCCCTATTGGAACGTGCCGCAGTCGATCGCGATGAAGGACCTTCTGCCGAAGATCAGGTCGAATCCGGGCTTCCTCGACCGCATGGGCATTCGCGTGCTGCGCGGAGACGGAAGCGAGGTCGATGCGGCAACCGTCGACTGGCGCGACCCCGGCGTCGTTGCTAAATACCGGCTGCGCCAGGATCCGAGCAAGTACAATTCGCTCGGAACGGTGCGGATCAATTTTCCGAACCCCTATGCCGTCTATCTGCACGATACGCCGGTGAGGACGCTTTTCAGCCGCAACGACAGGAGCTTCAGCTCGGGCTGCGTGCGGGTGGAGGATATTCGCGACCTCGCGTCCTGGCTCCTTCGCGATGCGGGCTGGACGCGAGCGCGTATCGACAGGGCCATCGCCGATGGTGAGCACACGGACGTGCCTCTCGCCCGGCCCATGCCGATCTACATGATCTATCTCACCGCCTGGGTAGGCGAGGATGGCACGGTCAGTTTCCGCGACGATGTCTATGGCCGCGACGGCAAGCTCTCGGCCGCCTTTCCCGGCCGCTGAATTCGATTAGACTTTCCGGAATTGTGCCTGAGCGAAAAGGGGGAGAGCGACACCATGCCGTCACCGCGTCCGGCCAGATTTCCGTATCTCGAACATGAGGGCATATTGGCATTTGCCCATCGCGGCGGGGCGAATGACTGGCCTGAGAATACCATGCCTGCCTTTCAGGGGGCGGTCGATCTCGGCTACCGCTATCTCGAGACGGATGTTCATGCGACACGCGACGGGGTGCTGCTCGCCTTCCATGACGATCATCTCGACCGGGTGACCGATCGCACGGGCATGATCGCGGAGATGGATTTCGAGGAGGTGCGGAAGGCGCGCGTCGCCGGCCGGGAGCCGATCCCGAGGCTCGAGGAGCTGCTTCTCGCCTGGCCGGAAATCAGGATCAACATCGACCCGAAGCGCGACAATGCGGTGGGGCCGCTCATCCGGGTTCTGCGTTCCTCGGGGGCGATCGATCGCGTCTGCGTCACTTCCTTTTCGGGGCCGCGCACGGCCGCCATGCGCGAGGCGCTGGGGCCACGTCTTTGCACCGGGCTCGGTCCGGCGGGTACGACGCGGCTTCGCCTGTCGAGCTGGCTCGGGCCCATGGGCGGGCTCTGCGGCGGCTTCGTCGAGGGCTGCGCGCAGATACCCGTTTCGCAATACGGGATAAGGCTCATCGACCGGGCGCTGATCGGGCGCGCCCATGAGGCGGGGCTGCAAGTCCATGTCTGGACCATCGACGATCCGGCAGAAATGAACCGCCTCATCGACGTCGGGGTCGACGGGCTCATGACCGACCAGCCGGCGGTCCTGAAGGCCGTTCTCATGCAAAGAGGGCTCTGGAGTTCCTAATAACCCTGATGCATGTGCATGAATTTAATGCGACAATTCGCGGTAACAAAGCTCTGCCGCCTGCGGCTATTGTGTGTTAATTGAAACTTGTGATGCCGCAAGGAGCTGCGGAGCGCGCCGCCCGGCATGGCACCACCACCAATGCTGAATGGGAACGCGGCCATGGATTATCAGTCGAAGCTCAGTGATGCGCTGCGGTCCGTGAAGGATGAAGGCCGATACAGGGTCTTCGTGGACATTCTGCGACATCGCGGCGATTTTCCACGCGCCACGTTTCACACGCCGGAAGGCACGCGCGAGATCATCGTCTGGTGCTCGAACGACTATCTCGGCATGGGCCAGCATCCGGACGTTCTCGCGGCCATGCACCGCGCCATCGACGAGGTTGGCGCAGGGGCAGGGGGCACGCGCAATATTTCCGGCACCACGCGCTATCACGTCGAACTCGAGCACGAGCTTGCCGATCTGCACCAGAAGGAAGCGGCGCTTCTTTTCACATCGGGCTATGCGGCGAATGATGCGACGCTGTCCACGCTCGCGCGGCTCTTCGGCAATTGCGTCATCATCTCGGACGAGATGAACCACGCCTCGATGATCGAGGGGATCAGGCGGGGCGGCGGACCGAAGCGCTTGTGGAAGCACAATGATCTCGTGCATCTCGAGCAGCTGCTGAAGGAACTCGACCCGGAACAGCCGAAGATCGTCGCCTTCGAGTCCGTCTATTCGATGGATGGCGATATTTCGCCCATCGGCGAGATCTGCGACCTGGCACGTCAATATGGCGCGCTGACCTATCTCGACGAGGTTCATGCCGTCGGGCTTTACGGACCTCGCGGCGGCGGCATCGCCGAGCGGGACGGCGTGCTCGACAAGGTCGATATCATCGAAGGAACGCTCGCCAAGGGCTTCGGCGTCATGGGCGGCTATATCGCCGGTTCGGCGACGCTGATCGACGTCGTGCGCTCCTATGCGCCGGGTTTCATCTTCTCGACCTCGCTGGCGCCGGTTCTCGTCGCGGGCGTGCTCGCCGCTGTCCGTCACCTGAAGGCGAGCAATGTCGAAAGGGAGCTGCATCAGGAACGCGCCCGCACGCTGCGGCGCATGATGGCCGATGCGGGCCTTCCGGTGATGATGTGCGAGAGCCATATCGTGCCCGTGATGGTCGGCGACCCTGTCGTCTGCAAGCAGGTAAGCGACGATCTGCTTCAGGATCACGGCATCTATGTGCAGCCCATCAACTACCCCACCGTGCCGCGCGGCACGGAGCGTCTGCGTTTCACGCCTTGCCCGGTTCACACGGACGAGATGATGAGAGATCTGGTGAAGGCTCTCGATTCCGTCTGGACGCAGCGGAACATAAGGCGTGCCGCGTAACGGCGACAGCGGCAATCCGCCATCGGCCGCCTCCGGGGCAGGCGGCCGCCGCGAGGTCATCTTTGAATTCTCGCCGATCGGCGGCAGCGTGAAGGTGACGGCGGTCGATGTTGCGACGGGAACGGAGGTTTCCGTGGTCGGCCCCGCGACGGCATCCCAGAACGAGCTGGAGCGCATCGCCCTGCAAAAACTGCGTTATCGGCTGGGGCGGGACGCCGAAGGGCAGCCGCCACGCCGGATAGAGCCGCCCAAGGATGGCGGGACGGGCGGTGGCATCCTCGTTTGAGAATGATTATTTCTTGCGACGGCCGCGCTGCGTGCTGGGGCTGGTGCGGCCGAGCCCGATCTGCTTGGCGAGGCGGGAGCGCTGCGCGGCATAGTTGGGCGCAACCATCGGATAGTCGACGGGCAGCCCCCAGCGGGCGCGATATTCCTCCGGCGACAAACCGAACTGCGAGCGCAGATAGCGCTTGAGCATTTTCAGTTTCTTGCCGTCTTCCAGACAGATGATGTGATCGGGCGTTACCGACTTCTTGATCGGCACGGCCGGGGTCAGTTCCTGGGCGGCAGCGGCGCTGTCCCCGCTGCGCTCGAGCTCGGCAAGCGTGCCGTGGACAGTCCGGATCATCCCGGGCAGATCCGTGGCCGCTACGGCATTTTTACTCACATAGGCGGAAACGATATCGCTGGCCAGGCGAAGTAGTCCTGGCATTGTGCCATCAGTCTTGTTCTTGGTATCGCTCATTGCCGATAACACCTTTTTGCCGCACGGCAATCGCCGCTAAACGAATCTCTGTGCCTAGAATATGGATACTTATCTAGCGCGTTAAGTCTGTGGGGATCAAGCTGTGCAGTCGGCGTTTATCTTGCCTTTGTGTTTTCTTTCGGCCCGAAGACCACATTCCAGCGACACAGAAGTCTTTTTTTGGGGTCGAATACATGAGGGGCCGGGTATTAGCTCTTGGCGATGGCCTGAGGGGACGCGTTCGCCGGCCTGAAAATACGTGGTGCCTGCCTCGCCGGGAGAGGAATTCTGAGCCTTACGCTGCGTTAAATCTTGAAAAGCGGTCGGATGGACTCAAGTCAAGTTTTATAGTGGTGCATTGGCTCCCAATCGCGATATGTGGTATCACGCCACGGTGAGCCGGAGGCGGCGCGCCGCCAGTCCGGCTACCGGGATTCAATCCGGCAGTTCGTCTCATTCCGTCGAAGAAGGTTCAGTCAATGTCATCCAGCAGCGCAGTGGCCGGACGGGGCACCGCCTCGGGCTTTTTCACAGATGGCCTCGCCCAGAGCGATCCCGAGATCCTGCATGCGATCGAGAAGGAACTTCGCCGGCAGCAGACCGAGATCGAGTTGATCGCTTCGGAAAACATCGTGTCGCGCGCCGTGCTCGAAGCGCAGGGCTCGATCATGACGAACAAGTACGCCGAAGGGTATCCGGGCAAGCGTTACTATGGCGGCTGCGAATTCGTGGACATCGCCGAGGAACTGGCGATCGAGCGGGCGAAGCGGCTCTTCAACTGCGCCTATGTGAACGTGCAGCCGAATTCCGGCTCGCAGGCCAATCAGGGCGTGATGATGGCGCTTCTGAAGCCGGGTGACACGATCCTCGGCATGAGCCTCGCAGCGGGCGGTCACCTCACACATGGCGCGGCGCCCAACCAGTCGGGCAAGTGGTTCAACGCCGTGCAGTACGGCGTGCGCAAGCAGGACCATCAGATCGATCTCGACGAGGTCGCGAGCCTCGCGCGCGAACACAAGCCCAAGCTCATCATCGCGGGCGGGTCGGCCTATCCGCGCATCATCGACTTCAAGGCGTTCCGCGAGATCGCGGATTCGGTCGGCGCGCTCCTGATGGTCGACATGGCGCATTTTGCCGGCCTCGTGGCGGGCGGCGCGCATCCGAGCCCGCTGCCCTTCGCCGACATCGTGACGACGACCACGCACAAGACGCTGCGCGGACCGCGCGGCGGCATGATCCTTTCCAACAACGAAGAGATCGGCAAGAAGATCAACTCCGCCATCTTCCCGGGCATCCAGGGCGGCCCGCTCATGCATGTGATCGCCGGCAAGGCGGTCGCCTTCGGCGAGGCGCTGCGGCCCGAATTCAAGCTCTATGCGAAGTCGGTCGTCGAGAATGCGCGCGCGCTTGCGGCGACGCTCGCAGAGGCCGGTTTTGCAATCGTTTCGGGCGGCACCGACACGCATCTCATGCTGGTCGATCTGCGGCCCAAGAAGCTCACGGGCAAGGTTGCGGAAGCCGCTCTCGAACGCGCCAACATCACCTGCAACAAGAACGGCATTCCGTTCGACCCCGAGAAGCCGACGATCACATCCGGCGTGCGGCTCGGGACGCCCGCGGGGACGACGCGCGGCTTCGGCGTCGCGGAGTTCCAGCTCGTCGGCAAGTTCATCACGGAGGTGCTGGCCGGGCTCGCCCAGAATGGCGACGAGGGCAACGCCGCCGTCGAGGCGTCCGTGAAGGAACGGGTTATCGACCTCTGCAAGCGGTTCCCGATCTATGGCGGCCCGCAGTAGGATTTGCGGGCGGCTGTCGGCCACGGAATCATCAGGGCGAATTGAAGGAATTGGGGGCTAGAGGGGATGCGTTGTCCATATTGCGGCAATGAAGACACGCAGGTGAAGGACTCACGTCCCACGGAGGACAATACCGCGATCAGACGGCGGCGCTTCTGCGCCGCCTGCGGGGGGCGGTTCACGACCTTCGAGCGCGTGCAGCTTCGCGAGCTGACCATCATCAAGGCGAACGGCCGGCGGGTGCCCTTCGACCGCGATAAACTCATGCGTTCCGTGCAAATCGCGATGCGCAAACGCCCTGTTGAGCAAGACCGCATTGAGCGTATGGTGAGCGGCATCGTACGCCGGCTCGAGAGCATGGGCGAAAGCGAGATCCCCTCGGCGGTGATCGGGCGGCTCGTGATGGAAGGCCTTAGCTCTCTGGATGCCGTCGCGTATGTCCGCTTCGCATCGGTTTACAAGAATTTCCGCGAGGCTAAGGATTTCGAGGAATTTCTGGGCGAACTCAGCGGCCCGGGTCGCGACGAGATCGACGACGACCGCTGAAGCCACTCGCCCCAAGATCAGTTTTGGGATGCGGGATGGCGCGAGCCACGGATAGCGACTTCATGAAAATGGCGCTCAGCCTCGCCGAGCGGGGACTGGGCATCGTCGCGCCCAACCCGGCCGTGGGCTGCCTCATCGTCAGGGATGGCGTCGTCGTAGGGCGCGGCTGGACGCAGAAGGGCGGCCGGCCCCATGCCGAGACTGAGGCGCTTGCGAGGGCCGGAGAAGCCGCGCGCGGCGCCACCGCCTATGTCACGCTGGAACCCTGCGCCCATCATGGCCGGACCCCGCCCTGCGCGGGCGCGCTGATCGAGGCGGGTGTCGCCCGCGTGGTCGGCGCCGTTTCCGACCCCGACCCGCGTGTTGCCGGGAAGGGCTATGCCATGCTCCGCGAGGCGGGCGTCGAGGTCATCGAGAATGTGCTCGAGGCCGAGGCGCGCGCCCTCAATCAGGGTTTCTTCCTCAAGGTCATGGATGGCCGCCCGCTGGTCACGCTGAAGCTCGCGACATCGGCCGACGGCAAGACCGCTACCCATTCGGGCCACAGCCGGTGGATCACGGGCGAGGCGGCGCGCGCGCGCGGCCATCTCCTGCGCGCGACGCATGACGCGATCATGGTCGGCAGCGCAACCGCCATCGTCGACGATCCCATGCTCGATTGCCGCTTGCCCGGCCTCGAGGATCGCTCGCCCATCCGCATCGTCGCCGATGGACGGCTTCGCCTGCCGCTGACATCGAAGCTCGTGCGCGATGCGCGCGCGGGCGCGCCCGTCTGGCTGCTGACGATGGCGGGCGGAGACGCGGCGCGGCGCGCGGCCTTCGAGGAATGCGGCGTCGAACTCATCGACGTGCCGAAGGGCGCCGATGAGCATATGGACATGCAGAAGGCGCTCGGCCTTCTGGGCGAACGCGGCATCACGCGCCTCCTCGTCGAGGGCGGGGCGCGGCTTGCCGCCTCGCTCATTCGCGCTCACCGCGTCGATCGCATCGAGTGGTTCTGCGCGCCGCGGATCATCGGCGGCGACGGCACAAGCGGCATCGCCTCGCTCGGCGTCGATACGCTGGGCAAGGCGCCTTCGCTCGTCCTCAAGGAAACCCAGTCGCTCGGCGACGACACTCTCTCCAGCTATGTGGTTCGGAACTGAATGTTTACCGGTATCGTCACGGATGTGGGACGCATCAAATCGGTCGAACGGCGCGGCGACACGCGCTTCGTGATCGAGACCAGCTATGATCCGGACGGCATCGCCATCGGCGCGTCGATCGCGTGCTCGGGCTGCTGCCTCACCGTCGTCGAGAAGGGACGGGCGGACGGGAAGGGCTGGTTCTCGGTCGATGCCTCGGCCGAGACGCTCGCCTGCACGACGCTCGGCCGCTGGGAAGCGGGAACGCCCATCAATCTCGAACGTGCGCTGAAGGCGGGCGACGAGCTTGGCGGCCACATCGTGAGCGGCCATGTCGATGGCGTGGGCGAGATCGTAGAGATGCGCCCGGATGGCGATTCCATGCGCTTCACCTTCGAGGCGCCCGCCGCGCTCGGTCGCTTCATCGCGCCCAAGGGATCGGTGACGATCGACGGAACATCGCTTACCGTCAACGAGGTCGAGGACATGCGCGAGGGCTCCAATGCGGGCCGCACGCGGTTCGGCGTCAATATCATCCCCCACACCCAGGCGGTGACGACCTGGGGGCAAGCAAAGTGCGGGGATGCCGTTAATCTTGAAATCGACATGCTGGCCAGGTATGTCGCCCGGCTGGCAGAGAAGGATTGAGCATCGTGTACAAGGAATATCTCTCGTCTATCGAAGAGGTCATCGAGGACGCCCGTAACGGCAAGATGTTCATTCTTGTCGATGCCGAGGATCGCGAGAACGAAGGGGATCTCGTCATCCCCGCGCAGATGTGTACGCCGGAGGCCGTCAACTTCATGGCGAAGTACGGCCGCGGCCTCGTGTGCCTCACGCTGACGGCCGACCGGGCGAAGCAGCTCAATCTGCAATTCATGTCGCAGAACAACCAGTCGCGGAACCAGACGGCCTTCACCGTCTCCATCGAGGCGCGCGAGGGCATCTCGACGGGCATTTCCGCGCATGACCGCGCGCATACCGTGTCCGTCGCCATCGACCCGACCAAGGGGCCGAACGACATCGTCTCGCCGGGTCACGTCTTCCCGCTCGTCGCCAAGGATGGCGGCGTGCTCGTTCGCGCCGGACACACCGAGGCTGCGGTCGATATCGCGCGCCTCGCCGGGCTCTATCCCGCAGGCGTCATCTGCGAGATCATGAACGATGACGGCACGATGGCGCGCCTGCCCGATCTCGTGCAGTTCGCGCAGCTTCACGGGCTCAAGATCGCGACCATCGCCGATCTCATCGCCTATCGCCGCCGCTACGATCATTTCATCCATCGCGCCATCGAAACCGAGCTCGAAAGCAAGTTCGGCGGCGACTTCAAGATGATGGTCTATCTGAACACGGTCGAATATGCCGAGCACATCGCGCTGGTGAAGGGCGACATCTCGACGCCCGAGCCCGTGCTCGTGCGCATGCATGCGATGAACGTGTTCGACGATATTCTCGGCGCGGCCGGATCGCGGTCCGATCTCGTCAAGGACGCGATGCAGATCATTTCGGAAGAAGGGCGCGGCGTCATCGTCATCATCCGCGATACGACGGCGACCGTCGTTTCCGATCTTCTCTTGCGCAAGGGCGAGAATGTGGAGCAGCGCATGCCGCGGCGTCTGCGCGAATATGGCGTTGGCGCGCAGATCCTGCTTGATCTCGGCGTGAGGGACATGGTCCTTCTCTCCGACACGGATCGCAGCATCGTCGGCCTCGACGGTTATGGATTGAAGATCGTCGGCCAGCGGCCGATCAGTTCCGCAAAGCGCGCATCGAGCGAGAAGAAGGCGAAGGAGATCGCATCTTGAAGACCACCAAGGCCCATGTGCTGATTGTCGAGGCGCGATTCTACGAGCATCTCGCCGACGAACTGGCGCGTGGCGCCATCGCCGAGATCGAGGGGAGGGGCGCGACCTGGGAGCGCATCCAGGTGCCGGGCGTTCTGGAAATTCCCGCCGCGGTGAAATTCGCGCTCGATGCGATGGCGCATGGCGGCGTGACGAAGCGGATCGACGGGTTCGTCGTTCTGGGCTGCGTCATTCGCGGCGAGACGACGCATTACGACATCGTCTCGAACGAGTCCGCGCGGGCGCTGATGGACCTTGCGGTTGAACGCTCGCTCGCCCTCGGCAACGGCATTCAGACGGTCGAGAACGAGGCGCAGGCGCTGGCCCGCGCCCGGGTCAATGAAAAGAACAAGGGCGGGGGGGCTGCGGCCGCCTGCCTCGACATGATCGATCTCAAGCGCAAGATGGGCGCGTGATGCAGGGTGCAGGCAAATGATGGCCGCGGCTGAACCGCCTGTTCCGGAAAGCGGGAAATTCGACACGAACGCGCGCAGCGCAGCGCGCCTCGGTGCCGTTCAGGCGCTCTACCAGATGGACGTGGCGGGCACGCCGCTCGACGACATCGTCGAGGAGTTCATCGAGCATCGCTTCGGTCAGGAGATCGAGGGCTCTGTCTATGCGCGAGCGGACGAGGCACATTTCGAGGACATCATCCGCGGCGTCGTGCGCGAGCAGCGCGATGTGGACGTCGCCATCAACGGCGCGCTCGCGCGGGGCTGGACGCTCGCCCGCATCGACGCGACGCTGCGCGCCATCCTGCGCGCGGGCGCCTATGAACTCAGGCGCTGCAAGGACATTCCGGTGAAGGTGGTCATCAACGAATATGTCGATGTCGCGCACGCCTTCTTCGAGGGGGATGAGCCCGGCGTCGTCAATGCGGTGCTCGACAAGCTCGGCGCGAGCTTGCGCAAGCCGCGCGGAGCGGGCGATGCCGGCGCCGGATCGTCCTGACGAATTCAGCCTGATCGAAAAGCTTTTCGCGCCGCTCGCGGCCGGCGCCCCGGGCGCGCTGGGCCTCACAGACGATGCGGCCGTCTTCGCGCCGACACCCGGCATGGAGACGGTGCTGACGGTCGACGCCATTGTCGAGGGCGTACACTTCCTGCCCGGCGATCCGGCCGGCAACGTGGCGCGGAAGCTTCTGCGTGTGAACCTGTCGGACCTTGCAGCCAAGGGCGCGACCCCGCGCGGCTATCTTCTCGTGACCTCCTGGCGGCCCGATACACCGCTCTCTTGGATGGAGGCGTTTGCCGAGGGGCTTCGCCTCGATCAGGCGGAGTTCGGCATTTCGCTCTGGGGAGGCGATACGGTTTCGGCGCCGGGTCCGCTCTCCTTTTCGCTGACGGCCATTGGCGAGGTGCCGAGCGGCCGGATGATCCGGCGCGGCGGCGCGCGGCCGGGCGATGCGCTCTACCTCACCGGGACGGTGGGGGATGGCGCGCTCGGCCTGCTTGCCGCACGAGGCGAGCTTGGCTTTCTCGAGGAAGCGGAGAGCGCCGCTCTCGTCCAGCGCTACCGTCTGCCGGAACCGCGCCTCGGCGTCGGCCTGCGCCTGGGTGAGCTTGCCCATGCGGCGCTCGACGTTTCGGACGGGCTGATGGCCGATCTCGGGCATATGTGTGCCGTTTCGGGAGTGGGGGCGCGGGTGGAGGTGGAGCGCCTGCCGCTTTCAGCGGCCGCGCGCCGCGTGCTGGAGGCTCGCCCGGGCCTGATCGAGACGGTGCTGGGCGGAGGCGACGATTACGAGCTTCTCTTTGCGGCATCGCCGGAGGCGGCGGGCGAAATCGCGGAAATCGCAGCGTCCGCGCAAGTGCCCGTGACCCGGATCGGAGAGATCCGGCCGGCGGGCGAAGGCATCGCCGCCGTGGACGTTCACGGACAGAAGCTCAGTCTGAAGCGGGCCGGTTTCCGCCATTTCTGACGCCGATTCAACTTTTCCGAAACCCTTCCAAATAGTTACGTTCAGTTGCTTTCCATGCCGGCATTTGGCATCTTCCGCGGCATTCTGCTTCCGGAGGGGGGACTGAGCCGGATGAACCCGGATTCGAGTCCAATTTCCCGCACGATATCCAGTTCAAGGAAATCAAGGAAAAAACAATGAGCAACGCACTGTGGGCAATCATAGGCTGCGGCGGACTCGCAATTCTGTACGGCATATTCGCGGGGCGTTCCGTGCTGTCGGCGGATGCGGGCAACGCGCGCATGCAGGAGATCGCTGCGGCGATCCAGGAAGGCGCGGGCGCTTACCTGAACCGTCAGTACACAACCATCGGCATCGTCGGCGCGGTCATCTTCGTGGTGATCTCCTGGCTGCTGGGCCTCAAGGTCGGCATCGGCTTCCTGGTCGGCGCGGCGCTGTCCGGCGCGGCCGGCTATATCGGCATGCTCGTGTCGGTGCGCGCGAACGTGCGCACGACGCAGGCTTCCAGCAAGAGCCTCGCGGCTGGACTTTCCATCGCGTTCCGCGCGGGCACGGTCACCGGCATGCTGGTGGCGGGCCTCGCGCTTCTCGCGGTCGCGGTCTATTTCGCCGTGCTCGTCGGCTATCTCGGCTATGAAGCCAATTCGCGCGAAGTGATCGACGCGCTCGTCGCGCTCGGTTTCGGCGCTTCGCTGATCTCGATCTTCGCCCGTCTCGGCGGCGGCATCTTCACCAAGGGCGCCGACGTCGGCGGCGATCTCGTCGGCAAGGTCGAAGCCGGCATTCCCGAGGACGATCCGCGCAACCCGGCGACGATCGCCGACAACGTCGGCGACAACGTCGGCGACTGCGCGGGCATGGCGGCCGACCTCTTCGAGACCTATGCGGTGACGCTGGTCGCGACCATGGTGCTCGCCTCGATCTTCTTCGTGGGCGACGTGACGGCGAACATGATGACCTATCCGCTGGCCATCGGCGGCGCGTGCATCGTGACGTCGATCCTCGGCGTGTTCTTCGTGCGGCTCGGCAAGAGCAACAACATCATGAATGCGCTCTACAAGGGCTTCGTCGCCTCGGCGCTGCTGTCGCTCGTCGCGCTCTGGTTCGTGACCGACAAGATCGTCGGCTTCCAGACGGAACTCACGGTCGGCGATCTCAGCTTCACCGGCCAGAGCCTCTATATCTGCGGCGTGGTGGGCCTCGTCGTCACGGGCCTCATCGTCTGGGTGACGGAGTACTACACGGGCGTCGACTACCGCCCCGTGAAGAGCATCGCCTCCGCCTCGGTCACGGGCCATGGCACGAACGTCATTCAGGGTCTGGCGATCTCGATGGAAGCGACGGCTCTGCCCGCGATCATCATCGTCGGCGGCATCCTCGTCACCTACGCGCTGGCCGGCCTCTTCGGCATCGCCATCGCGGTCACCACGATGCTGGCGCTCGCCGGCATGGTCGTCGCGCTCGACGCCTTCGGCCCGGTGACGGACAATGCGGGCGGCATCGCGGAAATGGCCGATCTTCCGGCCTCGGTCCGCAAGACCACCGACGCGCTCGACGCCGTGGGCAACACGACGAAGGCGGTCACCAAGGGTTATGCGATCGGCTCGGCGGGCCTCGGCGCGCTCGTGCTCTTCGCCGCCTATACGCAGGACCTCAACTACTTCTCGGCTTCGCCGGAAACCTATCCCTACTTCGTCGGCGTGACGGCGAACTTCTCGCTCTCGAACCCCTATGTGGTGATCGGCCTCTTCATCGGCGGCCTTCTGCCCTATCTCTTCGGTTCGATGGGCATGACGGCCGTGGGCCGCGCGGCAGGCTCGGTCGTGGAAGAAGTGCGTCGCCAGTTCAAGGCTGATCCGGGCATCATGAAGGGCACTTCGAAGCCCGACTATGCCCGCGCCGTGGACATGCTGACCAAGGCGGCGATCAAGGAGATGGTCATTCCGTCGCTCCTTCCGGTGCTGTCGCCGATCGTTCTCTTCTTCTTCGTGCAGGCGATCGCCGGCAAGTCCGAGGCTTTCTCGGCCGTCGGCGCCATGCTTCTCGGCGTGATCGTGACGGGCCTCTTCGTCGCGCTCTCGATGACGTCGGGCGGCGGCGCGTGGGACAACGCGAAGAAGTACATCGAGGACGGCCACTTCGGCGGCAAGGGCTCGGAAGCCCACAAGTCGGCGGTGACCGGCGACACGGTCGGCGATCCCTACAAGGATACGGCCGGCCCGGCGGTGAACCCGATGATCAAGATCACGAACATCGTGGCGCTGCTGCTTCTCGCGGTGCTCGCGCACTGATCGGAAAGCGATCCGAAAACAGAAGGCCCCGCGAAATTCGCGGGGCCTTTTTTTGTTTGGGTTGGTTTGCGCCGCGCGGCGCGTGTCTGGAGGAGGGGCTGCCTCAGCCGCCGGGGCGGCCGGGAACGGGGCCGGTGTTCCTCTTGTCGTTCGCCTTGTTGAAGCGGCCGAGATTGCTGAAGAGCTGGCCGAGGACCGTCAGCTCCTTGCCGCGCGACGGGGTCGTGCGCGTCTGGAAGTCGACGATCTGGCCGTCCTGAAGACCGTAATAGGCGACCTGCTGGGCGACGCCCTGCTTGTCGAAATAGACGGCGACGACGGTGCGGTCCACTTCCTCGGGCGGGTAGAAGGTGTCGGTCTCGAAGGTGCTCGAGATGTAGTAATAGGCGTCGTGATGAGGGCCGCCGAGCGGCGACTCGGTGGAGGGCGAGCCCATATATTCCCGGACCTCCTCCTTCGTGGTCTGGCCGGGCTTGATCCTCTTCAGGTCTTTCTCGTTGAGCACATAGCCGCGCTGTTCGACGACCGGCGAGCAACCGGCCAGCGCGAGGCCGGCGACCGACAGGGAGGCCACGGCGACCAGGATTCCGGCATGGCGCCGCAGACGTTGGGAAGTCATATGGGAGAATCCTCCTGGCCCATGAATGCATGGGCCCGTTTCCCGCTTCGCCAGGGGGCGAGAGGGCTACAGGCCCTAGATTGACCTACCCTTGTCGCTGGCTAAATTCAATCGGCTTCTGTAAGCAGAGCCTGGCCGCGCACCCCGCCCGGCGGAGGCAAGACATGATATGGAAAAGGATTTTCGGCCGCACGGATAGGGACGAAGGGCCCTATGCGATTTATAATGCGCTGGTCGCGCAGGCCCGCCAGCCCTGGTTCTATCTCGATGGCGGCGTGCCGGACACGCTCGAAGGGCGCTTCGAGATGGTCATGCTGCATGCCTTTCTGGTTCTGCGGCGGATGAAGGCGCTGGGCGACCCGGCCAGAGAGGTCGGCCAGCGGGTCTTCGACATCATGTTCGACGACATGGACCAGACGCTGCGCGAGATCGGCGTCGGCGACCTTTCCGTCGGCAAGAAGATCAAGGGAATGGCGGCCGCTTTCTATGGCCGCATCGCGGCCTATGACGAAGGGCTCGACGCCGAAAAACCCGGCGTTCTCGACGCGGCGCTGAAGCGCAATCTCTTCGCGATGGCGGAGCCCTCGGCGACGCAGGTGAGCGCGGTGGCGAATTATCTGCGTCTCGCGGATGGCGCGCTCGCCACGCAGGAGGCCGACACGATACTGGCCGGCGCGATCCGCTTTCCCGTAGTGCCGGTCGAGGAAAACAGGAGCGTCAGTTGAGCACCGACATGGCCCCGGAATTTCATATCGTCATCCCGCTTTCGGACGTGCCGCCGCAGGGCCGCGAAATCGCCTTCGAGGCGGATGAGGAACAGAGGCGCGGGCTCGCGGCGCGATTCGACCTCATCGAGCTTCGCTCGTTCAAGGGAACGGGGACGCTCCGTCCGTGGCGCCGGATCGGCTATGCGCTGGAAGGGCGATTCGAGGCCGATGTCGTTCAGGCCTGCGTCGTCAGCCTCGAGCCGGTCGAGGCCCGCCTGACGGAGCGCTTCAAGGTTCATTTTCTGCCTGCCGAATATCTTGAGGCGGATGCGGGCGCTCCGGGTTCGGAGCGCGAGATCGTCATCGATCCGGAGAGCGACGAGCCGCCCGAGGCCATGTCCGGCAATCATATTGACGTCGGGGAAGTATTGGCGGAACAGCTTGCGCTTTCGCTCGATCCCTATCCGCGAAAGCAAGGCGCGGTCTTCGAGGAAGTGGTTTCGGACGAGGGAGAGGTTGAGGAAGTCCGCCCGAATCCCTTTGCCGTGCTCGAAAAACTCAAGAAAAATGATTGATGGGGCCGCGTCTCGGGCCGATACGAGAATATTGTCTGGGGGCTTCAACCCTGTATCTTCGGGGCGCGGCTGACGGGGAATTCAGCGCCGCGCGCGAAGACGCGAAGCGGCGGGAAGGAGAAGGGGCATTGTGACGCTTGGACTCACGGTAGCGCTGGACGGGATGGGCGGCGATCACGGTCCCGAGACGGTGATCGGCGGGGCCGACATGGCCTCTGTCCGCCATCCCGATGTTCGGTTTCTCATCTATGGCGACGAAGCGAAGATGCGCCCGGTGCTCGATGCGCATCCGCGCGTCGCCGCCGTGAGCGAGATCGTTCACACGGATGTGTCCGTCGCCATGACGGACAAGCCGAGCCAGGCGCTCCGGCGCGGGCGAAAGACGAGCAGCATGTGGCTCGCTATCGACGCGGTGAAAACGGGCAAGGCGCAGGCCGCCGTGTCGGCAGGAAATACCGGCGCGCTGATGGCGATGTCGAAGGTGGTTCTGCGGACCATGCCGCATGTCGAGCGGCCCGCGCTCGCTGCGCTCTGGCCGACAATGCGCGGCGAGAGCGTCGTGCTCGATGTGGGCGCGACGATCGGGCCCGACGCCTTCCAGCTCGTGCAGTTCGCGGTGATGGGTGAAGCCTATGCGCGCGTGATCCTCGGCGTCGACAAGCCGACGGTCGGCCTCCTCAATATCGGCGAGGAGGAGGTCAAGGGAACCGAGCAGGTGAAGGAGGCCGCGCAGATCCTGCGCGAGGCTAATCTGCCGATCCGCTTTCACGGCTTCGTCGAAGGCGACGACCTCGGCAAGGGTACCGTCGATGTCATCGTGACGGATGGCTTCACCGGCAATATCGCGCTCAAGACTGCGGAAGGCACGGCGCGCCAGGTCGCCTCCTATCTGCGCGATGCGATTTCGCGTTCATGGATTTCGCGGCTCGGCTATCTCTTCGCGCAGGGCGCTTTCCGCGCACTGGCGAAGAAGCTCGACCCGCGCTCGTCCAACGGTGCGCTCTTCCTCGGATTGAATGGCCTCGTCGTGAAAAGTCACGGCGGAACGGATGCGCAAGGCTTCGCATCCGCCATCGACGTTGCGGTCGATGTCGCCTCGGCGGATCTGCTCAAGAAGATCGTCGCCGATCTCGAGGCATTGGACGGGCTGGAGCAGGTGGCCCAGCGGCGCGCGCAAACACAGATCAACGAAGAATCCGAGGCTGTAATACTGTGAGTGTCATTCGTAGTGTTGTCATGGGCTGCGGCAGCTATCTGCCGGAGCGGCGGGTCACCAATGACGATCTCGCCAAAATGGTCGATACGACCGATGAGTGGATCGTCGAGCGCACGGGCATTCACGAGCGCCACATCGCGGCCGAGGGCGAACTCACCTCGCATCTGGCCCTGAAGGCGGCGCGCGCCGCCATTGCCGATGCCAAGATCGACGCGCAGGAGATCGACATGATCGTTCTCGCGACGACGACGGCGGACAACACGTTTCCGGCGACCGCCGTGACCGTGCAGGCGGAGCTTGGCCTGCATCATGGCGCGGCCTTCGACGTGCAGGCGGTCTGTTCCGGCTTCGTCTATGCGCTCAGCATCGCCGATACGTTCATCCGCTGCGGCCAGGCGAAAACCGTTCTCGTCATCGGCGCGGAGACATTCTCGAGGCTGCTCGACTGGACCGACCGGACGACATGCGTGCTCTTCGGCGACGGGGCGGGCGCGGTCGTGCTGCGCGCGGCCGAGGGCGAGGGGACGACGGCCGACAGGGGCATTCTCACCTCGCATCTCCATTCCGACGGGCGCTACAAGGAAAAGCTCTATGTCGATGGCGGGCCGTCATCGACGGGCACGGTCGGCCATGTCCGCATGGAAGGGCGCGAGGTGTTCCGCCACGCCGTCATCAATATCTCAGACACGATCAACGAGGCTCTGGAAGCGACGGGGCTCAAGGCCGCCGATATCGACTGGTTCGTGCCTCATCAGGCGAACAAGCGAATCCTCGACGGAACCGCCAAGCGCATCGGCCTGCCGCCGGAGAAGGTCGTCATAACCGTCGGCCAGCATGGCAACACGTCGGCCGCTTCCGTGCCGCTGGCGCTCGACACGGCGGTCAGGGACGGGCGAATCAAGCGGGGCGATCTCGTGCTTCTCGAGGCGATGGGCGGTGGTTTCACCTGGGGATCCGTGCTTTTGCGCTGGTGAGCGCAGCCACCGAACCTTGCGCAATCCGCCGTATTCCGGCCTTGAGAAAACTCAGCCATCCCTTTGAATATTGACGGGTTTCGCGCCCCGCAATAGGCTTCGCAGGGAACTTGGAGGTAGGAAGCCATGGGGGATACGGTCACGCGGGCGCATCTGAGCGAAGCCGTCTATCAGGAAGTCGGCCTTTCTCGAAACGAATCCGCGGAACTGGTCGAATTGGTGCTTCAGCAGCTTTCCGATTGCCTTGCCACGGGCGATACGGTGAAGCTGTCGTCGTTCGGCTCCTTCTCGGTGCGCCAGAAGGGCGGACGCATGGGGCGCAATCCGAAGACGGGTGAGGAAGTTCCGATCAAGCCGAGGCGGGTTCTGGTTTTCCGTCCGAGCCACGTGCTCAAGGAACGCATCAATGCGGCGCTGAGCGGCAAGGCCGCTGCGGCCGATTAGGGCCTGAGGCGCTATCTTGATCGGATCGACATTGAGAGATCGGGTTGAGGAGCGGCAGCAGGGATCTGGTTTGTCTGTACAAAAATCGCCTGACGCATTCCGGACTATCAGCGAGGTCGCTGCGGAACTGGATGTTCCGCAGCATGTGCTGCGATTCTGGGAGAGCAAATTCACACAAATCCGCCCGCTGAAGCGCGGCGGAGGACGGCGCTATTATCGCCCGGAAGATGTCGATCTTCTGCGCGGCGTGCGGGCGCTTCTCTACAATGACGGCTACACCATCAAGGGCGTGCAGAAGGTCTTTCGCGAACAGGGCGTGAAGTTCGTGAGCGAGACCGGCAAGGGCACGGTCGATGCCTCGCTTGCCGAGCGCGCCCGTGAGGCCGTGAAGCGCGGCGAGCGGCGGGAGCGCGACGAGGAAGGCGGCGCCACGCTCGATTCGGGGGCGCGCGAGACGCTCGATGCGATTCTCAACGAGCTCATCGCGCTCAAGGATGAGGTCGACGAGACGCTGTGGGAGAGCGACGAGGAGGAGAACTGAACCTCCGCGCCGCGCGCGCCCCGCGCAGGACGAAAAAGCCTTTGAAAAAGCGAGATTGAGGCGTTGCCCGTTCGGGATGTGACGTCTATATTCCGCGCGCCTTCGGAAGGGCACGGCCTTTCCATACCGGTTCAGTCGGAGCGTAGCGCAGCCCGGTAGCGCACTTGTCTGGGGGACAAGGGGTCGTCGGTTCAAATCCGGCCGCTCCGACCATTTACCTGGCGGTCCGTCGTGGCGGCCTATGCCCCCGGCGGGGCGCAGTCGAGCGGCCGCATAATGGCGTCAATGGAGAGTGCCATGCTGACCATCCTTCCCATCCTCATCATGCTCGTCGTCATCGCGGCTCTGAACAAGGCGCAGACCGGCCACTTCTTCTGAGCGCGACGCCGGCGCTCATTCGTCGGGACGCAGCATCCAGATCATGAGGTAGCGGGCCGGAAACGCCCAGGCGACGCCCGCAATCAGATAGTAGAAGAACTGCACCAGACCGTGATCGGGCAGATGGCCGCTGACGGCGATCGTCATGATCAGGAACGAGTAAAGCGTAAGAAAGACCAAAAGCACCACGGTACCGATGAGCTTGCGAACGCGAATGGGCAGGCGGGGCATCTCGATCTCCGGTCGCTGGGCGTGTGGTGCTCTGATAAGGCATTCCGCTTCGATCGGCAAAGGGGGCGCACATGGCGGTGAGCGTTCAGACCGGAACTCCGGATCGGGGATTGGGCAGCGCCTCCGATCGCCAGATCGCGGCCCGGCGCCAGATCGCCTGGTGGCTCTTCGGCGTTGCGGGGCTCGTTTTCGCAATGGTGATCGTCGGCGGGCTTACGCGGCTTACCGAATCGGGCCTCTCCATCACCGAATGGAAGCCTGTCATGGGCGCGCTGCCGCCGATGAGCGAAGCGGCCTGGGCCGACGCCTTCCAGAAGTATCAGCAGATCCCGCAATATGAATTCGTCAACAAGGGCATGACGCTCGACGAGTTCAAGACGATCTTCTGGTGGGAGTGGGGCCACAGGCTGCTCGGGCGGCTGATCGGCTTCGCATTCCTGCTGCCGTTTCTCTGGTTCATTGCGACGCGCCGCGTAGAGCGCGCGCTCGCGCCGCGGCTCGCCATCATGTTCGTTCTGGGCGGCCTTCAGGGCGCGCTCGGATGGTGGATGGTGAAGAGCGGCCTCACGCACCGGGTCGATGTGAGCCAGTACCGGCTGACCGCGCATCTCGGTCTTGCGACGCTGATCTATGCCTACATGTTCTGGACGGCCCTCGGGCTCTGGCGCGAGCGCGCGCCCATTGTCGTGAGCACGGGCCTCCGACGCGCTGCCTATGGCCTTGTTGGCCTCGTCTTTCTGCAGATGCTGCTTGGCGCCTTCGTGGCCGGGCTCAAGGCCGGCTATATCTACAACACCTGGCCGCTCATGGAGGGGCGCTTCATCCCTTCGGGGCTTTTCGCGCATGAGCCGTGGTGGATCAATTTCTTCGAGAGCATGCTGACCGTGCAGTTCGATCACCGCATGGTTGCCTATCTCGTCGCCATTCTTGCGCTCTGGCACTGGCATGCGGCGCGGCCCTTCGCCGAGGCCCGGCGCAGCGCGACATGGCTTGCCCTCGCCGTCATGGCGCAGATCGGGCTCGGCATCTGGACGCTGCTCTGGGCGGTGCCGATACCGCTTGGCGCGGCGCATCAGGCCGGCGCGCTCGTCGTGCTCACGCTTGCGCTCGTCCATGCGCACAGGCTGCGCGAAATCCGTCAGCAGAGCTGAGAGCCTCAACACACCGCACAAAAGATTTGGGCAGCTTCACCGTTCTGCGAAACGATGAAACTGCCCAAGGAGAGGCTTGCCTGCGAGTTGCGGATCAGGCGTTCAGCGCCTGATCGAGATCGGCGATGATGTCTTCGACGTCCTCGAGGCCGACCGAGAGACGCACGACATCGGGGCCAGCGCCCGCCGCGATCTGCTGCTCTTCGGTGAGCTGGCGGTGCGTGGTCGATGAGGGGTGAATGATGAGGCTCCGCGTGTCGCCGACATTGGCGAGGTGCGAGAAGAGCTTCACGGAATCGACGAGCTTCACGCCCGCGTCATACCCGCCCTTGACGCCGAAGGTGAAGACGGCGCCCGCGCCCTTCGGAGAATATTTCTGCTGAAGGCGGTAGCAGGGATCGTCTTCGAGGCCGGCATAGTTGACCCAGGTCACCTTGGGATGGTTCTTGAGGAACTTGGCGACCTTGAGAGCCGAGTCCGAATGGCGCTGCATGCGCAGCGGCAGGGTTTCAATGCCGGTCAGGATCTGGAAGGCGTTGAAAGGCGAGATCGACGGTCCCAGGTCGCGCAGGCCGAGCACGCGGCAGGCGATCGCAAACGCCATGTTGCCGAAAGTCTCGTGGATCTTGAGGCCGTGATAGGACTCGCAGGGCTCGGAGAGCGTCTTGTAGCGGCCGCTCTTCGACCAGTCGAACTTGCCCGCATCGACGATGATGCCGCCCATCGAGTTGCCATGGCCGCCGAGGAACTTCGTCGCCGAATGAACAACGATATCGGCGCCGTGCTCGATCGGACGGATGAGATAGGGCGAGGCGAAGGTATTGTCGACGATGAGCGGAATGCCCGCCTCATGCGCGATCGCCGCAATCGCCGCGATGTCGACGATGATGCCGCCCGGATTGGCGATGCTCTCGATGAAGACGGCCTTCGTCTTCGGGCCGATCGCCTTCTTCACATTGGCGGGATCGGTGACGTCCGCCCAGTCGACACTCCAGTCGAACTTCCTGAACGAGTGGCCGAACTGGGTGATGGAGCCGCCATAGAGCTGCCTCGCGGCGACGAAGTGGTCGCCCGGCTCCATCAGCGTGTGGAAGCAGAGAAACTGCGCCGAATGGCCCGACGCGACGGCGAGAGCGGCCGTGCCGCCTTCGAGGGCCGCGACGCGCTCCTCGAGCACCGCCGAGGTGGGGTTGGTGATGCGTGTGTAGATGTTGCCGAAGGCCTGAAGGCCGAACAGCGATGCCGCGTGATCGACATCGTTGAAGACGAAAGATGTCGTCTGATAGATCGGCGTTGCGCGCGCTCCCGTCGTCGGGTCGGGCTTGGCGCCGGCGTGAACTGCAAGCGTATTGAAACCGTAGTCAGCCATGTGGCTCTCCCTTTGATTGCCCGACGGACGAACTCATAGGCCCAGTCGCGGGATTTCGATCTTCGGACAGCGATCCATCACCACCTTGAGACCGGCGGCTTCAGCCCTCGCTGCTCCCTCGGCGTTTATCACGCCCAGTTGCATCCAGACAAACTTCGCCCCGACCTCGATCGCTTCGTCGCAGACGGCGCCCGCCGCTTCCGAATTGCGAAAGATATCCACCATGTCGATCCGCTCGGGAACGTCGCGAAGCGTCGCATAAACGCGCTCGCCATGGAGCGTCTTGCCGGCGAGGCCGGGATTGATGGGGATCACGCGGTAGCCCCGGCCCTGTAGGTAGCGCATGACCTCGTTGCTGTCGCGGGCGGGGTTCGCGCTGGCGCCGACCAGCGCGATGACCCGGGTCGAGGTCAGGATATCGCGCAGCGAGGCGGGGTCGTAGGTCAGATGGTCCATCCGGTCAGCGGTCCTCCCATTTGGGATCTCGCTTATCGATGAAGGCGCCGATGCCTTCTTCCGCATCGCGGGCGAGCATGTTCGTCACCATGACTTCGGCGGCGTAGTCATAGGCGTCGGAAAGGCCCTTTTCGAGCTGGTGGTAGAAGGCCTCCTTGCCGATCGAAACGGTGAGCGCCGATTTGGAGGCGATCCTGGAGGCGAAATCCGCGACCGCCGCATCGAGTTCGCCCATGGGCACGACGCGATTGACGAGGCCGAATTCGGCGGCGCGGTGCGCGTCGATCATTTCGCCGAGGAGCAGCATCTCCATCGCATGCTTGCGCGTGACGTTCCGCGACAGCGCGACCATGGGGGTCGAGCAGAAGAGCCCGATATTGACGCCGGGTGTCGCAAAGCGCGCATCCTCGGCGGCGATGGCGAGGTCGCAGCTCGCGACGAGCTGGCAGCCGGCCGCCGTCGCGATGCCATGCACGCGGGCGATGACGGGCTTGGGCTGGCGCACGATCGCCTGCATGAGCGTGCTGCATTGCTGCATGATCTTGCGGAAGAATTCCCGGCCGCGATCCGGATCGCCGCGATGCGCGGTCAGCTCCTTGAGGTCGTGGCCGGCCGAGAAGGCGGGCCCGTTTGCCGCCAGCACCACCACGCGCACGGATGGATCGGTTGCGATGGCGGCAAGCTCGTCGATCAGCGCCGTCATCAGCGCCTCGGAAAGCGAGTTTCGCTGCGGGCCGCGATTGAGTGTCAGGGTGGCGATGCCGTCGCGGTCCTCGCGGATGAGGATGGGTTCGGCGGGCCGGGGCGCCGGTTGGGACATGGGACGCACTCTCGTTCGTTTCTGGATGGCCGCATATGGGCCTTGAGGGGATTGCAGGCGATTATGCGGGGGGAGGCAAGAGAGAAGTGCGAGCGCTTCGGGCGGGCAGATTTCGGTTGGCCATGCGAGGACGCATCTGTATGTGAGACGGCAGCGGCCCGGAGAGGCTCACAGCAGGGAGAAGCGGAATGGCTGGCGAAACTCAACCCGTCATGACGGTCGCGGAGCTAGAGCGGTTCATGGATACCGCCTTCCCGCAAATGCATGAGGGCGGCCGGCTCAACGTCATCGAGGCGGTGGG
>NZ_DAOKYX010000002.1:80937-99088 GCF_035325945.1 Parvibaculum sp.
CCGCCTTCCCGCAAATGCATGAGGGCGGCCGGCTCAACGTCATCGAGGCGGTGGGGCCGATGACGGCGCGGCTCCGCTTGCGCTATTCGGACCGGAACCTCAGGCCCGGCGGGACGATTTCAGGCCCTGCCATGATGGCGCTGGCGGATTATGCCATGTATGCCGTCGTGCTCGCACATATCGGCCCGGTCGCGCTCGCGGTGACGACCAATCTCAACATCAACTTCCTGCGGAAGCCGGAGCCGGCGGACATTCTGGCAGAGGCGAAGCTCCTGAAGCTCGGGCAGCGGCTTGCCGTCGGCGACGTGACCATGTGGCAGGAGGGCGGGAAGGGGCCGGTCGCCCATGTGACCTCGACCTATTCGATCCCACCGCGCCGGCAAGAATAGCGGTATTAAAATACCGCGCATGAAAAGTGCCTGCCGGACGGGCACTTTCTTCCCCTTTCCGTTGACAGAGGGGCTGCCTTCCCTTAGAAGCAGCGCCAGTCCGAGGGCCGATTTCCGGCCCTTTTCCAGATTCCGCAGGATTTTTCGCATGAAGACCTATTCCGCGAAGCCCGCCGAGATCGAGAAGAAGTGGATCGTGATCGACGCCGAGAACATCGTCGTTGGTCGTCTCGCGACGTTCATCGCGAACCGGCTGCGTGGCAAGCACAAGCCGACCTACACGCCTCATCTCGATTGTGGTGACCATGTCATCGTCGTGAACGCCGACAAGGTGGTTTTCACCGGCGCGAAGTACGAAGACAAGCGCTACTACCGCCACACGGGCTATCCGGGCGGCATCAAGGAAACGTCGCCCAAGAAGGTTCTCGAAGGCCGTTTCCCCGAGCGCGTGCTCGAACTCGCCGTGAAGCGCATGATTTCGCGCGGCCCGCTTGCCCGCAAGCAGATGGGCAACCTGCACATTTATGGCGGCCCGAGCCATCCGCACGAGGCGCAGCAGCCTGAGAAGATCGATTTCGGTGCGCTCAACCGCAAGAATGTGAGGATCGCATAATGGCGCAAGAGACCCATTCGCTCGAAGATCTGAAGGGCGCCATCGAGGCGGAGGCCGCCGAGGAGCGCCAGCAGAAGCTCGACAAGTTCGGCCGCGCCTATGCGACCGGCAAGCGCAAGGACGCGGTGGCCCGCGTGTGGATCAAGCCGGGCTCCGGCAAGATCACGATCAACGGCCGCGACATCGATGTCTATTTCGCGCGCCCCGTGCTTCGCATGCTGCTCAACCAGCCGCTGGTGACCGCGCAGCGCGTCAATCAGTATGACATCACCTGCTCTGTTGCGGGTGGCGGTCTGTCCGGCCAGGCGGGCGCGATCCGTCACGGCATTTCGCGCGCGCTGACCTATTTTGAGCCGGCGCTGCGCTCGGTGCTGAAGAAGGACGGCTTCCTCACGCGCGACAGCCGCACGGTCGAACGCAAGAAGTACGGCAAGGCGAAGGCCCGCCGCAGCTTCCAGTTCTCGAAGCGCTGATCGCCCGAGGCGATTACGATCAGGGGCGCTTCGGGTTTTCCGAGGCGCCCTTTTTGTTTATGCGAACCGATACGGAGCGCAGCATGGCCACGAAAATCTTCATCGACGGCGAGGCGGGCACGACGGGCCTCCAGATCCGCTCGCGGCTCGACCAGCGCAAGGATCTCGAATTCATCCGTCTGGGCGACGACGTGCGCAAGGACCCGGCGGCGCGCAAGGCTGCGCTCAACAGTGCGGACATCGTCATCCTCTGCCTGCCGGACGACGCGGCCAAGGAGGCGGCGGGGCTGATCGAGAATCCGGCCGTGCGCGTCATCGACGCTTCGAGCGCGCACCGGACCACGCCGGGCTGGGTCTATGGGCTTCCCGAGATGACCGAGCGGCAGCGGCAGGAGATTTCGGGCGCATCGCGCGTCACCAATCCCGGCTGCTACCCGACGGGCGCGGTCTCGCTCATCAGGCCGCTGGTGCGTGGCGGCCTGCTGCCCGCCGACTGGCCGGTGACGGTCAACGCCATCTCCGGCTATTCGGGCGGCGGCAAGCAGATGATCGCCGAGTTCGAGGATGAAACCTCGCCAAGCTATACGCATGTGCCTTACCGCATCTATGCGATGGGGCTCGAGCACAAGCATGTCGAGGAAATCCGCGTGCATGGCGAGCTTACACACCGGCCGCTCTTCGCGCCCGCCGTCGGCCGCTATGCGCAAGGCATGATCGTCGAAGTGCCGCTCCAGCTCTGGGCGCTGCCGGGGAATGTGACGGTCGCACAGGTTCACGAGGCGATCGCGGAAGCCTATGCGGGCGAGCGCTTCGTTTCGGTCGCGGCGCCGGAAGAGGCCGCGGCCCTGAAGACGCTCGATCCCGAAGGGCTCAACGGCACGAACGACCTCAAGCTCTTCGTCTTCGGCAATGAGGACAGGAAGCAGGTGCGGCTCGTCGCGCTGCTCGACAATCTGGGCAAGGGCGCGTCGGCGCAGGCCGTGCAGTGCCTCAACATCATGCTCGGCATCGACGAGGGAACCGGCGTCGAACTCGCCTCCTGAATGCAGGAAGCCAGCTCCGGCTTCCCGCCTATATGTTCCATAAGGCTGTTTTCTTCTCCTGAATCCGGTATGTTTCAGGAAGAGGGAGAGAACATGCCTAAAAGCATCATGGATCTGACCATCCGGCAACGGATGACGTGGGCTGCGCATTTGTTCAAGGCAGTTGCGTATCAATATCATCGTCCGCTTGCACGGAGTCTGCGGAGTCTGATTCCGCGTGATGGCGTGGTCGTTGATGTGGGGGCGCATGCCGGTCAGTTTGCGAAGCTGTTTGCCGGGATGGCGCCTGCAGGACGGGTTTATGCGTTCGAGCCGGGCGCTTACGCGCTGTCGATTCTGAAGCATTCAATTCGTTGGCGTAGCAATGTGACGGTCGTGCCCTTCGGCTTGTCCGATGCGGAAGGTACGGAAGTCCTTCAACTGCCTATCAAGGCAAGCGGCAGTTTGAGCTTCGGGCTGGCTCATATTTCCGCCGACGCGACCGAGCCCGCAAAATCTCACAGGATTCGTCTGACCACGTTGGACCGCTTTGCTGAGAACGAGCGTCTGAAGCAGCTTGATTTCATCAAGGTGGACATCGAAGGGTGGGAGGCGCACTTCTTGTCCGGTGCGTCGAAGACCCTGTCCCGATTTCGTCCCCCCATTCTGATGGAAGTGCGAGGGGATGCGTTGGCGCGAGCCGGTGCTGAGCCCGGCTGGATTTTCGATTCGATCCTGCCGCTCGGATACAGTGTGTTCCGGACAGATGAAAAAGCGGGATACAGTTTCGATGATGTCGACGGCTACGTCGGTAACGCCGACTACCTTTTCGTTCCAAGCGAGAAGCTGGCTGCGTTCCGTAACGGATTGGCTGAGCCTGTATAGGCGTCAGAGCTTCAGCAGAATGACGCCAGCCGCGACGATTGCGGCGGCGATGACGGCGCGCCAGCCGAGCCCTTCCTTGAGGATGAGGCCGGAGATGAGCGCGCCGAAGACGACGCTCGTCTCGCGCAGCGCCGCAACGGGGCCGAGCGGCGCTATCGACATCGCCCAGATGACGAGCCAATAGGCGACGGTCGAGGCCGCGCCGCCGGCGGCGCCGATGAGCCAGGCGCGTTGCGGACGCAGGAGCGAGGGCCCGCGCCGCCACAGCGCGATCAACGTGATCGAGATGCCGTCGAGCGCGAAGAGCCAGATCACATAGGCGCTTGCAGTTTCGGCGGTCCGACCGCCAAGGCCGTCATTCAGCGTATAGGCGGCGATGAAGGCCGAAGTGCCGAGCGCGTAGAGAACGGCGCGCGGATCGGAGGCGCCGCGCGGCCCGTTCTTCGAGCGCCAGGCGAGGCTGACGATACCCGCAATGATGAGAAAGATGCCAAGGGTCGAAAGTGCGGGCAGTTCCTCGCCAAGGAAGAAAAAGCCCGCCAGCGTCACGATCGCGGGCGCCGTGCCGCGCGCCAGCGGATAGACCTGCCCCATGTCGCCATGCGTATAGGCCTTGATGAGAAAGACCTTGTAGCCGGTGTGCAGCACGAGCGAGAGGATGAGGATTTTCCATACCTCCCAGCTCGGCACGGGCACGAAGGGCAGGAGCGGCAACACCATCAGGCTGCCGCTTCCGGCGACGAACGCCATCATCGACAACCGGTCTTCGTTCGACTTGATGAGTGCGTTCCAGACCGCGTGGAGCAGGGCGGCGAGCAGAATGAGCAGGGTGATGGAGAGGGACAGGATGGTCTCCCGCACGCATGTGTCGATTTCGCGACGGAGAGTAGGCGCGCGGGCGGAGAAAGCCTAGGCGGGTTTTGCGACAAGGGCTTTGCTTCGAACGGTGGACGGGCTGAGGGACACATCGAGGCTCATGTCCCGCGTCTTCATGGTGCGATCAGCGCCGGGCCATGGCGGACGATACGGTGCCGTTTTCCGTCATTGTGAGGAGCAATCAGCCAGTTTCGCGGCGATGGCCAGTTCCGTGTCCCGAACGAGATCGTCGAGAACATCCGCTATGCTGATCTTGCGGATCTTGGGCGGGAGCAGCCCCTTTTCGGCCAGCATCACCACACCATGCAGCGAGGTCCAGAATCGGAGCGCGAAGCGCCGGCGCGTGAGGTCGTCGAGCGCGGGATCGATGGCTTCCAGAACCAGATCGAAATTCGCGTCGGCGGCCGTGTAGAGTTCGCTTCCCACGGGGGCCCTCTCGATGAGGCGCGAGGCATACATCAGGCGATAAAGTTCGACATGGCTGAGGCCGAAATCCAGATAGGCATGGGCGATCCGGGCGAGCCGGGATTTCGACGAGCGACGCGCGACCGTCTTCCGGAACGAGGAGCCGAAGGTGCGGAATGCCCTGGTCGCCACCGCAGCAAGAAGCGCCTCGCGGTCGGCGAAGTGCCGGTAGGGCGCGGCCTGGGACACGCCAAGCGTCTTCGCCAGCGCGCTGAAGCTCACGGCTTCCGCCCCGTTGCTCTCGATCTCGCGCGTGGCGGCGTCGATCAGCGCCTCGCGGAGATCTCCGTGATGATAGGCGTTCGGCGCCTTTGGGGCTGGGGAGGACCGGTTCATGTAAGAACCTATAACATTCCGCTTGACGCAAAGAGAATAGGCCGCGAAATGTAATACCATATAACATTGCCCGCGCGGAGCGATGCGGGAGGAAAGGGAAGGCCGGATGAGCCGTCTTTTCGGCGCGGTGCGCCAGAACGGATATGTCGTGCGGGACATTCACGCCGCCATGGACCATTGGGCCAAAGTGCTCGGCATCGGCCCGTGGTTCTATGTCGAACGGGTGAAGACGGACTATTTCAGGCATCGCGGCGCGGACTCGGATGTCGAAATGAGCATCGCGCTTGCGAATTCCGGCGACCTTCAGATCGAACTTATCCAGCAAAGGAACGACGCGCCGTCGATGTACAAGGAGTTTCTCGACTCCGGCCGCGAAGGCCTTCAGCACATGGCCTTCTGGACGACGGATTATCAGGGCCTCCATGACCGCGCGCTGTCGCTCGGCTACAGGGTCGGCCATGAGGGCCAGATCGGCGGCGCCCACGGCCGCTTTGCCTATTTCGATACCGAGCTTCATCCGGGCACCGTGATCGAGCTGTCCGACATCAGCGGCGGCAAGGGACGGTTCTTCGAGCATGTCCGGCAGGCTGCCATGGGCTGGGATGGAAGCGATCCGATCCGCCCGATCAAATGAACGACGAGAAGGACAACATGAACGACCTTGCAGAACGCCGCCTCAAGACGGTTCGCGATCACATGGCGCTGGAATGCGTCTGCGACTGGGATGCGGTCATCGCCACTTTCGAGCATCCCCGTTACGAGATGTACGGGCCGGGCACGGTGTTTGACGGCGAGGAGGCCGTGCGCGGCTATTTCAGGGCCTCGCGCACGCCCTTTCCCGATCAGGCGAACGAGATCATCGCCATCGCCCATGATGGCGACACGGTGCTGGTCGAGTTCTGGCTGACCGGTACCCATCTCGGGCCGTTGAGGCTTGCGGATCGCGTGGTCGAGCCGACAGGAAAAACATTCCGTGTAAGGATGGCGGCGACGTTCGAATTCCCGCCCGGCGGAGACAGGATCATCTGCGAGCGCCCCTATTTCGATCAGGCGGCCGTGGTCCGGGCGCTCGGGCTTTCATAAGGCCCGCGCGGGCCATCCGCGAAATGCGGATCACTCGGCCGATTTCACCTTCACATAGGAGCCCGGCGCATCTTCGAGGACCCTGAGGTCGCGGTCGCCGGGCTTGCGGGCCGGGACGTGATGTCCTGAATGGGGCTTCACCCAGGCTTCCCAGTCCGGCCACCAGGAGCCGGGATGTTCTTCCGCTCCGGCGAGCCATTCGTCGCCCGTCTGGGGTCGCTCGTCGCTCGTCCAGTACTGGTATTTGCGCGCGGCGGGCGGATTGATGACGCCCGCGATATGGCCCGAACCGGCGACGATGAACTTCACCGGGCCGCCGAAGAGCCGCGTTGCCTTGTAGACGGAGTTATAGGGCGCGATGTGGTCCTCGCGGCTCGACTGGAGATAGATCGGCACCCTGACCTTGTGGAGGTCGAGCTTCACGCCGCCAAGCTCCATCCTGCCCTCGGCGAGGTGATTCCTGAGATAGCATTCGCGCAGATAGAAAAGATGCATCTTCGCAGGCATGCGGGTCGCGTCGGCGTTCCAGTAGAGGAGGTCGAAGGGCACCGGCTCGCGGCCGAGCAGGTAATTGTTGACGACGTAGGACCAGATAAGTTCGTTCGAGCGCAGCATGTTGAAGGTTTGCGCCATGGCCGAGCCTTCGAGGACGCCGCCCGTCGCTTCCATCTGCCGTTCGAGGCCGGAAATCTGTTCCTCGTCGATGAAGACCTGAAGGTCGCCCGCCTCGGTGAAGTCGACCTGCGTCGCAAAAAAGGTGGCGGACTTGATGCGGTCGTCGCCCTTGGCCGCCATGTGCGCGAGGCTCGATGCGAGCAGCGTTCCGCCGATGCAATAGCCGATGGCGTTGACTTCCCGTTCGCCCGTCGCCTTCTCGACCGCATCGAGCGCGGCATAGGCGCCTTCGAACATGTAATCCTCGAAGCTCTTCATGGCGAGGCGCGCATCGGGGTTCACCCAGCTCACCACGAAGACGGTGAAGCCCTGTGCCGTCGCCCATTTGACGAAGGATTTTTCCGGCGTGAGGTCGAGGATGTAATATTTGTTGATCCAGGGCGGGAAGATGAGCAGCGGCCGCTCATGCACCTTTTCCGTCGTCGGCTCGTATTGCAGAAGCTGGATGAGATCGTTCTGATAGACGACCTTGCCCGGCGTCAGCGCGATGTTGCGGCCGACCTCGAAGGCTTTCATGTCGGTCTGCTGGATTTGCAGGCGGCCATTGCCGCGCTCCACGTCTTCCAGAAGGTGCTGCATGCCGAGCACGAGATTTTCGCCATTGGTGGCGAGCGTCGTGCGGAG
Organism: Parvibaculum sp.; assembly: GCF_035325945.1. Lineage (GTDB taxonomy): Bacteria > Pseudomonadota > Alphaproteobacteria > Parvibaculales > Parvibaculaceae > Parvibaculum. The sequence goes on from NZ_DAOKYX010000002.1 coordinate 88,379, forward strand.
CACCTCTGGATTGGTGAGCAGGAAATTCGAGGGCGAGAACGCATTGGCGAATTGGCGGACGTAGAATTCGGCCTTCTTGCGCGTGTGCTCGTCGATGCCGTCCGTCTGCTGAACCTGCGAGGTGAGCCACTGGCTTGCCAGCAGGTAGGACTGCTTCATCAGATCAAAGACGATATTGCTCTGCCATTCGGGATCCTTGAAACGCTTGTCCCCGCGCGAGGGCTCGATGACGGGCGCGGCCTCCATGCCCATGAGGCGGCGCGTCGCCGACTGCATGAGGGTGGCGTAGCCGTTCCATAGCTGCGCCTGCGCTTCGAGCAGCCGGAGCGGATTGCGCACATATTGCGCCGTCACGTCGAGCATGGTCTTGCCGATGCGGCGAAGGTCGAGAAGGGCGGTATCGACCGTTTCCCTGCCGTCCGTGTCCGCCATCAGGCGGGCGGCCTTCTGGCCGAGCGTCGCCGCCTGAATGAAATTGAGGGCAAGCGCCGCGAAGTCCGGTGTGGGGTAGGCGGGGGCCTTCGGCTCGGCGGCGCCGGGCGCGGCCTGGCCTTCATTCGGGGCCTCCTTCGGGGAAGCTCGCTTTTTCTCCCGGCCTGGTTTGGCGCTCGCTTTCGCGCTCGTCTTCCGGCTCGACTTCCGGTTTTCGTTCCGGTTCATGGGGCGATCTTCGCTGAGGGTCACGGCATTTCCTTGACAGCGGTTCCCCGCGGACCGCCGGAGAGGGCTTCGGCGGACGCGACAAACGGTTTTTTGTTTCGCCCAGATATTATACGCTCGGCGGCGCCTGCCGATAAGCATGCGCGACATTACGCGCGGAGCCGATCGGGCAGCGACCCCGGAACGGGAAGGGTAAGGAGCGATAGACGATGTCCATTCATGGATCGGGCGACAGGTTCGGAAACGGTTCGATGAGCCGCATTCTCGCCAGGGCCGGGGCGACAGCCCTTCTGATCGCAGGACTGGCCGGCTGTTCCGCGGTGCCCGACTGGGCGAAGCCGGGTGATGTTTTTGGCGATGGGCAGGCAGCCGAATCGCCCTCCGGCGCCGGAGGGTTCCCCGCGCTTGCGAATGTACCGAACGAAAAGCCAGCCACGACTTCGCCCGCCCAGCAAAAGGACATCGCCAACGGGCTCGCGGCCGACCGGGCCGCGGCCAGGCATTCAGACGAAGTGCTGCGCGGGGGGACGGAGCCGCCGGCGCCCGCACCGCAGCTCACGCCGCCGACGCCCGTCGAGCCGCTCAAGGACGTGCCGCCGGAGGCGCTGCCGAAGAAGTCCTCGAACGAGCAGCGGGTACTTCCCATGCCGGGACCGGGAGGCCATGCCTCGCTGGCCGCCGCCAGAGGCGTGAAGACCGCTCAGGCCGATACCGCCAGGAGCGACGCCGCGCCCGCCGAGGCCAAGCCCTCCGCCGATGCCGAGCAGCCGGTCAACGCCGCTCCGACGACGCCCGTCGAAGTGAAGCCCTCGACCGCCGGCAGCAAGGCCAATCTCTGAGCCGACGAGGTTTGTCAGCCGGGGAATAAATATCTCTCCGGTCGCAGATTCCGCCATAATCCCGCCTTGGGAAGCAGGCCAGATGGCCACCCCTCGCCGGCTGGGGAAAGCGCCCTTGAATCCGGGCATTAGGCGTGGCTCGGCTTGGGCTTTGGCGTTATAAGGGCGCCCGAGCATCACTTCCCCCCAAAAGGGCCCCGAACGGGTTCGAACGAGAATCGGAAAGCCTCCCTCCGACGGAAACGGGAGGCCGGTTTTAGGATCTGGTCATGAGCGAAGAGTTCCATCGCATCAAGCGCTTGCCGCCATACGTCTTCGAGAGCGTCAACAAGCTCAAGGCCAAGGCCCGCGCCGAGGGCAAGGACATCATCGACTTCGGCATGGGCAATCCCGACATGCCGACGCCGCCCCATATCGTCGAGAAGCTCATCGAGGTGGTGCGCGATCCGAAGACGCATCGCTATTCCTCCTCGCGCGGCATTCCGGGGCTCCGGCGCGCGCAGGCCGCCTATTACGAACGGCGCTTCGGCGTGACCCTCAATCCGGACACCGAGGTCATCGCGACGCTCGGCTCGAAGGAAGGGCTCGCGAACCTCGCCCAGGCCATCACCGCGCCCGGCGACGTCATTCTCTGTCCGAACCCGAGCTATCCGATCCATGCCTTCGGCTTCATCATCTCGGGCGCGGTCATCCGCTCCGTGCCTTTCGAGAGCGAGTCCGGCTTCTTCGACATGCTCGAGCGCGGCGTGAGGCACAGCGTGCCGAAGCCCACGGCGCTCGTCGTTTCCTATCCGTCGAATCCGACCGCTCAGGTCGCCGATCTCGACTTCTACCGCGAGGTCATCGCCTTCGCGGCCAAGCACGACATCTATGTGATCTCGGATCTCGCCTATTCGGAAATCTATTTCGACGGCAATCCGCCGCCCTCGATCCTTCAGGTGCCGGGCGCGAAGGAGCGCACGGTCGAGTTCACCTCGCTCTCCAAGACCTTCGCCATGCCCGGCTGGCGCATGGGCTTCGCCGTTGGCAATGAGCGCCTCATCAACGCGCTCGGCCGCGTGAAGTCCTATCTCGACTATGGCGCTTTCACGCCGATCCAGGTCGCGGCAACGGCCGCGCTCAACGGGCCGCAGGATTGCGTGGAGGAAATCCGCCAGACCTACAAGCACCGCCGCGACGTGCTCGTCGAAAGCATGTCGCGCGCGGGGTGGAACATTCCGAGCCCGCCGGCCAGCATGTTCGCCTGGTCGCCCATTCCGGAGAAGTTCCGGCATATCGGCTCGCTGGGTTTTGCGACGCTGCTTCTGGAACAGGCCGACGTCGCCGTCGCGCCGGGCATCGGCTTCGGCGAATATGGCGACGGTCATGTCCGCATCGGTCTCGTCGAGAACGAGCAGCGTATCCGTCAGGCGGCGCGCAACGTGAAGCGCATGATGCAGAACGCCGACCAGATTCTTGCCGAATATGAGGAGCGGGTGGGCATCAAGGGCAATGTTGTTCCTCATCCAAGCACGAGGGCGGGACGGACGTGACGAAACCACTTCGGATAGGTGTGGCGGGCCTCGGCACCGTCGGGGTCGGCGTGGTCAAGATTCTGGCCGCGCGCAGGGATTTTCTCGCCGCGGCGGCCGGCCGCTCGATCGACCTCGTGGCGGTGAGCGCGCGCGACCCGAAAAAGGATCGCGGCGTCGATCTGTCGAATGTTCGCTGGGAAGACGATGCGCGGAAGATCGCCAGCGCCGACGATATCGACGTGGTGGTGGAACTTATCGGCGGCGCTGAGGGCGTGGCGCGCGAGCTGGTGGAAACGGCGCTCGCCAATGGCAAGCATGTCGTCACCGCCAACAAGGCGCTGATCGCCAATCACGGCATCTCGCTTGCCCGGCGCGCGGAGCAGCACGGCGTCGCGCTCAATTACGAGGCGGCGGTCGCAGGCGGCATCCCGATCATCAAGGCGCTGCGCGAAGGGCTGGCGGCCAACGAAATCACCAGCGTCATCGGCATTCTCAACGGCACCTGCAACTACATCCTCACCGAGATGGAGGCGACGGGGCGCGACTTCGGCGAGGTGCTTAAGGACGCGCAGGCGCTGGGCTATGCGGAAGCCGATCCTTCCTTCGACGTTGGCGGTATCGATGCTGCGCACAAGCTCGCCATCCTCGCGAGCCTCGCCTTCGGCCGTGAGGTTGATTTCGACAGCGTTCATGTCGAGGGCATCGAGAAGATCACCGCCACGGACATCAAGTTCGCAAGAGAGTTCGGCTACAAGATCAAGCTGCTCGCCATCGCGACGAAGACGGCGGACGGGATCGAGCAGCGCGTTCATCCGGCGCTGGTGCCGGAAGGCTCGCCGCTTGCGGCTGTCTCGGGCGTCTTCAACGCGGTCGCGGTGCGCGGCGATCGCGTCGGGCTCCTGATCCTCGAAGGTCGCGGCGCGGGCGAAGGGCCGACGGCGTCGGCCGTGCTCTCCGATCTCGTGGACATTGCGCGCGGCCTCGTCATGCCGCCCTTCATCGTTCCGACGAGCCATCTGAAGAAACCGGAAAAGGCCGGGATCGACCGGGTGCAGGGCGCCTATTATCTGCGCTTCCTCGCCGTCGATCGCGCGGGCAGCATGGCCGACATCACGCGCGCGCTCGCCGAAGCCTCCGTCTCGATCGAGCGGATCGTGCAGCGCGGCGAGCGCAAGGAAGGCGATACCGGGCGCATGCCCGTCGTCTTCGTGACGCACAAGACGGATGAGAGTTCGATGCGCCAGGCGCTGGCGCATCTGGAAAAGCATCAGGAAGTGGCGGGTACCCCGCTCGTGATCCGCATCGAAGAAGGCGAATCACGCTAAGGATTTTCAAAAGAGCCGATGAAGGATAGGGCGATGACTGTCAAAAAGGGCCTGAGCAGGATGCTGACGCTTGAGGTGACGCGGGTCACCGAACGAGCGGCGGTGCTTTCATCCCTGCTGGCGGGGCGAGGCGACGAGAAGGCGGCCGATCAGGCGGCAGTGGACGCCATGCGCAAGGAACTGAACCGCCTCGACATAGATGGCACCATCGTCATCGGCGAGGGCGAGCGCGACGAAGCGCCGATGCTCTATATCGGCGAGAAGGTCGGCACCGGAAACGGCCCCAAGGTGGACATCGCGCTCGATCCGCTCGAGGGCACGACGCTCTGCGCGAAGTCCATGCCGAACTCGCTTGCCGTGCTCGCCATGGCGGAAGGCGGAAGCCTGCTCCATGCGCCCGACACCTATATGGACAAGATCGCCATTGGCGGCGGCTATCCCGACAATCTCGTGGATCTCGATGCGCCGCCGGCCGAAAACATCCGCGAGCTTGCCAAGGCGAAGAAGGTCGATGTCTCGCAGATCACGGCGTGCATTCTCGACCGTCCGCGCCATGCCGAGCTGATCGCCGCCGTGCGCGCGACGGGTGCGCGCGTGACACTCATCACCGATGGCGACATTGCGGGCGTCATCAACACCACCGATCCCGCGACCCATATCGACATCTATATGGGCATCGGCGGCGCGCCCGAAGGCGTGCTCGCGGCCGCGGCGCTGCGCTGCATCGGCGGGCAGATGCAGGGCCGCCTCGTGACGTCGAGCGAGGAGCAGAAGGCGCGGGCCGCAAAGATGGGCATCAAGGACTTCAACAAGAAGTTCAGCATGGAAGAGATGGCGTCGGGCGACGTGATCTTCGCCGCGACGGGCGTGACCGATGGCAGCATGCTCGAAGGCATCCGCTATGTGCGCGGCGGCATCACCACCCATTCGGTCGTGATGCGTTCTTCGTCCGGCACGGTGCGCTGGGTCAAGGCGTTCCATCCCTCGATGGAGAAGTTCAAGTAAGGCGAGGCTGATTTCCGTCCTTCTGTTAAGCGGCGGCAGATCGCCGAAATGAAAGGCGGCAGAATTGAGCGCAGGCGCCAGACCCTTTCTCGGTGTGGAGCGATCGGCGACGGGCCGCGCCTGGGTGAGCCGCCTCGCCGACGACCGCATGGCGCTTGCCATCTCGCAGCGCGAGGGCCTGCCGGAAATCGTGGCCCGCGTGCTTGCGGGGCGCGGCGTGACGCCTGAGGAATGTGCCGCCTATCTCGCGCCGAGCCTCAGGACGCTGCTGCCCGATCCCTCTACCCTCACCGATATGGACAGGGCGGCGCGCCGCATCGCCGATGCGATCATGAGCGGCGAGCGCGTCGCCGTGTTCGGTGACTATGACGTGGACGGCGCCACGTCGAGCGCGCTCCTCAAGCGCTATTTCAAGGCAGTCGGCCGCGACATACGCATCTATATTCCCGACCGTCTCCGCGAGGGCTACGGGCCCAATGCGCCGGCGCTGCTGCGCCTGAAGGAAGAAGGCGTCGGCCTCGTCATCACCGTCGATTGCGGGACGATGGCGCATCGCGCGCTCGGGCTTGCCGCCGATGCGGGGCTTGAGATCATCGTCGTCGATCATCATCAGGCCGAGCCAGCGTTGCCGCCCGCCTTTGCACTCGTCAATCCCAACCGGCTCGACGATACGAGCGGGCAGGGAACGCTCGCGGCGGTGGGCGTCGTGTTCCTCCTTCTCGTCGCGATCAATCGCAGGCTCCGCGAGGGCGGCTGGTTCGCAAGGCATGATGAGCCCGATCTTCTCGGCTTTCTCGATCTCGTGGCGCTCGGCACGGTCTGCGACGTGGTGCCGCTCGTCGGCCTCAATCGCGCCTTCGTCGCGCAGGGCATCCGCGTTCTCGCGCGGCGGGGCAATGTCGGGCTCAAGGCGCTCGCCGATGTGGCGCGGCTCGACGGCATGCCGGGCACCTATCATCTGGGTTTTCTGCTTGGGCCCCGGGTGAATGCGGGCGGGCGCGTGGGCCGCGCCGATCTCGGCGCGCGGCTGCTGACGACCGAGAGCGCGGACGAGGCCGCCGATATCGCGATGGAACTCGACGTGCTCAACAAGGAGCGTCAGGCGATCGAGGCGCAGGTGCTGGAAGAGGCGCTGGCGCAGGTCGATGTGGCGCTCGGCGCTTCGCGCCGCAACGCCTTTCCTTCGATCATCGTGGCATCCGCGCGGGGCTGGCATCCGGGCGTCATCGGCATCGTTGCGAGTCGCATAAAGGATCGCTACGAGCGGCCTTCCATCGTTATCGCCTTCGACGAAAAGGGCGAAGGCAAGGGCTCGGGCCGCTCCATTCAGGGCGTCGATCTCGGCCGGGCGGTGACCGCGGGGCTCGAAGCGGGGCTGCTCGTCAATGGGGGCGGACACGCCATGGCGGCGGGGCTCACCATTCGCGAGGAGAAGCTCGACGCGCTCACGGGGTTTCTCGATGCGAGGATCGCGGAGCAGGTGGCCGCGGCGTCCGAATCACGCGCGTTGAGGCTCGATGGCGCCTTGAGCGCGCGGGGCGCGAGCCGCGAGCTTTTCGACCTTCTCGAACAGGCGGGACCTTATGGCGCAGGCAATCCCGAGCCGCGTTTCGCGGTGCCGGCCATGCGCATCGTCCATGCCGACATTGTGGGGCAGGGGCATGTGCGCTGCATTCTGACCGGCGAGGACGGCGCGCGGCTCAAGGGCATTGCCTTCAGGGCGTCAGAAACCCCGCTGGGACGCATTCTCACCGACCGTGGAGCCGGGCTCATCCATGTCGCCGGCCGTCTCAAGGCCGATGACTGGCGCGGCCGCAGGGATGTCCAGTTCACGATCGAGGATGCCGTGCCGACGCGGGATGCGACACCCTGAACTCTTTTGTCTGCAAGGACTTGTCAGGACGCGCGCCTGCCCTTATAAGCCCGGCTGCGGACCCGTTCGGGACCCCGCGCGGGCCGCAAGGCCCGAAACGCAGCGTGCGCCCTTCGTCTATCGGTTAGGACGCCAGATTTTCATTCTGGAAAGAGGGGTTCGATTCCCCTAGGGCGTACCACTGCCTCCCCACTCCCTCCGGCAGAACGGCGAATGGCGCTCATGCTTGCGAGCGGGTGCAATCTCCCGTCCGGCTCTCGCCAAGATTTTCAGTAATAGCTTTCGATGCGCTCGCTGCCGCCCACGATATAGGGATGGCCGGAAGCGTCGTAGCACTGCATAGCGCTCCAATGCGCCATGCGGCCATCGGCCGTGGGGCCATCGCGCACGACCTTCTGGCACGGATGGCCCGGAGGCGGCGGGTCGCCATCGAAGGGCCCGGGTCCGACGAAGAGCGGCGTGGTGATGGCGGGGCCGGTGGAGAGCGCCTCGCCGACCGTGAGGCCACCGCCTGCACTGGCAAGCGAGGCCGACAGCAGGGCGGCGCATCCGACGAGGCCCGCCGCGAGATATGTCCATGTTCTGCGCATGGCGAAATCCTACACCCGGCGGCTTACCAATGGCCAGTGTTTGGCATCGATGCCCAGGGCTCCTTGACGGGAAGGGCCGGGCCCTTTTGCAGCAGCTCGATCGAGACGTTGTCGGGCGAGCGGACGAAGGCCATGCGGCCGTCACGCGGCGGCCTGTTTATGGTAATGCCTGCCTTCATGAGCCTTTCGCACAGGGCGTAGATGTCTTCGACCTCATAGGCGAGGTGGCCGAAATTGCGGCCTTCGCCAAGCGTCTCGGGATCCCAGTTATGGGTGAGTTCGATCTGGGCTTCCTTTTGCCCGGGGGCGGCGAGAAAGACCAGCGTGAAGCGGCCCTGCTCGTTGTCATAGCGGCCGAGTTCCTCAAGTCCCAGATGCTTGCAATAGAATTCGAGCGACTTGTCGAGGTCGAGAACGCGAACCATCGTATGAAGATATTTCATCGGTCTGATTCCGTGGTCGTGGTTTGATTTGAATGTGTTTGTCCGCATAATTCCGCATATGGGCCATGAGGTCAAAAAACCAATGGCGGATGCCGTCGCTCTCTTTCGGCTTTGTTGCGTATCGGCGAAAGCGGGCTTTCATCGGCGTCTTTTCATTCGCATTGCGACATCGGGAGGCGGGTCATTCGCAACGAGCTGAAGCAGATGATCGATGCGGCGCGGCGCGTGGTCGTGTTCACGGGCGCAGGGATCAGCACCGAGTCCGGGATACCCGATTTTCGCAGTCCCGGCGGGCTCTGGACGAAGATGGCGCCGATCGACTTCGGCGATTTCATCCGTTCGGCCGAAATCAGGCGCGAGGCCTGGCGGCGTAAATTCGAGATCGACAAGACCATCGCGCGCGCGGAACCCAACAAGGGGCACATGGCGATCGCGCGGCTCGTCGATATCGGCAAGGTCAGCCATGTCATCACGCAGAACATCGACAACCTGCATCAGTTGTCCGGCGTGCCCGCGGAGAAGATCATCGAGCTGCATGGAAACGGCACCTATGCGAAGTGCCTCGATTGCGGCCTCCGATACGAACTCGAAGAGGTGCGCGTCCTGTTCGAGGCGAGCGGCGAGGCGCCGAACTGCCGCGCCTGCGGCGGCATCGTCAAATCGGCGACCATATCCTTCGGCCAGGCCATGCCGGAGGAGGAGATGCGCCGCGCTGAGGAGGCAACGCTCGCATGCGATGTGTTTCTTGCGATCGGTTCGTCGCTCCAGGTCTATCCGGCGGCGGGTTTTCCCATCATCGCAAAGCGCAATGGCGCGACGCTTGTGATCCTCAATCGCGATCCGACAGAACTCGACGCCATTGCCGATCTCGTCATTCATGACGAGATCGGGCCGACGCTCGCGCCCGTCGCCATGCTGAACTGACGGGTACGGACGGATCTTTCAACATTCCGGACTGGGGGGAGAGTCGCATGAGCCGCGCAGAGGGCGGGACGCCGTGGTGGCAGGGGGCCGTTGTCTATCAGATCTATCCGCGCAGCTTCCTCGATACGAATGGCGATGGCGTCGGCGATCTCAAGGGCATCGAGCGCAAGCTGGACTATGTCGCCTCGCTCGGCGCCGACGCGATCTGGCTCTCGCCCATCTATCCCTCGCCCAATCGCGATTTCGGCTATGACGTTTCCGACTATTGCGCCATCGCGCCGGAAATGGGGACGATGGAGGACTTCGACCGGCTGGTGAAAGAAGTTCATGCGCGCGGCATGAAGCTCATCCTCGATCAGGTGCTGAGCCATACATCCGATCAGCATCCGTGGTTTCAGGAGAGCCTGCTCAGCCGCGATAATCCGAAGGCGGACTGGTATGTGTGGGCGGAGGCGCGCGAGGACGGCACGCCGCCCAACAACTGGCTCGCCGCCTTTGGCGGGGCCGCGTGGTCGTGGCATCCGCTGCGGCGGCAATATTATTTTCACAAGTTTCTCAAGAGCCAGCCCAAGCTCAACTTCCACAATCCAGATGTGGTCGATGCCTGCATGAATGTGCTGCGCTTCTGGCTCGATCGCGGGGTCGATGGTTTCCGCCTCGACGTGGCTAATTCCTATGTGCATGACGAGCATCTCGGCAACAATCCGCCGGTGCCCATGGCCGAGCGGACATTCGCGAACTGGGCCCATGCGCCACGCCTTCAGCGCCACATTCATGACGCGAACACGCCTGAAAACGAATGGGCCATGCGGCGTGTGCGGAAGGTCATGGACGAGTATAAGGACCGGCTGGCCTTCGGCGAATTCTCGGAGGAGCCTTCCATGTTCGGCATCTACGCCGGCGGGATGGATCGGCTCCATACCGGCTATACGTTCGACTTCATCGAGGACCGGTCGTTCAGGCCCAAAGTGTTCCGCACCTATTACGACGAGCTTCTGATGCCGCTCGAGCATCTCTGGCCATGCGTCACATTCTCCAATCACGATGTGGTGCGGCCGGTGACGCGCTGGGGCGGCGGGCGCGGCGACGATGCGCTGGCGAAGCTCGGGCTCCTTCTCCTCCTGACGCTCAAGGGAACGGTGCTCATGTATCAGGGCGAGGAACTGGGGCTGCCGGAAGCCGACCTCGAACGGAAGTGGATCAAGGACCCGGTGGGCGATCTCTATTTCCCCTTCGGGAAAGGGCGCGACGGTTGCCGCACGCCGATACCATGGGAGAGCGCGTCGCATGAAGCCGGCTTCACCAGCGGCGCGCCCTGGCTTCCGGTTCCGGATTATCATCGCTCGCGCGCGGTGGATGTGCAGGAGCGCGATGAAACGTCCGTGCTCGCCTTTGCGCGCCGCCTCATTCATTTCCGCAAGCAGCAGCCCGCGCTCGTCACCGGCGATATACGCTTCGTAGACGGGGCGGGCGATGCGATCCTCGCCTTTGAGCGCAAGTCGCAGGGGCAGACGCGCCTTTGCGTCTTCAATCTTGG
>NZ_DAOKYX010000002.1:99188-156514 GCF_035325945.1 Parvibaculum sp.
CGGCAATGGCGGTGGCGGATAGGGGCCGGCTTCCACATCACCGGCCTTCAAATGGCGATCGTAGATGTTCTCGATGCGGCTGATCAGACGCTCAGAAAAGAAAGGCTGCCACACTTTTTTGTATCCGCACGCTGGTTTGGACATATACGGATCCGGTGGCCATCCGCTCGCAACGGCGGCGCCTCGCGCCCACCGTTCGATGGCGCCGCGGCCATCGGCCCAGATCAGCTCGAATTGCGGCACGCCGTTCTTCGGCGCAGATGGATCTTGCGCCACGGCCTCTTCAGGTAGGTGAGGACGAAGTTCGCAATAGAGTGGGACAAGCGTTCGGAAATTGCGCAGCGCGCTGCCATTACGATCGGCGCCAAATCGTGACTTGGGCGGCTTGTTGAGAATGGCGAAGCGGAATTCAGGCGAAGATAGGCCCTTAATGTTGAGAACCGGACGCAGCGAGTGGATCAACGCACGCTCCGTTCTTTCGGCTTCGTCACTTTTTTCCCGCCCAAGAGCTGGTCCCATCAGTAGGCCAAACCAGTAGGTGGCGCGGCCCTTGTACTTCTCGATTTTCGTGAGGCCGCCACTGTTCCTGATACGCTGCGCGAGAGTAAGCGCCGCGTCATCACCATTCTTGCCGATGTAGAGGATCTTTGTTGGCATGCGTGACCAGCGTTTGAGCCTGCCGATTGCCATATAGAGTCCGAAATCCGGCAGTCCGAACTTCTCATGTGCCTCGGCGGCCGCGTTCGCGCATCTCTCCTTGGTCGGATATGGGCCGTACCAGTCGACAACGGCGCCCCAGCCCGTAGTCTGATGTGTCGACAACGGTGCCGCCGGAGAGGTCGCTAGCGGTTCGTCGGTGTACGGCGTTGGGTCAATCGCGGTGCTTTCGGTACCAGAAACAGTCAGGTTCATGCGCGTCCCCGAACGTCATCTGCGACTGTCAATCTTCATATAGTGGGGCAGAGCAAGCCGATATGTCAAAAAAGATCGTCCGTGAACGGCAAGAATCGATCGCCGCTCCCGCGAGTTCGATCATTTTCCGCGCCGCTGCGCCATCTCCTCCGGCGTGTCGATGTCGGTCAGCGTCGCGGCATCCGGCATAGGCACCTCGCAGACAGCGTCCTCGTGCTCGCCGATGAGATGTTTGGCGCCCACATCGCCCTTGAGGTCCTGCATTTCGGGGAGGTAGCGCGCGCCCCAGAGAACGGGGTTCCCGCGCTTGCCCGCAAAGGTCGGCACACAGATGGTCCGGCCCTCGTCGGGATCGTATGCGGCGACGAGCCGGTCGATATGCCTTGCCGAAATATCCGGCATGTCTCCGAGGCAGATGACTGCGGCGTCGATGTCGCCGGGGAGCGCGCTCACACCAGCGCGGAGCGAGGTCGAAAGACCTTCGGCATAGTCGGGGTTGTGGACGAAGTTGACGGCGCGGCCGGCAAGGGCCGCGCGTACTTCGTTATCCTCATGTCCAGTGACGACCGTGACCGATGAGGCGACCGAGGCGAGCGCCGCATCGACGACGCGGGCGAGCATGGGCTTGCCGTCGATTTCGGCGGTGAGCTTGTTGGCGGCGCCCATGCGGCTCGACCGGCCGGCGGCGAGGACAAGGGCCGCGACGCGCGGGGCGGAGGGCTTGGTGGCGGCCGCGCTGCCGCTTCCGTCGCGCGGCTGGGGCCGGGAGGCGATCTCCTTCAGGAGACCGCCCGCGCCGAGGCGCATCACGTCTTCCCGGGTGACGGAAATTCCCGCCAGCAGGCGCGAGAGCACGAAGTCGAAGCCGTTGAGCTTCGGCGAGCGGGCGCAGCCCGGCAGGCCCAGCACCGGCGTCGTGCCGTGGCGGGCGAGCAGCATCAGATTGCCGGGATCAACCGGCATGCCGAAATGAAGGATCTCGCCGCCTGCTCTGGCGATTCCGGCGGGGAGCACGTCGCGACGGTCGGTGATGGCGGAGGCGCCGTAAACGAGGACGGGGCTGAAACCTTCCGCGAGCGCTTCCGCCACCGCGCCTGCCACGGCCGCCTCCTCATGCGCGCAGCGATATTCCTTGCCGATCCGGCTTCCCATCGCGGCGAGGCGGGCCGCGAGCACGTCATGCGTCTTGTCGAGCACGCTTTCCTTCGTCGTGGGCAACCTCGTTGCGACGAGCGCGGCGTTATGCGGGCGGAAAGGGTGAAGCGTGAGGATCGGCTCGCCCGACCTTGCGAGCGAGACGGCCTTGTCGAGGGCGGCGCGCGGGGCGGCGAAGGGGATCACCTTGACGGTTCCGACCATCTGGCGGGCGGCGACGGTTTCAAACGGGGCGAGCGTGGCGGCCGTCAGCGCCTCGTCGAGAAGGTTGATGGCGTCGATCCGCTCGCGCTCATAGGCGAGCACGCCATCCGCCTCGGCGAAGAGGTTGCAGCGGCCAGTGAAAGGCTCGCCGACGCGCAGGCCCGGCCCGGCAAGGGCCTGGGCGAGTTCGGCGGCGGCCTGATCTTCGGGCACGTCGCCCGCCTCGAGGCGCGCGGCGGTCACCCGCGCAATGCCCGCCTGCTCCAGCGCCTCGATGTCGCCGGCCGTCAGGACGCGGCCCTTCTTGAAGGTGGCAGCGCCCACGCGGAGCGAATGGGCGAGGATCGCGCCCTCGGCCTTTGCGCTTTCCATCTCTGCGAAGATCATGTGCGGAGCACCTCCGTGATCTCGGCCATGATCGAGATGGCGATCTCGGCCGGGCTCTTTGCGCCGATCGACAGGCCGACAGGGCCGTGAATGCGGGCGAAAGCCTCATCGCTGAAGCCCGCGGCCGCTAGGCGTTCGTGCCGCGCGCCATGGGTCTTCTTGCTGCCCAGCGCGCCGATATAGAAGCAGGGGCTTGCGAGCGCCGCTTTCAGGGCGGGGTCGTCGAGCTTCGGATCATGGGTGAGGGTGACGACGGCGGTGCGCGCATCGGGCGCAAGCACTACCATGGCTTCGTCCGGCCAGTCGGTGATGAGCGTCACATCGGGAAAGCGATCGGTCGAGGCAAAGGCCGTACGCGGATCAATCACGGTCACGTCATAGCCGGCAATCGTGGCAATGCGGGTGAGCGGCTGGGCGATGTGGACAGCGCCGACGAGAATGAGGCGGAGGGGCGGATTGAAGGCGTTGAGGAACCACTCCTCGCCCTCGACCTCCACAACCCGGCTCTTGTCCGCCGCAAGCACTTCAAGCGCCGCTTTAACAAATATATTTTTCTCATCTATATCAGTGTAATACAGAAGTTTTTGAAAGGCATCCGAGAGCCTTGTTGCAAGCACGACGGGGCGCTTTGCGGCACGGTCCTTCAGAAGCTGGTTGAGGATAGCGGCGTCCATGTCAGACCGTCACCGGCTCGACGAAGACGCGAATGCGGCCGCCGCAGGCAAGACCCACCTCCCAGGCCCTGGCGTCGCTTACACCATATTCGAGGATTTCGGGCTTGCCCGTTTCCAGCGTGTCGAGCGCGCGGGTAACGACGTCGCCCTCGATGCAGCCGCCGGAGACGGAGCCCACAAAGGCGGCATCGTCGCGGATGGCGAGCTGGCTGCCGACCGGCCTTGGCGCGGAGCCCCACGTCTCGATGACGGTGGCGAGCGCCACGCGGCGGCCTTCCGCCTGCCAGCGTGCGGCCTGTTCCAGCACATTGTCATGGTCGAGCTTGCGATCGGGCGTTTCGCTCATGCGGCCCTCCTTTCCGGCTTGCGCGTTGCCGGGGCGCTCAGCGCGTCGATCAGCTGCGACAGCGAAGCGATGTTGTGAACGGGCCGGAACTCGTCCACATGCGGCAGCAGCGCCCTGATGCCCAGAGCTTTGGGCTCGAAGCGATCATAGCGCAACAAGGGGTTGAGCCAGATGAGCCTTCTGGACTGGCGGTGCAGGCGCGCGATCTCGGGTTCTACGCCCGTGCCCGCATCGCGGTCGAGCCCGTCGGTCACGAGGAGGACGACCGCGCCCTGGCCGAGCACGCGGCGCGCCCAGTCCACATTGAACCGGCGCAGCGTTTCGCCGATGCGCGTGCCACCATCCCAATCCTCGACGGATGACGCGACGCGGACGAGTGCCTCGTCAATGTCGCGGTGCCGAAGCTCGCGCGTGACATTGGTGAGGCGCGTGCCGAAGAGGAAGACATGCACCCGGTCGCGGCTGTTGGTCAGCGCATGGAGGAAATGGAGGAAGATGCGGCTATAGGCCGACATCGACCCCGAAATGTCGCAGAGCACGATAAGGGGCGGCCGGCGGTGCCGATAGTCGCGCCTGCGCAGCGGAATGATGCCCCGCGCGCGGATCGAGGCGCGAAGCGTCGCGCGCATGTCGACGAGCCTGCCCGTCGGCGCGGGCTCGGTGCGGCGGGCGCGCACTTCGTCGAGTGGAAGCCTCAGTCGCGCGATGGCGGCCTTCGCCTCGGCAAGCTCGGCTGCCGTCATCTGCTCGAAATCCTTGTGCCGCAGCATCTCGACGGCGGAGAAGGTTTCGCTCGCGTCGATATCGAGGCCGGCCTCGAGCGGTTCCGCGCGCCTTTGCTCCTCGCCAAAGAGCGCGTCGGCAATACGGCGGCTCGCCTTCTCGCGGTCTTCGGTGTCGGCGGCGCGGATTTCAGGCAGCATCAGCGCCATCATCCGGTCGAGCAGGCGCGGGTCGCGCCAGAAGACATGGAACGCCTGATCGAAAAGCGTGTGGTCCTCGTGCCGTTTCACCAGCGTCGAGTGAAGGGTCCAGTAGAAATCCTCGCGGGACTTGAGCCCTGCCACTTCGATGGCCTCGATCGTATCGAGCACCTGGCGCGGGCCGACCTTCAGACCGGCGCGGCGCAGGACGCGCGCGAAATGCACGATGTTCTCGGCGAGCCTGCCGGGCTCCGCCATCACTCTGCCGCCCGCGCGGCGGCGCGAATTTCCTCGAGGATCTTCGCCGCCTCGCTTCCCCGGACGCGCGCGATGTCGTCCTGATATTTGAGCAGCGCGCCGAGCGTGTCGTTCACGATCTGCTGGTCGAGCGCGAGGGCATCGAGTTCGGTCAGCGCGGTCGCCCAGTCGATCGTTTCGGCGACGCCCGGGCTCTTGTAGAGATCGAGCCCGCGCAGCGCCTGGACGAAGGCGACGACTTCGCCCGAGAGGCGCTGGCTTGCGCCCGGCGCCTTCAGCTTCAGGATTTCGAGTTCGCGCTCGGCATTCGGGTAGTCGACCCAGTGATAGAGGCAGCGGCGCTTCAGCGCGTCGTGGATTTCGCGCGTGCGGTTCGATGTGATGATGACGATGGGAGGCTCGCTCGCCTTGATGGTGCCGATTTCCGGAACAGTGACCTGAAAGTCCGACAGCACCTCGAGAAGATAGGCCTCGAAGGGTTCGTCGGCGCGGTCTAGCTCGTCGATGAGGAAGACGGGCGGGCCCGCAACATCGGGCGACAGCGCCTGAAGGATCGGGCGGCGGATGAGGAACCGCTCGGAGAATATGTCCTTGCCGAGTTCGGTGAGATCCTGGCTTCCGGCCGCCTCCGCGAGGCGGATCTCGATCATCTGCGCCTGATAGTTCCACTCATAGACAGCGTTCGACGTGTCGAGGCCTTCATAGCACTGAAGCCGGATGAGGCGGCGGCCGAGCGCCTCGGCGAGCACCTTGGCGATCTCGGTCTTGCCGACGCCCGCCTCGCCCTCGAGAAGCAGCGGACGCTTCATCCGAAGCGCGAGGAAGATGGCGGTCGCGAGCGAGCGGTCGGCCACATAGGCGCCGCGCGCAAGAAGATCGACGGTTTCGTCGATAGAATTCGGCATGGTCATGCGATGACTCTCGTCGCTTGCCGGCAGGGGGAAAAGCGCCGACGCTCGTTCGCGTCAGGTGCCTATTCGCTTCCGGCGTTCGCCTGGCCCGTCATCAGCTCGTTCATGCGGCCGAGCACGTCGCTGCCAGTCTTGTCGAGAAGGTAGGGTGCCGCCGAAATGCCGATACTGCAATAGAAGAGAATGAGCGCGCGCGCCCTTGCCTCGGCGGGCGTCGCGCCCATCGCCTCGAATTGCGATTGCACATAGGCGGTGATTTGCCGGTCGGTCGTCTCGATGGCGGCGCGGATGCGGGGCTCGCTCACGCCCCATGCGCGCATGGCCGCGTCGTATTGCACGATGTCGTCGCGCCAGAAGCCCTGCGCCAGATGATCGAGCCTTTCGGCGGGCGTCATGCCGCTCTGCTCCGCCTCGGCGAGCGCCGCCGTCGGCCGCCGTTCCGCCCAGTCGGCCGCCATCGCCTCGATCAGCGCGTCGCGGCTCGCAAAGTGCCAGTAGAAGCTCCCCTTGGTGATGCCGAGCGCAAGGCAGAGCCGGTCCACGCGAAGCGCCTCTGGCCCGCCCTCGACGAGCAGCCGCATGGCCGCCTCGATCCAGTCGGCCTTGTTCATGCGGGAGGATGATTTCGGTGCGAGTGTCATTTTCCGCTCGACCATACCATACCGTATGGTAGCCTTCCAGCGAGGGAAGAGACGAGGGAGGTACACATGCCGCGCCTGCGGGAAGTCGGTAAGGACGAAGCGCATCCATTTGCGAAGCGCGTTTACGCCTCGCTGTTCGGCGAGCGCGATCCGGTGAAGGAGCCGGGCACCGAGACGGGCACGCCCGGAAACTGGTGGACCGTCTTCGCGCTGGTACCGGATGCGTTCGACCATGCGGTGGCGGGCTTCCAGTTCTATCGCAGCCCCAATCGCAAGCTTTCGCCCAGGCTGCGCGAGCTTGGCCAGATCCGCGCGGGCTGGGCGCGCGGCAGCAAATTCGTCTTCTCGCAGCATTGCAAGGCGGCACGCGGCGTCGGCTTCACGGAGGAGCAGGTTCAGGCGATCCCGCACTGGCAGGTGGCGACCTGCTTCGACGAACTTGAACGCGCGGTTCTGGCCTATGCGGATTGCCTCGTGCTTTCCGGCGGGCGAACGCCGGATGGCGTCTTCGAGGTCTTGAAGAAGCATCTTTCGGACGAGGAAATTCTGGAGCTAACCTATGTGACGGCGCTTTATGATTTCCATGCCGTGATCTCGAAGGCGCTGCGTCTCGAATATGACGATGTGGAGGAGCGTGTCGTCGAAGTGCCCGCGCCGCAAGGCTCCGGCATGGACGTCATGCGGATGGTCGATCAGAAGTGAACCGGGAAGGAAAGCCATGGCTTATCATCATCTCGCCTTTGCGACGCGCGACATCAAGGCCATCGACCATTTCTATCGGGAGGTCATGGGCTTCGATCTGAAGAAGGTCGAAATCGGGCCGACGCCGGTCGGCGGCTGGGCCAAGCATTTCTTCTACGAAATCGAACCGGATCGCTTCATCGCCTTCTGGGAGCTTCATGGCGAGCCCTATGCCCGGGAATTCGAGACGGGCATGTCGCGCGCGGTCGGGCTTCCCGACTGGGTGAACCATGTGTCCTTCTATTCTCCGACCGAGGAACATCTGGTCGAGAAGCGCAACATGTGGCTCGCAGGCGGTTACGACGTCTTCGAGGTCGATCACAACTGGTGCCGGTCGATCTACACGATGGACCCCAACGGCACGATGGTCGAATATTGTGTGACGACGGGCGTTTTCACCGCCGAGGACAAGGAGCGCGCCATCGCGGCGCTCACATCGGACACGCTGCCCCATTCGGCGCCGCCGAAATCGATGCAGCATTTCAAGGCTGCCGATTACCGCAGGGCGGCGGAATAAATCCGCTCAGCCCGCCGCCGCGACCGCGCGCTTCGCCATCACGGTGATGAGATGCGCGCGGTATTCGGCGCTGCCGTGAAGGTCCGAGAGGAGCCCGTCGGCGGGCGCCTTGATCGAGGCGACGGCCTCCGGCGACCAGTTTTTCGTGAGCGCGTCTTCCATCGCCTTCATGCGGAAAACGCCGTTCTGGCCCGCGCCCGTCACCGCGACGCGCACGCCCCAGGGGCCCTTCGACACGAAGACGCCGACCATGGCGTAGCGTGAAGCCGGATTGGGGAACTTCGCGTAAGCCGCCTTGTCGGGATGGGGAAAGGTCACTTCCCTGATGATCTCTCCGGGCTCCAGCGCCGTCTCGAACATGCCCTTGAAGAATTCGTCTGCCTCGATGAGCCGCTTCGTGGTGTGGATCTTGGCGTCGAGTGCGAGGCAGGCGGCGGGATAGTCCGCAGCCGGATCGTTATTGGCGATGGAGCCGCCGATCGTGCCCATGTGGCGAACAGCGGGATCGCCAATGCCTTCCGCGAGCGCGGCGAGGGCAGGGATATGTTTCTTCACATCGGCGGAGGTCGCGACATCGAAATGCCTCGTCGTCGCGCCGATCATGACGGCATTGCCTTCCGCGCGGATGAAGGCGAGCTCCTTCA
Source organism: Parvibaculum sp. (assembly GCF_035325945.1). Taxonomy (GTDB): domain Bacteria; phylum Pseudomonadota; class Alphaproteobacteria; order Parvibaculales; family Parvibaculaceae; genus Parvibaculum. Next base: position 107,502 of record NZ_DAOKYX010000002.1, read on the forward strand.
GGCTGCCGATGTCGATGATGTCGCTCGGCATGGCGAGCCGCTGTTTCAGCGTCGGGATCAGCGTCTGGCCGCCCGCAAGGAGCTTCGGATCGTCGGCCTGGCCGAGCAGCGCCACAGCATCAGCGAGCGATTTCGGGCGGACATAGTTGAACTGATACATGGGCTCTCTCCTATTCGGCGGCGGCGCGCGGCTTCATCTGCAATGTCTGCCAGATGCGCGCGGGCGTGGCCGGCATTTCGATCTCGCGGACGCCGAGCGCATCCGTGACGGCATTGATGATGGCGGGCGGCGATGCGATGGCGCCAGCCTCGCCGCAGCCTTTCATCCCGAGCGGGTTTGACGGGCAGACCGTCGTGGTGAAGCCGAGACGGAAGCTCGGAAGGTTGTCGGCGCGCGGCATGCAGTAATCCATATAGGAGCCGGTGACGAGCTGGCCGGATTCCGTGTCGTAGACGCCATGTTCCAGCAGCGCCTGACCGACGCCCTGCGCGATGCCGCCATGCACCTGGCCTTCGACGATCATCGGATTGATGACGGTGCCGAAATCGTCGACCGCGACGAAATTCACGATCTCGGGCACGCCCGTGTCGGGATCGATCTCGACCTCGCAGATGTGACAACCGGCAGGAAAGGTGAAATTCGCCGGATCGTAGAAGGCGCTTTCCTTGAGGCCCGGCTCGATTTCGGATGAGGGGAAACCGTGGGCCGTGTAGGCGGCGAGCGAGACTTCCGGCCAGGTGAGAGATTTATCCGTACCCTGAACCGTGAACTTTCCGTTCTCGAAGACGATGTCTTCCGCCGCCGCTTCCATGAGATGGGCGGCGATCTTCTTCGCCTTGGCCTCGACCTTGTCGAGCGCCTTGGAGATGGCGCTCATGCCCACGGCGCCGGATCGCGAGCCATAGGTGCCCATGCCGAACTGCACCTTGTCGGTATCGCCATGGACGATCTCGATCTGGTCGATGGGAACGCCGAGGCGGGAGGAAACGAGCTGGGCGAAAGTTGTCTCGTGCCCCTGTCCATGGCTGTGCGAGCCGGTGAGCACCTCGATATTGCCGGTCGGGTTGACGCGGACTTCCGCCGACTCCCAGAGGCCGACGCCTGCGCCAAGCGAGCCGACGGCCGCGGAAGGCGCGATGCCGCAGGCCTCGATATAGGTCGAATAGCCAAGACCGCGGAGCCTGCCCCGTCGCGCGGCCTCCGCCTTTCGCGCGGCGAAGCCTTTCGCGTCGATGATCTCCATCGCCTTGTCGAGCGAGGCTTCGTAATTGCCCGTGTCATAATTCATGATGACGGGCGTCTGGTGGGGGAAGCTGCGAATGAAATTGCGGCGGCGGATTTCAGCCGGGTCGAGCCCCGTTTCGCGCGCCGCCGTTTCCACGATCCGCTCGATGAGGAACGTCGCTTCGGGCCGCCCCGCGCCGCGATAGGCATCGACGGGCGCCGTATGCGTATAGACGCCATCGACCTCGACATAGATCGCCGGCAAATCGTACTGGCCCGAAAGGAGCGTGCCGTAGAGATAGGTCGGCACGGCCGATGAGAAGGTCGACAGATAGGCGCCGAGATTGGCTATCGTCTTGACGCGGAGGCCGAGGAATTTTCCATTGGCGTCGAGCGCCAGTTCCGCATGGCTCAGGTGGTCGCGGCCATGGGCATCCGCCAGAAAGCTCTCGGAGCGTTCGGCCGTCCATTTGATCGGGCGGCCGACCTTCGCCGCCGCCCAGACACAGGCCGTTTCCTCCGCATAGATGAAGATCTTCGAGCCGAAGCCGCCGCCGACATCGGGCGCGATGACGCGGAGCTTGTGTTCGGGCGCCACGCCGACAAAGGCCGAGAGCACGAGGCGCGCGACATGCGGGTTCTGGCTCGTGGTGTGGAGCGTGTAGCCGCCCGTGCCCTTGTCATATTCGCCGATGGCGGCGCGCGGCTCCATCGCGTTCGGGATGAGGCGGTTGTTGACGAGATCGAGCTTCACGATCTTCGCGGCCTTCGCGAAGGCTGCTTCCGTTTCGGCCTTGTTGCCGAGTTCCCATTCAAAGCAGGTGTTGCGCGACGCTTCCGGATGGACTTGCGGCGCGCCCGGCTTCTGGCAATCGGCGAGCGCGACGACGGCGGGCAGGGGCTCGTAATCGACCTCGATCAGCTCCGAGGCGGACTTCGCCTCGGCATGCGTTTCGGCGACGATCATGGCGACGTGATCGCCGACATAGCGCACCGTATCGAGGGCGAGCGCCGGATGGGCCCCGACCTTCATCGGCGAGCCGTCCTTGGAATGAACCGTCCAGCCGCAGATGAGCCCGCCGAGCTTGTCGGCGGCAATGTCCTTGCCGGTGAAGATCGCGACAACGCCGGGCGCGGCGAGCGCGGCTTTCGTGTCGATGGCGCGAATCCTGGCGTGAGCGTGAGGGGAGCGGAGGAAATAGGCGTGCGTCTGTTTCGGCCGGTTTATATCGTCCGTGTAATGGCCATTTCCGGTGATGAAGCGGAAGTCTTCCTTGCGGCGGACAGGCTTGCCGATGCCTTGATCTGTCATGTCGTCGTCCTCCCTCAACTTCATGTCGCCCCGGATCAGCGCCGGGCTTCAGAGGCCGAATTTGCCGCTCAGCGCATCTCCTCCGAGGCGGCGAGGATCGCCTTCACGATATTGTGATAGCCGGTGCAGCGGCAGATATTGCCCTCGAGTTCCTCGCGCACCGTGCGCTCGTCGAGGCCGGGCTTGCGCCTTATGAGGTCGATCGCCGTCATGATCATGCCGGGCGTGCAGAAGCCGCATTGAAGGCCGTGATGTTCCCTGAAGGCTTTTTGCACCGGGTGGAGTTCGCCATTCGTGGCGACGCCCTCGATCGTCGTCACCTCGGCATCCTCGGCCTGTGCGGCGAGCATGGTGCATGACTTCACCGCCCGTCCGTTCACATGCACGACGCAGGCGCCGCATTGGCTCGTATCGCAGCCGACATGCGTGCCTGTAAGCCCCAGGGCTTCGCGTATGTAGTGAACGAGGAGGGTGCGTGCCTCGACATCGGCGCTCACCTTCTTCCCGTTGACTGTCATCGACACAACGGTCATGCGGTCCTCCCTCGGATATTTTCAGGAGTCTCCGCGCTTGTGCCTGTGGCGTCAAGCGGGCTCGGGCGGGGAGGCGGAATTAGCGGCCGAAGATGAGCAGCAGGCCGATCACGACGATGACGAGGATCGTCCCCCATATCCATGGCGAGAGGCCCTGTCCGGCCTCTTCGTCGGGCACCATGGGTACCCCGGTCGGGGCGATGGCGTCCTGATCGGGTGACTTGACAAGCCCTTCCTCGAGCTCGCCGAGGAGCTCCGGCACCGCCTCGACCTTGGTGCCGCCAAGGGCCGCTGAAAAATTGCCGAAAAATTCGTCAGCGAGCTTCGATGCGGTCGAGTCGATGAAGCGCTGGCCGATCTGGGCGAGCTTGCCGCCGATCTGCGCGTTCACCTGATAGCTGAGGACCGTCGCGCCCTCCTCGTCGCGCAGGCGCACCACGGCCGATCCCTTGGCGAAGCCCGCCGCGCCGCCATTGCCCTCGCCGCTGATGGTGTAGCCATTCGGCGGGTCGATGTCGGTGAGCTTGACCTTGCCCTTGAAGCGGGCGCTGACCGGGCCGACCTTCGCGCGGGCGACGGCCTCGAATTCGTCGTCGGCGATCTTGTCGACGGATTCAGCACCCGGAATGGTGTTACGAAGCATCTCGGGGTCGTTCAGCGCCGTCCATACGGCTTCCCGGGAGGCGGGAATCTTGTATTCGCCGGACATTTCCATGGGCGCGTCTCCTCGCGAGCTCGTCTCGTTGATCTTATAGGTAAGTCAGCGTCAGCGTGATGCCAAGCAGAACCGCGATCCATAGCACCATTGAGCCTGTCGGCCAGGTGCGGGCGAGGATGCCTTCGGGGCCGTGCGTCCGGTAGATGGTGACGAGTGCGCGGTCGAGGCGATAGTCGACGCGCCGCGCCGCCGCCCGCCACATCGAGCGGATGTGGTAGGCAACGAGGCCGAAGAGGCCGGGCAGAAGCCGCCTGTAGAGCCAGTCGAAATCGAGATTGATCGAGCGGAGATCGGCCGGATAGAGGCCGCGCCGCACGAGCAGCGCGAAGGCGAGGCCCGCGAAGAAGAGAAGCTGAAGCTGCGTCACGACGTGGTCGGCCGTATAGGGCACATAGTCCGCCGCATAGGGGAGCAGGGCATAGAGCCGCTCCGGCCAGATGCCGATACCGATGCAGAGCGCGGACGTGAGGCCCATGGCGATGAGCATATGCGCCGGCGCTTCCTTCGCCTTCAGGCCGCGGTCGTGGCCGAGGAACATGGCGAAGGGGACGCGCAGGCCCGTATGCAGGAACGCGGCGACCGAGGCCGCGACGAGAACGAGCCAGACGATCAGGCGGCCGCTATCGGCGCTCGCCGAAACGACGAGGCTCTTCGAGACAAAGCCCGCAAGGAACGGGAAGGACGAGATCGAGAGCGCGCCGACGACGCAGAAGACCATGGTGAGTGGCATGGATTTGCAGAGGCCGCCGAGTTCCGACGCCTTGCCCGTTCCCGTCCGGTAGATGACCGCGCCCACGCTCATGAAGAGGAGCGCCGTGTAGAAGATCGAGGCGAAGGCGTGTGTGACCGTGCCCGCGAGCGCCAGCGGCGTGCCGATGCCGATGCCCACAACCATGAAGCCGAGTTGCTGGTTGAGGCCATAGGCCAGCACGCGGCGGAGATTGTTTTCGATGGTGGCGTAGAAGGCCGGGACGAGCGCCATGACCGCGCCGATATAGACGAGGAGTTCCGTGCCCGCGAAGCCGCGCGCCAATGCGTAGACGGCGAGCTTCGTCGTGAAGGCCGAGAGCGTCACCGATCCTGTCAGCGTGGCGGCGGGGTAGGCGTCCTGCAGCCAGTTGTTGAGAAGCGGGAAGGCGCATTTGATGCCGAAGGCGAGAAAGATCGCCCAGCTTGCGAGGCTGTCGAGTTCCATGCGCTCGAAGGCGATGGAGCCCGTTTCGTGGTAGCGCAGCGCGATGCCGACGAGGAGCAGAAGGCCGGAGCCGATCTGAATGGCGAGGTAGCGAAGGCCGGTGCGCCAGGCGCCTTCGCTGCGCCGCGCCCAGACGAGGAAGACCGAGGCGAGGGCGGTTCCCTCCCAGAAAACGAAAAGGGTTATGAGATCGGCGGCGAAGACGGCGCCGATCGCAGCACCGGCATAGAGAAGGCTTGCCGCCTGCTCCATCCGGTCGCGCAGATGCAGCGCATAGAAAAGGGCAAGGAAGGCCGCGAGCGAAAAGGCGAGCGCGAAGACATAGGCGAGCGCGTCGAGCCGCATCACGCCGACGCGCAGATCGAAAAAGGTGAAGCCGCCATAATTCGCGTAAGGAAGGAAGGCGAAGCCCGCAAGCGCTGCGGCCGGCACGGCGAGCGCGAAGAATGCGCGCGGGCGTGGCCAGCGGATAAGCGCGACAAGGGCAGCTCCAATGGCGTAGCAGAAAACGGGATAGAGCGCGGGCGAGGCGAGATCAGGCATTGCGTGCCTCCTCCGTGCCTGCCATGCGTTCGTCTTCCTGATCGGTCGCCTCGGCGCCGTAAAAATCCTCCGGACGCAGCGTCAGCCGCCTGAGACCTTTGGCGATGAAAATGACGGCGACATAAACGGCGAAGCCGAAGAGGCAATAGAAGAGCGGCGTCTGCTCGATTGCGAATGCGCCATGTCGTTCGCGGAAGAAGTCGGCGGCCGCAAGCGCAAAACAGATGATGCCGAGCGCGTAAAGCACTCTCGACGTGATGTAGCCGCTCATGGGGTTGCCTCCGTCGCGTTCGGCAGCAGCGGGACGTGCAAGAGGAAATCGTAGATTTCATTTCCGAAGAAGAAGAGCGCGACACAGCCCCCGGCGGTCAGCAGGATCGGGACGAGGCAGAGAAGCGGCGCCTCGGCGATCGGCTCGCGGGTGGGTTCCGCCGGCGTGCCATTGAGCGTTTTTGCCCGCCTTGATGGCATGAAGAGCGCCGTGCCCGCCACGGGCAGGAGATAGGCGAGGCTCAGCAGCGAGCCGATGGCGAGAACAGCCATCATGAAGAGCTGCTTCGCATCGGCGGCGGCGAGCAGGAGGAACCATTTGCTCCATCCGCCGCCGAGCGGCGGAAGGCCGACAATGCTGAGCGAGGCGATGAGGAAGGCGGCGAATGTCCATGGCATGCGGCGCCCGAGGCCCGCCAGTTCGCTCACGCGCGTCTTTTTCGTCGCGACGTAAATGGCGCCCGCGCACATGAAGAGGGTGATCTTCGCCATGGCGTGGGTGACCATCTGCATCGTGCCGCCGATGATGCCCATCTGATTGGCGAGCGCGACGCCAAGCGTCACATAGGCGAGCTGGCTCACCGTGGAATAGGCAAGGCGCGCCTTGAGATCGTCCTTGGAGAGGGCGATGAGCGCGGCGACGACGAGCGAGATCGCCGCAGCCCAGACGAGCCAGTCCGATGCGCCGGTGCGCGAGAGAAAGCCGACGCCGAAGATGTAGACGCCGACCTTGAGCATGGTGAAGACGCCCGCCTTGACGACCGCGACGGCGTGGAGAAGGGCGCTCACCGGCGCGGGCGCGACCATGGCGGCCGGAAGCCAGCGGTGGAAAGGCATGAGCGCTGCCTTGCCGATGCCGAAGGCGAAAAGCGCGAGCAGGAACGGAGCCCAGACGGGATCGACACGGCCTTCGATGATGCCGCCCGGCGAGAAGTCGAGCGTGCCGCTCGCCGTCCACGTCCAGATGATCGCAACGAGGAAGAAGCCGATGGAAGTCGAAAGCAGGATCGCGAGATAGGTGCGCGCGCCCGCCCGCGCTTCCGGCGTTTGCTGGTGCGCGACGAGGGGATAGGTCGAGAGCGTCAGCACTTCGTAGAAGATGAAGAGCGTGAAGAGATTGCCCGCGAAGGCAATGCCGAGCGCGGCTCCGACGGAGATCGCGAAGCAGATGGCGAAGCGCGTCTGATGCGCTTCCTCGAGCGCGCGCATATAACCGATGGAATAGATCGCAACGGCGATCCAGAGCCCCGAGGCGAGCAGGGCGAAGACGATGCCGATGGGCTCCGCTTCGAAGGCGAGCGGGAGGCCGGGCATCACCTCGAAGAGCAGGAGTTCGGGTGCGCTGCCGGCGAGGAAGCCGCGAAGCACGATGAATGCGAAACCGAAGGCGAGCGCCGCGGTGATGACGCTCGTGGCATCGCGCGCATTCGGCCATCGGTCGAGGGCGGCGAGAAGGGGCGTCGCCGCGAGAGGCAGGAAGACTGCAAGATAGAGAGCGAAGGAAGGGGTCATCCGCGCCTCACTGCCAGAAGAGATTTGAGGCGCCGATGAGCGCATTGGCCGCCCGGCTCGCGGCGGCGCTGGTCAGTTCCGCGTCGATGCCGAAATAGAGGCTGAGGCCGACAAAGCCCCAGGTCGGGATGAGCATGGAAAGAGGGGCTTCCTTGCGCACGACGCCTTCGGGCGCCTCGCGCAGATAGGCGATCTCGACGACGCGCCAGATATAGCCGAGCGCGATGAGCGACGTGCCGACGACGAGAAAGACGACGGGCCACCAGCCCTCCGCGATGGCGGCCTCGACGAGATACCACTTGCTCACGAAACCAACAGTGAGCGGCACGCCGATGATGCTGAGGCCGCCTGCCACGAAGGCGGCGGTGGTCCATGGCATGTCGCGCCCGATGCCGGCAAGGTCGCGAAGCGAGGTCGTGCCCGTCCGCAGGAAGAACGATCCGGCGGCCATGAAGAGCGCGGCCTTGGCGACGGCATGATTGAAGAGGTGGATGACGCTCGCCATCAGGCCGCCATGCGACAGGATGGAGATGCCGAGCAGCATGTAGCCGATCTGCGCGATGCTAGAATAGGCGAGCATGCGTTTGAGATCGTGCTGGAAGAGCGCGACGGTCGAGGCGACCACCATGCCGACCAGCGCGAGCGGGAGCACGACTAGGCGCAGCACCTGCCCCTGAAAGGCGAAGTCGAAGGCGAAGACGGCGAATAGAAACCGCAGCAGCGCATAGACGATGACCTTGGTGGCCGTGGCGGAGATGAAGACCGTGACGGCGGAAGGCGCGCGCGCATAGGCGTTCGGAAGCCAGAGATGCAGCGGAAACATGGCGAGCTTCAGCGCGAGGCCGATGAGGATGAAGGCGAAGCCCATCCGCAGCGTCCGGTTGTCGCCAAGATCGAGCAGGCGCTGGGCGAGGTCGGCCATGTTGAGCGTGCCGGTCAGCATGTAGAGGAAGCCGAGGCCGATGACGAAGTAGGTCGCGCCGATCGTCCCCATGACGAGATAGTTGTAGGCGGCGGTGAGCGCGCGGCGGTCGCGCTCGGCGCCGGCGGCGATCAGCGCATAGCTCGAAAGCGACGAGATTTCGAGGAAGACGAAAAGGTTGAAGGCATCGGCAGTGATCGCGACGCCCATGAGCCCCGCGAGGCAAAGAAGAAAGGCGGCATAAAAGAGCCCGTGCCGTTCCGCGGCGACTTCCGCCGCGATGCTTGTGCGCGCATAGGGGAGCGTCAGCGCCGCCACGCCCGATATGATGACGAGCACGAAGGCGTTGAGCGCATCGACGCGATATTCGATGCCGAGTGGCGGCGCCCATCCGCCCATGTGATAGGCGATCACCGTTCCGTCGAGAACGCTGGCAAGAAGCGCGGCCGCGATTGCGAAGGTGATAAGGCTTGCCGCCATGGCGACGAACCAGCCGCCCCTGCGGCCGGCGATGGCGGCGAGCGGCGCCGCGATCAGCGCCAGCACGATCTGAAGTGCTGGCAACTGGTTGGCGAGGGCTTCAGGCATCAGCGATCGCGCTCCAGCTCGTGTTCGATGGCGAGGATTTCGTCTTCCTCGATGGTGCCGTAGCTCTCGCGGATGCGGACGATGAGGGCGAAGGCGAGCGCAGTGGTCGAGATACCGACGACGATGGCGGTCAGGATGAGGACATGCGGCAGCGGGTTGGAATAGACCGTGCCCGGCGTGCCTGTGGCGATCGGCGCTGTGCCGCCGACGATCTTGCCCGCCGAGATGTAGAGCATGAACACCGAGGTTTGGAACAGATTGAGGCCGATGATTTTCTTGATGAGGTTGCCGCGCGCGATGGTGACATAGAGGCCAAGCACCATCAGCACGATGACCATCCAGTAATTGTAGCGTCCGGCGATGAAGGCGAGCGCGTCTTCCATTCTTCACCGCTCCTTTTCGTTCGAGGGCGGGCGTCCGGCGAAAGCCGCGAAAATCGCGATCATGGCCATGGCGACGGCAATGCCGACGCCAAGCTCGACGATCAGAATGCCCCATTCCTGGGCGTGAACGGGGTCGGAGCCGAGCGCGTAGTAATCGAGGAAGTTCGAGCCGAGCAGGAGGCTCGCGACGCCGGTTCCGGCATAGAGGAGCACGCCGAAGGACAGGGTCACGAGGACGAAGCGGGGGGGAAGCACGCGCTCAAGCGCCTCCACGCCGAAGACGAGCGCGTAGAGGATGAAGCCGACAGCGAAGATGACGCCCGCCTGAAACCCGCCTCCCGGCCCGTAGTCGCCGTGCCACTGCACATAGAGCGCGTAGACGAGAATGTAGGGCAGGAGGAATTTTCCAACGACGCGGAGGATCAGATACTGGCTCATTGGTCCCCCGTCCCGCGGCCGCGCAAGCCACGGCCAAGTAGAAGCAGTACGGCAATGGCGGCGGTGAAGATCACCGTCGTCTCGCCGAGCGTGTCATAGCCGCGATAGCTCGCCAGAATGGCCGTGACGAAATTGGGAACGCCGATATCGGTCCCCGTCCGGGCGAGATAGTCGGCGCCGACATGCGTGTGGACGGGTGCCTGCGCCGATCCGAAGGCGGGTATGTCGAGCGTGCCATAGAGAAGCGCCGCGCCCGTAACCGCGCAGAGGAGAAGCGGCAACCTCGTTGAATGAACGGACTTCTTCTCTTGGCTGGTCGTGAGGGCGAGTGCGCCAAGCGTGAGCACGGTCGAAATGCCCGCGCCGACAGCTGCCTCGGTGAAAGCGACGTCGACGGCGTCGAGCGTCATGAAGAGGCCGGCGGCCAGAAGGCTGAACATGCCGGCGAGCATGGCGACGGCAAAAAGATTGCGAAGCCGCGCCACCGCGATCGCGGTCAGAATGAGGAATGCGAACAGGACGAGGTCGATGATAAGCGCGATCATGGCGCCTCCTCATTACCATGAAAACGGCCGCTCGCATCCTTTCCGAGCCGCGTGGGGCGCAACCCCGCCGCGAAGGCGGCATGGGCGATCGCATGTGTTGCCGTGGGGCTCGCGATGAAGATGAAGACGCCGATGAGGAGGAGCTTCAGCGCGACGAGGCTCAATCCCGCCTGGAGCATCATGCCGAGGATGACGAGGCCGGCACCGGCGGTATCGATGATTCCGGCGGCGTGAAGGCGTGCCCAAAAATCAGGCAGTCTGATCAGTCCTACGGCACCGACGACGAGGAAGAATCCTCCGGCGATGAACGACGCCCAGCTCAGAACCTCGATCAGAATGGAGAGCCAGTATTCCATCAGCCGCGCTCCTTTCCGGCGATCCCCTCGGATGCTTCAGGCGCCGCCGCGCGTCCGAGCGAGCGGTAGCGCAGGAACTTCAGCACGGCGATGGTGCCGACGAAATTGATGAGGGCATAGAGAAGGGCGATGTCCATGAAGTCCGGGCGGCCGGTGAGAAAGCCCAGAAGGCCGATCAGAAGCACCGTCAGTGTTCCGAAGGAATTGACTGCCAGCACGCGGTCGTAAATCGTCGGGCCGGCGAAGCTCCGGACGATCACGAGAAGCATGGAGACGAAGAGTGCGCCTGCCGCCGCTACGAACATGTTCATCGGGCGGCCGCCTCGACGGCGGTGACGCGCCGGTCCATATCTGACAAAGCGTCAGTATCGGCGGCGGCTTCGGTGAGCGCATGGACGATGAAGCCCGACTGGCGGGTGACGGCCGTCACCGTGCCGGGGGTCAGGGTGATGGAATTGGCGAAGATGACCTTTCCCATTTCGGTGCGCTGGCTGGTCGGTACAAAGACGAACTGCTGGGCGAGCGCCGGGCGCGGGCTCAGAATGAGCTTTGAAACGGCCCAGCTTGATTTGATGATTTCACGGACGAGCCAGAGCCAATAGGCAGGGAGCGAGAGCCGCAATTGAAGCGGGACAGCCTCCTCGTCGATAAGATGCATGCGCCGCGCCACATAAACCGTTCCGGCAACGGAGATGATGCCCATGCCAAGCAGGAAGGGCGTATAGTGGCCGGACAGGACGAGCCAAAATACGAACAGGAGACAGCCCAAAGTCGCGGTTTTAATCATGCCTCTCTCTTTGTCATTCTCCGGCGTTTCTCTTGCGGCGAGTGTAGATTGTCACAGAAATCTGATCAGTCCGGACGGTTTATTGAGGTCTCATAGTTACGGGACGGCACATCTTGCTGCAGAATTGAGGGGTGGCGCTTTTAAACTGGTTCGGACGCTGTTATAGTTTTTAATCATGTGTGGGGGGTCGTGGGGTGCAACCACGAACCGGGACGGAAACTCCGGGCGCTCATCGTCTGTGGCCAGTGTAAAGACGCGGCACCCGGTACGAAGTCGTGGTGGGGATGGAAGAACGATTGGAATCGGCGGCGGAGATTTTCGACACGTCGTTTGAGATCAGCGGCATCGTCAAATGGTTCGATCCAGTCAAAGGGTATGGTTTCATCATACCGGATGATGGGCGCGATGACGTACTTATTCATTCGTCGTGCTTGAAGCAAATTGGCCGTGACTTGCTGGAAGAAGGCGCGGGCGTGGTGTGCGAAGTGGTTCGCAGGCCAAAGGGGTTTCAGGCGCTGCGTGTCATAGATATTGACGACTCGACGGCGATCAAGTCGTCCGCTCACTCGGCCCGCGGCGCGACGTCGCGCTCGCCGACAGCCGGTGTGGTGCCGATCGGCGAATTTGAAGTGGCGATCGTCAAGTGGTTCAACCGCGCGCGGGGTTACGGTTTCGTGACACGCGGCGAGGGCATGCCCGACATCTTCGTGCATATGGAAACATTGCGGCGCCACGGCATCCGCGATCTCATACCCGGCCAGTCGCTGCATGTGCGCTTCGGCGAGGGACCGAAAGGGCTCATGGTCGCTGAGATTGCGCCGGAGAGCGAAAGCTGACATCAAACGGGACGACGATCTGGCTTGCTGGCGTTTGGCCTTCAGGTCGCGCCGTCCCGTTCGCTCATTCACTTTCGCCGGTCCCTCATGTCCAGTTCAGCGACAGACGACAACGTCTCCGACAATCCGCCGGAGGGCTATGTGCCCTCGACGACGCGCGGCCCCTACACGACGCATAACGGACCCTTCTACCACAAGGTGACGGAAGACGGGTTCTGGCATGGTGTCCGTATCCGGCAGCGCCATTGCAACTCGCGCGGCATCACCCATGGCGGCATGCTGATGGCATTTGCCGACGGGCTGCTCGGCACCGCAGTTTTCCGCGAGACGAAAACCGTGGCGCTCACCATCCGCATGAATTCCGACTTCCTGTCCTCGGCCCGGCCCGGCGACTGGCTCGAGGGAACGGCGCGCGTGACCAAGGCGACGCGATCGGTGGTCTTTTGCGAGGCGGAGCTTTTCGTCGGCCAGCGGCCGGTGATGAAGGCGACGGGCGTCTTCAAGCTGATGTCGCGTCACAAGGGCCTGGACGCCAGCGAGCCCGCGGCCTCGTAGCGGGGGCCGGATACTGGTCGGGGCGGCCTGATTCGAACAGGCGACCCTCTGCTCCCAAAGCAGATGCGCTACCAGGCTGCGCTACGCCCCGACAGCTTCCCCATACACCGGGAATGGCCCCGCCCGCAACCGGCGGGCGACGGCCCGTCCGTCCCACCGGGGAACGGGGGCGGGGCGGACGAATTTTGGGCGTGCGGCAATTGACCGGCCCTGGCCGCGGGAATATAGGCTTGTTCGACGTCGGGGCAGCCGCCTCGAAGCTCCAAGAGGAAAAAATGGACGGCGACAGTAGTCGGTTGGGCCGCAAGGGCTGAACCCGACGCGTCGGAGCCGGTCGGTCTCCTTCGCGAGGGCAGCTCTTTCGGGCCTGCGCGAGGTGACAATGAAACTCTCCTTCTTCGCATTCTCGCCGCCGGGGCGGGCGGCAGCCGGAGCGCCGGGCAGGGCGCGGCGCCTCTCCGAGGGGGCCGGGCTGTGAGCGAGATCTCGACCATTTCAGTTGCGCGGCGCGAGCGGCTGATGCCGTCCGCCTGGGACGGCGTGGCCTTCTGCCTCGTCGCGGGAACGCTCGCGCTCGTCGTCTACGGCGCGCGAAAGATGAGCGCCCCGCTCGAGAGCGTGACCGCCGCCAGCATATCGCTTTCGCCGGCGGCGCTTCCCGAATATGCGCTGCGGACGACATTGCGGATGTTTGCCGCGCTCGCCGCGTCGCTCCTCTTCACCTTCACCTATGCGACGGCGGCGGCCAAGAGCCGGCGCGCCGAGGTGGTGCTGATCCCCATTCTGGACGTGCTCCAGTCCGTGCCGGTGCTGGGCTTCCTGTCCTTCACCGTCGTCGGCTTTCTGGCGCTCTTTCCGGGGAGCGTGGCAGGCGCCGAATGCGCGGCCATATTCGCGATTTTCACGGCCCAGGCCTGGAACATGGCCTTCAGCTTCTATCAGTCCCTGCGGACGATCCCGGAGGATCTGGACGAGGCGACCCGCTCCTTCAGGCTTTCCGCATGGCAGCGCTTCTGGCGGCTCGAAGTGCCCTTCGCCATGCCGGCGCTCATCTGGAACATGATGATGTCGATGTCGGGAAGCTGGTTCTTCATCGTCGCCTCCGAGGCGATCTCGGTTGGCAATACCACGATCACCCTGCCGGGGATCGGCGCCTATGTGGCGCTCGCCATCGAGCAGCGCGACCTTGGCGCGGTCGGCTATGCGATCGTGGCGATGCTCATCGTCATCATCGCCTATGACCAGCTTCTCTTCCGTCCGCTCGTCGCCTGGGCGCAGAAATTCCGCTTCGAGCAGACGGTGGGGCAGGCCGCGCCCGGCGTCTGGCTGCTGCGCGTGCTCAACCGGGCGCGCCTCGTCCAATTCGCGCTGGCGCCGGTGCAAATGGGGATCGGGAAGGTAGCTCATGCGCCGATGTCGCTGCGGAGCTGGCGGCCGGGGCGAAGCGGCGCGAGCCCGCTCTGGCTCGGCAGACTCTGGAATTTTGTCTGGTGGGGTGGCTGGGGAGCCGTCGCGCTCCTCGGTGCGCATGCGCTCTACACGGAGCTGCACGGGCACATAGATGTCAGAGAGGTTCTCATTGCCTTCAAGTTCGGCGGCATGACGCTTGCGCGGGTGATCGTGCTCGTCACACTCGCCAGTCTCGTCTGGGTGCCGGTCGGTGTCTGGATCGGCCTCAGGCCGGCACTGGCCATGCGCATGCAACTCGTCGCGCAGATCCTTGCGGCCTTTCCGGCAAATCTCTTCTTTCCTGTCGCCGTCGTCGCCATCCTCCAGTTCGAGCTCAATCCGAATATCTGGCTCAGTCCGCTGATGGTGCTCGGCACGCAGTGGTACATACTTTTCAACGTCATCGCGGGCGCGAGCGCCTTTCCGAACGATCTGCGCGACGTGGCCACCAATCTGCGCGTGCGGGGCTGGCAATGGTGGTACAGGGTCATGCTGCCCGGCGTCTTTCCCTATTTCGTCACTGGCGGGCTCACCGCCTCGGGCGGCTCATGGAACGCGAGCATCGTGGCGGAGCTTGTCGTCTGGGGCAGCACAAGGCTCGAAGCCAACGGCCTCGGCTCCTACATCGCCAAGGCGACGCTTGCCGGCGATTATCCGCGCATCATCCTCGGCGTTATGGTGATGTCGGCATTCGTGACCGTGTTCAACCGGCTCGTCTGGCGCCCGCTGCATGCCTATGCGGAGCGCCGGCTTCGCTTGATCTGACGGAGGGCACCATGAGCGTTACGGCGATGGAACGGCGGGCCAGGACGGTTCTCGAGGTCGCGGGGATCAAGCAGGCATTTTCGCGGCCCTCCGGCGGCGAGCTGGTTGTCCTCGACAATGTGAACCTGACGCTCAGGGAGGGCGAGATCGTCGGGCTTCTGGGGCGGTCGGGCTCCGGCAAGTCGACCCTGCTGCGGATCATTGCCGGGCTCGCGGCGCCCACAAGGGGAGAGGCAAAATTTCTCGGTGAGCCCATCAAGGGGCCGGCGGAAGGTGTCGCCATGGTCTTCCAGACCTTTGCCCTCTTTCCGTGGCTCACCGTTCTGCAGAATGTGCGGCTCGGTCTCGACGCCTTGCAGATAACCGAGGAGGAGGCTCGCAAGCGCGCGCTCGAGGCGATCGATCTCGTCGGCCTCGACGGTTTCGAGAGCGCCTATCCGAAGGAGATCTCAGGCGGCATGCGCCAGCGCGTCGGCTTTGCGCGCGCGCTCGTCGTCCAGCCCGCCTTGTTGCTCATGGACGAGCCCTTCTCCGCGCTCGACGTGCTGACTGCCGAAACGCTGCGTACCGATCTTCTGGACCTCTGGTCGGAAGGACGTATGCCGATCAAGTCGATCCTGCTCGTCACCCACAATATCGAGGAGGCGGTGCTCATGTGCGATCGCATCCTCGTTTTCTCGTCCAACCCCGGGCGGGTGGTCGCCGAAATCCCGGTCGATCTCCCCCGGCCGCGAAACCGGGTCGATCCGAAATTCCGTTGGCTCGTCGACAAGATCTATGAGCGCATGACGACGCCGGAGGCGGTGCCGGTGGGCGGGCTGCGTCCGGCGATTTCGGGCGGCGGCATCCAGATGGTGCTGCCGCGCGTCTCGACGAATTCGATCGCCGGTCTCATCGAGGCGGTGGCGGGTGCGCCCTATCACGGTCGGGCCGACCTTCCGCAGCTTGCCGAGCATATGCACATGACGATGGACGCGCTCTTCGGCATCGGGGAGACGCTCCAGCTTCTGCGCTTCGCCGATCTGGAAGGGGGCGACATCAGGCTGACCGAGGCGGGCAGGCGCTTCGCGGAGGAGGGGCCCAACGAACGCAAACAGATGTTCGCCGAGCGGCTTCTCGCCCAGGTACCGCTCGCGGCTCATATCAAGGAGGTGCTGGACGAGCGGCCGGAGCATCGCGCGCCCTATTCGCGCTTTGCCGAGGAACTGGAGGACGCCATGTCGGAGGAGTGGGCCGAGCAGACGCTTCGCAGCGTCATAAACTGGGGCCGGTTCGGCGAGATCTTCGCCTATGACGAAAACCGGGCGATGCTGAGCCTCGACAATCCGAGCTGAGGGGGTGGGTTGAGGCGGGGCAGGCCGGGGATGGGGCGCGGGGCAGATCCGCCCCGCACCCCCCAATCGGTTCAGGCCGCGGCAGTGGTCGAGAGAGAGACCTCATGCTGGCCGAGCCAGTATGCACGGGCGGCCAGCCGCTCTATTCGGTCGGCAGGCCAGAGCTTTTCCCCGTTCCGGCTGTGGGGGGCGGTCAGATCGAGCAGGCACTCAATATCAAGGGTGTTGAACCCCTGGGCCTTCAGCAGTCGCTTCGCAGAGGTGAGGTCGAGATATTCAGGCATGGAAGCCTCCCTAACTCTGGTACGGACAGGACCATACGCGCCTGGCGTGTCAGCGCCGTGAACCTGCGGCGGCCGGATGAAGACATCTGGCCCCTCAGGACAGGGTGGAGTGCGGAAACGCCACGCCGCGCGAGGTTGCTTGTGGCTTGCAACTCGGGCCGATTTGAGGCGATAAGAATGTGATTTCAAGACATTGTCCCTAATGTCGGGGCAATCGGTCAGGAGCGAGGAAATGGCGCGCGCGCGTATCTACAGACCTTCGAAGACAGCCATGCAGTCCGGCAAGGCGAAAACGAAGAAATGGGTGCTCGAGTTCGAGCCCTCGGCGGCGCGCAAGGTGGAACCGCTGATGGGCTGGACGAGCTCGCCCGATACGAACACGCAGATCGTGCTTCGCTTCGACACGAAGGAAGAAGCGATCGCCTATGCGACGCGCAGGGGCATCGACTATCAGGTGATGGAAGCGCAGACGGCGCGCTCTCACCTCAAGGCTTACGCGGATAATTTCAAGGCCGACCGCATCGGCCAATGGACGCATTGATTGGACGCATTGAGCATTCTGTGGCGCCGCGCGTTCCGGCGCCTTGACGGTCTGGTCCCGTAGCTCAGCTGGATAGAGCACCTGCCTTCTAAGCAGGGGGTCGCAGGTTCGAATCCTGCCGGGATCGCCATTTCCTCTTGCAGTTCCGGCCTCGACGTCTCGCGCAATCAGGCACGCAAACAAGCAGACACGCAAAATAAAAAGCCGGCCGCGCGGATGAACGTGCGGCCGGCTTTCGTGGTTTCAGTGCTGCCTGTTAGGTAGCGGGCGTGGTGCCGAGCTTGTCGCTGACGCCCTGGAACATGCCCGTCAGCTTCGTGCCGACCGTGCCGACGACCATGGCGATCGCAACGGCGATACCAGCAGCGATGAGGCCGTATTCGATCGCGGTCGCGCCGCTTTCGTTACGGGCAAAGGTGGTGAGAAAAGCGCGCATTTCGATGCTCCTATGACGCATGTTTGAAGGACCTCATAGGTCGCTGGAAGTCGAAACCTCTGCTGTCCCTGCGAGCAAAGAATGGCCGCAAAAATATAAAGAACTTCTAAACCCATAATCAGGATTTGAATTAACCCTATTGCAAATACACACGATGCAATTTCCTGAATTGAAACATCGGCGGGTGGAAATGGCGGAAAGCCGCGAATATTCCGCGCCTTTTGTCTTTGTTCGCGACTTCGGCGGCACCATCCGGGTTCCGTGCGCGGCCGATCGGGCCAAGTGACGTGACAAAAAATTCACGCCTCGTCGCGCAATCATGGCTGCGATCCTCCAGAATCGCGGCATGGGGCGCGGCCGAGTCGGCGCGGATTCGGCGGGATTGGCGGCGCGTGGCGGCGTCCATGATGGTTCACATTTGTTCCTCGCCGCGCCATGATGATTGCGTGCACCGGAAAACCGGTCTTCAAGGACCCCGGGGCCGGGGGAGGAGTAAGAGATGCTTGAGCAGGCTCGAGTGGGAATCCAACGGCATGAAACGGCCATGAGGAGGCAGGCGCTTTTCGGCGGCTTCCTTCTCGTCGCTATCGTCTGTTTCTGTGCCTCGTTCGCCTTTGCTGCGGGCAAGGCCCCGAGCGAGGCGACCGGCGCCGATCTCTATCAGCGCGGCTTCTATCCCGAGGCCCTCGCCGAGTGGAAGAAGGCTGTCGAGGTCGGCAAGGACGCGGGCGCCGCTTTCCGTCTGGGTGAGGAATATTTCGACGCGAAGGTCGTGCCGCGCGATGTCGCGCAGGCCATCCGCTATTATCGCTTTGGCGCCGAGCGCGGCGACGCAAGAGCGCAGATGGACCTCGGCAGCATGTATGACAAGGGCTGGGGCGTGGCGCGCGACGCGAACGAGGCCGCGAAATGGTACGAGGCCGCAGCCAGGCAGGGCATGGCCGTCGCGCAGTACAATATCGGCACCATGTACGAGTCGGGCGAGGGCGTCGAAAAGGACAACACCAAGGCATACATGTATTTCCTGCTCGCCGTGCAGAACGGTTTTTCGCAATTCGCGAGCAAGGAGCTTGAAAAGCTTTCGGGGATCATGTCGCCGGAAGACATTCGCAAGGCCACCGTCATGGCGCGCGACTTCAAGGCGGCAAGCGCGACGAACCCCGAAGCCGTGACGCGCTGACGCGATCACGGGCTTCCGACTGAGGAGCCCCGGAAGGCCGGGGCTCTTCTCGTTTCGCGGGCATCGCTGTGCCATAGTCTGCGGCGGGACGAAAAGTTTGCGCCGCAGGCATCGGAGGAGGGAGATGAACTACGTCTGGTCGAACTGGTCCGGCTGGGTAAAGTCCTGGCCCAGATTGATCGCCGAGCCTTCCTGCGAGGAGGAGCTTGCGGAGATCGTTCGCGATGCCGAGGCCCCCGTGCGCGTCGCGGGTACCGGGCATTCCTTCACGCCTCTCGTCGGCAGCGAGGGGACGATCATCACGCTTCGCCATATGGCGGGCGTCGTCGATCACGACCCGGCCGCGCTGACAGCGCGCATCAAGGCGGGAACGACGCTTCGCGATCTCGGCCCCATGCTTTTCGACCGTGGCCTCTGCCTCATCAATCAGGGCGATATCGACCGGCAGTCGCTCGCGGGCGCGATCGGCACGGGCACGCATGGCACGGGCGGCGATCTCGGCTCGCTCTCGGCAAGCGTCGCGGGCTTCCGTCTCGTCGCCGCCGATGGCGGCGTCATCCAGGCGAGCCGGAACGAAAACGCGGACGTGTTCGATGCGGGCCGCGTTTCCTTCGGCAGTCTCGGCATCATGAGCGAAATCACCATGCAGTGCCGCCCGGCCTATGTGCTGGAGGAAACGGGCGGCGCCATGCCGATAGAGGAGGCGCTGCGGCGCGCCGAGGAGCTGCGCGACGCGCATCGGCATTTCGAGTTCTGGTGGTTTCCGTTCACGGATCTCGCCATCATAAAGATTCTTACCGAGACGGAACATCAGGCAAAGCCGCGCCGGCGCAGGCCGGATGGCGAGCTTACGCGCGACGACAAGATTTTTCTGCTTGCCTGCGAGGCGACGCGCTATGCGCCGTTCCTGCGCGGCCCGTTGCAGAAGTTCCTCACCTCGAGCAGCACGCGCTATTCGTCCGGCTCGCTGTCGGCGCCGGGGCGCGTGCGCTGGTCGCATGAGGCATTTCCGAGCGATCGCAATGTGCGCTTCAACGAGATGGAATATGCGATTCCCGCCGAGCGGGGGCCGGATTGCATCCGCGAGGTCGGCGCGCATATGCGCAAAAGCGGGGTCAACTTCCTTTTCCCGCTGGAATATCGCTATGTCGCGGCGGACGACATCTGGCTGAGCCCCTTCTATCAGCGCGACAGCGTGACGATCTCGGTGCACCAGTATCACCGCCAGCCCTATGACAAGCTCTTCGCCGGCGTCGAAGCGATCTTCGCGCGCTATGAGGGGCGGCCGCATTGGGGCAAGCTGCATTCGCTGACGGCGCCGCAACTTTCGCGGCTTTATCCGCGCTGGGACGATTTTCAGGCTGTTCGCAAACGGCTGGACCCGGCGGGCAAGTTTCTCAATCCCTATCTGCGGCAGATTTTCGGCGAGGCATGAGCTAGTCGGGATCGAAGCGCCCGAGATCGCTTGCAAGCGCCACGGTCTTCACGAGCGCCCAGACGTCGCGGCCGGGGGTGAGCGCAAGGCGCTCGGCCGCGCGGGCGGTGATGCGCGCAATGAGGGTCACGGAATGCGGCTCCCGGCCCACTGCGAGCCTCACATCCATTTGCGCCGCGCCTGCCGGATGAAGCTCCGATATGCGCGCTTCGATCACATTCTGGATGGAAAGCGCGGCGGGGCGCTCGGTCGCTATGGCGATGTCGCGCGCATGAAGGCGCAGGCGCACGGGCGCGCCGACGGGAAGGCCGATGCGCGAAAGAGTGACGGTCGCGCCTGCGAACTCCACTTCGGTCAGGTGATGAGCTTCGTCGTGGCGCGCCACGCATGCGTCGACGATGGTTGCGGGATCGGCCTCGCGCGCCTCCTCGCCGAGAATGAGGCTCTGCACGCCGGCTCTGTTGAGCACATCCGCGACGCCGCCCGATGCGACGATGCCGCCTTGCTGCATGACGAGCACGCGATCGGCGAGGCGCACGACCTCGTCGATATTGTGGCTCACATAGAGGATCGGCAGTTCGAGACGGCGATGGAGAGCTTCGAGGTATGGCATGATCTCGCGGCGGCGGCGAATGTCGAGGTTCGAGAGCGGCTCGTCCATGAGGATGAGGCGCGGCGCCGAGAGAAGCGCGCGGCCGATGGCGATGCGCTGCGCCTCGCCGCCGGAAAGGCGGTGGGGCATGCGGTCGAGAAGCGGCGCGAGGCCGAGAAGCGCGATGATCTCGTCGCGCGGGATTGCCTCCGCCGCGCCGCGCCGCCTTGCGCCATAGTCGAGATTCTGTTCGACACTCAAATGAGGAAAGAGGCGCGCCTCCTGAAAGACGTAGCCGATGCGGCGGCGCTCCGGCGGCAGGAACACGCCGCGCTCCGTATCGAGAAACGTTTCGTCGCCGAGCGTGATGCGTCCGCGCCGGGGACGGCTGAGCCCGGCTATGGCTGCGAGCAGCGTCGTCTTGCCTGCGCCGGAAGGGCCGATGACGCCGGTGACGCCGTCGCCCGCTTCGAAGGCGGCATCAAGCGAGAACGCATCGAGCCTGTGATGGACTTCGGCCTTGAGCGTTGCGACCATCACGTAGCAACTCCGATCCGGCGGCGCATGGCCCGCGCGAAATATTCCGAGGCGCCGAGCGCGGCGATGGCGAGGACGAGCGACAGGATCACGAAGCGGGCTGCATCAATCCCGCCGCCCGGCACCTGTAGCGCGCTATAGAGCGCGAGAGGCAGCGTCTGCGTTTCGCCCGGAATATTGGCGACGAAGGTGATGGTGGCACCGAACTCCCCAAGCGCGCGGGCAAAGCCGAGCAGCGCCCCGGCGATGAGCCCCGGCGTGATGAGCGGAAGGGTGACGCTCATGAACACATCCGCCGGGCTCGCGCCGAGCGTTCGCGCGGCGGCTTCGAGTTTCGGATCGACGGCTTCGAAGGCGAGCCTGATGGCGCGAACGAGAAGCGGAAAGCCCATGACGGCGCTCGCAAGCGCCGCGCCCTTCCAGTTGAAGGCGACGACGAGGCCGAATGTCCGCTCGAGGAATTGTCCCATGGCCCCGCCATGACCGAAAAGGACGAGAAGCAGATAGCCGGTGACGACGGGCGGCAACACGAGCGGTAGATGCACCAGCCCGTCGAGGATGATCTTGCCGGGAAAGTTTCTCCGCGCGAGAACCCATGCGACGACGATGCCGGGTGGAAGCGAGAGCGCCGTTCCGGCGAGGCCCGTTTTCAGCGAAAGCCAGAGCGCTTCCGCTTCTCCCGGCGTCAGCCATGCGCCCGGATCGCTCACCGTGTCAATTTCCTGCCGCGTTGAGGCGCGCGAAGCCCGCGTCGAGATCGGCGATGAGATCGTCCGGATCTTCGAGGCCCGCATGGATGCGAAGGAGGGGCCCTTCGAACTTCGGCGGCGTCACCGTGCGAATGCCTGTGAGGTCCTGCGGCACGATGAGGCTTTCAAAGCCGCCCCATGACCAGCCCATGCCGAAGAGCTCCAGATGATCGAGCATGGCGGCAAGCGCCGCATCGGAGCATGGCTTCAGCACGACGCCGAAAAGTCCGCTCGCGCCGGTGAAATCGCGTTTCCAGATCGCATGGCCGGGATCGTTTTCGAGCGCCGGATGAAGGACGCGCGCGACCTCGGGGCGGGCGGCGAGCCAGCGGGCCAGCGTGAGCCCGGTCTTCATGTGCCGCTCGAGGCGGACCGAGAGCGTTCTGATGCCGCGCAGCACCAGATAGGCATCGTCGGGGGCGGCCATCTGTCCGAGCGCCCCATGGCCCGAAAGCGCGCTCTTCCAGGTTTCCTCATTCGTGGTGATGGCGCCCATCATCGCGTCGGAATGGCCGCAGAGATATTTGGTGATGGCCTGTATGGAAACGTCCGCGCCATGCTCGAAGGGCTTGAAGTAGAGGGGCGAGGCCCATGTATTGTCGATGACGAGCTTCGCGCCACGCGCATGCGCGACGCGGGCAATGGCCGGAATGTCCTGCACCTCGAAGGTGATGGAGCCCGGCGATTCGGTGAAGACGACGGCGGTGTTCGTCTTCATCAGCCGTTCGATGCCGGCGCCGATCAGCGGATCATAATATTCCGTCTCTATGCCGTTCCGCTTCAGGATCGTGTCGCAAAAATGGCGAGTGGGACCATAGACGCTGTCCGTCATCAATAGGTGATCGCCCGTCCGCAGGAGCGAGAGGAGGGCGGTCGTCACCGCCGAGAGGCCCGAGGGCGTGAGCATGGTGTTGTGGCCGCCCTCGAGGCCAGCGATCGTCTGTTGCAGGGCGACGGTGGTCGGCGTGCCGCGACGGCCGTAGGTATAGGGCTGCTTCCGGCCCCGCAGTGCCTCGACCGTCGGGTGGAGGATCGTCGAGGCGCGGTAGACGGGCGGATTGACGACGCCGAAATTGGCGTGCGGGTCGCGCCCCAGAGTGACGATCAGCGTGTCCTGCTTCTGCTTCATTCCAATTCACCCAACTTTGCGGGCCATGCCGTCCGCGCGCCTTGCGATTCGTCCGCCCCCGGCTCCCCGGCGTGGCCGCGTGGCGCCATCCATGCGACAATGCTCCGGTTTCGCATATGTTCGCGTCTGCTTTCCAGCGCGCATACGGGATGAAAGCCGGCGGGGCATTGCGCCGAGGCGCCATGCGGTTAGTCTGGTGGCCAATCCGGGCGGATCGCTTTAAACATCCCGCAGCATAACATTCCCCGAGGCCCTGCTGGCAAAGGGAGAGAAAAGGAAGAGGCCGGAGGAGATGGCCAGAAGAAGTACGTTTGAAAGCCGCGTGGTGCCCTTCCTTTTCGGGCTGCTGATCGGCGCGGGGATGCTCTATTTCTTCCTGCCCGGGCCGGGGTCCGCGCCCGGAAAGCCGCAACCGGAGACCGCGCGGGCGAACCGCAGCCAGTCGGCCGCGCCCGCCGCCGCGACGCTCGAGACGGTACGCGCGCGAGGCTATCTGCAATGCGGGGTGAGCCAGGGGCTTCCCGGCTTCTCCAATCCCGACGACAAGGGCAACTGGACCGGGATCGACGCTGATTTCTGCCGGGCCGTGGCGGCGGCGGTTTTCGGCGATCCGGCCAAGGTGAAATTCCGGCCGCTCAGCGCTAAGGACCGCTTCACGGCGCTCCAATCGGGCGAGATCGACCTTCTCTCGCGAAACACGACATGGACCATGTCGCGCGATACCTCGCTCGGCTTCAATTTCGCGGGCATCATCTATTATGACGGTCAGGGCTTCATCGTGAAGAAGAAGTCCGGGATCGCGAGCGCGGCACAACTCAACGGCGCGACCATCTGCACACAGACGGGCACGACGACCGAACTCAACATCGCCGATTATTTCCGCGGCCAGAAGATGAGCTACAAGATCCTCGCCTTCGAGAAGAACGAGGAGGCGCTTGGCGCCTATGATGGCGGCCGCTGCGATGCCTACACGACCGATGCGTCCGGCCTGCACGCCCTGCGGCTGCAGCTCAAGGACCCCTCGGCCCATGCCGTGCTTCCCGAGATCATCTCCAAGGAGCCGCTCGGGCCCGCCGTGAGGCAGGGCGACTCGCAATGGGAGGACATCGTGCGCTGGACGCTCTTTGCCCTCGTCAATGCGGAGGACCTTGGCGTCACCTCGGCCAATGTCGGTGAAATGGCGAAGAGCCAGAGCCCCGAGATCAAGCGGCTGCTCGGCACCGAAGGCGCCTATGGCGAGCCGCTCGGGCTTTCCCGCGACTGGGCAGCGAACGCGATCCGCGCGGTCGGCAATTATGGCGAGATGTTCGAGCGGAACCTCGGCCTGAAGACGCCGCTCGCCATTCCGCGCGGGCTCAACGCGCTGTGGAAAAATGGCGGGCTCATGTACGCGCCGCCCATTCGCTGATGGCGAGGGACGAGTGACCGGAAACCGAGGCGCAGGCAGGAAGTCGGGCCCGTTGTCGTGGAGCAATCCGCGCCTGCGCGCCGTCATCTATCAGGTTGCGGCTCTGCTCGCGGTCGGCTTCGCGCTGTGGTATTTCGCCTCGACCGCGCGGGCCAATCTCGAGCGGCAGCACATCGCCTCCGGCTTCGGCTTTCTCGAGCATACGGCGGGCTTCAGCATCATCCAGTCGCTCATTCCCTATTCGGAAGAGTCGAGCTATGGCCGGGCGTTTCTCGTCGGCCTGCTGAACACGCTCATCGTCGGCGCCATCGGAACCATTATTGCGACGGCGCTCGGATTTGCGATCGGCGTGGCGAGGCTTTCGCAAAACTGGCTCGTCGCGCGGCTCGCGGGCGCCTATGTCGAAATGCTCCGCAACGTGCCGCTGCTCTTGCAGCTCTTCTTCTGGTACTTCGCGATATTGCGGCCGCTGCCCGGGCCGCGCGAAAGCCTGACGCTGATGCCGGGCGTCTATCTCAACAATCGGGGTGTCGTCCTTCCCGCCATGGAGGCGACCCATTCGACGCTCGCCATCCTCGCGGCTCTTGCCAGCGCGCTCATTCTCTCCTTCTTCATTCACCGATGGGCTCGTGCGCGGCGGCTGCGGACGGGCAGGGTTTTTCCGGCCGCCCGTGTCAACGCCGTGATCATCCTCGGCCTTCCGGCGCTCGTCTGGGCCATTGGCGGGACGCCGCTCCGGCTCGAGCCTGCCGTCTTCGGCAGCTTCGATTTCGTCGGCGGCTTCCGCCTCCTGCCGGAGTTTGTGGCGCTCGTTCTCGGCCTGTCGCTCTATACGGCCGCTTTCATCGCCGAGATAGTCCGGGCGGGCATTCAGTCGGTCAACAAGGGGCAGACGGA
Source organism: Parvibaculum sp. (assembly GCF_035325945.1). GTDB lineage: Bacteria > Pseudomonadota > Alphaproteobacteria > Parvibaculales > Parvibaculaceae > Parvibaculum. The sequence continues at coordinate 132,956 of NZ_DAOKYX010000002.1, forward strand.
AGCCGCCTACGCGCTCGGTCTCAAGCCGGGAACGACATTGCGCCTCGTCATCATTCCGCAGGCGCTGCGCGTCATCGTTCCGCCGCTGACAAGCCAGATCCTCAACCTGACGAAGAATTCCTCGCTTGCCGTCGCCATCGCCTATCCCGATCTCGTTTCGGTCTTTGCCGGGACGGTGCTCAACCAGACGGGGCAGGCGATCGAGGTCATCGCCATCACCATGGCCGTCTATCTGGCGATCAGCCTCGCCACGTCGCTTGCAATGAACATCTACAATGCGCGCGTCGCGATCAGGGAGCGTTGAGATGGCGCGGGGTGCAGCAACGCAAATGACGATGGGCGGCGCCATTCGCTGGGCGCGGCTCAATCTCTTTTCCAACTGGTGGAACAGCGCGCTGACGATCCTTGCGCTCTACCTTCTCTGGGTGAGCGTGCCGCCCTTTCTCGACTGGGCGATCTTCGATGCAGTCTGGCGCGGGGAAAACCGCGAAGCCTGCATCGGGCCGGGGAAGGGGGCGTGCTGGGCCTTTGTCACGGCAAATATCGAGCAGTTTCTTTTCGGGCGTTATCCGGTGGATGAACGCTGGCGGGTAATCACCGCCTTCGCGCTCGGCGTTGCCGGGCTCGTGCCGCTGCTCATTCCGCGCATGCCCGCGAAACGATGGAACGTGATCTATCTTGCCGTCGCCTATCCGCTCATCGCCATCGTGCTGCTGGCGGGCGACAGGCCGGGGCTCGTTGGCGTCGATACGGACCTCTGGGGCGGGCTTCTCGTCACGCTGGTCGTGGCGGTGACGGGGATCGTCGCCTCGTTTCCGCTCGGAATTCTGCTCGCGCTCGGGCGGCGTTCCGAGATGCCGGTCATCCGCGCGCTGTCCATCGTCTTCATCGAGTTCTGGCGCGGCGTGCCACTCGTCACCGTTCTCTTCATGGCGAGCGTCATGCTGCCGCTCTTCCTGCCGGAAGGCGTGAGCTTCGACAATCTGCTGCGCTGTCTCATCGGCGTTGCGCTTTTTTCGTCGGCCTATATGGCTGAAGTCGTGCGCGGGGGCTTGCAGGCTGTCCCGCGCGGACAATATGAGGCGGCGCGCGCCGTCGGCCTCAGCTACTGGCAGACGATGGGGCTCATCGTTCTGCCGCAGGCGCTTCGCCACGTGATACCCGGCATCGTCAACACCTTCATCGGCCTCTTCAAGGATACGACGCTGGTGCTCATCGTCGGAATTTTCGATTTTCTCGGGCAGGTGCGGGCGCAGCTTTCCGATGCGATGTGGGTGACGCCGCAGGGCGCGGCGACGGCTTATATTTTCGCGGCACTGGTCTACTGGATTTTCTGCTTCGGCATGTCGCGCTATTCGGTCTTCATCGAAAGGCGGCTCAATGCCGGCCGCGTGAGGTAGAAATGATGTCGTCAGAAGCAAGGCCCGCCATCGCTATCGAGCATCTGCACAAATGGTTCGGCGATTTCCATGTGCTCAGAGATGTGAACCTGACCGTGCGCGAGGGCGAGCGCATCGTGATCGCGGGGCCTTCGGGCTCCGGCAAATCGACGCTCATCCGCTGCATCAATCGTCTCGAGGCGCATGACAAGGGGCGGATCGCCGTCGACGGGATCGAGCTTACGGAAGACCTGAAGCGCATCGACGAGGTGCGCCGCGAGGTCGGCATGGTGTTCCAGCAATTCAATCTCTTCCCGCATATGACGGTGCTTGAGAATTGCACGCTCGCGCCGATCTGGGTGCGGGGCCTGCCGCAGGAGGAGGCGGAGGCGGCCGCCATGAGGCTTCTGGAGCGCGTCCGCATTCCGGAGCAGGCGCATAAATATCCCGGCCAGCTCTCGGGCGGACAGCAGCAGCGCGTCGCCATTGCGCGTGCGCTCTGCATGAGCCCGAAGATCATGCTTTTCGACGAGCCGACCTCGGCGCTCGATCCGGAAATGATCAAGGAAGTTCTGGACGTGATGGTGGGGCTCGCCAATGACGGCATGACGATGATCTGCGTCACGCATGAAATGGGCTTCGCGCGAGAGGTCGCGGATCGCATTGTCTTCATGGATCAGGGCGAGATCGTGGAGGAAGCGCCGCCCGCGGAGTTTTTCACCGCGCCGAAGAGCGAGCGGACAAAGGCGTTCCTCGCGCAGATCTTGCGCGGGTAGAGACGTCGCCCGAAGACGCGGATGGCTCGAACAAGCCGGACCGTGACTGAGCTATTCGTCGAACTCCGCTTCCGATTGCCCATAGGGCGTGAAGCCGGCGCGCTGATAGAGCCTGAGCGCGCGGGGGTGGTCGAGCGTGCAGGTCTGGACGATGAGGCGCGCGGGATGCCTCGCCCATGCGAGCGAGATCGCCTCGCCAAGGAGGAAGCGGCCAAGACCTTCGCCGATCCGCTCGGGGATGATGCCGAGGAAGGAGAGTTCGGCGTCCGGCATGCCGCGGAAATCGAGTTCGGTGAATCCGACGGGCGCGCCGTCGAGATAGAGCACGTATATCTCGACATTATCGTCATGGATGATGGATGCGAGCTCTTCGTCCGAGAGCTTCCGGCGGCTCACCCAGGCATAGTCGCGGCCGACCGTGTCATAGAGATAGCGGTAGAAATGAAGCGGCGGCTTCGCTGCGCGCAGCAGTGCGCAGGCGCCGCGCGGGCGCGGTGTGGCGAGCAGGCGCGGCTCGGCACGCATTTCGAGATGGGTGACAATCGTCTTGTGCCGCTTGCCCATTATTGTCCGCTCTGCCCATGTTCCACCGGCGAGGGCGATGCCCTCAGGCTTCGACGGGCATGCCCTTGACCGCGCCCCACTCCGACCATGAGCCATCATAGACCGAAGTCTGCCGATGGCCGAGCACCGCAAGGCCGAGCGCGAGAATGCAGGCGCTGACGCCCGAGCCGCAGGTGGTGATGACAGGGCGGGAGAGGTCTATGCCGGCGGTCTCGAAGAGCGAGCGCAATTCGGCAGGGGGCTTCAGCGTGCCGTCCGCCTGGACGAGTTCGGCCGAGGGCAGGTTGTGGCTGCCGGGTATGTGCCCACCCTTGAGGCCGGGCCGGGGCTCCGGCTCCACGGCGCGGAAGCGGCCACGGCTGCGCGCGTCGAGCACCTGTTCGGCGCATGTCTCGATATTGCGAAGCATCGCCTCGCGGTCGCGCAGGAGAAGCGCGTTGCGCCGCGCGGTGAAGTGGCGGGCGCTCGCATGCGAGCGCGCATCGCTGAGCGGGCGGCCTTCAGCCTTCCACTTTTTCAGCCCGCCATCGAGCACCACGACATCCTCATGGCCCATGACCCGGAACATCCACCAGACGCGCGGCGCGCTGAAGAGCCCCGCGCCGTCATAGACGACGATGCGGTTGCCATCGCCAAGGCCGAGGGCGCGGACGCGCGCGGAAAACTTCTCGGGGCTCGGCAGCATGTGCGGGAAGGGGCTCGACGTATCGGCGATCTCGTCAATATCGAAATAGACCGCGCCGGGAATGTGCTCGCGCTCATATTCGGCGCGGGGGTCGCGCTGCGATTGGGGCATGTACCAGGAGCCGTCGACGATGCGGATGTCAGGCGCGTCGAGCCTCTGCGCCAGCCACTCGGTGCTGACGAGCGGGCTTTCGGTCGATGCGGGCATGTTGCTTCTCCGGATCAGAGCCAGGCAGGCGTCGGCAGGTTCTTCTCCCGGAGGAAGGCGGGATTGAAGAGCTTGCTCTGATAGCGGGTGCCGTAATCGCAGAGGATGGTGACGATTGTATGGCCGGGGCCGAGCTGGCGGGCGAGACGGATGGCGCCGGCGACATTGATGCCGCTCGAGCCTCCGAGGCAGAGGCCCTCTTCCTTGAGAAGGTCGAAGATGATCGGCAGCGCTTCCTCGTCCGGGATCTGATAGGCCTCGTCGATGGGCGCGCCTTCGAGATTGGCGGTGATGCGCCCCTGGCCGATGCCTTCGGTGATGGAGCTGCCCTCGGCCTTCAGTTCGCCATGCTTGTAGTAGTGATAGAGCGCCGCGCCCATCGGGTCGGAAAGCGCGATGGTGACGTTCTTGTTGCGCTCCTTGAGGGCCATGCCGATGCCGGCCAGCGTGCCGCCCGTGCCCACGGCGCAGGTGAAGCCGTCGATCTTGCCATCCGTCTGCGCCCAGATCTCAGGGCCGGTTGTTTCGATATGCGCCTGGCGGTTCGCCACATTGTCGAACTGGTTCGCCCAGATCGCGCCGTTCGGTTCCTTTGCCGCGAGCTCGTCTGCGAGCCGGCCTGAATATTTCACGTAGTTGTTCGGGTCCTTGTAGGGAACGGCCGGCACCTCGATCAGCTCCGCGCCGCAGAGGCGAAGCATGTCCTTCTTTTCCTGCGACTGCGTTTCGGGAATGACGATCACGCTGCGAAAGCCGAGGGCGTTGCCGACGAGAGCGAGCCCGATGCCTGTATTGCCGGCCGTGCCTTCGACGATGGTGCCGCCGGGGCGGAGCTGGCCCTTCGCCATCGCGTCCTTGATGATGTAGAGCGCGGCGCGGTCCTTCACCGACTGGCCGGGATTGAGGAATTCCGCCTTGCCCAGAATTTCGCAGCCCGTCTCCTCGGAGGCGCGCTTCAAGCGGATCAACGGCGTATGGCCGATCGAATCCACGAGTCCGTTTCTGATATCCATGATTGTCCGGTCTTGATTGAGGAGTGGCGCACAGGCATCGAGGTGCTGTGCTCAGAACATACGGAGCGTTGGCTTCGCGTTCAAGGCGCGGGGCGCATGAGGGTTCTTCATTTAATTTTTGTTTTATTGGCGCTAAGCCATTGAATCATAAGAAATGTCTTCGCGTCTCTGATGCGCCCGTCCATGGTTGCGGTTTGCGCCTCCGCGAGCGGCACGACTACCGCGCGAATGTCCTCATGCTCATGGGCGAGACCGTGTACGCCGCCGATGCGCGAGAGATCGGCGCGCGCCGCGTAGATGTGGGTGCGCTCGCCATAGCCGCCCGGCGACGACCAGGCGGTGGTGATGTGAACCGGCTCGCCGATGGCGCAGCCCGCTTCCTCGAGCGCTTCACGGCGAACGACCTCGATCGGCGTTTCGCCGGGATCGACTATGCCCGCGATCGCCTCGAAGAGCCATGTCGCCTCGTCATGGACGAGGCCGCAGGCGCGGAATTGCTCGATGAGGACGACGGCGTCGAGCGCGGGATCGTAGGGGATCACCATCGCGACCTCGCCGATCGTGTACATGTCGCGCGTGACGGTATCGGACCAGGTCCCATCGAAGCGGCGATGGCGGAAAGTGAAGCGCTCGAGCCTGCCCCAGCCGCGGCCGATGAGTTCGCGCGAGCGGATTTCCACGTCATCGAGCGTGCGTGGCGTCGGGATCAGGCGATCTTCCATTCCGGGGCTCCGGGTTTCTTCCGTGGCGGAAGCTCAAGGCGGGGCCCGAAGTCTAGATCAGGGTCTTGTCAGCGTCACCTGCGTGACGTCGATCTGTCCTGCGCGGAAGCCCGCCTCGCAATAGGCGAGGTAGTATTCCCACAGCCGCCGGAAGCGCTCGTCGAAGCCGAGATGCTGAATGTCCGGCCATGCGGCGCGAAAGCGCTGGCGCCAGAGCTTCAGCGTCTCGGCATAGTCGAGGCCGAAGTCGAGATTGCCGGCCCAGGTGAGGCCCGCGCGCGCGACCTGCTCTCTGAGCGCTGACGGCGAAGGCAGCATGCCGCCGGGGAAGATGTAGCGCTGGATGAAGTCGGCGCTCTTGCGATAGGCGGGGAAGATGCTGTCCTCGATGGTGATGATCTGGAGGCCCGCCACGCCGCCGGGCTTCAGGCAGTCGCGCAGCTTGCCGAAATAGGTGGGCCAATAGGCTTCGCCGACCGCCTCGAACATTTCGATCGATGCGACGCGGTCGAAGCGTTCTTCGATATCGCGATAGTCCTGATAGCGGATCTCGACCCTGTCGGAGAGGCCCTTTGCAGCGATCCGCTCGCGCGCGAAAGCGAGCTGTTCCTTGCTGATGGTGATGCCGGTGACGCGGCAGCCGATCTCGCTTGCGGCATATTCCGCGAAGCCGCCCCAGCCCGAGCCGATTTCGAGCAGATGGTGCTCGGGCCGCAGGTCGATGCGTTCGGCGAGCGAGCGGTATTTGTTGATCTGGGCGTCCGAAAGGTCCTGCCCCTGGTGCGCGAACCGCGCGGAGGAATAGGTCATCGTGCCGTCGAGCCAGCGGCGGTAGAAGCCGTTGCCGAGATCGTAGTGGAACTCGATGTTGCGCCGCGCGCCGCGCCGCGAGTTTCGCCGGACGAGATGCAGAAGCCGCGCGCCGAACCGGACCGCGCCGAGGCCGAGAAATCTCTCGCGGAGCACGTCGCGGTTGCGGGCGAAGAGTTCGAGGAAGGAGGCGATGTTGGGGCTGTCCCACATGCCGTCGAGAAACGCCTCGGCGGCGCCGAGATCGCCCGCGGCGAAGAGGCGGCGGGCCAGCCCGAAATCCCTGATCTCCATCACGGCGTCGGCGCCGGGTTCCCGCCCGCTGAAGCGCAAGCTGCGGCCATCGGGAAGCAGGATGGTGAGGCTTCCGCGTCGCATATGGACAAGCGCGCGAAAGACGAGGCGGACAAGGCGTGGAAGGCCCGTTATGCGGCCGAGATTGGAGGCGGTGACGTCGATCGTCTCCGCGCCTCGTGTCGAACACTCTTCGAGATACTGCGTCATGCGAGCGTCCCCCGTAGGTTCTTCGCATGAGCATATAGCGAGCAGGGCGCCCGGTGCGACTGGTTCTTCGAGCACCTTCCGCGCCGGGGCGGGGCCGAAAGAAAAAGGGGCCCGGCTTCGTCGGAAACCGGACCCCTCGAAACTGGCTCCCCGGGCCGGACTCGAACCAGCGACCAAGCGGTTAACAGCCGCTTGCTCTACCACTGAGCTACCGGGGATCACTTCGTCGCAACTCAACGACGAGGACGAGCGGTCCTATAGCAAAGTCGTTTGCCCCATGCCAGCCCAAATCTTGCCTCCGGCGCCGTGAATACCCATTTGTTCGGCCAGTCCGGGCGTCAGGCCCTGTTTCCCAAGGAAAGCGAGAGGCATGGCGACGGTTCGCTTCGGTAGCAGGCGGTTCAAGGTTCCCGGTTCGCCGACCATGCGGCGCGTGACCGGAGCGGCGCTTGTGGGCGGTGGAGTGCTCGGTTTCCTGCCGGTTCTCGGCTTCTGGATGCTGCCGCTCGGGGTCGTGGTGCTGTCGGTCGATTCGCATCCGGTGCGCCGCGTGCGGCGCCGGACGGAGGTCTGGTGGGCGCGGCGGCGGAACGGCCGGGACGAGCGCTTCGGCGGCTAGTCGATCGCCTCTCCGGCAAGCGGCCTCGCCAGGGCGAAGGGAAGGCCGCTCAGCAGCACCTCGATGATTCTCACATCCTGATAGTCGCCATTGAGCGAGAGGCGCGGCAGGCGCGTCAGCCGGTCCCTGTGGGACGGTCGGATCAGCCCCTTGCGGGTCGTCGTGGCCGAGCGGAAGCCGAACCGGGCGGCAAGCGCAAATTCGCGCTCGCCCGCCGAGCCGGGGTCGCCATAGGGATAGGAGAAATGGGTGGGCTTCAGCCCAAGCTCCGCCTCATGGCGCGCGAGGCCCAGGGCGATCTCGTCATGCGCGCGTGCCTCCGGCAGCCCGGCAAGGGCGAAATGTCCGGCCGTATGCGCCTCGATGGATGCGAGCGGATGGGCGGCAAGCTCGCGCACCTCGCCCCAGCTCATCGAAAGCTCACGTGTCACGCGCCCGGGCTCGATGCCGTGCTCGACCGCAAGGCGGATGATTTCGTCCCGCGTGTGGTCTTCGGGCCCGCCGCGCAGGCGCCAGTAGATTGCCGACCAGGCGGCGTTCTTCTCTGCGAGGCTCGCGCAGGAAAACACCTCCTCGCCATCCACGAAGCTGACGCGCAAGTCTCTCGCCGCGCCGATGACCTGCTCGAGCAGAACCCACCAGAGGACCGCCGTGCCGTCGGGCAGGCTCGTTGCCAGATAGACCGTGAACGGAACATTGTGGCGCGCAAAGACAGGCGCAGCGACGGTGAGATTGTCGCGGTAGCCGTCATCGAGAGTGAAGACGGCGAAGCGCTCTCCGGTCTCGCCCGCGGCGAGGCGGGAGACGGCTTCATCGAGGCTGAGGCAGAGATAGCCCATTTCCTGCACGCGCGTGATGACGGCATCGAGGAAGGTGGGCGTGACTTCGAGAATGCGGTTCGGCGCGAAATCCTCGCCATCGGGCTTGCGCACGCGATGAAGCATGAAGATCACGCCCGCCCCGGCCAGTGCCTTCGGGGCGAGTCGGTGTGCGCCGCTCGCATGAAGGGCGAGGAGGCCATGCCGCGCCAGAGGCGTTTTCTGCGCCAGGGGTCGTGGTTTTTCCGATGCGACATTCATGCGTCGAGGTCCTCGGCGCCGGGGAAGCGAAGTGGGGCCGGATGCGGGCCAGGGTAGCACGGCGATTGCAACCGGCACGGTGTGGCGAGAATGCGCGTCCGGAATTGAGAAAAGATTGATGCAAGCCGGCGCATCGAGCCTCGAAACGCGGAAAAAGCGTTTCAACTTGATCCATCGGCAAGGCGAGGCCCCCCGTGAAGCCGCTGACGAATAAGAACGACGCAGAGAAGCAGTCCTTCGCGCCCATTAACCATTGGCCCCAGCGCCACGGCGAAGCCGGGCGGGTCATTCACGGGCCGTGGTCGCGCAAGCCCGAAGTGCTTCTCACCGTTCATGACAGTTTCGAGGGGCTACGTTCCATTTGGACCGCGCTCGAGGTGGTGGCCGATTGCACGGTATTCCAGACCCATGCCTGGCTCTCGGCGTGGTTCCGTCATGTCGGCGCGCGTCAGGGTATCGAGCCTGCGATTGTCGTCGGCTGGGATGGCGAGGGCGAGGCGGAAGGGCCGCTGTTCATCTTTCCGTTCGGGCTGAAGCGAGGCTTCTCCGGCACCCGGCTCGTCTGGCTCGGAGCTGAATTCTGCGACTATCAGGCGCCGATCCTTGCAAAGCGCTTCTCGCGGACGGTTCACAGGAGCCAGTTCAAGTCGCTCTGGGCAGAGGTCCGCGCGGCCCTGCCACACCACGACATTGTCGAACTCGACCGTCTGCCGGAATTCGTCGGCGAGCAACTGAACCCGCTGCTGGCACTCGGCAATGCGACACGGCACGCCTCATCCGCTCACATGACGCGGCTGAAGCCGGTCTGGAGCGCCTATTACGACGAGAAGCGCTCGTCCGGCAGCAAGAAGCGCGACAGGCAGAAGCGCCGCAAGCTCGAGGAGTTCGGCGAGGTCGCTCTGGTGACGCCGCAGTCCCCCGCAGAGATCGCCCGCTCCATCGACGAACTGATCGCCCAAAAGAGCGCGGCCTTCGCGCGCATGGGCGTTGCCAATCCATTTGCGCGGCCGGGCGTGCGCGAATTCTATCTCGAGCTTGCGACCGATCCGGCCGCCAAGGGGCTCATCCATGTCAGCCATCTCGATGTCGGCGGCAGGATCGCGGCCACGAATTGGGGCGTGAGCTTTCGCGGGCGTTATCACTATGTGCTGGCGAGCTATGCGGCGGCGGAGGAATTCGCGCGCTTCGGTCCCGGCATGGTGCAGCTCATGGAGCTGATGCGGCACGCGACGGAAACGGGACACGGGGAGTTCGACTTCACCATAGGCGACGAGCCCTACAAGGCCGACTGGTGCGAGGTCGAGACGCGGCTTTTCGATCATCTCGAGGCCGTGACCATGCGCGGCTGGCTGGCGCTCATGCCCGCGGTTCTGCGCCGCAGGGCTAAACGCTTCATCAAGCAGACGCCGGTACTTTGGGAAGCGTTTACCCGCCTGCGTGCCGTCGCGGGCTCGCTGCCCGGCGCGGGAATGGCCCGGGTCTGACAAGGAATCCGGCCCGATGAACGCCACGGCGCTTCCTCATTCCCTGAGACGGCTCGGCGCAACGCTCGCCGCCATGCTTGCCGAGGGCCACCTCGCGCAGGTCGTGCGCGGGGCCGGTCTCGTCATGGGTATCCGCATCGCGGGAGCCGCCATCGCGCTGCTGAGCCAGGTGCTTCTCGCGCGCTGGATGGGCGCCTTCGAGTACGGCATTTTCGCCTATGTCTGGGTGTGGGTCATCATACTCGGCATCATCGCGCCGATGGGCTTCGGCACATCGACGCTCCGCTTCGTGCCGGATTATCGCATCAATGCGAAGTGGCGGCGGCTCGCAGGCATTCTCCACGATTCCTGGTGGATCGTGCTCGTGCTCGGCCTCGCATTCATGGTGCTGGGGCTCGCCGCTATCGGCATCCTCCGCAATGAAATCGAAGGCTATTACGTGCTCCCGCTCGTTCTGGCGATGATGTGCGTGCCGGGTTTCGCGCTGACCGACACGCTCGAGGGAACAGCCCGCGCTTTCGGCTGGGTGAGCCTTGCCTATCTCCCGGCCTATATCATCCGCCCGCTCGGCATCGTCGCCGTTGGCGCGCTCATCCATTTCATGTTCGGCGGGCTGACGGGCGTTGCCGCGGTGGCCGGCGCTCTCGCCGCGACGCTTCTCACGCTTGCCGGCCAGCGCTTCTTTCTCAATCGCCGCATCGGTGCGGCGATCCCGCGCGCGAAGCCCATCCGCCACACGCGCTACTGGGTCGCGGCTTCGCTGCCGCTGGTGCTGGCCGAGGGGCTCTACCTTCTGCTTCTCAACACCGACATCGTTCTGCTCGGCTATTTCGTCGATCCCAATGAGGTCGGCATCTATTTCGCGGCGACGCGGATCACCAATCTCGTCGTCTTCATCTATTTCGCGGTGGCGGCGCTCGCGGTTCCGAAATTCTCCGAACTTCATGCGGCCGGAGATCGCGTGGGATTGCAGGTCTTCGTCCACAACATCATTCAATGGATCTTCTGGCCGACGCTCGCGGCGGCGGGCTTCCTGCTGCTCATCGGCGAATTCGCGCTCAATCTCTTCGGCGAGGGGTTCGACAAGGGCTATCCGCTGCTCGCCGTGCTGATGCTTGGCTTCGTCGCGCGCGCCTCGACCGGCCCGGTCGAATATCTGCTCAACATGACGGGACACCAGAACCTGACCGCCGCCGTCTATGGCGCGGCGGCACTTCTCAACATCGCGCTCAATCTCGTGTTCGTGCCGCGTTTCGGCCTCATGGGCGCAGCGGCGGGGACGGCGGCCTCGCTCGTCTTCGCTAGCTTCTGTCTCTTCCTGATCGCGCGCCGCCGTCTCGGCATCACCTCTTTCGTGCTCTCGCGAAGCGGTTTCGCTTCGCCCGCCACTGTCTGAAGGATCGATCGATGACCGATCTCAAATCGCAGCATCCGACTTTTCCAGCGCTGAGGCGCAACGTCACGGCGGAGGTTCCGCTTTCCTGCGAGGCGGATGACGGCAGCATCTCCGTCATTGAAAGCGCCGAGGCGCTGGAGCCTCATATCGCGGAGATGGAAGCGCTGGCGACGGCGTCGAGCGACAGCAATCCGCTGTTCGAGGCAAGGGCGCTTCAGGCGGCAATGGCGCATCTCCGGTCGGGCGGCGCGGTTCGCGTCGCGCTTGTGCGCGGCGCGCCTCTGGCGGGCGGCGAGCGGCTGCTGATCGGTGTGTTTCCCTATCAGGCACGGCGTTTCTATCTCGGCCTTCCGCTCGCGATCTGGTCGATCTGGACGCATGTTCACGGCTTTCTCGCCACGCCCATCGTTCGCGCGGGATATGAGCGGCAGGCGCTGCGCCGCTTTCTCGCTCATGCCGACCGCGCGGGCGCGCCGCTCCTGCGCTTTCCCATGTTCGAGGTAGGCGGCGCTTTCGACGCGGCGCTCAACGACGTGCTTGCCGAGCGCGGGCTCGCGCATGTCGAAACCGGGCGACATGAACGCGCCTTCCTCAAATCCGATCTCGATGGCGAGGCCTATCTCGCCGCCACCATGCGCAAGAAGAAGCGCAAGGAATATAACCGCCTCTGGAACCGGCTCGCGGAGACGGGCGAGCTTCAATTCGTCACGCATGATGGCGGAGCGGAGCTTTCGAGCTGGGTCGATCGCTTTCTCGCTCTCGAGCGCAGCGGCTGGAAAGGGAAGCGCGGAACGGCGCTTGCCGAGCGCGCCAATGAGCGCGCCTTTTTCGAACGCCTCTGCTCGGACGCGCGGGAAGGCGGCAAGCTGCATTGCGCCGAAATTCTTTTCGATGGAAAGCCGATTGCGATGCTGGCGAGCTTTCTCTCGGGTGGCGGCGCCTACAGTTTCAAGATCGCCTATGACGAGGATTACGCCAGATATTCGCCGGGCGCGCTCCTGATGATGAAGGCCGTCGGCGCGTTTCTCGGCGATCCGCGCATCGCATGGGTCGATTCCTGCGCGGTGCCGAACCATCCGATGATCGACCACATCTGGGCGGAGCGGCGCGCGATCCGCGAGGTCAACGCGGCCACGGCGCATCTGCTGAGCCCGCTTCTCATTTTCTATTCGGCCCATATGACGCATATCGCGGAATGGGCCTGGGGCTACATGCGAACGCTCTATCACCGTCTACGCAAGGAGGTGGAACATGGATAAGCTCATCGAAGTCGAAGCGGGTGGCGTCGGAAACGAGATGCCGACACGCACATTCCGGCTGCGGCATCATCTGGCCGATCATCCGCTCTTCAAGCTCGACCGGCTGGCGCGGCTCGCGGCCTCGCTGCCTGCGGATCAGATCGAGTTCAACGGCCCGGTCCTGCCCAATCAGGACCCGAACCTGACGCCCTCCAACGGTTTGACGCCCGAGGAAACCGTGCGACGCATCGAGGAGTGCCGCTCCTGGATGGTGATCAAGAATGCCGAGAGCGACCCGGAATACAAGGCGCTGCTCGATGCCTGCCTCGATCAGGTGGCCGAGCAGACGGGCGGCGTCATGGGCGGCGCGCTAAAGCGGCAGGCTTTCATCTTCGTCACATCGCCCGGCAATGTGACGCCGTTCCACATGGACCCCGAATATAATTTCCTGCTCCAGATTCGCGGCCAGAAGCGGATGAGCCTTTTTGACTATCGGGATCGCGCCATCGTTTCGGAGGAAGCTCTGGAGCTTTATCCGGGCAAGCATCGGAACCTGCCGTATCGAGATGAATTCGAGGCGGGCGCGACGCAGCAGCATCTCGATCCGGGCGACGCGATCTTCGTGCCGCTCTTCGATCCGCACTGGGTGCAGAATGGACCCGAGGTTTCGGTATCCTTCTCGATCACCTGGCACACGAAGGAATCGCTCAGGCTGGTGAAGCTTTCCTATGTGAATGCCGGGCTTCGCCGGCTCGGTTTGCCGCAGGCGCCAGCGGGCACGCACAAGGCGCTCGATGCGATCAAGGTCGCGGCCTATGACCTGCTGCGGCCGATCTACGATGCGGTCAGGAAGGTTGCGGGCGACCGGCAGAAGGCGATCGCCTTCGTCTTTGGAAAGACGGCGCCAGCGAACTGATCAGGCCGCGCGGGCGGGGCGAACGGGATATTCCTCGATTGCCGTGTCCGTGTAGCGGCGATAGCGGCGCAGATTGACGCGTGTGAGCAGGATGCCGACGCGGCGACCGCTTGCCGCCGCGAGCATCTTGAGCACATGCGTGACGAGGCGGCGGCTCGTCACCGACCAGCGCACGACAAGCACGGTGAGGTCGGTCATCTTCGCCAGCACCTGCGCGTCCGCTGCGGCCATGACGGGCGGCGCGTCGATGATGATGTAGTCGTAGGTGTGTTCGAGCGCCTTCAGCACCCAGGCCATCTGCGCGGAGGCGAGCATGGCAGTCGGGTTGGGGAGGGCAGCGCCAGCCTGCATGACATGCGCATAGCTGCCGTAATCCTGCCGGATGACATGTGTGAAGTTCGCCTGTCCGGTCAGCAGTTCGGAGAGCCCGGCCTGCGGCGGCATGCCGACGGCGAGATGAACCGAGGGCGCGCGCATGTCGGCATCGATGAGGATCGTGCGATAGCCGCCCATGGCGAGGACGCGGGCAAGGCTCGCCGCCGTCGAGGTCTTGCCTTCATCCTTCTGCGCCGAAGTGACGAGCACGCTGCGCGCGCGACGATTGCCGATGCGGGCGAGCAGCACATTGCCCTGTAGCGTTCGGATCGCTTCGGCATAAAGGCCGAAAGGTTCGCGGAGAACGTCGGCGGCGGGGTTCGTCTGGCGGCCACCATGGGCTTCGATCTCCGGCACGAGGCCGAGAAATGGCATGCCCGTGACGCGCTCGGCCTGTTCGGCGGTGCGGAAGCCACGCGCGAAAACCTCCACGACGAAGCTCAGGACGAGAGAGAAAAGCAGGCCCGCTATGACGGAAAGCGTGAGCACCGCGCCCGTCCTGGGGAAGGTCGGGGAGGAAGGTTCCTGCGCGCGCGAAACGATGCGGGCATTGGCGGCCCCGGCATCGGCCTCGGCGCGTGCATTCGCCTCTTCATAACGCTTGAGGAAGGATTCGAGCAGCGCACGGTTCGTCGAGGCGTCGCGTTCGAGCGCGCGTAGCTGGACCTCGTCCTGATTGAGCGTGCCCATGCGGACCTGAAGACGCACGAGGCTCGCGCGGAGCGAGGCGACACGCGCCGAGGCGACACGCGCGTCGTTTTCCAGGCCCTTGATGATCTTGTCGACTTCCTTGCCGATCTGGCGGTCGAGATCGGCGAGATTGGCCTGCGCCTCCATCATCTTCGGATGGGACGGCAGAAGCGTCTCCGACATCTGCGCGATCTGCGCGCGAAGGGCGACTTCCTGCTGGCGCAAGTTCTGGATCAGCGGCGACTGTAGAACGGCGGCGGCCGAGTTGACCGCATTGCCCGAGGCAAGAAGGCTGCGGGCGTTCTGAAGCCTCGCCTCGGCCTCGGCGCGCGCGGCCTCCGCAAGCGTAAGCTGCGAGTTGAGATCGGTGAGCTGCTGCTGCGGAACGGTCGAGCCATTGGTGAGAAAGAGGCCCGAATCCGCGCGGAAGGCTTCGACGGCGGCCTCCGATGCCTGAACCTTCTTGCGAAGCTCCTCGATCTGCTGGCCGAGCCATTTGGTCGCTTCGCGATTGATGGCGTTCTTCTGCTCGATCTGCTGGGCGATATAGAGTTCGGCGAGGCGATTGGGAACCATCGCCGCCATGCGCGCGTCGGTCGAGGTAAATTCGATGGCGATGACGCGCGACGTGCCCTTCTGATAGACGTTCAGCTTGCGCAGCACGTTGTCGGCGATTTCCGTTTCGTCCGGCGCGCTGCCCCGCACGCCGACGAGATTGAGAATTCGCATCCGTGTGCCGGGACGAAGCGAGGGATTGAATTCCGGATCGCGGTCGAGGCGAAGATCGGTAACGAGGCGGGTGAGAAGAGGGCGCGAAACGAGAAGCTGGATCTCGCTCTGCAAGGTTTCGGAATCCGGCAGTGTTGGCTGGCTCGTCGTGTCGAAGGTCGAGATTTCGCCCGTGCGCGGCGAAAGCAGGATGCGCGTTTCGCCGGTATAGGTGGGCGTCACCGTCGCGAGCCAGACGAGGCTCAGCGCCATGAAGCCCGCAAAGGCGAGAGCGATCAACTCCTTGCGCGCCCAGATGCCGCGCAGCAGCTCCCATGGCGAAACGTCGCCCGCCGCCTGCATGTCAGGGGTGGAACGGCGTCGGTCGCCAAAGGTGACAACAGGCGTGCCGTGAGTGTTGGTCATGCGCTCCGCTCGCTGGAATGCTGGCGCACTCCTTCAGGGCGGACAGTAGAACGGTGTTGGTAACGGAAGGCTTAACGCGAGGAGACATCATTCGCAAAAGGCGAGCAATTCCGGCGACTTGGACACGCCGGAGCGTCTCCGCGCTCGCAAAAAATTAACCAGTCCGGCCTAGTTTGCGGAACAGCGGGATATTTCAGGGATCGTCCAGCCATGGCTCGCCGCGGCGTTCTGCCTTTCATCCGGGATCAGCGGTTTCCGGCCGGTAAATTCGGCAGGCTGATCGCCGCTGGCCTCATGTGCCTTGCTGTCTCGCTCGCGCTTTCTGCCTGCGCGGGCGGCAACAGCGTCACGGAGCGTCCGATCAACGAGGCGGTGGAGCCTTATCTTCTCGATAGCGGCGACAAATTGCGCGTGACCGTGTTCGGGCAGAGCGATCTCAGCGGCGATTTCTCGGTCGATGGCGGCGGCAATATTGCAATTCCGCTCATCCCGCCGGTGCGGGCGCGCGGGTTGACCACGGACGGGCTTCAGGCCGCGATAGAGGAGTCGCTCGGCAAGACCCTGCTTCGCAACCCCAATGTCAGCGTGCAGATCATGGAGTTCAGGCCCTTCTTCATCCTCGGCGAGGTGCAGAGGGCAGGGCAATATCCTTTCGTCAATGGCATGACAGTGCAGAGCGCCGTGGCGATCGCGGGCGGGTTTTCCTACCGGGCCAATCAGGACACGGTCCATATCACCAGGAAGCGCGGCGACCGGCTGATGGAAATGGATGTCGATACCGGTGCGCCGGTAAGGCCCGGCGACACCATATTGGTCAAGGAGCGATATTTCTGATGGCGGCGGCTACGGCATCCGGCACGGTCGAGTCGATCCGTGTGCTGCATGTCCTACGCGCGCCGCTCGGCGGGCTCTTTCGTCATGTCTGCGATCTGGCGGGCGGGCAGCAGGGCGCGGGGCTCGAGGTCGGCGTCATCCTTGGTGAGGAGCCGCGCGATCCGGTTTCGCTCGCGCGCCTCGACGAGCTTCGGAAGCATTGCGCCCTCGGCGTCCATGTCGAGCCCATGAGCCGACTGCCTGGTCTTGGCGATGCGTTCAATCTGGCGCGGATAGCCGGCCGGATACGCAAGCTCCGGCCTCATGTCATTCACGGGCATGGCGCCAAGGGCGGCGCCTATGCGCGGCTGTTGCCGCGCCTTGCGGGCGGCGTGCGCGTTTACACGCCTCATGGCGGCGCGCTGCATTTCAGCCGCACGTCGCCGCAGGGCGCGCTGTTTCTGGCGATGGAGCGCCTCATGCGCTATCGCACGGATGGCATCATCTTCGAATCCGATTTCAGCCTCCGAACCTTCATCGACAAGGTGGGCGAACCGAAAGGCCCTTCCATCGTCATCCACAATGGCGTGACGGAGGCGGAGTTCGAGCCCGTCCGTGCGCAGGCGGGAGAGTGCGCCGATTTCGTCTTCATCGGCGAATTGCGCCGGCTGAAGGGCGTGGGGACGCTCATCGAGGCGGCATCGAAGGCGGATACGCCGCTTTTCATCCGTATCGTCGGTTCGGGGCCCGACCGCGCAGCCTTCGAGGAGATGGCGCGCGCCGCTTCCGGGCATATCCGGGTCGAGTTCGCGGGCGTCATGCCCGCGCGGCAGGCATTCGCTCTCGGCCGCGTCGTCGTCATGCCGTCGCATCATGAATCTCTGCCTTATGTGGCACTCGAGGCGGCAGCGGCGGGCATGCCGCTCATCGCGACGCGGGTGGGCGGTATCCCCGAGATTTTCGGTGCGGATGCGAACCTGCTCGTTCCGCCCGCGGATGCAGATGCGCTGGCGGCCGCGCTCGTCCGAGCGCTCGGCGATGCGGACGGCATGCGGCGCTTGGCGGAGCGGCTGCGCAACCGGGTCCAATCGGAGTTTTCAGTCTCGCGCATGGTCGAGGGCGCCGTCGGCTTTTACCGGCAGCTTCTCGATCAGGCGCCAGTTCCTCATGCGGCGGGCGCGGCGAACGGGCTGCCCGGAAAGTTTCACGAAGGGGTTCCGCTATGAGCGGGTCGGGAGAAGGGTCGGGCGGCTTTCACGCCGCATCGGGCGACATGGCAGCAAGCGCCGGAGCCGGGCGGACCGGGACGGGCGGCTGGCGCGAAGGGCAGATCCGGGACGGGAAGCTCCCGACGCTTGAAAGGCGCGCGCGCATCGTCCGTATGATCTCGCCTGCGGTGATCGCAGGTTCGGTGCGCATCGCGGATGCGGCGCTGGTCATGCTATGTGGCGTTCTGCTTTTTCACGCCTATCTAGGCGCCGATGCGCCGGTGCTCCGTTTCATCTATTACCCGACGATCCTCGCCGGTGCGCTGCTCGCCGTGGTGAGCTTTCAGCTCAGCGGCCTTTATCGCATCCCCGTGCTTCAGCGCGCGATGATGCAGACCGGCCGCCTCGGCCTTGCATGGCTTGGCGTTCTCGCCGTTCTGATGGCGACGGGTTTCCTGCTGAAGCTCGGCGAGGACGTTTCGCGCGTCTGGTTCGTCGGCTGGTCGCTTGGCGCGTTCTCTTCGCTTGTCGCGATGCGGTCCGGCGCCACGATGCTCATAAGGCACTGGATGAAGACCGGCCGCCTCGAACGCCGCGTGGTGATCGTCGGCGGTGGCGAGCGCGGACAGCGGCTCATCGAGGCGCTTCAGGCCTCGGCCGGTTCGGATATCAAGATTTGCGGCGTCTTCGACGATCGCAATGACGAGCGCGTGTCCGACACCGTCGCGGGCTATCCGAAGCTCGGCACGGTTGACGAGCTTGTGCGCTTTGCGCGCTCGAACCGCATCGATCTTCTCGTCATGTCGCTGCCGCTTTCGGCGGAACGGCGCGTTCTGGAGATGATGCGGAAGGTGTGGGTGCTGCCGGTGGACATTCGCCTGTCGGCGCTCGACGCGCCGCTGCGCATGACGCCCGGAACCTACAGCTATGTGGGGAATGTCCCCTTCTTCAATCTCTACGACAAGCCGCTTTCGGACTGGGACTATGTGTTGAAGGTGATCGAAGACCGCGTTCTCGCGGCCTTGTTCCTGCTCGTGCTTTCGCCGCTTCTGCTTCTGATTGCGGCGGCCATCAAGCTCGATAGCCGGGGGCCGGTTTTCTTCAAGCAGCGCCGCTATGGCTTCAACAACGAGCTTGTCGAGGTCTACAAGTTTCGCACGCTCAGGCATGAGCAGACCGATGCGAATGCCGCGAGGCTCGTGACGAGCGACGATGACCGCGTCACCCGCGTCGGGCGTTTCCTGCGCCGGTCGAGCTTCGACGAGTTGCCGCAGTTCATTACCGTGCTCAAGGGCGACATGTCGATCGTCGGTCCCCGGCCGCATGCCATTCTGGCGAAGGCGGGCGACGAGCTTTATGGCGATGTGGTGGACGGCTATTTCGCGCGCCACCGCGTCAAGCCTGGCATCACCGGCTGGGCGCAGATCAATGGCTGGCGCGGAGAAACGGATACGCGCGAAAAGATTCTCCGCCGCACCGAGCACGACCTCTACTACATCGAGAACTGGTCGCTGCTCTTCGACCTCTACATCATTCTCCGCACGCCTTTCGCCATGCTCAAGGGCGAGAACGCATTCTAGGGAGCGAGGCGATGGACGGGTGGCAGGTCGAGACGGGAGGAAGCCGGGTCGCCCAACCCATGCGCGCCGGCGTTGCGCGTGTGAATTGGGGCGCGAGGGTCGCGGATTTCGCGCTCTTTCTCGTGCTGGCGAGCAGCTTCTACCAGACGAGCGAGCAGGGGAAGGACCAGCCCGTTCCCTACGATCTGCTGCTTGTCGGCAGCATGGCGCTCTTCTTCGCGCTGGGCTTGCGCTTCCCACGCCGTCTCGCGCTTCCGGCCTCGCTCTGGGGGCTCATTATCGTCGGTTACGGCATCGGCGGAATGGACGCCGTCTATCTCGACCGGTTGCAGAATGCGCTGCCGGTGACGGCCTATCTCACCTGCGCTTTCATTTTCTTTGCCAGTTGCGTGTTCGAGGCGCCGGAGCGGCGGCTGTCGCTGCTTTTCAACGCCTATTGCCTGGCGGCGATATTGGCGGCGGCCGCAGGCGTCGGCGGCTATTTCGGAATTTTTCCCGAATCCTTCGGCTTCACCAATTTTGGCCGGGCGGATGGCACCTTCAACGATCCGAACGTCTTCGGACCCTATCTCATCGCGCCGACGCTCTATCTCGGACTGCGCCTGACCAAGGCGCGCGCAATTCACGCGATCGGTCTGCTGCCTCTCTTCGTGCTTCTCGTTCTTGCGATACTGCTCAGCTTCTCGCGCGGCGCATGGGGCAGCTTCCTGCTTTCGAGCCTCGTCTTTGGCGGCTTCACGCTGGCGACCTCGCGCTCGCCCGCGCAATCGATGAGGCTCATCGCATTTTCAGCGCTGATGGGGCTCGTCATTGTCGCTGTGGTCGGCGTCGCGCTTTCCACGCCGAAGGTGCAGAGGCTCTTCGATGAGCGCGCCTCGCTCGTGCAGGATTACGACGTCGGCCATCAGGGCCGGTTCGACAGCCAGAAGCGCGCCATCGCCATGGCGCTCGAACATCCGCTCGGCATCGGCCCGGCCCAATGGGCGATAATCAACAAGCTCGATACCCACAACGTCTATCTGCACGTTCTGGTGGCGGGAGGCTTTCTTGCGGGCCTGGCCTTCATCTCCTTCGTCGGCTTGACGGTCATCCGGGGATGGCGCGCGGTGCTGATCGACGCGCCCGGACAGGAGATGCTCATCGTGGTTTTTGCCGCCGTCATCGGCCATGTGGCGGAGGGGCTCATCATCGACATCGACAACTGGCGCCACCTGTTCCTGCTTTTCGGCATGCTCTGGGGCGGGATTCTGGCGGCGGAGGCGCGGCGGG
Organism: Parvibaculum sp.; assembly: GCF_035325945.1. Taxonomy (GTDB): domain Bacteria; phylum Pseudomonadota; class Alphaproteobacteria; order Parvibaculales; family Parvibaculaceae; genus Parvibaculum. The sequence goes on from NZ_DAOKYX010000002.1 coordinate 153,417, forward strand.
GCCAGCGCGCGACCCGTCCGGCGGCCCCTGGCGCCACCGCCGATTTGAGGCGGGGCGGGGCGCTGGAGGGCTTTGCAGCCTGAAGTCGATATTTTGGGAATTTATCTGGAGGCCACGCCCGGAATCGAACCGGGGTATACGGATTTGCAGTCCGCTGCGTCACCACTCCGCCACGTGGCCATCCTTGGTCGCCGCGGGGTATAGCAATTCCCGCCAGCGCATACAATCTTCAATCGAGCTTCGATCGGCCCTTCCCGCGGCGGATGCGCGGGTGGGCTGTTCATCGCCGTTCACTCCCATGCGCCCTCGGGCGTTGCCGGCCGGGCGAGAATCAGGGGATGGTCACGAATTGAGTTTGGCCGCCCGGACCTTTATAAACGCGTCCAGTTCCCGAAGCGGCGGGGCTCGATCAATCTCCGTCGCCTCCATTCAAGGCCGAAATTTCCCTTCAGGACGATCCATGACCGACTTCACCGCTGCCCGGATCAACATGGTTGAGAGCCAGGTGCGCTGCAACGCCGTCACCGATTTGAGGCTGATTGCCGCAATGGCCGAGGTTCCGCGCGAGAACTTCGTCCCGGAGGCGCGGCGTGGCGTCGCCTATATGGACGAAGACCTCCGCCTCACCGACGCAGGCCGGGGCGAGGCGCGCTACCTCATGGAGCCGCGCGCCTTCGCGAAGCTCGCTCAACTGGCCGAGATCGGCGAGACCGACCGCGTGCTCGATATCGGCTGCGCGACGGGTTACTCCACCGCAATTCTCGCCAGGCTCGCGCACAGCGTGACCGGCCTCGAGGAAAATGAAGAGCTGGCCGGCGCGGCCCGGAGCGCGCTCGGCGAACTCCAGGTCGCCAATGCGAGCGTCGTGACCGGCAAGTTCCGCGAAGGCTGGGCGAAAGACGCTCCCTACGATGTGATTTTCTTCAATGGCTCGGTTCAGGTGGAGCCGACCGCGCTTTTCGATCAGCTCGCGGAAGGCGGCAGGCTCGCCGTCATCATGGGCGAAGGGGCGACCGCGCAGGGCCATGTCTTCGTCAAGTCCAACGGCGTCGTGAGCGGCAGGGCGGCGTTCGACGCCATCGTTCATTCGCTGCCGGGATTTGCAATCGAGGAGAGCTTCGTCTTCTGAAGATCGTGCCGCCGGGCTTGGCGGTCGCGGTTGCGATCACGGGTACCGGCATTTTGACACGATCTATCGCGGACTCTCCGGGGACTTGGCCCCGCCGATTCTTGTAGGTACCTTGCCGGTAATCATCCGGCTGACGGCCAGGGAAGCGTTCAAGAGGGCGAGGCCGCGCCCTCGGAGAAACAGACGATGAAACGACGCTTTATCACGTCCGCGAAGAACATTGCCCTCACCACGGCAGGCGCCATGACGGCGGCCATGCTGGTTGCCTTGCCGGCATCGGCCGAAACGCTGACGGATGCGCTCGTGGCCGCCTACCAGACCAATCCCGATCTCCAGGGCCAGCGCGCCTTGCTCCGGGCGACCGACGAGCAGGTGGCGCAGGCGCTCTCCGGCTGGCGGCCGACCGTCGTGGCGCAGGGCACTTACAGCGCCGTGCGGAACCGGGCCAATCTCTCGGCGCCCGTCCCTGGCGCGAGCATCACCTCCAACGCACGGCCGCTGACGGGCTCCGTCACGCTCAGCCAGAACCTCTTTGCGGGCGGGCGCACGGTCAACTCGACCGAGCAGGCCAAATTCGCCGTGGATGCGGGCCGCAACACGCTTGTGAGCGTCGAGCAGGACACGCTGCTCAATGCGGTGGCGGCCTATATGAACGTCATTCGCGACGAGGGCGTCGTCGATCTCAACAGAAACAACGTCGAGGTTCTGAAGCGGCAGCTCGAGGCGACGCGCGACCGCTTCCAGGTCGGCGAACTGACGCGCACGGATGTGGCGCAGTCGGAAGCGCGGCTGAGCGGCGCGCGCACCGCGCTGCGCGTGGCTGAAGCGCAGCTCACCGCGAGCCGCGCCGCCTATGCGAAGATCGTCGGCCATGCGCCGGGCACGCTCGAACGGCCGAAATCGAACGAGGGCCTGCCGCAGAGCGAGGCTCAGGCGCGCGAGATGGCGGCGCAGGCCAATCCCGACCTTCGCGCGGCGCGCGCCGCGGAAGCGTCGAGCCGGGCGGCGATCGCCGTGGCCAAGGGCGCGCTGCTGCCGAGCTTCGACGTTCAGGCGCAATATCAGTATGCCCGCAATCCGGCGTCGAGCTCCCTCACCGGCACCAATATCCGCTCCTCCGACGAGAGCGCGATCATGGGCGTGCTGACGGTGCCGCTCTATCAGAGCGGAGCGGAATATTCCAAGGTCCGCGCCGCGAAGGAGCAGAACAGCGTGGCGATGATGCAGATCGCCTCCGTTCAGAGAGCCGTGGACGAGGCCGTGCAGAACGCCTGGGAGCAGCTTCGCGCGGCGCGCTCCAACATGGTTTCGAGCCGCGAGCAGGTCCGGGCGAACGAGATCGCGCTTGAAGGCGTCAAGCAGCAGGAAGAGGTGGGCTCGCAGACCATCCTCGACGTGCTGAACGCCGACCAGGAGCTTCTGAATGCCCGCGTGGCGCTGGTGAGCGCGGAGCGGGACGAGGCGGTGGCCGAGTACAGCCTTCTGGCCGCCATGGGCCGCCTGACGGCCCAGCAACTCAATCTGCCGGTCAAATATTACGACCCGCAGAAGAATTATGATGAAGTCAGCGGCAAGTGGATCGGCTTCGGCACGGCTGGCGACGAAGAGTGAAATCATGCTGGCAGATGGCCCCTTTGGGGGCCTCGATCGCCATATCCGGGCCGCGAATGTTGGCAATTGAAGTCAACATCTCCTAAGCTTTTGTCTGATATGTAGATCGACGTCGCGAGGCGATCGACAGACAGACAGGACGCAGGATGAGCAATCAAGGCCCGGCACAGGAACCCACGATGGAGGAGATTCTCGCCTCCATTCGCCGGATTATTTCCGAAGACAGCGGGGGCAAGGACGAGCGGGAGGAAGTGCCTCCGCCGCCTCCGGCCTTCGAGGAGGAGCCTGTCGAAGCCGAGGCTGTTTCCGAGGAGATCGAGTTCGAGGAAGAGTATGAGGAGGTGCTGGAGCTTACCGA
>NZ_DAOKYX010000002.1:156614-163280 GCF_035325945.1 Parvibaculum sp.
ATCGAGCCAGACGAAGATATTACTTTTGGGGAGCCCGTCATGAGCGCTCAACCGACCCCAAGCCCGGCCTATCGACCCGAGCCTGCGCCTCAGGGCGCGGGATTGCTCTCCAGCGAGGCGGCAACCGCGGCCTCGGCCGCCTTCGGTGCGCTTGCGAGCAGCATCTTCACTTCATCGGGCGGTGGCGGCCGCACGCTCGAGGATCTGGTGGCCGACCTCCTGCGCCCCATGCTCAAGCAGTGGCTGGACCAGAACCTTCCGCCGCTCGTCGAGCAGCTCGTCCGCGAGGAAATCGAAAGGGTCGCGCGCGGCCGGCGCTGACAATCTCCCGCGGCTGCGCTCCCGCGCCAGCGAAGCTTCCTCTTGCGGCAGCCCCCCTGCTGTGGCAACCGTTAGGCGCGGCCCTGCCACAGATTCAGTGTCGTCCCGGGATTTGTTTCCAGGACCCATTGGCCTCATAACACGCCAGATGGCTCATGGGTCCCGGCGGCAAGCGCCGGGGCGATGGCGCATTTCCGCCAGACGCAATTTCCCAGGTTCCCCGCGATCGCGGGGGCGTGTTTCTCTCAGTCCGACGGACCCGATCCGATGCTCGACAAGAATTTCCAGCCCCACAATGTCGAAGAGCGCCTGTACCGCCTCTGGGAAGAGAGCGGTGCCTTCAAGGGGGGCAATCCGGAGCGGGTAGCGTCGGGCGCGAAGTCCTATTGCATCGTCATTCCGCCGCCCAATGTGACCGGCAGCCTGCATATGGGGCATGCCCTCAACAACACGCTCCAGGACGTGCTCATCCGCTTCGAGCGCATGCGGGGCAAGGACGTGCTCTGGCAGCCGGGCCTCGACCATGCGGGCATCGCCACGCAGATGATCGTCGAGCGCCAGCTTGAGGCGGAAGGCAATGTGCGCCGCCGTGACATGGGCCGGGAGGCTTTCATCGAGCGGGTCTGGAAGTGGAAGGGCGAGTCCGGCGGCACGATCGTCGGCCAGCTTCGCCGCCTCGGCGCGTCCTGCGACTGGAGCCGCGAGCGCTTCACGCTGGATGAGGGGCTCTCGAAGGCCGTTTTGAAAGTCTTTGTCGAGCTTTACAGACAGGGGCTCATCTATCGCGACAAGCGGCTCGTCAACTGGGATCCGAAGCTGCAGACGGCGGTTTCCGACCTTGAGGTCGAGAATATCGAGGTGAAGGGCCATTTCTGGCACTTCCGCTATCCGCTGGCCGACGGCAAGACCTATCGCTTCCCCATCGCGCATGACGAGAACGGCAAGCCGACCGAATGGGAGGAGCGCGACTATATCGTCGTCGCCACCACGCGGCCCGAAACGATGTTGGGCGACACGGCGGTCGCGGTGAATGCGGAGGACGAGCGCTACAAGCACCTCATTGGCTCGGATGTCGTGCTGCCGCTGGTCGGCCGGCGCATTCCCATCGTCGCCGACGAACATGCCGATCCGACGCAAGGCTCCGGCGCGGTGAAGATCACGCCCGCGCACGACTTCAACGACTTCGAGGTCGGCAAGCGCCACGGCCTGCCTCAGATCAATATTCTGACCCCGGACGGTCGTATCAATGATGAGGCGCCGGGAGCCTATCGCGGGCTTGACCGGTTCGAGGCGCGCAAGAAGGTCGTCGCCGACATCGAGGCGGCCGGCCTTCTCGACCGGATCGAGGACAAGGTCGTCATGGTGCCGCATGACGAGAAGTCGAAGATGACGGTCATCGAGCCCTATCTGACCGACCAGTGGTATGTGGATGCGGCAACCCTCGCAAAGCCCGCCATCGAGGCGGTGGAGCGGGGCGAGACGGTCTTCGTGCCGAAGAACTGGGAGAAGACCTATTTCGAGTGGATGAGGAACATCCAGCCCTGGTGCATCTCGCGCCAGCTCTGGTGGGGTCATCGCATTCCTGCCTGGTATGCGGAAGACGGAGAAATCTTCGTCGCCCATAGCGAGGAGGAGGCGTATGCCGCCGCCGAGAAACATTACGGGCGACGCGTCGACCTCAAGCGCGACGAGGACGTGCTCGACACCTGGTTCTCCTCCGCGCTCTGGCCTTTCTCGACGCTGGGCTGGCCGGACCAGACGCCCGAACTCAAGCGCTATTACAAGACCGATGTGCTCGTCACGGGCTTCGACATCATCTTCTTCTGGGTCGCGCGAATGATGATGATGGGGCTTCACTTCATGAACGAAGTGCCCTTCCGCGACGTCTATATCCACGCCCTTGTCCGCGACGAGAAGGGCCAGAAGATGTCGAAGACCAAGGGGAACGTGATCGATCCCCTGAAGCTCATCGACGAATATGGCGCCGATGCGCTGCGCTTCACGCTTGCTGCCATGGCCGCGCAGGGCCGCGACATCAAGCTCGCGACGAGCCGCGTCGAGGGCTACCGCAATTTCGGCACGAAGCTCTGGAACGCCGCACGCTTCTGCGAGATGAACGAGTGTGCGCGCGTGGAAGGCTTCGATCCGGCGGCGGTGTCGCAGACGGTCAACAAATGGATCGTGGGCGAGGCAGCGCGCACGGCCGCAAGGGTCACGGAGGAGATCGAAGCCTATCGCTTCAACGAGGCGGCGGGCGCTATCTACCGCTTCGTGTGGAACGTCTTCTGCGACTGGTATGTCGAGTTCATCAAGCCGCTGCTCATGGGAGCGGACGAGGCCGCGAAAGCCGAGACGCGAGCGACCGCCGCATGGGTGCTCGATCAGATCCTGCTGATCCTGCACCCCTTCATGCCCTTCATGACCGAAGAGCTTTGGGCGACGACGGCGGGCCCCGCGCGCGAGAGCCTGCTCGTCACCGCGCCCTGGCCGAACCTCTCGAGCCTTGGCGATGCGGCGGCCGATTCGGAAATGGATTGGGTGATCAGGCTCATTTCGGAGGTTCGCTCCGTCCGTGCCGAGATGAATGTGCCGGCAGGCGCGAAGATCGCACTGCTGATCAAGGGGGCGGCGGCGGAGAACCTTCAGCGCCTCGACCGGCACAAGGATCTCATCCTGCGTCTCGCGCGGCTCGCCTCGGTGGAGGCGACTGAGGCAGTCCCCGCAGGCGCCGTCCAGCTCGTGCTTGACGAGGCGACGCTGCTTCTTCCGCTTGCCGATGTGGTCGATCTCAAGGTCGAAACGGCCCGCCTGAAAAAGGAAGTGGCGAAGCTCGATGGCGAGATCGCGAAGATCGAGGCGAAGCTCGCCAACGAGAAGTTCGTATCGTCCGCACCCGAACATGTGGTGGAAGAACAGCGCGAACGGAAGTCCGATGCCGAGGCGACGCGGGCGAAATTCGCCGACGCGCTGAAGCGTCTCGAAGGGGCTGCATAGGGGGACGGATATTTCCGATTGTCATGCCGGGCTTGACCCGGCATCCAGTACCGCGAACCCGACGCCATGGCCCCCGGCACAAGGCCGGGGTGACAATGTTTTGCCTTGAAAACGAAAATGGCCCGGCAATGCCGGGCCATCTCGTTTCGTGAGCAGCGAAAAGGTTCAGGCGTCGAAGACGATGACCGAGCGGGCGAGTTCGCCGCGCTTCAACTCATCGAACGCCTCGTTGATCTGATCGAGCTTGAGGCGGCGCGAGATCATCTCGTCGAGCTTGAGCTTGCCCGCCATGTAGAAGTCCACGAGGCGCGGCATGTCCACGGGGAAGCGGTTCGAACCCATGAGCGAGCCCTGGATCTTCTTTTCGCCGAGGAAGTCGGCGCCATGAAGCTCGATGTTCACGCCGACCGGGATCATGCCGATGATATTGGCCGTGCCGCCGCGAGCGAGCATCTTGAACGACTGTTCCGCCGTCTGCTTGAGGCCGATCGCCTCGAAGGAGTGGTGGACGCCGCCCTTGGTCAGTTCCATGACCTGCTGCACCGGGTCGCCGTCCTTGGCGTTGACGACGTCGGTGGCGCCGAACTGCTTGGCGAGATTGAGCTTCGAGCCCTGCATGTCGATGGCGATGATGCGGCCGGCGCCCGCAATGGCGGCGCCGTTGATCGCCGCGAGGCCCACGCCGCCACAGCCGATGACGGCAACCGTCTCGCCCGCCTTGACGCTCGATGTGTGGATGACTGCGCCGACGCCGGTCATGACCGAGCAGCCGATGAGCGCGGCGCGATCGAGCGGCATGTCCTTGCGGATCGAGACGCAGGCATGCTCATGGATGAGCATGTATTCGGCGAAGGAGGAGAGATTGAGGAACTGGTTCATGGGACCAGCGTCCTTGGAGAGCCGCGGCTCCTCGCCCGCTTCGCGCTTCGTCTCCGGGCTCACGCAGCGCGAGAGATGGCCGGTGAGGCAGTGCTCGCAATGGCCGCAATAGGCCGAAAGGCAGGTGATGACGTGGTCGCCGGGCTTCACCGTGTGGACCTCGGAGCCCACCTGCTCGACGATGCCCGCGCTTTCATGCCCGAGCACGGCGGGCAGCGGGTAGGGATAGGCCCCTTCGACGAAATGAAGGTCCGAGTGACAGACACCCGCCGCCGCGGTGCGGATCAGCACCTCGCGGGGGCCGGGCTTGTTGATCTGGACGTCTTCGATGACGAGGGGTTTCTTCGTTTCGCGTAGAACCGCAGCCTTCATGGATGGATACCTCCTGACCGGATCGTTCTGGATTGTGTGGTTGCCGGTTTGTGGCCGATGTTGACCCGCCGCCCCGGCATGGTCAATGGCGAAGGCTCGTGGCATGGGGCCTTTGCATTCCGGCGCTTTCTGCGAGAATGGCCGTACCGCTGCCCGGAGATTTCCCATGCCGTTTCGCCGCCGTTTCGCCGCTCTCGCCGTCTCGCTCGGACTTACGTTCGCGTTCGCGGGCCATGCGGCCGCCGCTCCGTCGGCTGCCGCCGAGGCCATGTTCAATGCCGGAATTGCCGCCTACAGGGTCGGCGACCTTCAGAGGGCGGCAGGCGACTGGGGGAGGGCGGCCGAAGGCGGTCATCCGATCGCCGCATATCTTGCCGGCCAGCTCTATGAGCAAGGGCGCGGCGTGCCGCGCTCGGAGGCGAACGCCTTCCACTTCTACTCGCTGGCGGCGAGCGCCGGACACGCGGAAGCAGCGGTGAAGGTCGGCCTCGTCTATCGCGACGGCAACAAGGAACTCGGCATCAAGCGGAGCTACCCCAAGGCTTTCGAGATGTTCGAGAAGGCGGCGCTCGCGGCGCTTCCCGAGGCGCAATACTACCTCGCCGACATGTATCGCCGCGGGCTCGGCGTGCCGATGCAGCGCTCGGAGAGCCTGCGCTGGCTCATTCTCGCGGGCGCCAAGCATCATGTGCCGAGCCTTCTCGAACTCGCGCGCATCCACTTCGATGGCGACGGCGTCAATCAGGACCGGATCGTCGGCTGGTCGTTCCTCGACCTCGCATCGCGCTTCGCGGAAGGCGACGAGGCGAAGCGCGTCAACGCCGCGATGGATAAATATTCGCGGCGCGTGCAGGCAAGCGAGCGGGAGCAGGCAAAGCAGGTCGCCGACGACTGGCTCGCGAAACATTCCTGACGCGCGGGGCTCGTCCCTTCAGCCGAAGATCGTCTTCTCCTCGCCGAACCAGAGCGGCGACTTCGAGAAGTCGATGAATTTGGCCTCGTCTTCCAGAAGCTCGCGGCCGGCGGCGATCGCCTCGGGTTCGGTTCCCGTGGCCGCGAGATCGTCGAGGGTCGCCCACCAGAGCTGCGCGACGCCGTCATAAATGGCAGGCGCCTTCTCGAGGCTTCCAGCGCGGCTCGCGCGGATCGGATCTGTCGCTGCGAAGTCGCCGGTATGAAGCTGGACATAACGCTGGATACGGAGCGCCTTGCGGTGCCGCGCGACGAGCGGCGCGTGGTTGTTGAACCAGTAATCCTGAAACTCGGCGCGGCTCATGCCGGGCTTTCTCGTCAGGCAGTAGGTGATCTTGATCATTGGGACGCCCCTCTTTTGTTTGTTATCCTGAATTGCCTTCGGGGAGCATGGCGCAGCAGAAGGGTTGGTCAAGGATCATGCGTATCGCGGTCGGCGGATTTCAGCACGAGACGAACACTTTTGCGCCATCGAAGGCGCCCTATGCCGCGTTCGAGCAGGCGGATTCATGGCCCGGCCTTCAGCGCGGCAAGGCCCTGCTCACCGCGTTCGATGGAATGAACATTCCGATCGCTGGCTTCATCGCGGCGGCGAGGGCTCGAGGGCATGCGCTGAAGCCGCTCGTCTGGTGTTCGGCGACGCCCTCTGCCCATGTGACCGAGGAAGCCTATGAGCGCATCGTCGAAATGCTGCTCGACGATCTCGGCTATGCGGGGGAGATCGATGCCGTCTATCTCGATCTTCACGGCGCCATGGTGACCGAGCATCTGGAAGACGGGGAGGGCGAGCTTCTCAAGCGCGTCCGCGCGGCGGTTGGGAAGGAAATCCCCGTCATCGTCAGCCTCGATCTCCACGCCAATGTCACACAGGCGATGCTCGATCATTCCGATGCGCTGATCGCCTACCGGACATATCCGCATGTCGACATGGCCGAAACGGGGGCGCGGGCGGCTGCCCATCTCGATGCGATTTTCGCCGGGCTTCCGCGTCAGGCAAAGGCCATGAGGAAGATCGACTTTCTCATTCCGCTCACGGCGCAATGCACGCTGGTGGAGCCTTCGGCGCATATCTATCGGCAGGTCGCGGAGCTTGAAGGGGCGGTGCTCGGCAATGGGCGCGTCAGCAGC
>NZ_DAOKYX010000002.1:163290-182326 GCF_035325945.1 Parvibaculum sp.
GTGCAACGGGTGGGACGCGGGCGCGGCGGGGCGGGCGGGTTTCCGCCCGCCGATATCAAGGACTGCAGCCCGGCCGTGATCGCCTATGCCGATACGGAAGCGGCGGCCATCGCCGCGGCGGAGCGCATCGCGGGCGAGATCGCAGCATGCGAGGGTCGCTTCCGCGAGAAGCTCTGGTCGGCGCGGGACGCGGTTGCCTACGCCATTGCCCAGTCGCAGTCGCAGTCGCAGTCGCAATCGGGCGCGGGACCGATCGTGCTCGCCGATACGCAGGACAATCCCGGCGCGGGCGGGAACGGCGACACGGTCGGCATATTGCGCGAACTCATCGCACAGAAGGTGGAGCGCGCGGCGCTCGGCGTGCTCTTCGATCCCGAAGCGGCTCAGGCTGCCGCAGCCGCGGGTGCTGGCGCGCGCGTGAAGCTCAGCCTCGGCGCGAAGACGGGCGGCGCGGATGAAGCGCCCATCGACGATGAATTCGAGGTCGTCCGGGTGAGCGATGGCGAGTTTCTCGCGACCGGCCCCTTCTATGGCGGCTCGCGGATGTCGCTCGGCACCACGGCGCGGCTCCGCAAGGGCGGCGTGGAAGTGGTCGTCGCCTCGCGCAAGGCGCAATGCGCGGATCAGGAAATGCTGAAGCATATCGGCATCGAGCCGGCCGGGCTTGCGATCCTCGTCGTCAAAAGCTCGGTGCATTTCCGCGCGGATTTCGGCCCGCTCGCCCGCGAGGTGCTGGTGGTCGAGAGCCCCGGCCCAAACACGGCCGATCTGTCGAAGCTCCGCTACAGACATTTGCGGCCGGGCGTGCGGGTGATGCCGCTCGGCGAACCTTATACGGGTTGACGGCGCTTCAGCGTTCGAGCGCGCCTTTCCGCACCGGGAGCGCGGCATCGAAACCGTGCATCCAGCCGACGCGGGATCCAACATGGATCTGGAAGGAGGGCTCCACCGCGTCTGGATCGTCGAGCGTCGCGGCGGCGATGTCGGCGCTGCGGCCACGATCCTTGAGATAGCGGAAAAGGATCTGCGTGCCGCAATCGGGACAGAAGCCGCGCTCGGCATGTTCCGAGGATTGGCGGAATTTGAGCGCGCCCTTGACGATGTCGAAATCGTCTTCCTTCACCGTGAACCAGGTCACGACGGGCGCGCCGGTCGCCTTCTGGCACATGCGGCAATGGCAATGCGCGCAGCCTTCATATTCGCCATTCATCCGGTATCGCACCGCGCCGCAAAGACAGCCACCTTCAAGCGGAAATCCCGGCATGGGCGCCTCCCTTGGTCAGATGTCGAATTCGGCCCAGATGGGAACGTGATCGGATGGTTTCTCGCGTCCGCGCACATCCTGATCTATGTCGCAGGCGGCCAGCCGGTCGGCGGCTTGCGGCGATAGAAGCAGGTGATCGATGCGGATGCCCTGACCCTTCTGCCAGCGGCCTGCCTGGTAGTCCCAGAAGGTGTAGCGGTGCGGCTCGGTGTGGCAGGCGCGGAAGGCGTCCGTGAAGCCGAGATTGAGAAGCTCGCGCAGCTTCGCGCGCGATTCCGGCTGAAAGAGCGCGTCGCCCTCCCATGCTTTCGGATCGTACACATCATCCGTAGTCGGAATGACGTTGTAGTCGCCCGCGAGCACGAGCGGCTCTTCGTATTTCAGAAGCCGTTCGGCATGGCGGTGCAGCCGGTCCATCCATGAAAGCTTGTAGGTGAATTTTTCCGTGCCGATCGGATTGCCGTTCGGCAGATAGATCGAGGCGACACGCAGCGCGGTTCCGTTCACCGGAACGACCGCCTCGATATAGCGGGCATGGTCGTCGCCGTCGCCTTCGGGAAGGCCGGTCGTCACATCCTCGAGCCGGAACTTCGAGAGGATGGCGACGCCGTTATAGGTTTTCTGGCCGTGGATCGCGAGGTTGTAGCCGAGATCCTCGATCTCCATGCGCGGGAATGTATCGTCGGTGCATTTCGTTTCCTGCAGGCAGACGATGTCGGGGTTCGCCTCCTTCAGCCAATCCTTGAGATTGCCGAGGCGCGCCTTGAGTGAGTTGACGTTGAACGAAGCGATTTTGATCATGGCACCGCAATCTTGCGCATGGCCCGCCGCTTGACCAGTGAAATATCCTTATGTACCTGCGTCGTTAACCCCCTGCGCGAAATGGGAATTGACGCCGTGCCAGCTTCATCCGAGCATAAGCAAGAAGATCGTCTGTCGCCTTGGGGAGGGGGACATAGATGGTGATGCGAAGCGTGGTGCCCATGCCCGCGAAGCCGCAGATGCGAAGCCGCAGTTACCGCAAGCCGGCGAACATGACGGAGCGGTGCCTGCTCAGCATTATCGGCGTGCTGGCGGCCTTCATGACACTCGTGCAGGGGATGCTTGCCGTTCAGGCGCTGCCGCCGGCGATCTTCCATCAAAGCTCGGAAATCTACTGGGTGATCGCGGCCTTCGGCGTGTGGCTGCCGTCCATCTGTCTCTTCGCCTCGATTCTGGGCGTGGTGATTCCCGGCTGGGCTTCGATGCTGATGCTGATCGTCTCGCCCGTCGCCTCGATCGGAGGCTATCTCTTTTACACCTACGTTCCGATCGAGCCTCTGCTGCGGCAGGTCGCCATGGTGGGCGGTTCAGGCTGAGCCCGCAGCCGCTCAGGCGGCGGCGTCAGACCGAAAATCCGTTCAAACCGAAAATGACGTGCCGCAGCCGCAGGAGGCGACGGCGTTCGGATTATGGATCTTGAACGAAGCGCCGATCAGGTCGTCCACGAAGTCGATTTCCGCGCCTTCGAGATACATTGCCGAAACCGAATCGACGAGCACGGTCGCGCCCGCGCGCTCGAGCACCACGTCGTCCGGCGCGCGCGTGTCATCGAGCGAGAAACCATACTGGAAGCCGGAGCAACCGCCGCCCGAGACGGAAACGCGCAGCATGACGCCGGCGCCCTCGCTGGCGACAATCTCGTTGACGCGCAGCGCGGCGCGTTCGCTCAGAGTGATGGGCTTGCCTGTTCCCGGCCGGATTTCCGTCAGAGCGTCGCTCATATAACCTCACATCCGCCCGCTGCCGCCGGGGCGCGGGCTTTTACCTTGGAACGATAATAAATATAGCTTAACCCAGATGTAGTCCTCCAGACGGAAGTTTTCAAACCCCCGCCTGATTTCCCGACCTGCTTGCGAAGGACACGCCCTTGCCGCTTCCCAATCCTGCCGCCACAGCCCCTTATGCGACCCGAGCCGAGACGAGCAGGGGGCGCCTCCACAATGAGGAGGAAAGCGCGACGCGAACCGACTTCCAGCGCGACCGGGACAGGATCATCCATTCGGGCGCCTTCCGGCGGCTCAAATACAAGACGCAGGTTTTCGTCTATCACGAGGGCGACAACTACCGGACGCGGCTCAGCCATTCGCTCGAGGTGGCGCAGATCGCGCGCTCGATCAGCCGGGTGCTGGGGCTCGACGAGGATCTCGCAGAGACGCTGGCGCTCGCGCATGATCTCGGCCACACGCCTTTCGGCCATGCGGGCGAAACCGCGCTCGACGACTGCATGGCGCCCTATGGCGGCTTCGATCACAACGCGCAGACGCTCCGCATCGTCACCAAGCTCGAGCATCGCTACATCGCCTTTGACGGACTCAACCTCACCTGGGAAACGCTGGAAGGGCTCGTCAAGCATAACGGTCCGCTCCTTGCCGGAGGGAGGACGATGGACGACCTCCCGCGAGCGCTAGCCGAATATGCCGAAGTGCAGGACCTTGAGCTTTCGACCTTTGCGGGGTCCGAGGCGCAGGTCGCGGCGCTCTCGGACGACATCGCCTACAACAATCACGACATTGACGACGGGTTGAGGGCCGGTCTTTTCACCATCGACGATCTTATGGCGTTGCCGCATGTCGGCGACATTTTTCGCGGCGTGATCGACAAATATCCGGGCGTCGAAACGGCGCGCATCATCCATGAGGCGATCCGCCGCCTCATCGGCAGCATGATCGGGGACGTGATCGCCGAAACGAGGCGGAGGATCGAGGCGGAGCGGCCCGAAACGGCGGCGGATGTGCGCGCGCTCGGCCGGCCGCTCGTCGCCTTCTCGCGCGAGATGAACGATCACAATGCGGTGCTGAAGGAATTTCTCTTCACGCGCATGTATCGTCACTATCGCGTCAACCGCTCCATGAGCAAGGCGAAGCGCATCGTGCGCGATCTGTTCGAGCTTCTGCATTGCGAGCCGGAACTCCTGTCGCCGGAATGGCAGCAGGGCTGCGACGGGCCGGAAGGTTTCAAGACCGCGCGGCGCGTTTGCGACTTCATCGCCGGAATGACGGACAAGTTCGCGATCGAAGAGCACAGGAAGCTCTTCGACCTCGACGATCCCAGATCCTGAAGCGGGGCGCGACAACGAGTGATCGCGCCCCGTTTCAGTCAATGATGCGAGTGATCCATGCCCTCATGCGGGGCCATCAGATCGAGCGCCGGCGCGGGATATTTCAGCTCGTGCGCGTCGCTGCCGGGCTTCGGCAATTCGCTCCACGACACCGAGCCCTTTTCGCAGGTCTGGGTGACGGGGAAATAGATGCGCATGATTTCCTTGTCTTCCGGCAATCTGGCGAGGAAGGCGAACTCGTCGAACTGATCGTCGGGGAGTTTGCCGCCCGACCATTCTACGCGCTTCACGCCTTCGCTCACGGGCTTTCCGTGGCTCTCATAGGTCGCCGCATATTTGCCGGTGACCGTCTTCACCTTCCAGCCGGGCTTCGGCATCGGCTTCACGCTGATGACGCCTTCGGGAATTTCGATCGAGACGTGCGTCGTCGCGCTTCCCTCGCAGCCATGCGGCACGCGGAAGACGGCCTTGTAATAGCTGCCCCAGCTCGCCATGCCGGTTTCGAGACTGACATGGGCCGATGCGGGCACCGAGAGGGCAAGGAACGCGATACCGGCAAGCAAGAGATGTTTCATGACAATTCTCCTCAGAAGGATGCTGTGATGCCGACGAAGACGCTGCGCCCTTCGCCCGGATAGAAATTCTCCTGGGCGGGGGCGTAGGCGGTGACGGTGGTGTAGTTGGCGATGTAGCGGCGATCCGTGAGGTTGCGCGCATCGAGGAAGATGCGCAGGCCCTCGGTTACGTCCATTCCGCCTTCAAGGCCGAAGGTGACATAGCCGGGCACGCGGAGCGTGTTGGCGTAGTCGACATAGCCGCCATCGGGCACCCAGTTGATTTTCGGCGCGATGTCGAAGCCTCGGCTCGAGCTGTAGCGGAGTGCGGCGGTGTAAATGTGGGGCGGAGCACCGGCGAGCTTGTTGTCGCCATAGGCCGCATCGTTCTCGAACGAGAAGTCGTTGAGCGTGTAGACCTGCTCGAAAACGAGACGGTCGCCTTCGGGCAGCGTTCCCGGCATGGCGATGCGGCCGATATCGAGCGCGAGGCTTGCCTCGATGCCCTGATGGAGCGTCCGTCGCGCATTGAAGGTCGCGGCGGGAATGGCGGGATTGGTGGTGAAGTTCACAAGCTCGTCGCGGACCTCGGCGCGATAGACGGTGATGTCCCATGCCGCCGCGCCTTCCGAGCCGCGCGTGCCCGCCTCATAGGTCAGCGCGCGTTGCGGGTCCATCGGCACGAACTGGATGCCGGCGAGATTCGTCTGGGTGAGGTCGCTCATGATCGGCGGCTCGTAGCTTCGCGTCACATTGGCGAAGACCTGCGCACCAGGTGTCACGTCCCAGAGAAGGCCGAGCTTCGGGCTTGCCGAGGTGAAGTCGGCGTCATCGTTCTTCGCCGCGTTGAGGTTGTTGCGATAGTCGCGCGTCGCATTGATGCCCTGAATGCCGGTGACGAGGGCGACTGTGGGCAGGGCGTAGAAGGCGTTTTCGGCGTAGAGGGTTGCCGTGGTCGAGATCTGCGTCCCGTCCTGCGTCAGCGCGCCGCGCGAGCCCGCATTGTTCACGAACTGCTTTGCGGTGACGGAGGTGCGCCCATAGCGCGCGCCGAACGTGACGATGTTGCGGTGACCGAGGAGAGTTCCCTCGCCCGTGTAGCGCGTGAAGGCGCCGAAATTGGTCGCGCCCTGATCGAGCACCTGAAAGATCGGGTGGAAGAGGCTGTAATAGCCCGCATAGGCGCCGACATCGAGCTTGCCTCCGCCGTCGAGCGCGAAGGTCGTCTTGTTGGCGAAGCGGAGCGAGCGCGTGTTGCGCTGCTGGTTGCCGCCGCGAGCCGTTGCCGATGCGGATGTGGGATCGTTCTGCGCGGTGGCGAGCGACAGCGTGCCCGGAAGCTCCTGATCGACGGCGTTGTAGTTCAGATAGAAGCGCGTTTCGGTATCGAGATTGATGCGCTGGCCGAGATTGCCCGCAAAGCGCGCGGTCTTCTCGCGGCTGTGGTCGCGCCAGCCCTCCGAGGTGAGGCCCGTCACCGTTGCGAAGAAGTCGGTGTCGCCAAGGATGCGCGCGAACTCGCCATGGGCGCGCAGCGTGCCGAAGCTGCCGCCATCGACACGCAACAGATTTTCGGCAGGCGCCGTCGAGGCCGTTGGTGAGACGATGTTGATGGCGCCGCCAAGCGCGGCCGCGCCATATTGCAGGCCGTCGCCGCCCCGATAGACCTCCATGTGCTGGACGGTGAGGGGCTCGACCTCCTGAAAGTCGCCGCTGCCATCCGCGAGATTGAGGGGGATGCCGTTCAGCAGCAATTCGATGCTGCGCAGATGGTAGCCTCGGCTGAGCCCCGCGCCACGAATCGACAGTCTCGTTTCCTGCCCGTAGCGCTTGCTGGCGAAGACGCCCGGCGTGAAGGCGAAGGTATCTTCGAGGTTCGTGGCGTATTTGTCCCGGTAGCTATCGGCCGGAACGACCGCCACCGCGCCCGGCACACGCGCCAGCTCGCGCTTGACGGCCTCGACATCGGGGACGGTGAGAGTTCCGCTGCGTGGCGCTGTCACGATCATTTCGTCGACGAGCGCGTAATCGCCATCGGAGGCGGAGGGGAGGGGTTTTGCGGAGGGAGGGGCCGAACCGTCGGCCAGGGCGGAGGAAGCGGATAGAACAAGGGCAGCCGTCGCAGCCAGCCCGCGCGACGTGGTCGTTCCGTTTTTCATGATGTTCCGAATCGCAAGTGCTCGCGGCCGGCATCAGCCGCCCGGCCGCTTGTTGGCTCAGATTGTGGCGTTGCAGCTTGCGATCAGGCTGGAGGGGCGCGGGGGTGCGAGGCGCCGTAATTCGGCGCGTCGGCGGGCGAGGCGCCCGTCAGAAGGCTCAGGACGATGGCCCAGTCGGGCTTCGCCATGGCGATGGTCGCGACGGTCAGCGCGGCGCAGTGATGAAGGCAGGAGAACTTGCAGGCGTCGTGATCGACCGTGGAGGGGTGGACGAGATTCCCGTCCTTGTCGATATAGACCTCCTTTGCCACGCCATCGGAACAGATGACGGTCTTGAGGAGGTCCTGAGTCGCGGGACCGGAGAGGCTGTAGGCGGTCGGGACCGCGACATGCAGAAGGATCGC
This sequence comes from Parvibaculum sp., assembly GCF_035325945.1. Classification (GTDB taxonomy): domain Bacteria; phylum Pseudomonadota; class Alphaproteobacteria; order Parvibaculales; family Parvibaculaceae; genus Parvibaculum. The sequence continues at coordinate 170,772 of NZ_DAOKYX010000002.1, forward strand.
GACAAGGGCGAAGATCCCCAGCGCCCGGCTCCGGACGGACTGAAGGAAATTGCTATCGAGATATGCCCCAGCGCTTTGCATGGCGGCAGACAATCACGTTCGGGCCTGTGGCGGAAGGCGCATTTTGTCGCTAAGGGTTTGCGCACAGAGGGCAAAGCGACTGGAAAGGCCCCTTTCCAGCCGTTAGAGTGCGCGCCCAAAACGGGGCCAGGCGGCAAGACTCATGAATATTTTCAGGCATTTCGAGGAGCGGGTCGAGGCAGGGCTTCAGGGCCTCATTGCGGAGGGCGTGCTGCCGCAGGGGCTCGATCTCAGCCGCATCGCGGTCGAGCCGCCGCGCGATCCGAGCCATGGCGATCTTTCGACCAATGCCGCGATGGTGCTGGCAAAACCGGCGGGCATGCAGCCCCGTGTCCTCGCGGAGAAGCTCTCGGCGATTCTCGCTGGTGATGAAAGCGTGACCGGAGTTTCGATCGCCGGGCCCGGTTTCATCAATCTCAGGCTCAAGGACGATGTGTGGCGGGCCGCGATCCCGGTCGTCCTTCGCAGCGGCGCCGCCTATGGCGCGAGCGACGCGGGCAAGAGCCGCCCCGTCAACGTCGAATATGTCTCGGCGAACCCGACTGGCCCGATGCATGTCGGCCATGTGCGCGGCGCGGTCTTCGGCGATGCGCTGGCCAATCTGCTCGAAAAGATCGGGCACGCGGTTTGCCGCGAGTACTACATCAACGATGCGGGCGGTCAGATCGAGGTTCTCGCCCGCAGCGCCTATCTGCGCTACCGCGAGGCGCTGGGCGAGACGATCTCGATTCCGGAGGGGCTTTACCCCGGCGACTATCTGAAGCCGGTGGGGCAGGCACTGGCGGCGGAGCATGGAGCGACCCTCGCGGACATGGAGGAGGCCGAGTGGCTTCCCCTCGTGCGCGATGCGGCCATCGACGCGATGATGGAACTCATCCGCGGCGATCTCGCGGTGCTCGGCATCAATCACGAGGTCTTCTTTTCCGAGCGCGAGCTGCACAAGTCGGGCGCTGTCGAGGCGACGCTGAAGCTGCTCGAGGAAAAGGGCCTCATCTATACCGGCGTTCTGGAACCTCCCAAGGGCGAGCTTCCCGACGATTGGGAGCCGCGCCCGCAGACGCTCTTCCGCTCGACCGCCTTCGGCGACGATCAGGACCGGGCGCTTCGCAAATCCGATGGCTCCTGGACCTATTTCGCGCCGGACATCGCCTATCACTTCGACAAGTTCAAGCGCGGCTATGGAACGCTGATCGACGTCTGGGGCGCCGACCATGCAGGCTATATCAAGCGCGTGAAGGCCGCGGTCGCCGCGGTGACGGACGGGCAGGCTCAGATCGACGTCAAGGTCTGCCAGCTCGTGCGGCTTTTCCGCAATGGTGAGCCGGTGCGCATGTCCAAGCGCGCAGGCGACTTCGTCACGCTGCGCGATGTGGTGGACGAGGTGGGCAAGGATGTCGTGCGCTTCATGATGCTGACGCGCAAGAACGACGCGCCGCTCGACTTCGATTTCGCCAAGGTGATGGAGCAGTCGCGCGACAACCCGGTCTTCTATGTGCAGTACGCGCATGCCCGCGTCCATTCGGTGCTGAGAAACGCGAAGGACGCAGGCATCGAGCATTCCGATGCTGCGCTCGCCGCGGCGGATCTCGCGCCGCTGACGGATGAGGCGGAGCTTGGGCTCGTGAAGCTCATGGGGGCCTTCCCCCGCCAGGTGGAGCAGGCGGCGCAGGCGCATGAGCCCCATCGCATCGCCTTTTATCTCTACGATCTCGCGTCCGCCTTTCATGCCCTCTGGAACAAGGGCAAGGAGGACCCGTCATTGCGATTTATCGTCGCCGAGGACAGGAATGTTACCCTTGCACGGCTCGCCCTGATTCGTGCGGTGGCCAATGTCATTGCCGCGGGTCTCGGGATTCTGGGTGTGGAGCCGGCGGAGGAGATGCGCTGATGTCGGATAGTGACCGCGGATACGGCTACGAGCCCGACGAGGAAGACGACTATTACACCTATGACGCGACGGATGACGACGATGACGGGCGCAGGCGCCCGATCGTCATTCTCGCCATCATTGCGCTGCTGGTGGTCTTCGCCGGTGTGGTGTTTCTGGCTTACAAGCAGGGGCTGAAGCAGGGCGCGCAGGGCAATCCGCCCGTCATTCGCGCCGACGACAGCCCGATCAAGGTCGCGCCGGCCAATCCCGGCGGCATGAAGTTCCCGCATCAGGACAAGACTGTTTACGATCGGATTTCTGGCGCGGATGCGGGCGGCGCTTCGGATGCCGAACACCTGCTGCCAAGCGCGGAAGAGCCCATCGCCGTTCAGCCTAAGGTGGCGGAGGCTCCAGCCCCCGTTCCCGGCGCCGAGGCAGCGCCCACCCAAACGGAAGCCGTGCCGCCGGTCGCGGCCGCGCCTGCCGCTCCGGTCGCGCAGGCGCCGGCGGCTCCGGTTGCGGCACCTCCCGCCGCGCAAGCTCCGGCCGCACCCGTTCAGGCGGCGCCCGCCGCCACGGCAGCCGCTGGCAGCTATGTCGTGCAGCTTGCCGCCTTTCGCGACGAGCCGACGGCTCGGGCCGAATTCGAGAAGCTGAAGAAGAAGCATTCCGCGCTGGCCGGTCTTCAGGCCGATATTCAGCGGGCCGATCTCGGCGCCAAGGGCATCTATTACCGCCTGCGCGCGGGCTATATGGACAAGGCGAAGGCCGGCGAGCTTTGCGGAACGCTGAAGGCTCAGGGCCAGGCCTGCCTCGTCAAGCCGCGCTGACGGTGGCCTGATGGGACAGAGCGCCGTTATCTATGGCTGCGCGGGGCTCTCGCTCACCGGCGAGGAGCGGCGCTTCTTCCGCGAGACGCGGCCCTGGGGCTTCATCGTCTTCGCGCGCAACATCGAAGCGCCGGATCAGCTGCGCCGCCTCGTCGGAGAGTTGCGCGAAGCCGCGGGGCACGCCGCCCCTGTCCTGATCGATCAGGAAGGCGGGCGCGTCGCCCGCCTGCGCCCTCCGCATTGGCGGACCTATCCGCCGGGGCGGCATTATGGCGAGCTTTATGACCGCTCGCGCGAGGACGGGATCGAGGCGGCCCGGCTCGGCGCGCGGCTCATGGCGGCGGAACTCGACGCACTCGGCATCAATGTGGACTGCCTTCCCGTGCTCGACGTGCCTGTCGCTGGCGCGCATGACGTCATCGGCGACCGTGCCTATGGCGCGACGCCCGAACCCGTGATCGCGCTCGGCCGAGCCGCCGCCGAGGGGCTGCTCGCCGGGGGCGTCCTGCCCGTCATCAAGCATATTCCGGGACATGGGCGGGCGGGCGTGGACAGCCATCTGAGCCTTCCTGTCGTCGATACGGACGCGGCCGCGCTCTCGAGGACGGACTTCGCTCCCTTCAAGGCGTTGGCCGATCTGCCGCTCGCCATGACGGCGCATGTCGTCTATTCGGCGCTCGATCCCGACCGGCCCGCCACTACATCGGCGCAGGTGATCGGCGGCATCATTCGCGGCGACATCGGCTTCGACGGCTGCCTCATGTCGGACGATCTCTCCATGGAGGCGCTGGCGGGCTCCCTCGGCGAGAGGGCGAAGGCGAGCCTCGACGCAGGCTGCGACCTCGTTCTTCATTGCAACGGCCGGATGGACGAAATGCGGGCCATTGCCGAGGAGGTCCCGGTGCTCGGCGGCGATGCCGCGCGGCGCGCCGACGCGGCGCTGGCGCGGCTCAAGGCGCCCGAAGCCTTCGACGAGGAAGCAGCGCTGGCGCGCTTCCGGGCCCTCATGGGGCCTCTCGTTTGAGGCCCGTTCGTGGCTGGGGATAATTGCGAATGCAGGGTACCGTGCCGGCGGGGCGCGGGGTATAAGGGCCCATCCGCTCGCGTCATTATTTGCAGACTGACGCGGGGCCGTTTGAGATCAACGACATAGGCGGGCATGAACGAGGCGCCCTCACACAATGAGGCGGAGGCCGGAGCACCGGCCGCGGGGCTTGTGGCGCATCCGGAAGGCGGATCGGCGGAAGGCGCGCCTGTGCCCGGCGAGAGCTTCGAGGAGGGCCGCCCGATCGCCGCGACCGAGGCAGAGGCCGAGCAGGAATCGCTGATCGTCGATCTCGACGGTTTCGAGGGTCCGCTCGACGTTCTGCTGACCCTTGCGCGCAATCAGAAGGTCGATCTCACCCGGATCTCGATCCTCCAGCTTGCCGAGCAATATCTCGATTTCATCAATCGTGCCCATCGGATGGAGCTCGACCTTGCCGCCGACTATCTGGTCATGGCGTCATGGCTCGCCTATCTGAAGTCGCGGCTGCTGCTGCCCCCGCCGGATGAGGAAGAGGGGCCGAGCGGCGCGGAGATGGCGGCGCGTCTTGCCTTCCAGCTTCAACGGCTCGAGAGCATGCGGAATGCGTCTCAGGCGCTCTTCGCCCGCCAGAGGCTCGGCATCCATGTTTTCCAGCGAGGCGTGCCGGAGGGTATTCGCGTTGTAAAAACAAGCGAATATCAGGGTTCTCTCTTCGAACTTCTCAAGGCATATTCAGAGCAGCGGCTGAAAGGACGCGAAACACGGTGGGAGCCGAAGCGCCTGCCGATCCTTGCGATCGAGATCGCCCGCAAGCGGCTCGAAAACATGCTGGGCATGATGTTCGACTGGGGACGGATCGACGCGTTTCTACCCGCCGATTTCCTCACCGGCGAACTCAGGCGCTCGGCGCTCGCGAGTACGCTCAGTGCGGCGCTCGTGCTCGCCAAGGACGGGGCGATCGAGATCGCGCAGGCGGGCGCATATCAGCCCCTCTTCGTGCGCCGCAAGAGACCCGGCGAGGGATCGGCCGCCATGCCGGCAGATGATACTGACGACCAGCAGATAGAAGAATGACCGAAGAAACGCAGCCAGAGGCGGAAGCCGAGCCGATTGAAGCCACCGAAGCGGGCGAAGCCGCCGAGCCGGCCCCTGACGATGCGCGCCCCGAGGCGGAGGGCGAGGACGCCTTGTCCGCGCCTGGCGACGGCGAGCCCGTTGCGAGCGAGGATGGGCCCGACGCAGACGGAGAGGAAGCCGCGCCGGAAGCCGAACCTCAAGTTGAAGTTGAGGATGAGCTTGAACTTGAGAGCGAGGATGAAGGCGATGATGATGCCGCCGAAGATGACTCCGAGGTGGCAGTTGAAGATGTGACGGCCGACGGAAGCGCCAATATCGTTCGCTTTCCCGCCAACGCGACCGATCATGCCGAACTTATGCGCATGGCGGAGGCCCTGCTTTTCGCCGCCGCCGAGCCGCTGGACATCGACAGTCTTGCGGCGCGCCTGCCTGCGGGCACGGATGTCGGCGCGGTCATCGAGGATCTTCAGAAATTTTATGAAAAACGTGGCGTAAACCTCGTTCGCATCGCGAATAAGTGGATTTTTCGTACGGCTGACGACCTTTCCTTCCTCATGGAGCGCGAGGCGATCGAGCAGAAGAAGCTTTCGCGCGCGGCCATGGAGACGCTGGCGATCATCGCCTATCACCAGCCGGTCACACGCGCCGAGATCGAGGAAATTCGCGGCGTCTCCGTGTCCAAGGGCACGATCGACGTGCTGATGGAGACGGGCTGGGTGCGGCTGCGCGGCCGCAGGCGCACGCCGGGGCGGCCCGTCACCTATGGCACCACGGAGGCCTTCCTTCTGCATTTCGGGCTCGAGAATATCGGCGACCTGCCGGGGCTCGACGATCTCAAGGCGGCGGGGCTGCTCGATGGCAGGCTGCCGCCCGGCTTCGAGGTGCCGACGCCGAGCGAGAGCGGCGGCGAGGGCGATGGCGAGTTCGACGACGAGGCGCCGGAGGAATATGGCGCGGCGCTCGACGATCATCTCGCCCATATGGGCGAGGACGAGGCGCCCTCCGATTGATCGGGCCGGCTGGCCTTTGGGGCATTCCGCGCCGCGCCTGTATCCCTCAACTTATTGTGATTGTCGGAGGGGTGGGCGGCGGGATAAATGCGGGCGAGAGGTCGTAAACGCAGATCGGAGCGCCCATATTCGCCCCAGCGGTGATAAGTTGTGCTTCGGCCCGCAGTCGCGGCGCTCGAGTTCGGCCAGCGGGCCTGGCCCTATTGGGAGAATGAGATGCTGAGCTGGACCCATATCCTTCTCGTCGTCGCCCTCATTGTGCTGCTCTTCGGAACGGGCAAGGTTTCGACCCTGATGGGCGATGTGGCGAAGGGCATCAACGCCTTCAAGAAGGGACTGAAGGAGGACGACGAGGCCCCGGCCAAGAGCGACCCGAAGGTCATCGAAGGCGTGGCCACACAGGACAGCGGCTCGGCCGCCAAGGACAAGACGGCGAACGGCTGAAGCCTTAGGGGCGCGCGAAGGGCCCCGCCTGACGTAACCCGGGTACCGTCATGTTCGATATCGGCTGGTCCGAACTGCTCCTCATCGCGGTGCTCGCAATCGTATTCGTGGGCCCCAAGGATCTGCCGCGCGTGATGCGCGTGGCGGGGCAGTATGTCGCCCGGATGCGCGCCATGGCCCGCGAGTTCCAGCAATCCTTCGAGGATCTCGCGCGGGAAAGCGAACTGGAGGAGCTGCGCAAGGAAGTGGCCGATCTGCGCAGCCAGACCCTGGCGCCGCTCGGCGAAATCCGCCAGTCGGTCGAGGTCGATCTCGACCGGGGCGAGCCGTCCGCGCCGGCGGCGGCCGGAGAAGCGGCCACTGAGCCCGCGGGCGAGCCGCGGCTTTCAGAGAGGCTGCCCGATGACATCGCGCCGGGCATAGCCGACGCCATCCGCGAGGCGGAGGAGATCGAGGCCGGCGACAGCAAGACCGAGGCGGGACGCGGATGAGCGACGACGACATCGAATCCTCGCGCGCGCCGCTGCTCGATCATCTGATCGAGCTTCGCTCGCGCCTCATCAAGTCGATCGTCGCCATCGTGATCGCCTTTGCCGCCTGCTTCACCTTCGCCAAGCAGATATTCAACATCCTGCTGCGTCCCTATGAGATCGCGGCGGGGACGGGCTCGGCCGCCAAGCTCATCTACACGGCGCCGCAGGAGTTTTTCATCACCCAGATGAAGCTCGCCATGTTCGGCGCCTTCTTCATCGCCTTTCCGATCATCGCGGCGCAGATCTACATGTTCGTCGCACCGGGCCTCTACAAGAACGAGCGCCGGGCGTTCCTGCCCTATCTGATCGCGACGCCGATCCTGTTCCTCATCGGTGCGGCGCTTGTCTATTTCGCCGTGATGCCAATGGCGCTTCATTTCTTCTTGGGCATGCAGCAGGCGGGCGGCGAGGGGCAGGCCACAATCGAGCTTCTGCCGCGCGTCAGCGAATATCTGAGTCTCATCATGGGGCTCATCTTCGCCTTCGGCATCTGCTTCCAGCTTCCGGTGATCCTGACGCTTCTTGCCCGTGTGGGGATTCTGTCGTCGCAGCAGCTTCGCAAGGGCCGGCGCTATGCGATCGTCATCGCGTTTTCGGTCGCGGCCGTGCTCACGCCGCCCGATCTTCTGAGCCAGATCAGCCTCGGCATTCCCATCGTCTTCCTCTACGAGCTGTCCATCTGGGCGGTCGTTCTCGTGGAGCGCGCAAGGCGGACAGCGGCGGAAGCCGGCGATGGCGCTGGCGGCGCGGAGGCGCCGGGCGGCATCTGAGCCCTCGTCTGGACGGTACGGGGCCTTCCGCGTATACAGGAGCCGCCGCAATCCCCAATCCGCCGGACTCCCATGCACGACATCAAGATCATCCGCGACGACCCCGAAGCCTTCGATGCGGGACTCGCAAAGCGCGGAATCGAGCCGCAGGCGGCAAGGCTGATCGCCATCGACGAGCGCCGCCGCAAGATCATCGCGTCCTTGCAGGAGATGCAGGCGGCGCGTAACGATGCCTCCAAGCAGATCGGCGCCGCCAAGGCGAAGAAGGACGAGGCCCTTGCCCAGAAGCTCATGGACGAGGTCGCGCATCTGAAGGCGAAGATCCAGGCTGGCGAGGAAGACGAGCGCGCCGTCACCGCCGAGCTTGAAACCGAACTCGCTGCGATCCCGAACATTCCCTATGAGACGGTGCCGGTCGGCCCCGATGAAACGGCCAATGTGGAATATCGCCGGCATGGCAGCCCGCGGGCGATGAATTTCACGCCCAGGGAGCATTTCGATCTCGGCGAGGCGCTCGGACTCATGGATTTCGAGACGGCGGCGAAACTTTCGGGCGCGCGCTTCGTCGTGCTCAAGGGCTTGCTCGCGCGGCTCGAGCGGGCGATCGCCAATTTCATGCTCGATCTTCACACGCGCGAGTTCGGCTATACGGAAGTGAACCCGCCCTTGCTGGTCAAGGACCAGACCATGTTCGGCACGGCGCAACTGCCGAAATTCGCCGACGATCAGTTCGCGGTCTATAAGGGGCAGAGCGTTTCCGAGCAGGACAAATACTGGCTCATTCCGACCGCCGAAGTCTCGCTCACCAATCTCGTGCGCGAGAGCATCCTTTCGGAAGAGGAGCTGCCGCTCCGCCTGACCGCCTGGACGCCGTGCTTCCGCGCCGAAGCGGGATCGGCGGGCCGTGATACGCGCGGCATGATCCGGATGCACCAGTTCTCCAAGGTCGAGCTTGTCTCGGTCACGACGCCCGAACAGGCGGATGAGGAGCACGAGCGGATGCTCGCCTGCGCCGAGGGCGTGCTGAAGGCGCTCGATCTTCACTATCGCGTCGTCACGCTCTCGACGGGCGACATGGGATTTTCGTCCCGCAAGACCTATGACATCGAGGTCTGGCTGCCGGGACAGGGCGCCTTCCGCGAAATCTCGTCATGCTCAGTCTGCGGCGATTTTCAGGCACGGCGCATGCAGGCCCGCTACAAGCCTGCGGGAAGCAAGACCACGCGCTTCGTCAACACGCTCAACGGCTCGGGGCTTGCGGTCGGCCGCACGCTCATCGCCATTCTCGAAAATTATCAGCAGGCGGATGGCTCCATCGCCGTTCCCGCCGCGCTCAAGCCCTATATGGGCGGGCAGGAAGTGATTGCTGCAAATGGCTAAGGTCAAGGCGGGTTCCAGAGCTTCGCGCGCGAAACCGGGCATGCGCATTCTCGTCACCAATGACGACGGCATCAACGCGCCCGGCCTTCAGGTGCTGACGCGGATCGCGCAGCAGCTTTCGAGCGATGTCTGGGTCGCCTCGCCGGAAGAGGAGCAGAGCGGCTCGGCCCATTCGCTCTCGCTTTCCAATCCCATTCGCGTCCGCCGTCTGAGCCCGCGCAAATTCGCGATCAAGGGGACACCCTCCGACAGCGTGCTGATGGCTGTGCGGCACATCATGAAGGACGGCGCGCCGGACCTCATTCTCTCCGGCGTCAATCGCGGCCAGAACGTTGCCGATGACGTGACCTATTCGGGCACCATCGCGGCGGCGATGGAAGGCACGCTGCTCGGCATTCCCTCGATCGCGCTCAGCCAGGCTTTCGGCTTCGGCGAGAATCGCGCCGTCAAATGGTCGACCGCCGAGCATCACGCGCCCGACATCATCCGCAAGCTCGTTGCCGCGGGATGGCCCAAGGACGTTCTCATCAACATCAACTTTCCTGATGTGCTGCCGCAGGCCGTCAAGGGCATCCAGGTCACGGCGCAGGGCAAGCGCGACCAATCGCTCGTCCGTGTCGAGGAGCGTATCGACGCGCGCGCCAATCCTTATTACTGGCTCGGATTTGAACGCATACTGAGCAATCCGTCCGAGGGGACGGACCTTCACGCCATTTATAACGGCATGATCTCGGTGAGCCCGCTCCACATGAACCTGACGCATGCGCGCACGCGCAGCGCGCTCGTTGCCGCGCTTGGAAATCTCTAGGGGACAGATGGGTGGCGCATGAGCGATGAGGCACCCATGGATGAGATCGATCAGGCGAAGATCGAACTCATCATGTCACTGAGGCGGCAGGGCATCCGCGACAAGCGCGTGCTCAACGCGATCGAGCGTATTCCGCGCGAGGGCTTCATCAACGCCTCTTTCCGCAAGCAGGCTTATGAGGACCACGCGCTGCCGATCGAATGCGGGCAGACGATCAGCCAGCCCTTCATCGTCGCCTATATGACCGAGCAGCTTCATGTGACCGACCGGATGAAGGTTCTCGAAGTCGGCACGGGCTCGGGCTATCAGGCGGCGGTGCTCTCCAGGCTCTGCCGGCGCGTCTATACGATCGAGCGCTACCGCACGCTGCTCAGGGACGCGGTGAAGCGCTTCGAGGAACTTCATCTCCACAACATCACAGCCAAGGTCGGAGATGGCGCCGAGGGCTGGACGGAACAGGCGCCCTTCGACCGAATCATCGTGACGGCGGCGGCGGCTTCCGTTCCGCTTAAGCTCATGGAGCAATTGAAGGTGGGCGGGCTGATGATCGTGCCTGTCGGCGCGCCGGGCGGACGGGGCGAGCAGAACCTTGTGCGGATCGAGCGGACAGAGGAAGGTGTGCAGCGGGAGGAACTCATGCCGGTGCGATTCGTTCCGCTGGTCGAAGGCGTGGCGCGGGAATCCTGACCCGATGGGAGGTCTCCCGGCGGGCACCGGGCGAGGGCGGCAAGCGAGGTCCATGCGACAGAGGATGCGGCATCGAGCGGGGAGAGACGCGGCGCGGCTGATCGCCGGTCTGGCGCTTGCGCTGACGCTTGCGGCCTGTTCATCCGAAAAGCCCTGGTGGGAAGGCGGTCCGGGACAGGCCCGGCAGATCGAAACGACGCCCCTTTCGCCGCCGGGGCGAGGCGGAACCTACATCGTCCGGCCCGGCGACACGCTCTACAAGGTCTCGCGCGAGCAGAACATCCCGCTCCGCTCTCTCATCGACGCCAACAATCTCGAACCGCCTTATGCGCTGAAATCCGGGCAGCGGCTCGTCATTCCCACGGCGCGTTACCATGTGGTCCAGAGGGGCGACACGGTCTACAGCATTTCGCGCAGCTATGGCGTCGACATGGCGACGCTGACAAGCGCCAACCACATCGCGCCACCCTACAAGATCAGGGTGGGCGAGCGGTTGCAGCTTCCTTCGCAGGTCAACAGGCAGGTTGCCTCGGCCGAGACGGAGGGCGCGAGCCCGGTCGTGCCGATGCGCCGTCCGGAGGTGGCGGGCGGTGCCGCCCAGCCGAGCCCACAGCCCGTATCCATGCAGCCGAAGCAGGCTCTGCCGCCGCCCCCCGTGCCTTCCGGCGAATTCATCTGGCCGACAACGACGGTGAAGATCATTTCCGCCTTCGGCGCCAAGGAAAACGGCCTTCACAATGATGGCGTCAACATCGCCGTTCCGGCCGGAACGCCCGTGCGAGCCGCCCAGAGCGGCGTCGTCGCCTATGCGGGCAACGAGCTGAAGGGCTATGGCAATCTTCTGCTCGTCCGCCACGCCAATGGCTGGATGACGGCCTATGCGCATAACAGCAAGCTGCTGGTGAAGCGCGGCGACACGGTGACGAAGGGGCAGACGATTTCGCTGTCCGGCAGCACGGGCAGCGTGACCTCGCCGCAGGTGCATTTTGAAATCAGAAAGGGAGCGAAGGCCGTCGATCCGCGAAGCGTCATCAGCGG